>CAMDMZ010000063.1 GCA_945902805.1 Propionivibrio dicarboxylicus | reverse complement strand
GCGGGCCATGGCCCGCAGGCTGGATCCCTGCTGATTCATGCTAGCAATCGTCATCCGCTCTTCCGGTTGCAACTGGCGATACTTCGTTTGTTCTTCCATGCGCACACCTTACTCGATCAGGTGTTGCACTTCAGATTTGAGGCCGCCTTCTTATTACTAGGTCCCAGTTGTCTTCGATGCTATCAGAGTTGCGTACATCACTTGACATTGATATCAACCAAGGCAGTAGGCTTCCGCAAAGGAGGGGCACTGAGTCAAAGCCTAAATCGACAGAGGTTGTTCATTGGTCAAATAAAAACATTAACCATGCCATCGAAAACGTGTCCAACGTACTCCTTCCGGGAATTGTCGGAGAGAAAATTTCTGATGCATCGCACATTGTCGTTGTACCGGCACTTGATATTTCGACAACTCCTTTTGCATTACTCAGACCTCCTGGGCAAGGTGCGCATTTAATAGACCGTGCGGCTATAACCGTAGCGCCAAGTCTTTACGAACTGGGCGATGGTGGTCGGTCATGGTTTGGAGAGAGTGCAGGAAAAGGTTCAAAAAGTAGTCCGATAGGCAAGGCATTGATAGTTGGTAATCCAAAATATTTTCCGGATGCCAAATGGTATTTTCCTCAGTTACCAGGAGCTGAGCGAGAAGCACAACGCGCAGCGCATCTACTTGGCACAGTCCCGCTCTTGGGTTCGGCGGCAACGAAACGGGAAATCATTCCAATGGCAAAGGAAGCATCAGTGCTTTACTTGGCAACACATGGCGTAGCCAGCGAGATAGAACCTCTCAAGTCGAGTTTTTTGGCGCTATCAGGAAACTCCATCGAAGAGTCCAGATGGACTGCATTAGAGATTCAGAAGACCAGATTCAAAGCGAAGCTTGCCGTTCTTAGTGCGTGCCAAACTGGTCTTGGACAGGTAAATGATGCAGGCGTAATTGGACTTGCACGCGGGTTTCAAATCTCAGGAGTACCACGGGTTCTTATGAGTCTCTGGAATGTTGATGACGACTCCACTGCTGCTCTTATGGATGCCTTCGTTTCAGAGTTGCGATCAAACTACCCAAGCGAAGCACTCCGAAACGCAATCTTAACTACCCGGAAGGAATATGATCACCCAGCACACTGGGCTGCATTTGCACACTTTGGAACAATCTATTGATCAAGGGCCACAATTTTCAATAAATGGGCTGGAGCAACGACCTTACTAACTGGTGTAGTCTATTTCTTGTTAGCGATTTTTCTCTCGATGCGACAGGCATCTTCCGCAAAATTCGCGAGTAAGCTTCCAACTCGCCTGTCGGTTTGAGTCCTAGCAGGTCTGAATCGAAATACAAGCGTGGCCGCCGTTATGTAAAGCAAAACGTCGAACCGGTCGTAGTTCGCCTCGACCTGTTTGACCACGTTATGAATACCCTCACCGACGATGTCGTGGCATGGCAGTACTTCCTGAATCCGTCATCCAAGCGTCCGGTTCGACCAAGTCACACCGACACCCCAAGGCACCACTCGCCGCCGTTCCTGTGCCCTTACGTTCCCTGCCTCATCGGCGGCGACAAAGACCGGGGTATGCCGGAAGACAATGCTGTCCGGGAATCATCCCGATTTCGGCCTCAACTTGGGTCACGCACGAGTCGATGGCCCGCGGGGATTTCCACCCGTAGTCGAGAGTCGCGATGGAATGCTAAGACTGGCGCTGACTCAAGAGTGCCAAAACGTTTGGCCAAGCCCAATATTGCGGTTAGGGAACCTCTGGTTTCAAAAGCTCCCAGACATCCACCTCCAGAGCCCGAGCAAGCTTCTCGATGCTATCCAAGGAAATGTTTTTTGCTCCCCGCTCGGTGTGCGCGAGAAATGTTCTGTGCAACTGCGCTTCGAGTGCCAGCCTCTCCTGAGACCATTTCCGTTTTGCCCGGTGCATTCGCAAGTTATTACCGAGCACCTGCCGTGCCGATTCCGCAATCATGTCCTGACTTTCGATTTGGTCAGGACGTTAATATTGTCCGTTGCTGCTTTTAAGTCAGCCGCTTTTGGGGCACAATTAGAATCTATTTTTTGCGTGGAGGTTATATGTTCTATGTCAATTCAGAATCGTTGGTTCCCCCTGAATCCACCCAAAACCAAGGGGTAAGTCAGGTTGCCTGGGTTAATGTTGAAGGCACCACCCCGTTCTACATCATCCAGTTAGAAGCACAATCAATGTACCAAACACTGATAAGCCGCGTTATGACCGATGACATTGTCGGGGTGTTGACTGAAAGGAAATCAAACCATCCCCGGGTCGCACAAATCGACATGGTGCTACGTGTTGGAAGTGACTACAGGGTACGGCGCGTCAAGGATGTTTGGCAAAACCCAAATTGCGACGCTCCATTGATTGTTTTCGACGATGGAGCTGTCTTTGGGGAGGAATGCGTAACTTCCGAACTTTCCAACCGCGGATTTAGCCGAATTTCCGATCGCTGACTAGTAGCAGAATATAGATAGCCAAGACAATCTTCGACGTAAAGCCCGCTCTGTTTGGTAGCATTTCCGGCGCCATCCACAGATACCTGCTCCTCACGCGCTACAGCACATCGCTTCGTTCCTGCCGCGCTTCGCTTGCCTCCTGGCTCATTCAGCTTCGCCGAACGAGCCCAGGCTTCGAACTTTGGATGCTTGCCCTAATCGTAAGAGACTGAGGTCACTGGAATAGGTGGGATTTGGATCACGCAATTGGAGGGAAGCTCACAAACTGATTTTCGGTATTTCGAGTACAGTACAAAACGAAGGATGTGCCCTGTTGCGAAGCACGCGCTGTCTGCCGCTTTGCACTCGATGCAGCAAAATCAGTCCTCCAACCGAGTCACTCTGCACTTCGCTTCCTTAGTTCGCCAGAAAGTCCGGCATCGACAGCACCGGTAAAGAGGGAATTCTGTTCAATGCCATGAATACCAAATATAAGGCAACAGACTCACAATATAAGTTTTGCTGGCGTTAATTGCAAATTTGGAATTAAAGTTTTCTGGCAAAGAAACTAAAAAGTCTATTGAAAGACCTGACTCGCATGAACCGCAAGTCGTGACCTCTCTACGGACTGTAATGTTATATGCGCTGAATGCTCCCAATTTGACATTTTATCGATAGCGTAACTAAATCCAGATGTTGTCGCAGTCAGATACGGGGTGTCAATTTGTTTCAGGTTTCCAATACAGACAACCTTTGTCCCTTGTCCCGCACGACTAATCAAGCTAACTATTTCCCGTGAAGTGAGATTTTGTGCTTCATCAATTAGAAAATACTTTTTTTGAAAACTTCTACCTCTCATTAGCGAAGTTGACTTTATCTTAATGCGACTCATAACTAAATCTGAACTTACTTTGCGTGACCAGCTATCTTTCTCCGTAGTATTGGTAAGCAATTCAATTGCGTCATGCAATGCCCCGAGGTATGGCCCGACCTTCTCCTCCTCCGATCCCGGCAAAAATCCAATATCTTGACCCAAAGGCACCATTGCTCGTGTGACAATAATTTCATCGTATATTTGATTTTCAAACACTTGTTGCAAACCTGACGCGAGTGCCAGTAACGTCTTTCCTGTTCCAGCATCTCCAGCTAGTGTGACGAAATCTATCTCAGGATCATTTAGTATTGAAAGAGCAAAATTTTGCTCTGCATTTCTTCCTGAAATACCCCATACCGAATGTTTTGGACCGAATTCAGGAAGTAATTCAATTGTGGCGGTATTGCCTGTTACATTTCTTAGAATTCCATCAAAACGATCGGAGAATACTCTTGTGTTAATTGGCCAATTGTTAACGTAGTCGGCTTGAATTGTATATACATCTTTTCCGGCTATTCGTTTGGCGTCGATTGTAACGCCCTTCTTGTTCCACATTTGATTCGAAATTTCAATTTGTCCGCCAAACAATAGCTCGCCTTCACCTATGAGAGATGGAGTCTGATCATGGGTGTAATCCTCTGTTATTACTCCATGCAATAGGGCGCGAATTCTAAGATTAATATCTTTTGTGACGAGAATGGTTGATGTTTTTCCGTCATTAAAAAGTTTTTCAGTGGCGTAAAGAGCGACATCGATTATTTCATCATCAGCCCGGTCTCGGCGCGGGATAGGGAAAGTTTGAAAACGTAGAATCCCAGCATTTTTCCCTTTTCCGATAGATATTCCTTTGTCTATATGGCCAAGGTCCAAGTCACCCAACAACTCCTCTAAGTATCGATGGGCCTGTCTTGCATTGCGTGCTACCTCAGTTGTGCCGCGCTTATGTGTGTCAAGCTCTTCAAGGACGCGAAGTGGAAGGAAGACAGTGTGCTCATCAAACGTATATATCGATTCAGGGCTGTGAATCAGGACGTTCGTATCTAAAATGTATACGCGCTTCTTCAGTTTCTTGGGTTGAACAACCATTCTTGTTCCTTTCTTTTGCTCGGTGGATACCAAAGTGCTTTGGTGTTCATAAATTGTTACTTCGTAACTGTTACTCGTAACTATTTAGCTATTGATGTAAGTAATTGATATCACAATGAGTTAGTCGAAATGTGACTTGGCTAGGTGGTAACTCGATTTTTTCTTCTTCGGTACCGGGAAGGAAGCCGATGTCCTCGCCGACGGGGACCGTGACCCGGGTGAAGATGATCTCGCTGAAGAGCTTGGTTTCGAGTGTCTGCGTCAGTGCCGAAGCCAATGTGAGGAGGGTCTTGCCCGTACCCGCCTGTCCAAGCAGCGTGACGAAGTCAATATCCGGATTCATCAGCAGGTTGAGAGCGAAGTTTTGTTCGCGGTTGCGTGCTGTAATTCCCCAGACGGCATTCTTCTGATGGCTGTAGTCGATCAGCGTTTCGAGCTCCGCCGTCTTGCCAGAGCCGACTTTTACCCAGGCTTGCAAAGGTTGCGGCCCTTCTTGCCAGACAAATTCGTTGATCAGGAAGTCCGGACAGAGCGGCCCCTTGATCCGGTAATAGGTGCGGCTCTCCTTCTTCCACGACTCGAGACCCTTGCCGTGCGTCTCCCAGAAGTCGGCGGGAAGCTCCATGGTGCCGGTGTAGAGAAGATCCGTATCCTCCAGCACCTTGTCATTGAAGTAATCCTGTGCTTCGAGGCCCAGAGCGCGGGCCTTGATGCGCATATTGATGTCTTTCGAGACCAGGATCACGGGGCGTTTGGTGAACTGCTCGCCCAGATGCATGACGACGGCAATGATCTGGTTATCGGCCTTGGCCGTCGGCAGCGAACTTGGCAATACGCTGGTGATGGCTTCGGTCTGCAGCAGCAGGCGTCCGGTGGCGATGTCGTGAGATGGCCCGGTCAAGTCGATACCATTTTTGATGTCATCCTCGACACCGGAAACAATTTCATCCAGCATGCGACTGGCTTGACGCGCATTGCGCGCTACTTCGGACATGCCCTTCTTGTTGGCGTCAAGCTCTTCCAGCGTCATCATGGGCACGAAAACGTCGTGCTCTTCGAAACGGAAGAGGCTCATTGGGTCGTGCATCAACACATTGGTGTCGAGGACAAAAATTTTGCGGATGGCAGACTTGCTGCGGCGGCGACCGGCGGTAGAAGCTTCGGTACGACTGTGGGTACGCTTGGCGTTCATGGCAACCTCGGCTGAGAAGCGGGAATAAGAGCTAACGGTCAAACAATAGCGGGCTATGTCGGGGCTATCCTTGCAATGAAGACGGGCAACCGGTGTCTATTCCTGACTTAGCACGGTAGTGCTCTGCCTTGCGCGGATGGCTTTGAGCTTGAGTATTGGCTTATTCGATTTTCGCCCGGGTACGTAGCTCACTGAAATGACGTTCGACAATTTGCTGCTGCAGGCGTGGCAGCAACTGCGGCTTGACTTCAGCCATAGTCGGTACTTTGAGGTCCCGGACATCATCGAGCAGAATGACGTGCCAGCCGAAGTCGGTCTGCACTGGTTTCGACGTGTAGGCGCCTTTTTGCAGTTTGGTCAGGGCTTCTGAAAATGGCCGCATATAGGTTGCGGCGTTAATCCAGCCCAGATCGCCGCCGCGATCTTTGGTGAGACGGTCTTGCGATTGCGCGGCCAGGTCGCTGAACTTTGTGCCACGACCGAGTTTATCGATGACGGCTTGCGCATCGGCCGCAGAACCCAGCACGATGTGTCGTGCCTTGTATTCCTTGGTGCCAAGGGCCGACCGAATCGATTCATATTCGCGCCGGACCAGTTCGTCAGTGACCGGATGCTCGCGCAGATAGTCGGCGAGGTATGCATTAACCAAGACTCCCTGAATGGCCATGTCGATCTGTGCCCGGACCTCGGGACGAGTATCGATCCCACGTTTGCTGGCTTCCTGAGCCGCGAGTTCGCGCCGCACCAGTTCATCACCCAGCGTTTTGCGCATCGCTTCAGCGTCGCCTGGCGTCTTGGACGGCGGCAACATGCTGGCCAATAGGTCGGCACGCGCCTTGGGAATGATCTTGCCATTGACGGTAAGGTAGGTCTGGTTCGTGGTGGCGTTCGGGGTCGGCTTGGTCGGGCTCTGGGCCATGACCACGCTGGTAACTAGGCTCACAAGGAAGAAAGCAGATGTTTGCAGCGTGATGCGCGATATGGTCATCGATGTCAATCCTTGATGGATGTGATGGGCGTGAAATTGCGGAAAAAGTTGACGGTGCACTGTAGCAGTGCGACTACAGATTATGTGGTGCAAGAACGAGGGATTTTTCATCGATTGCGCTGGTATTTTCAGTTTTTTTCGTGTACTGTATAAAAAAACAGTTACCCACACATCAGGAGCACGACCATGGCTGACAAGCTGACCGCCCGACAACAGGAAATTCTCGATTTCATTCGTAACAGTTGCGAAGTCTTCAGCTTGCCGCCGACGCGCGCCGAGATTGCCAGTGCCTTTGGTTTTGCCTCGCCCAATGCCGCAGAGGAGCACCTCAAGGCTCTGGCACGCAAGGGCGTGATCACTCTGGAGGCCGGTTCGGCACGTGGTATTCGTCTGGTCGAGCAACTCGGCTTACCGCTATTCGGGTCAGTGGCTGCGGGCAGTCCGTTACTGGCGGTGGAAAACAAACTCAGGAATGTGCGTGTCGATCCCGAGCTGTTTTCGCCACGTGCTGATTTTTTCTTGCGTGTGCGTGGCTTGTCGATGATCGAGGTGGGGATTCTCGATGGCGATTTGCTGGCGGTGCATCGCACCAGTGAGGCCACTAATGGCCAGATCGTGGTGGCGCGGTTGGGCGATGAGGTTACCGTCAAGCGTTTCAAGAAGCGGGGCGCCATGGTCCAGTTACTTCCCGAGAATCGGGATTTCGAGCCGATTCTGGTGGATACCAAACGCGAGCCGCTGGTTATTGAAGGCATTGCCGTCGGGCTGATTCGTGAGGGTGGTTTGCTGTGAATTCTGCCTTGGCGGCGGTTCTGGCGCGGCCTGATATCTGGCGTGGCGATGCGATCGCCGTCTCGCCAGCACCGACTTTTTCGAGTGGATTCGCCGAATTGGATGCTGAGCTTCCTGGTGGCGGCTGGCCACGCGGTCACCTGACGGAGTTGCTGTACGAACATTCCGGGATCGGTGAAGTCTCCTTGTTGCTGCCGGCACTGGCACGACTGACGGCAGCGGGCGGTGTCGTGGTCCTGATTGCACCCGCCGAGTCTGCATCTTCAGACTATGGTTTGCCGCATGCCCCCGCCTGGGCGGCGGCCGGGGTCCGGCTTGATCATGTGTATTGGGTGGCTCCACAAAAGACCCGTGACTGTCTCTGGGCGACCGTTGAAGCCTTGCGCGGTGGTGCCGTGTCGACAACGCTGCTCTGGATGGGGAGGACGACATCGCTCACCGCCAACAATGTGCGCCGATTGCAGGCTGCTGCGCATGAGGGGGCCGCCAGTGCCTTTCTTTATCGTCCGGCGCGCGATGCGGAGCAAAGTTCGCCGGCTCCTTTGCGCTTGCGCCTGGCGGCACAGGGCGATGCCTTGCAAGTGGACGTGCTGAAGCGGCGTGGTATGCCTTTGCGCCACTCCTTGCGGCTGACGATAACGCGCCCGGCGTCCTTGCGACGCGTTACTCATGCTGTGGCTGACACTCTCCCCCGCGTTCCCGGACGACCGCTCACCGTCGTCGCCTGAGACGTGGGCGGCACTGGCCTGCTGGGCTGGCCGCTTTACGCCGCGTGTCACGTTGCAACCTGCGGCGCAGGCTTTGAGCATGGAAATCGCCGGTAGTCTGCGACTATTCGGCGGATTGCCCAGTCTGTTGCAACAGGTGCGGAGCGATCTGGCGCTGCAGGATCTGCGTTTTAACCTCGCGTTGGCCTCAACACCGCGTGCGTCACTGTGGTTGGCGCGTGCTGGCGATGGCAGCGTCTGCATCGACCGCGCGGGCACTTTGACGGCCTTGCAAACCCTGCCGCTCGATGTTTTGCAGCCAACGCCGGAAGTGATGCTGCGCCTCAGCAGTTTTGGTTTGCGGCGACTGGGCGATGTGCTGGCCTTGCCGCGTGCGGCCTTGGCCACGCGCTTGGGTAAGGCCTTCGTGCTTGATCTGGCGCGAGCCTTGGGCGAGATCGATGATCCGCCGCGATGGTTTGTATTCCCTGATCACTTTTCGCATCGGATTGAATTGCCGGCCCCGGTGGAGATCGCGCCGGTACTCCTGTTTGCCGCACGGCGCCTGATCGTGACGCTCACCGGTTGGTTGGCCGCGCGCAATGCCGCTGCCCGCGAACTGACCTGGCGTATCGAGCATGGTCGCACCGAATTTACCGAGCTTAGTCTGCGCTTCAGTGCCCCGGTGCATAGCGTGGCGCGCATCGAGCGGGTGTTGAAAGAACGATTGGAGCGTCTGGTTTTGCCGGCGGCGGCCTTGTCTCTGACGCTGCTTGTCGAGCATACCGAATTGCGTGAGGCGCGCAGTGGCGGTTTGTTCGATGGGGTTTCCGGCGGCGTATCCGGGGATGGGGAAGGAAATCGTGAAGCGCTGGCCGAGTTGCTTGATCGTTTTACGGCCCGGCTCGGCGAAGGCGCACTGCAGCGTCTGACAAGCCATGCCGATCACCGTCCGGAATGTGCGACCCGGCGCCTGGTTGCCCAAGCTAAAATCGACAATAGCGCCGTGCTCTCGGCATTTCCGCGTCCGCTCTGGTTACTCAATAAACCGCAGGCACTCAAAGAGCGGAACGGGCGGCCCCAACATCGGGGTGAATTAACTCTGTTAGCCGGACCAGAACGGATCGAAGCCGGCTGGTGGGATAGCAATGAGAATGAAAGCGACGTACGGCGCGATTACTTTATTGCCCTTGATGCCGCACAGCGCTGGTGCTGGATATTCCGCCAACAGGAAAATTCTTCCGGCTGGTTTATTCACGGCTGGTTTGCGTAAAAGCAGCCGTGATTAACCCGATTAGCTTAAACCGCCAGTTCTTCGATGGTTTTGCCGCTATTGACCCACTCCAAAATCCAGTCCGGTTTGCGACCGCGCCCTTTCCAGGTCAGGTTGCCATTTTGCGGATGGCGATACTTGACGGCAACGGGGCCGCGTGGGGCGCCCTTGCGGGTGCCAATGGTTTTGCCGAACAGATCTTCAAGCGTGAATCCCTTGGCCGTTATCAATGCCTTTGCTTCGTCAATAACCGATTGCTTTTCTTCGGCTTTCTTTTTTGCGATGAGGCTAGGAATACGAGTTTGCAGTGCTTCAAGTTCGGGAATCGAGAGTTGGGAAATGTCCATGGATGATTTACTCCTGAAGTGGGTTTTATTTGAATCCGGATTTAAAAGCCGTCGCTGGATTGTATTGGTTTTTATATCTTTGTAAATAACATGAATACGCTTTCGGCGTATGCCGAGCTGCATTGCCTGTCCAATTTCAGTTTTCTGCGTGGAGCATCCCATGCGGATGAATTGGTCGCACGCGCGGCTGAATTGAATTATTCAGCCCTGGCAATTACCGACGAATGTTCATTTGCCGGCAGTGTGCGCGCGCATTTGGCGGCCAAAGAGGCGCAAATCAAACTGATTCATGGTACCGAACTGCATCTGGCCTGCGGCATGAGTTTGGTTTTATTGGCCTGTAATCGGGCGGGTTATGGCAATTTGTCGGCACTGATTACGCTGGGCCGACGCCGTGCCGGCAAGGGTAACTATCATCTGACGCGCAATGATCTGGCCGGCTGGGATGGTGGCGGTGTGCCGGATTGCCTGGCGCTGTTACTGCAAAAAGTCGGTGCTGGTGGGACGGCGGATGAGGAGCAAAACGCCCGTTGGCTGGCCGAGCATTTCCCCGAACGAGCCTGGATTAGCTTTGAGCGTCATCTGCAACCGGATGACCGCGAGCGGCTGGCGAATCTGGAGGCGCTGGCGATGCGCGTAAACTTGCCTCTGGTGGCCAGTGGCGATGTGCATATGCATGTGCGGTCGCGTCGTCCCTTGCAGGACACCCTGACGGCCTTGCGGCTGAATACCACCTTGGCCGAGGCCGGCGCCGCATTGTTTGCCAATGGCGAGCGGCACCTGCGCAGCCGGTTGGCGCTGGCCCGGCTGTATCCAGCGGAACTTTTGGCCCAGACACAGGTGATTGCTGTCCGTTGCAACTTTTCGCTTGACGAATTGCGCTATGAGTATCCGGACGAGATTGTTCCCACTGGCCAAACGCCCGATTCCTGGCTGCGGCAATTGACCGAGGAGGGCTTGTTACTGCGCTATCCGCAGGGAATTCCACCCCAGGTGGCGGCGCAGGTGGCGCATGAGTTGGCATTGATTGCGGAGCTGCGTTATGCGCCGTATTTCCTGACCGTGCATGACATTGTGGCCTGGGCACGGGAACAGGGGATTTTGTGCCAGGGACGCGGTTCGGCGGCGAATTCGGCGGTGTGTTACGCCCTTTTCATCACCGAAGTCGATCCGGCGCGGGCCAGTATGTTGTTCGAGCGTTTCATTTCGCGCGAACGCGACGAGCCACCGGATATTGACGTCGATTTTGAACACCAGCGCCGCGAAGAGGTGATCCAGCACATCTACGCCAAATACGGTCGCGAGCGTGCCGCGTTGGCAGCGGCCGTGATCACCTATCGCAGCCGCAGCGCCTTGCGCGATGCCGGGCGGGCGCTGGGTTTTTCGCTCGACGCGATCAATCGGCTGGCTGCCAACCTGGCTTGGTGGGACAAGAAAGACGAGTGGCCGGCGCGTTTCGCCGCAGCCGGGCTGGATGCCGCCGATCTCGCAGTACAGCGCTGGATAGGTATTGCGCGGCAACTGGTCGGCTTTCCGCGCCATTTGACCCAACATGTCGGCGGCTTCGTTATCGCCCGCCAGCGTCTTGATCGTCTGGTGCCGGTCGAAAACGCGGCGATGGCCGAGCGCACGGTGATTCAGTGGGACAAGGACGACATTGACGCACTTGGTTTGCTGAAAATCGACGTGCTCGCTCTGGGCATGCTGACGGCGATTCGTAAGGCGCTCGACTGTGTCTCGGCGCGGCGCGGCGTGAAATTGGGCATGGCCGATATTCCTGCCGAGGATATGGAAACCTACGAGATGATTTCGCGTGCCGACACGGTGGGCGTGTTTCAGATCGAATCACGGGCGCAGATGGCCATGCTGCCGCGTCTGCAACCACGGCGTTTCTACGATCTGGTGGTGGAAGTCGCGATTGTGCGGCCAGGACCGATCCAGGGCCAGATGGTGCATCCCTACCTGCGGCGACGGCAGGGGCTGGAACCGGTCAGTTATCCGTCCGAGGCGGTGCGTGAGGTATTGCAGCGGACCTTGGGCGTGCCCTTGTTCCAGGAGCAGGCGATGCAATTGGCGATCGTCGCCGCCGGCTTTACTCCGGGCGAGGCTGACCAGTTGCGGCGTGCGATGGCGGCGTGGCGGCGTAAAGGCGGATTGGAGCCATTTCGCGAAAAGCTGCTGATCGGCATGGCGGCACGTGGCTACCGGGCCGAGTTTGCCGAGTCGCTGTATCGCCAGATCGAGGGCTTCGGTGAATATGGTTTCCCCGAGTCGCACGCCGCCAGCTTTGCCCTGCTGGTCTACGTTTCCGCCTGGCTCAAGCGCCATGAGCCGGCAGCCTTTCTGGTGGGTTTGCTCAATTCACAGCCGATGGGCTTTTATTCGGCTTCCCAATTGACACAGGATGCGCGCCGGCACGGTGTACGCATTCTGCCGGTGGATGTTGGCGCCAGCACGTGGCACAGCACACTCGAAGGTGACGCGGTACGTCTGGGCATGCATCAGATTTCCGGGCTGGTACGGGCGGCCGGCGAGCGGATTGCCGCTGCACGGGCCTTCGCGTCCTATATCGATCTGGGTGATCTGGCGCGACGTGCGCTGCTGCAGCGGCGTGATCTTGACCTGTTGGCCGATGCCGGTGCGCTACAAAGTCTGGCGGGCCATCGCCGTCAGGCCGCTTGGTCGGCCGCTGCAGTTCCCTTGCAGCACGATCTGTTCGCAGGGCTTGCGCCGCGCGAGGATGCAATGACGTTTGCCCCGCCACCGGAAGGTGAGGAGATCGTTGCCAATTTCCGGCGTCTGGGACTGACGCTGGGCCGACATCCGTTGGCATTGCTGCGCGAGCGGTTGGCCGCTCGGCGCTATGTGGCCGCTGCCGATCTGCAGGCCCGTGGCGATCGAGCCCTGGTGCGTGTCGCCGGCCTGGTCACTTGTCGCCAGCGACCGGGAACGGCCAGCGGGGTGATCTTCCTGACCCTGGAAGATGAAACCGGCAACGCCAATATCGTCGTATTCAAGGATGTGGCGTCCCGCCAGCGCCGACTTTTGCTTGGTGCGCCGCTCCTGGGCGTGGCGGGCCAGCTGCAGGTGGAAGGCGAGGGCGATCACATCGTCGTGCACCTGGTCGCGCGGCGATTTTTCGACCACAGCGAATGGCTGGGACAGTTGGCAACCCGCAGCCGCGATTTTTGCTGATAGGGTGTTCGCCGGACTTCAAGGTACAATCCGGCCCCTCAAAGAGCTTGTAGATCTTTGGCCCTTTTTGACCTTTGCCACTTAGGTTTTCGAAAGAATTAGGGACAAGATTTTTCGGGCCAAATCTGCATACCCGCATTTTCTCCCTCAATTGAACCAGCTGGTGTGATGTGCTGCAATAGGGCGTGGTGAAAAATAATATATGAATTATGTAGTTAGTGTTTATTGCGATGCTTTGTCAAGTGCTTTGATGCCATGAAGCATATCCGTAATTTTTCAATAATCGCCCACATCGATCACGGCAAGTCGACCTTGGCTGATCGCATCATTCATCGCTGCGGCGGCCTTTCCGATCGTGAGATGGAAGCACAGGTGCTCGATTCGATGGATATCGAGCGCGAACGTGGCATAACGATCAAGGCTCAGACAGCGGCGCTCAGCTACACAGCACGCGATGGTCAGATCTACAACCTGAATCTGATTGATACGCCGGGGCATGTCGACTTTTCTTATGAAGTCAGTCGCTCCTTGTCCGCTTGCGAGGGCGCTTTGCTCGTGGTTGACGCTTCACAAGGCGTCGAGGCACAAACTGTTGCCAACTGTTATACCGCCATCGAGTTAGGGGTCGATGTCGTGCCGGTCCTGAACAAAATGGACTTGCCACAGGCCGATCCCGATACCGCAAAGCAGGAAATCGAAGACGTCATCGGGATTGATGCGACCGATGCCATTCCGTGTTCGGCCAAAAGCGGCATGGGTGTCGATGACGTTCTTGAGGCGGTGATCGCGCGCATCCCCGCGCCAAAGGGCGATCCCGCCGGGCCGCTAAAAGCGCTGATCATCGATTCGTGGTTCGACAACTACGTTGGTGTGGTGATGTTGGTTCGCGTGGTCGATGGCGTGGTCAAGACCAAGGACAAGATCAAGTTGATGTCCAATGGTGCCGTCCATCTGTGTGAAGAGGTGGGTGTTTTCACGCCGAAATCGAAATCACGGCCGGAACTGCGTGCTGGCGAGGTCGGTTTCATCATCTCCGGTATCAAGGAACTGAAGTCGGCCAAGGTCGGCGATACCGTGACTCTGGCGGATCGCCCGGCATCCGAGGCGCTACACGGTTTCAAGGAAATCAAGCCGCAAGTGTTCGCCGGACTCTATCCTATCGAGTCGAACCAGTACGACGGACTTCGCGATGCACTGGAAAAGCTCCATCTAAACGATGCGTCCTTGCAATATGAGCCCGAAGTTTCGCAGGCACTGGGCTTCGGCTTCCGCTGCGGCTTTCTTGGTCTGTTGCACATGGAGATCGTGCAGGAGCGCCTGGAGCGGGAGTTTGATCAGGATCTGATAACCACGGCACCGACCGTGGTGTATGAGGTACTACTGCGTGATGGCAGCATGATTCAGGTCGAAAATCCGGCCAAGCTACCCGAGATCCAAAAGATGGAAGAGGTGCGCGAGCCGATCATCACGACCAAGATATTTGTCCCTCAGGAATATCTCGGCGCCGTGATAACGCTCTGCGAAAGCAAGCGCGGTTCGCAGGTGAATATGGCTTATCACGGGCGCCAGGTGCAACTGACCTACGATATGCCGATGGCCGAAGTGGTGATGGATTTCTTCGATAAATTGAAGTCCGTCTCGCGCGGTTATGCCTCGCTGGATTACGAATTCAAGGAATATCGCGCCGCTGACGTAGTGAAGCTTGATGTGCTGATCAATGGCGACAAGGTCGACGCTCTGTCGCTGATCGTGCATCGCGCCAACGCACCTTATCGCGGGCGCGAACTTGCCGCCAAGATGCGCGAGCTGATTCCACGCCAGATGTACGATGTGGCGATTCAGGCCGCCATCGGTTCCACTATCGTTGCGCGCGAGAACGTCAAGGCGATGCGCAAGGATGTGCTCGCTAAGTGCTACGGTGGTGACATCAGCCGCAAGAAAAAACTGCTGGAAAAGCAGAAGGCCGGTAAGAAGCGCATGAAGCAGGTTGGCAGCGTTGAAATTCCGCAGGAAGCCTTCCTTGCCGTGTTGCGGGTTGATAAGTAAGTAATCTCCATTGGCCAGAGGCTGATAAGGACGTCGAATGAATTTTGCTTTGATCTTGTTTGTACTTGCGCTTGTTACCGGTATCGTCTGGTCAGTCGATCACTTTTGGGCGCGGAAGAAGCGGCCTGCGGGGGCTAAGGATCCGTGGTGGGTTGAATACATTGGCAGCTTTTTTCCGGTCATCCTGGCAGTGTTTTTGCTGCGATCGTTTCTGGTTGAGCCGTTCAAGATTCCGTCCGGCTCCATGATTCCGACGCTGCTGGTGGGCGATTTCATCCTGGTTAATAAGTACACCTACGGAATTCGGCTGCCGGTGCTGAACAAGAAAGTGGTTGAACTGAATGCACCGCAACGCGGCGACGTGGTGGTATTTAGATATCCACCAAATCCGTCGCTCGATTACATCAAGCGGGTGGTGGGTCTTCCTGGCGACAAAATTCTTTATCGCAACAAACGCGTATCGGTCAATGGCGTCGAGTTATCGCAAACGCAGCAAGCCGATTATCTGGATCGTGACCGATTGTTCTACACCCCGCGTTTCGCCGAAAAGCTTGATCAAGTCGAGCACGATATTCTCGTGGAACCACAGGCACCGTCGTTTATTCCGCAGATTGCCGATTTTCCCCACCGCCAGAATTGCAACTACAATGCCGAAGGCGTAAGTTGCGAGGTGCCGGCAGGGCATTATTTTGTGATGGGCGATAACCGCGATAACTCGCAGGACAGCCGTTACTGGGGGTTTGTGCCGGATGAGAATCTGGTCGGCAAAGCCTTCTTCATCTGGTTTAATTTCAGCGATCTGAAGCGGGTCGGCTCGTTTCACTAGGGGATGAATATGAAATATCAGCGTGGCGTTAGCCTCTCTGGCTTATTGATGAGCTCAGTGGTTTTTGCACTGGTTGCCCTGCTCGCGATGAAAGTAGCGCCCGCCTGGATTGAATACGGGAAGATTGTAAAAGTCGTCAAGGCAACAGCGGGGGATACAAACTTGCGCGAAGCCGGTGTGTCTGGCGTCCAAGCGGCGTATGTGAGGCGAGCAGGGATTGAAGATATCACCAGTATTTCGCATGAGGATCTCGAAATCACCAAGGAAGACAATCGCTTGGTTATTGCATTTTCCTATGCCAAGAAGGTTCCTTTGTTTGCCAACGTCAGTCTTGTCTTCGATTTCGAGGGCAGCAGCGAGAAGTAAGCGCCGATGAAATTCGAGCGGTTTAGGGCCGCCCTCGGGCATCGCTTCAATGATCCCGCCTTGTTGCGCCAGGCACTGACGCACCGCAGCTTTAGCAGTACCAACAATGAGCGTCTCGAGTTTCTTGGCGACTCGGTGCTGAATTGCACAATTGCCAGCGCCCTGTATTCGCGGTTCACGACCATCAACGAGGGCGAGTTGTCCCGCTACCGGGCGCGCCTAGTTCGCCAGGAGGCCCTCGCAATGATCGCCGATAGCCTCCATCTCGGCGATTACCTGCAACTCGGTGAAGGCGAGATGAAAAGTGGTGGCTTTCGCCGGCCATCAATTCTGGCCGATGCCATGGAGGCCATCTTTGGTGCCGTCTATCTGGATGCCGGTTTTGACGCGGCTCGTAATCTGATCGAGCGTTTGTATTCGTCCATGTTGAGCGCTGTCGATCCCAATGAGTCGGGCAAGGATCCCAAGACCGCATTGCAGGAAATTCTGCAAGCCCGCCGATTGGCTTTGCCCCGCTATGGCTTGGTACAAACCCGTGGCGAAGCCCATGCTCAGGAATTCGAAGTCGAATGCCTGATTCCCGAACTTTCCATCCGCTGCACGGGTTGCGGTAACAGCCGCCGCGTGGCAGAGCAAAACGCCGCACGCGAGGCGATCGACGCCATCCATCAATGACAACTCCATTCAGAACCGGGCAAGTGGCCATCGTTGGTCGGCCTAACGTCGGTAAATCGACGCTCACCAACCGTCTTGTCGGCGCCAAGGTCAGTATTACTTCAAAGAAGGCACAAACCACCCGTCATCGTATCCACGGAATTTTGACGACCGACGATGCGCAACTTGTCTTCGTAGATACTCCGGGTTTTCAACGTCAGCACATGAATGCCTTGAACCGGGTACTCAACCGAAATGTCACCACGGCGATGTCGGATGTCGACGTTGTGGTGCTGGTTGTCGAAGCTGGGCGTTGGGGTCCCGGTGAGCGCGAAATCGTTGCCATGTTTCCGGCCGGGACACCAGTCCTGTTGGCGATCAACAAGATTGACCGCCTTGCCGACAAGGCAGCGCTTTTGCCCTTTATCGAAGGCATTGCGAAAGAAGTCGATTTCGCTGAAATCATCCCCTTGTCTGCCGAGAAAGGCGACGGCACGGCGGACTTGATTAAATCGGTATCGAGTCGTTTGCCTGAAGGCACCCCGATTTACGATGCGGACGATTTTACTGATCGTTCGGAGCGATTTCTTGCTGCCGAGTTGTTACGCGAGAAGCTATTTCGCAATCTGGGTGAAGAACTCCCCTACGGCATCGCCGTCGAAATCGAGAAATTCGAAATTGAAGGCAACCTGCGGCGCATCTATGCTGCCGTCGTCGTCGATCGCGCGGCGCACAAACCGATCGTGATCGGCAAGGCAGGTGAGCGCTTGAAGCGCATGTCCACGGATGCGCGTAAAGAAATGGAAAGCTTGTTTGGTGGCAAGGTCTGGCTTGAGACCTGGGTCAAGGTCAAAGGCGGTTGGGCCGACGACGAGCGTGCCCTGAAGAGTCTCGGCTACGACTAGGCTTAGGCGGCTGCCTGCACCATGGGACGACAGCGCGTAGACGGGCAGACCTGCTTCGTACTGCACCACCATCCCTACAGCGAAACCAGCCTCATTATTGACGTGTTCAGTCGTGATCATGGCCGCCTGCCATTGCTTGCACGCGGTGCGCGCCGGCCACGTTCCGCCATGCGCGGCATGCTCATGGCCTTTCAACCGCTCGAACTGGGATGGTTTGGCGGCGGCGAGGTGAGAACGCTGGCCAAGGCGGAATGGCTGGGCGGCATGCCCTTGCTATCCGGTCGTTGCCTGATGCTCGGCTATTACCTGAACGAGCTGTTGGTCAAACTACTTCCGCGCGAGGATGCCCACGCCGCCTTGTTCGATACTTATTTCGCCGCTTTGAGTGCCTTGGCGCAGGGCGGTGCTGATGCACCTGAGCTACGCCGTTTCGAAATCAGCCTGTTGCGCGAACTGGGCTACGGTCTTACGCTGGATGTCGATGCAGATAGCGGTGAGCCGGTGCAGACCAGTGCCGATTACGCCTTTGTCCTCGAACGCGGGCCGGTACAAAAAGTCGGTGCTGGCGATACGGCGCTTGAACAGGGACTACGCGGCAAAACACTGATCGACATGGCTGCCGATGACTACAGCGATCCGCGTACTCGCCTGGAAAGCAAGATCCTGATGCGCCGACTACTCGCTCACCATTTGGGTGGTCAACCCTTGCAGGCACGACGGGTATTCATGGAGTTGCAGGAACTTTAACACCGCCTACAGACGCCAGGCGAGTAGCTCGTCCGCTGCACGCAGGCGCGAAGAAAGTACCTTGGCGATGTTCCGATAGATCTTGAGCCCAATCTCCGGGTTGGCGTTGATCGTGTGGTCGTTGAGGCGAACCAGAATGCATTCAGAGTCGGCGACCACACTGGCGCTGCGGGCTTCATTATCGGCAAGTGCCATTTCGCCAAAACTATCCGCCGCCATCAGGCGTGCCAACTCGACTTCGCCATCGCGACCGGATTTCATCACCCGTGCTTCCCCATTGAGGATGATGTACATGTGCTGGCCGACGCTGCCTTCCTTGACGATCGAACTGCCCGCCGCGTAGGAACACTTTTCGGCCGAACCGAGCAATTCGCTGATCTCGGCCGGCGTCAGGCCCTGGAATGCCTTGACGTGCTCCGAGAGGCGAAACAGCAGACGCTGCAGGTCATGGAAAGTGAATTGTTCGCGTATCCAGCTCATCGAATTTCCTGATTAGCCACAATGTTCAGCAGGCGCATCTAGTGAGCCTGCCGGGGTGAAAAATAGGCGCATCTTGAACGAAGGAGATGCGCGATGGGAATCAACAAGGTGCAGTTTCAGAAGGGATTGTCGATGACACAGTTCATGGAGCAGTAC
>CAMDMZ010000062.1 GCA_945902805.1 Propionivibrio dicarboxylicus | reverse complement strand
TGACGATCCTGAGGACGGACACCACGGACAACGCCAAGACCAGTTTGCGCCAGAAACTCAAGCGCGCTGGCTGGGACGACGACCTCAGAATGGGGATGCTGGGAATTCAAATGAAAAGCTCGTCATGATGTTCGAGTGCGATGGCCCTGAGTGGGTACCTACGTCGTCTTCTTCAACGTTTGCTCGACGCTGTCCTGCTTTTCGATCTCCGCACATGAAATGAGACGGGTCATTGGCCCATTATCCGAAGAGGATGTTCCGTCTCCGATCCCAAGGATGCGGACATTCATTACTTCAGCAGTAGTGACTTTCGTGGCCATTTTCATTTACATCCCGATCTTTGCGGGGGCCGAAGCATGGGTAAAGGGGCACCCGGAAATTTTGGAGACAATCGGGGCTCTCGAAAAGCGTGTTGAAAACATTGACGGCGCCATCTACTCGCCGGGAACTATCGCAAAAATCGAGTTGGCGAAAGCGGTCGCGTTCGGAAAGTTGAATGTATCCCGCGCAACGATGGAAGGCCAGATTGCCCGTGCCTTCGACAGGATGGAGCAGAACGTCGACAGCTACCTTGATTGGTATTACAGCCTGACTGCTGAATACATGCGTTTGGGAAAACTCCTGACTGGCGAGATCGAAGCTTATATGGAGCAGAAACTTTCGGAGCACCTTCAGAAAGGTGACGCCTACAAAATGTTGACTGACGGTTTAACGACTGCGGCATCGACCTACAAGGACGTCATGGATGAATACAGAATATCGGTCGAGGAAATATTGAAAGCCAATCGACTCGATGACAAGATTAAGGACACGGTTGCGGTGAGAACTATGTCTAAGGAAGATATTTTCTCGGTTCCCGTGCATTTGGACACGGTAACGCTGACTGGCAGAGCTTCCGGCGGTGCTGTTGGCGCAAGCGTTGGTGCGGGAATCGGTGCCGCGATGACAGCAAAGGTCGTTAGCAAGGGAATATTCAAGACTGCCGCAAAAGCGGTTGCAAAAATGGCGGCATCAAAAGTTGCAGGAGCTGGAGGTGGGGCCGTCATTGGTGGCGCAATTGGATCAGTGATCCCTGGAGCTGGAACACTAGTTGGTGGGGTGATCGGCGGGGTGATAGGCGGACTTCTTGTTGATGCAACGCTACTGAAACTCGAGGAGAGTATTAGCCGCGAAGAATTTAAGCAGGAAATTGTTACCGCAATTCGTGAAGCGAAAACGGAGTTCAAGACAAAACTGTTTGGGCACCCCTAGTCAGGGATACGGGATCTACCATGTTCCGCCAGCCCCCCCATACCATGAAGGTTGCGCCATCCCCCCTGGATATTCCTTTAACCCCGGCATTCCTTCGCCCCCCGATCATCGCTGGTATGACCCCGATATTGGGAAATGCCGTCAATTTGTTGAGTCGACTTTTCCGGAGAAAAACGTCCAATAAGCACCACCGATCGCTGCCAGCAACGGTAATTCAAAGAGATAAGGGTATTGCCAGGCGATCCCACCGAATAGGGCAACCGTGACAACGTAGATCGTCACCCTGATGCTCCTGCGTGGGAGCTTATTCAGCATCCTCGATCACGATCTCAGCCTGCCCCTCAACGACACCCAATTCCATCAGGTCGGCGCCCGAAGCGCTGGAATCCACGACACGGTGCAGCAGGGCGTAGGCGACGCGCCATTGCTGATGGCCGACTTGGAGCGTGACGGTCTTGTCGTTGAGACGGACGATTTCCCCGCTGCGCTGCAGCTGATCGCGATCGACAAAGCCGACGACATCGCCGACGGTAACCGATTGCCGGCTCAGCCCCTGCTTGGGTTGCTCGCGGATCTCGACGTCGGCACCGTCCAGGTTGATCGCCGCGTAAGAAATCAGCCAGCGCTTCTTTGTTTCCAGATCGAGGACGACCGCCTGTTTGCGGCGCATTTCCAGCAGTTGCCCCTTGAAGGATCGGTTGGCCTGCGGGTTGAAGTATTCAATGGCTTGGCCGACACGCAACCGTGACTGCACGGCGGTCATCCAACCGGGCTGATCAAGGACACGGTCGATGGCGGCGCGCAGGCGGAAGAGGTCGAAGGCGGATGCCTGGTTGAGGGAGGCGAGCGTGTCGGTGTAGTTCATTGCGGAATTGTCGCATCGGTTTCAATTGCCGCAACAAAAGCGGCGACCACCGACTCTTGTATACGAGGTTTGAAACCGCCAGCAACGGCAAGGGTTACGGGGCGATTTGGCTGACGAAATTCGGGATGGATTCGTCAGCGAATCAATGGTTGCGCCGAGGAGGGGATCTTCTTGAGAACGGAGGTCATCAATGCCAGCAATGAGGTTCCGGCCATTGGCAACTCTGAAGCGAAGGTGTCTTGAGTGGCCGGTACCCGGCGTGATCCTGCCGTACAATCGGGCAGGATATGACCTTGGTAGCTGGCTCTTGCCGGCCATCAAGCGACACTGGCAGAGTCGGAAAATGGCATTCCTGAGTTGCCGGTGTGCCTCATTAAGCCGCTGGTCGCTGTCCTGGCAAGATCAGTACACAATTGGCCAGCAGGGACTGTTTTCCTGATTCGGCGTAGAGTCCGGCGATAGCACCTTTTCAAGGTGGCCTGCAAAGGAAATTGGACATGAACTCAGACCATCCAGCCCCACACTCAGATCAGGGAATCGTCCGACAAGCCTCTGTCCAAAACCTCACCCTTACCGCCGCCATCCTGACAGTGCTGCTCGTTCTCTCGGCTGCGGCTATCGGCTGGTACGCCTGGATCGACGAGAAGGCCGATGCCGTCACCAATCTCACCACTATCACCACATTGGAAGCGACGAACGCCGACGGCTATTTCACCCATTTGTATGCTGCCTTGAAGGGGCTAGCCGAAGACCTGACACGCCAGAACGAGCAGATTGATCTCGACCAAGCCTATATCCTGGTCAAGCGGTTCCGGGAAATTCACACCGAGCTATTCAACGTCACGCTCATCCGGAATGATGGCGAAGTGCTACTGACGGCCAAGAACGCCCCCGGCACGATCCACGCAACACTGGCGAACGAAACTTCATTTACCACCTATATCGATGAACTGAAACAGGGGTGGGAGCACAAGATTGGCCAGCCATTAGTCTCTGTGGTGAGCAAGGTCGTAATTGTTCCCGTCCGTTATGCCATCAAGGATCGCCAAGGCAACTTGCGCTACGTCGTCAGCGCCAACTTGTCGCAAGAGCATCTGCGGTCGTCATGGGTTGAGGCACCCATCACGGCCAAGGCAGCGATCGGGTTGATGCGCGACAACGGTTTCCTGTTGAGCCGCTATCCGGTGCCAGCGAATCTAACGCTTCAGCAGATCTATGGGCAGCCAAGAACCGGGGCTTTGATCAATCACCTGCGGGAGAAAGGATTCCCACTGCAGGGCTACGTCCAGGGGCCGAGCAGTCTGGATGGCCCGGACTTCCTGAATGCATTTCACCGCTTGCCGAGCTTTTCCGCCACCTTGTTTGTTGCCCTGCCCATGTCAGCCATACGTGAATCATGGTGGAAGCGGATCAGCGGAACCTATTTGGTATTGTTCCTGTTGCAGATTGGCGGATTCCTTACTTATCGATATGCCGTGCGGCGTCAAACCGCCTGGAATGGAGAACAGGCGCGTCTGGAAGCCGCGACCCATGAAAGCGAACAACGCTTCCGCAGACTGATCAGCCACAACAACGCCATCATTCTTCAGGTCGAGCCGTCGAGCGGTCGAATACTGGACGCCAATGCGGCTGCCGAGAAATTCTACGGTTGGTCACATGACGAGTTGTGCGCGATGAGCATTCAGGACATCAACCAACTGGACCCCGAACAGATCGCCGTAGAACGCCAGGCAGCGGCAGCAGATCAGCGCAACTATTTCGTCTATCCACACCGTCTGGCCAACGGTGAAATCAGAACCGTCGAGGTTCATTCCACCCCCATTATCGTCAGCGATCAAACGATCCTCGTCTCAATCATTCATGACATCACCGAACGCAAACAGAATGAGCTCAAGCTACAGCAACTCAACCAGCAATTGCTAACCCAACAGCAACGTCTCGAAAAAATATCTCGCCACATTCAAGGGATGATCTTTCAGTACCAGCGCTGGCCGGATGGGCGTAGCGCCTTACCCTATGCCAGCGAGGGAATTCGGGCGATCTACGGCGTTTCGCCCGAGGATGTCGTTGACGACGCAACCCCTGTCTTTGCCGTGCTCCACCCGGATGATCTGGAGCAGGTGGCCCAAAGCATCGAGAAATCGGCAAGTACCCTTACTCCTTGGCATGACCAGTATCGAGTCGTCCTGCCCGGTGGCAAGACCATCTGGATTGAGGGGGAATCAACGCCCGAACGACTGCCGGATGGCGGCGTGCTTTGGCATGGATACATCCGCGAGATCACCGAGCGCAAGCGAGTGGAAAGCGAACTCGACACCTATCGACATCACCTCGAGGAACTGGTCGAGAAGCGTACGGCTGAACTTATTACCACCGAGGCCAAGGCGACTCATCTCCTGCAATCAAGCTCTGATGGACTTTATGGTGTTGACCTCGAGGGACGAATCACTTTCATCAACACGGCGGCCTGTCAATTGCTCGGGAGAACCCCTGAGGATGTCATTGGCAAGTCTGCTCATGCACTTTTCCACCACAGCAGACCAGATGGTTCACCTTATCACGCTGAGGACTGCCCAAGCCACTCGGCTATTCGCAACGGCCAGGAAATCCGGACTGATAACGAGGTGTATTGGCATGTTGATGGACATGCGGTTCCGGTTATGTTCGCTGTCCACCCGCTGGTTGTGAATGGAGTCAACAATGGAGCGGTCATCAGCTTTGTCGATATGAGCGAACAACGCGCTGCCGCTTTGGCGCGCGAGCGCGCCATCGTCGCCGCAGAAAACCTGGCACGCGTGCGCAGTGAGTTCCTGTCCAACATGAGCCACGAGATTCGTACGCCGATCAATGGGGTGATGGGGTTCGCCGAGATTGGCTATCGCAATTACCAGGACCCCGAGAAGGCGCGCAACGCTTTCGACAAGATTCGACTGTCCGGCAATCGTTTGCTCGGCGTCATCAACGACGTTCTCGATTTCTCGAAGATCGAGGCCGGCAAGCTCCATGTCGAGCGAATCACTGTCACACTTAACGAGGTGATCGAGCAAGCAGTCGATGTGGTGCAGGAACGCGCCGATGCCAAGCATATTGCTCTGCGCGTGGTACTGGCGCCGGACTTGCCGCAAACCTGTCTTGGGGACCCACTACGCATGGGTCAGGTGCTGCTCAATCTGCTCTCCAATGCGGTCAAGTTCACCGAGAAAGGCGACGTTACCTTGTCGGTCACTCTTGAGAAGGAAACACTGATCTTCCGGGTGACGGACACTGGCATCGGCATGAACGAGGAGCAGATCAGTCAATTGTTCGCCCCCTTCCAACAGGGAGACGGCACAACGACTCGTCGCTTCGGCGGTACCGGCTTGGGCCTGACCATTGCAAATCGTATCGCTGAATTGATGGAATCCGAGATACGTGTCCAAAGTCAACCAGGCATAGGCAGCACATTCGAGTTTCGCCTGCCTTATGTCCATGCTGACGCGTCTCCGGTGGCCCCGCTTCCTACCGTTGAACCGTCCGCTGTTGGCAAGCGCCTGGCGGGGATGACCATCCTCGTTGCCGAGGATGAACCGATCAACCAACAGATCCTAGAACTGAACCTCACTGATGACGGTGCTGACGTGGTTATGGTCAGCAACGGCCTTCAGGCTGTCGATCGCATCTTGCAGGATGGACCCTCAGCTTACGACATTGTGTTGATGGATGTACAAATGCCCGAGTTGGGTGGGTTTGAGGCGACGCAGCGGATTTTGGAACTGGCGCCCGATTTGCCAATTGTTGGCCAAACCGCCAATGCCTTTGCGGAAGATCGCGAGAAGTGTCTTGCTGCCGGGATGGTTGGCTATATCGCCAAACCGATTGACCCTGAAGCGCTGGTGAGATTGGTGTTGCAGTATGTGCTCGCACGGCGGAGTGAATGATCAAAGAAATTCCGGACACCTGCGGTCACTGAGTCCCACCTGTCGCGCATGCCGTCTTGAGGCCAAGCTGAAGTCAAACGGCAGGAAACTGACGAGAGCTGGCGCGACGGATAATTCCGTCGGATTGCTCATAACCGACCCCGGCACAACCATCCCACATCCCCATACCATCAGAGTTGCGCCATTTCCCCCGGAAATTCGACCCCAAGCAATCCCTCAGCGGTTGCGCCTTGGGGATGGATATTCAACAGCGGGGAAGTCTGGCTTGGGTTGGGCAGTTGTTATTCGTGGGGGTGATGTTGAACGGCCAAATTGGCATGAGCAGCCGTTGAACTGACAGAGCAGTATCGGGCTGCAACGCGCCGGGCACACTCCGTTCAGCTGCTGATGGCGCTCAATGACCCCTTGGCACTTCAGGCTACTGCCGGACCTGACCCGTTGTTGCCGTTCAGAATCCTGTCTTCATGGCCGACTATTGCCCCATACTTGAGCATTCATGGTGACTGAAACGACCGCAAGGCTGGTTGGTGGCACAGAGTAAGATCCGAACCAGGAGTTCATAGTGTTCGGGAGGGGCAATATGCAGCGGTTGCGAAGAGGAATAGGACTTTGGTTATTCGCATTGTCAATTCTGACATCGTTGCCGCTGTTCCTCTTTGCCGCGTACTCCATCAACGAGCTCGCCCACACACAGAAACTGAGCGTTATTGCCGAGCTGGTTCAAAGAACGGAAGCCACAGCCAATGCCGTCCAGCAACGCCTTGCGTCTATTCAGGGTTCCCTGAATAGTCTTGCCACATCGGATGCTGCATTAAAAGGCGACCTGCCGACTCTTTACGAACACGCACGGCGGATCGTGCAGGCTAACCCCGAGACCAGAGCGATTTCACTGGTTACGCCGGATTACAAGCTTGCGTTCCTGACGTTGCGTCCTTTTGGAGAGGCGGGCATCATTGCCGGTGATCTTGATGCCGTCCGGCAAGTATTCAACACGGGAAAACCGGCAGTATCTGGACCGTTTAAGTCGCCGCTTGGCGACAACATCATCACCACCGTGGGCGTTCCGGTCTTTGTGAATGGCAAGGTTGCCTATTGCCTGCGCATGGTGCTCCTGACCAGCACGCTAAATGACTTGCTGGCGGCTCAGAAGCTGCCGGAGGACTGGACCAGCGGGATCGTTGACGGACATGGGATGATCCTGGCGCGGTCCCGCTCGCAGGAATTGTATGTTGGCAAGGAGGCGTCTTCGGCGGTCGTCAGCGCCGTGCGCGCCAAGACACACGAGGTATTTGACTCAATCACGCGGGACGGCATTCCGAGCACGGGTTTTGTCGTTCAGGTGCCTTCATGGGATTGGTTCGTTGCCATCAGCGTTCCCCAAGCCTCGCTGAATGCGACGCTGAACCGCTACATGACAATTCTGCTCCTCGTTGGACTGATCATCATGCTGACAGGAACAACGGCCGCATTCCTGCTTGCCCGCCACATCAAACGACAAATCGAAAATGTCGCCAGGGCGGCGCAGGCTTTGCATCTTGGAGAGTCGCCAATTGCCTCCAAAAGTCCGATTCATGAATTGCACGAAATCGTGCAAACCTTCGGAGTGGTTGCTGAGCGCGAAGAAAGAGCCAAGCTGGCGCTGTTAAACGCCAAGGCGCAGCACGAGCAGGTGGCCACCGACCTTGAATCTGCCAAGCGGGACGCACTCACCGGATTGCCCGCACGTACCCTGTTTCTTGAAATGGTTGAGGGATTGCGACAAGCCGTTGCCGCGCAGGGGGGCAGGAAGTTGGCGCTACTGTACATCGACCTGGATGGCTTCAAGGCAGTCAATGATTCACTTGGCCATGAACAAGGCGATCGTGTACTGGTGCAGACAGCCGACATTCTGCGTTCACTGACGCGCGAATCAGACGTCGCCGCGCGACTCGGCGGTGATGAGTTCGTGGTCTGCCTCACCGCAGTCGAAGAGCATATTGCTCAAACTGCAGTGAGCGTTGCAGAACGTGTTGTCGAACAGGTTGGTGAAATCGGATTGGGTATCGGTTGCAGCATCGGGATCTCAGTCTGGTCGGAAAAGTGCCCCGATCTGGCGTGTGCCATGCGGCGTGCCGATGAAGCGATGTATGAAGCAAAGCGGCAGGGCAAGAACAGATACGTCGTCTATGGCGCGGGGCGCAAGACGGATGGAACGGACTGGAAGCCACTTGCGCCACCAGAATGCAATGCTCCGAGCAATGGTTGACGTACCGAGTTAGAGGCTGGATTTTCGCTGAGCAAGAATTTCCTGTGCAGCCGTTCGCATCTCGACCGTAAACTCCCCCGGATTGTTGATGGTGTTTTCCAACATCCAATCCGGTCTGTCTGCGAGTTCCAAACGCCGATCGCTTGAAGACTTTGTGGATTTTGCTTTGGTACGGAATATCCAGGAAAGCAGTTTCATGATTGAGCGATCCCTGACTTATCAGTGTCGTTGTGGCCCAAATGCTCGCGCAGGAACTCGATGACGCGCTGAGTGTTGGCCGGCAACAGGCGCGTCTCGGTCATCGCATAGACCGGGGTCGCCGGTCCCTCCCAATCGAGAAGAACTCGACGTAGGCGTCCCTGCGCCACATCGTCGGCGACGATCTCCGCCGGCAGGACAGCGATTCCCATATCGAGCGAAGCCAACCGCCGGATCAAGCCGACGCTATTGAGTTGAAATCGCCCACCTACCGCTACATCAACTGATTTCTTGGCCTTGTGCAGCGTCCACGTGTTCGTCTTTGGCTGAGCGCATTGCGGCCTATCAGCGCGGGGAATTCGGATCGCTTTGACACCTGGTGTGCGGGTGGTCCGCCTACCCCATCGTTCGCGGGGTCACACAATCTCATCCTCCCCCTCCGGCAACGCCAGCCCCTCAATCGCCTCGAGCTGCGGCAGCGAGTCCTGCGCGATCGCTTGCAACTCGCCCACGACGGACGACATAGACAAGGTCACCCGCGACAATTGGGTTTCCCGTTTTGACCAGATCTTCTGCATCGCCCGCTTCTCGGCCTCCAAGTCGGCCTTCATGGCGACGAACCCATCCATCATGGTCCCGACGCGTTGAGCGAACGCCGGGCTCGCCAAGTAGTTGTAAAGCGCTTCCATCTTTTCATTCCGCCCGGTGTTGATCTGCCTGAGCCGGTTTGACTCAAGAAGCACCACCCGCAGGGCCTCAGCCAGCGGTTGCACCAGGTGGGGAGGCGCAACCCATACGTCACCGATTTGGCCGAAGGGGAGAGTGAACCCCTTTGGCATGGCCGTGGTGACAAGTACGGCGATGTCCGCATGGGCTTCCTGACGGTCGTCTTTCAGCTTCTGAAGCCATTTGTCCGACCAGTTTTCAGCACGCTTCGCTTCCCAAATGATGCGGCCGCATTCGATGCCGGCCGGTGTGCGCACAATTTGAATGGCGTCCGCGCCACGCTGCCCTTTTTTGACTTCCTCGATCTGATCGTGCCGGAACGCGTTGATAAGGGTTTGCTCAAGTTCCAGCTCGAGCACCTCGCCCTGGAGTTGTTGTGATCCTTGCTCCAGTTTGCGGCGCAGATCCTCGTTTGCCTTTTGTGCGTCCTCAATTTTCTTGCGGTATTCAGCCTCAATCAGGCCGATGCGCTCGGCTTCCTTGCGACCGATCTCGTCACGGATCCGAACGCGCTCCTCGTCAAGCTTGCGGCTAACCTCAAGTTCCATGTTCTCGCGGGCTTCCTCGAGCTTGCGTTTTTCCTCACGCAACGCGAGCTCTTGCTGGCGGAATTCGCCGAGCTTGGCGTCCTTGGAGGCCAGTTCCTTCGCCAGAGATTCTTTTTCCATCGCGAAATCGGCGGCGGCAAGTGCCTTGGCATCCTCCTGCGCCTTCTGGATTTGCGCACGAGCGTCGGTTTCGGCCTTCATGGCATCCTGAAGCTGCTCATTCAGCGCCTTCAGTTGGTCGCCAAAAGTTCGGGTGGCTTTGCGTTCGGCTTCCTTGGCCAGTGACTCTTCCAGCTCCTTACGCCGGGCATCCAGGGCAGCATCGAAATCCTGCTCATACCGGTCGATGGTTTGGCGGCTGATGCCTTGCTCCAGTGGGAAATGCTGCTGGCAATGCGGGCAAACCAGCTCTTCGTTGGCGGAAATAATGATCTGGCGCGTGGTCATGATGGGTTCTCGATGTTGTGCGTGATTGAGAAATGGTTGAAGAAGGTTACGCGGAGATTGGCGCACTCGGTGAGCCTGGCCGCCGGGAATACACAGAAAACTGCACTGCCACTGCATCGAGCAGATCCTTGCCGCTGATCATGTCGGTCAGCAGCAAAGCCTCCGTCGCCCTACGTTCGAGGGTTCCAACGGCGCCACCGGTAGGTTCTTCCAGAACATCCACAACAAAGGAAGGAAGATCCAAATTTCGGCGCAACCGCCACAATGGGCATTCCTTGGATTCGATGGCATCCATAACATGTTGCCGGACATCCTCCAGGAGGTCGGGATCTCGGTTATCGAACGTGACCGTCCTTCCAACTTTCAAGATAGACGGATCCTGATCGGCATCCTCATGCCGCACACGGATTGTGATTGGCTCCGACGATGGGCGCGCCAAGGAACGTTGCGATTCCAACACGATGGTCATCCCATCTTCACGGCGATACCAGTCATATTGGTGCAGCCCCGGGGGCTGCCACGAAAACTGGAGGCCAATGATCTGGCCGCCATTGGGATCACGATGGTCACGGAAAATGTCGTAGCGGCTTGCGACATCGGCGGGGGCAGGAACGCGGAAGGCTTCGATGCCGGGCATCGCCGTCGAGCTAGGGATGTCGGCAAGAAGATCGTCAAGGAATGAGTTGTCCATGGCGATTACCCGAGGAGGCCAGTGGCTCGGGCGATGCCGAGGGCGTTCGCCAAGGCAAACGCACCGTTCACGAACAATGCGGCACGATCCCCTGTCCGCAACGCGCTCGCGACCGAGATGCTGCAACCCGCCAACAACGCCGAAAACGCACCAATCGGCGCAATGGCAACTCCCAACATCAGTGCCCCTACCACCTTCATCGTTGTTGCCGATGCTTCGACGACGTTTTGAATCATTTCTTTGGACATACCGTCCTCCTGTCAAGGTGCTTCCTTCCTGCTGCTTAGCCGTTTGTATGGCGTGTCCACGGCAAATGGATGCACGTAAAACGGGGGAGCGCAGAAATCGACGAGGAGGAAGGGAGCTGGAGACCCGGTCGTCGCGCTCAGGCGAGGGACGAAGGGCGTATGGAACTGCCGGTGAAGGCGTGGCCGGGGAGATTGGCCGAGGGGATTGGGGCGGTGCGAGTCATTTGTCAATTATGCCATAGACATTCACGAAAGTCAAGTATTTTCTGCTTGAATGACGTGCGCTCGGTGGTAGCTATCGCGGGCGGTGCCCTTCATGCAGGGTGCGATTCACTCTATCGAATCTTGGGCAAGCACCACGGGGAGATTGCGCGCACCGTGCAGAACCCGTTCAATACGCACCACGCCGTCAAGTACGCGAAAGAAGATCACATAACGATCAAGTGCCGCCATGCGCAAGTCAGGGGCCAAATCCTCGCGACTGGCATAGCCGAGCGGCGCACGGCCGATGTGTTTGCACTGGTCTATCAACTTCGCTACGAAGCGCCGGGCGTTGGGCCGACTGTCCTTGGCGATGTGGTCGCCGATGTCGAGCAGGTCTTGCCGTGACTTTGGCGAAAAGGTGACTGAAGCCATCAGGCCCCGCGCTTGCTACGAGACTTGATAGCAGTTGTTGCTGTCGAGTGTTTCGGTTCGGCGTAACGAGCGGTCAGTTCATCGAACAGATCGTCGGCAGGAATCGCCGGGCCACTGTCGATCCCTTCCATTATCGCTGTGCGCAGATCGGCATTCAGACGCTGGAGCATCGACTCATAAACTGCGGGAGAAAGCAGGTAGGCCGCAGGCCGATTGTGGTTGAGTACGGCCACAGGTTCAGCGCCAGCTTGTTCGAGCACGGCGGATGGGCTGCGTTTGAGTTCGGTGATGCTGACCGAGCGGGTGGCGAGAAGCTGTTCCATGATGAACCTCATACGATACTTAAAAAGGTACCTAATTCTGCTCCTTTTATGGCATGGCTACAATTTATGTGAAATACCAATTGTGTGAAATCTCAAACAGGGGAGCTGTTGGAGGTACCGGGGAAGTGAGTGTCCCATTTCAAGATGGGGAAGGAGCCGCGGGCACGCGTTTGACGGGTGACCCCCGGTCAACTCGCAGGCAAGTCAGAATCAGGATCGAACACCGCATCAACATCCCTTGCGGAATGGATCACGCGCACGACCATCGCGCTTGACGTGGTCCGGATCCCACTCTGCTACCGTGCCGCTGTCGAGTCCAGCTCGGATGTCGTGACGCAATTGCTCCAGCTTTTCTCCGCGGAGGTTTTCCTGCTCATCCATCGGGCGTGGCGCATCGCGCACCACAACGCTCGCGGAAGGGTAGCGGCTCGAGTCAGCTTTTTGCTGCACCATGATCCAGCATTCCTGACTACGCGGCCTCGACGACACGAACGTCGAAAGTGACCTTCAACCAGTCACGGACCGCACCAAAAATGGCCGCCAGGTTATCCATGCTCGGATTCCCATTCGGCGAGAGCATCCGATGCAGGCTTTTGCTTGGTTTCTGAGTGAGCTCGGCGAGATGCTCGAACCCGACAGTGGCATTGACGAGGTCGCGGAGAATGACGCGTGCGGCATCAGGTTCACTGCTTAGAAAAAGCGTGGCGGCTTCATCAAGCAGCGCCTTGGCGAAATCGGGATCGCGCGTAACGCGTTCGACGACGGTTTGCTTGAAATCACGGGTAAGCGTCATGGCCTTTTTCCTTTCTTGCTTGCGGCGAGGGCCTTCTTCCTCGCCTTGAATTCTTCATACAAAGCCACGGCCTGATCAATCGCCTTCTGCTGGCCCTTCTTGGAGCTTCCGCCAAAAAGGACAATCAGCGCATCGCCATCCTTGGCAAGGTAGATCCGGTACCCCGGCCCCCAATCAATCTTGCACTCGCTTATTTGAAGTGGTGTGTGTACCCAAGAAAAGTGGAAATGTCTTTGTGGCCGGTGATCTGCATGATCTGGCTCATGGTGTAATGATGTAGCTCGCAGAGCCGGCTTGTAGCCTCATGACGTAGGTCGTGAAAATGAAAATTTTGAATCTTCGCTCGTTTTGTGAGGCGTGCGAACGAAACGCAAACAGAATCCGGGCTGGAAAATTGCCAAAAGATTCTCTTTGCTTCCGTTGGGCAATCGGTTTTCTGCAACTTGATTATTTCCATTGCACGGTCACTTAACGGGATCACGCGCTCGGTTTTCGTTTTTGTATGCTCAGCAGGAATGCGAAGTCTTTTGCCGCCATCGAAAATATTCTTCCATTCGGCCCAAACGATTTCTTGCTCCCGCATAGCCGTCTCGAGAGCGAAACCAATGATTCTTTCCCAATCCTGTCGGGAGTAAGTATTTTTTCGTTCGATACCGGCTTCGTGCAGTCGCTGCTCCTCGCCATCTTCCAGTCGTCGTTCTCTCTTTCCAGACCATGGCGGTGGAACAACCCGCCTCTCCATCTCGAATAGACCATCGATGTTGTAGCCGTGTAGTCTTGCATGCCACTCAACGGCAATCTTTAGTGCGTAAAAGAATCTCCGCACGGTGGATGGAGCATAGGTCTTTATAGGTCCGTTCGGATTCTTTTTCGATTGAAGCGTAGGTTCGACATGAAGGAGATTGATGTAGTTGGCGACATCCTGATTGTTAATCTTGTCGATTGCAAAATTGCCAAGGTCAAGCTTGACGCGGCGATAGTCCGTTTGTCGGTTGCTTGGCATGGGGTTGGTTTTATTTGTCGCCGGGTCACGGTAAATCAGGTAAGCGTCGATGATGTCCCTGATGAGGACTTTGCTCTTCGTCACGACTCGGTTGCCTTTGTCGATTGAAGATTCGATGTCTCGCTTCCAGGCAAGCGCTTCTGCGCGGAGAGGGAAGCACTTCGATTGTGAGGTAACGCCTCGCCGATTGATGCGGGCTTCGTAGCTTTTAGCTCCGCTCTTCAATACAATCACGCGGATTCCATTTCGGCTGGCTTCTCTGTTCATAATCAGTCGGAAGTAGTTACAGATGGTTGGTGGGATTATGGTGGGATTTAACGGGAAAAAGCAATTCCTTCGGCACCATTAACCATCTGATTATAAAGAGTTCGGAGACGTGGCCGAGTGGTCGAAGGCACTCCCCTGCTAAGGGAGCATTCTGTCAAAAACGGAATCCAGGGTTCGAATCCCTGCGTCTCCGCCAGAAATGGCACATAAGCCCATGATTTTATGGGCTTTTTTGTTTCCGGCTGATTTATGACTATCAAATCCACTATCAATTAAGATGCCGGTAGGGCTTGGGCGACGGGTCATTGTGCCTGCCTAGGTTATTCCTGCACCCAAGCTGCCATCTGATACGCCGTCCCATCAGCGCCGATTTAAACCTAGTCAGCTCCACTGCATGGATGGAAGCACCCCCACCCCTTTGCTGATGCTAGACCCCGGGGGGGTAGTGCAACGATTGATGGTGCAGCATCAGCTAGACGCCTTCCCTCACCAAACACAATTTTCGGACTTCAGTGCCTGAGAAAATTTGGTCTGTTTCGCTGGCGCGATGACAGCAATGCAGCGACTGCCGCCGGTCATGGCACTTCAGACTCGATGCTTTGAGAGGCGGCTAACTGAGTCGAGCAGTCGTACTGACCGACAACCGACCGACATTACCTCGGCCAACAGTGACATTCGGCTTGAACTCAAAGCCGTCATTTACCAGCGACTGCTTACTCAGTGCGTGTTTTGAAAGTCGAGAGCCCCTCTTTTCAGGAGCAAATGAGCAATCCCGTCCTTTAGCCGCCAATGACAAGAATCGGAAATGGCTGCTGGTGGTTTACGACGCTGCGACCGAGCAACGTAAACAAGACGGAAACGGCGTGACGGCGAAATATATTTTCGTTTCCGGTTGGGTAGCTCACTGACCGGATGCATATTGCTTGCTCTGATACCAGTGGTTTCTTGTTCAGCACTCGCTGCGCTGAAAAAAAACGGCGACCGAAGTCGCCGTTTTTTACACAACTATTGATCAGGCTTTGCGACGACGAGAAAAACCGATGCCTGCAAGACCGAGGCCCAACAGAGCAAGCGAAGCGGGTTCTGGTACCGCGTTAGTACCAAAATAGCTGGCGGAATACTCGCCATGAAGAGGTTCTGTCGTCGTTGCCGCCCAGTTGTCCATGTTTAGGCTGAAGTCAAACTTGACGAAGAAATCATCACCACCATCGGTGGCTTTATCGGCCCCATAGTTCTTGAACAGTCCAGAGAAGCCTCCAGCTACCGCGATTGGATCTTCATTGATGTCATAAAAACCATCGTTGTTACCATCTGCCGCAGCATTGGCAAAGTCGGCGGTAAGGCTAAGGTCATAAGACAAGAACTCTCCAGATGTATCGGACGGGTTGCCACCCCACAAACGAGAATAGTCCGCAGCATAAGGCGCGTTGGCACCTTGCAGGCTCAAAGTGAATCGTTTCAAGGCGTTCGACCAAGACGCTGAAAGGGCGGTGTCGGTGCTGCTGTCTTCGTCATACAGCTGGGCAAAACCGGTATTTTGGTTGTCTGGGTTCCCCCAACCGCTATATGCGCTATGAGTTGTGTCTGTTGTGTAGTACCAAGCAGTCATTGCAATGTTGCTGTCGGGATAGTAAGAGATCCTGTCCTTCACAATGAGTAAACCCAAATCTCGATTTGGGTTGTTGGAATCTACTGTGGCAAGAGAATAGGTGGTTCCGTTTTGATTGGCTTGAGCATCGGCCAACGTGGAATATTTTGTTACGCTCCCCGTATAGGCGAACCTATCTGAAGATACGACCAATGGGTTAGCCATCGCGGCGGATGTAGCAGCCAGCAAGGCTAGAGCAAGTGTTGAGCGGATCATGAATATCTCCTTAGAATTTAAAAAAGAGGGAAGCCCCCTTTGCTGCTACCTGACCTTGTCGCGACCTGATGCACACGAATGCCCATAACAAGATTTAAGTTATTTCGCCTGAGGTTAAGCACGAAATAGACCATATTTGTAATCTGGTTTTCAACGCGTTGTTTTTGCTAATTTAAATATTTACAGATACGGAATCTGGATGCTGATTGACAAGAATAGTTGGAGTGGATGTAAAAAATTCCGACATCGATTCCCGATATAAAGTCCCCTGTCAACCGGGCATCCTGTCTCTTGGGGATATCTCTGCGGCGGCGATGGAGGCAGAACCAAGTGACCGTGGTCGTTATGGATGCCGACAACTCGGTGATGAAAGCAATAGCCCGCATATCGGTATGACAGAACGGGGCCGTTGCGATATTGATGCATCTGACCTGACCCGTCGGTGCCGCTCAAAGGCTATGACCGTTAATGACTTGGTTCTGCCCGATACAGATGTTCCCAATAACCGACATTCACATGATCTGACTGTCCCCACCCAACTGTCCCTTGAGGCCGAGGAGCACGTATTGACCATCTGGCAGGTTTCGAAGTGGACCGGCCAGTGGGTATGCCGTCGTCAGCAAGCCGGATTCAGTCTATTGCCGACACCCTAGGGAAGAGGGACGCGTTCGATGGTGCCGCATCAGCTAGACGCCTTCCCTCGCTGAATACAATTTTTACGTGCTCTCGCCGGGAATCTGCCGCCACCTCCTCGGGAAGGACTATTGCGGATTTCCGGATCCATAACCTGAACTCAATATGATTCACCTTTATTGGGTGACGCAGCGAGTCTCCTTAAAGTAGGAGTCGTATGAGCATGTAGTAGTGGTTGGAGGCTTGTATACCTGTGCAGGGGGAGAAGGTGTTGTTGGAAACACAGTTGGTGCGGCCTGCTGAGGCGGGGACACGTAAACCCTTTGTTGTTGGGGGTAAGAGCGTCTTTCATAGATACGCTGGATCATTTCCTGTGCATCTCTTGCAAACTGCCCGTACGAGATAGAACCGTTCGCAAGCCTTGAAACCAAAGACTGACTCTCGTTGAACCCAAGATCATTAATGCTCGCACTATTTGCACAATACTGTCTTTTATTTCCCCAAAGCCGCAGCAGTGACTTTTCGTAGTCAGTAGGATAGCTATTGTCAGCGAGTCTATCGAAGAGGTTCTCGTTCCCTCCGCTTAGTGCAACTTTTTGCTTTATCGGTAGTAGCGACGGATCGTATTGAAGGCTTTGAATGCAGTTAGTAAAACCCTGTCCGGAGTCTACGGGCAATGAAATGCAACCAGAAATGGCAACAGACGCAAATGTGAGTGCGGCGAGTGATCTCATTCTTTAGCCCTGTGCCCGGTTCGTAAGTTGCAACGCGACATTGACGCTGTTCGCGGTTAAGTGAGCACCAAAAAATAACTTGTAACGATAGGAAATCCAAAGTGCCTGCCAGAGTATGACTGATGGTAGGTTCAGGCGTCAATTACTGATTGTGAGCAGGCATGCGGTCAAATTTGTAGAAAGTCCCACCGAATAGACTAGCGCCGTTTCGAGAAACGCACGTCTAACACCGACGATGACGGTCGCAACCTTTGTCCTTAAAATGTTGCAGAACAGTGAATTTCTGAGGAGCAGATATGCCGGCGAGAAAATGGACACCAGAGCAGCGCCAGCGGCAGTCTGAGAAAATTCGCTCTTGGCAACCTTGGACGATTCGAGGCGAAATGTCGCCAGCAGCGAAAAGACGGGTTTCGCGTAACGCCTTTAAGGGGGCAGCAAGGAGCGTGGTCAGGCAAGCACGGGTCATCGCGGCACTGATCGACGGGGACGCCCGCGAACTGGCGAAGGCCAGCCATGAAACGCCCGGAGGACATGCAGCGCAGCCGCTGCTTTCCCATTTCTAACGCACCTCAGAAGATCAGCACCGTTCTTCGCCAGCGCCGCCGTGCGTCCCGTCAGGATAGCAAGGGCCACCGCCTCATGGTTCTCTCGCACCAAGGCCCGCCACTCGCCGGGCGACAGGCCCAGATCGCCGCCAATCTCGTCGAACCGTAGGCATCGCTCGGCGGCGGCGGTGATAGCTGCCAAGGTCGCCGGGGTCGGTGCAGTATCTTCTTTCGCCATGTCCTCAAACAGTCGCGGTCAGTTCAGGCATCCGAACGCCCACGAAATTCGCCTCAACAAGCCGCTGCGCGATCTGATCGAAATCGACCTCAGACTCAGGCGGCGCAAGTAATAGTGGCCGGCGATCACCAACGCAGCGAGTCGAAAAGTTCGTCGTCAAAAATGCTGATCGAAAGCCCCGCTGCGACAGCACCCGAACTTCGGCGCGTTTCGCTTCGATTACGGCATCGCTGTTGCACCAACATTCAAACCAGACAACCAATCCCTCGGGCAACCTCAATGTGAAACGATGTCGGCTAGGCGGCCAGCCCATCAGCTTTTCCACTCGCTGGGGAAGTTGGGAAAACCGCCCCCCGAGTATTTTTCCAATCGACCGACGTGCGGCGATCTGGTCATCCATCCAAGAATCAGGCATTACCATAACAATCTCCTTCAAAGGTCATCAATTCATCCGCCCTGTTGGGCGGCACTCTTTCCCGTTTTTTCCCGTTTCCACCCGAAACGGGAATATTCAGTAGCCCTTCTTTCCCGTTTTTTCCCTCTCCCCCTATAAGGGGGAGGGAAAACGGGAAGGGGAAACGGGAAAAGGTAGGTAGGGGATGTAATCGCCCCATCATGGCCGCGCCCTCCGTTGGGTTTGAGACAGCCACCCGTCGGCAAGGTGAAACAGCCTCGCATTCACCAGCGCAGTGATCGCCGTGCGGACTCGCTCAGTGCGACGCTTCGGTTCGGTGGTCAGGCAATCTTTGCAGGCGATGATGGCGGCCTCGATTGCGATGCACGGCGCGGCGGCGGCTGCCCCGCCGCGCCCGAGTTCTATCGATTCGGCGAGCAGTTGCTTCAGCCTGTCGAAAACAATGCGTTGATTGCCGCCCTTGGGTATCTTTGCAGCGAACACGCCATCGAAAGCAGACTCGACGTACTGAACCACGCAGGACGTTATCGGGTCGCCGTCCTCATCAATGCCGACCTCGACTATCTCAAGGCGAAACTGCCCGCCGATGCCATCCTCACCGTCTTTCGACTTGGCAACACGCCACGACCTCAGATCGCCCTCGCGGCTAATCTCGATGGCAACATCAAGGGCGGCAAACAGACTGCTATGGCCGCGCATTCCTTTGCTTGCATCCTTGCCGATGTGATGCGCCAGCAACACCAGCCCGCCGTCCAGTTGTTGCAGCTTCATCGCTCCCGCAACAATTGCGCCCATGCCTTCGGGGGAGTTCTCGTCGACGCCACCGCCAGCCTGCGCCATCGTATCGATAAAGATGATGCCACCCGCCGCCGCCTTGGCGCGAATAGAGGCCGACAGCGCTTCGATCTGAGCATCGTCGGTCAGTAGGAAGGGTGCGCCGTTCAGGACGTACAACGGCCCCTTAATAGGTCCATGTATCCGCTCACGAGCTTGCAGGCGTGCAGGGTAGCCTGCGGCCCCCTCAAGGTTCACGATGGTCACGGGAAGGGCTTTTGTGCGCCTCCCTTGCCACGATTTCCCGTCTGCAATATGGCCCAGCATATCGAGACCAAAAAAGCCTTTTGCCGCCGTGCTTGCTTCGTATTTCGCGGAACGTGACCGCTGATTTCGCGTCATCGTGACCGATGGCGGGATGCTGCATGGATATATGTAAATGGTACCTCAATCGGTCACGCTTTCGTGAAATCGCGGTCACGCAATGGCGAAACAGCGGTCACGATGGCGTG
>CAMDMZ010000061.1 GCA_945902805.1 Propionivibrio dicarboxylicus | reverse complement strand
CGCCTGATGTCGCAAGCGCTGCGCAAGCTGACCTCCAACATCAAACGCACCAATACGCTGGTGGTCTTCATCAACCAGATCCGCATGAAGATTGGCGTCATGTTTGGTAGCCCGGAAACCACCACGGGTGGCAATGCGCTGAAGTTCTATGCCTCGGTGCGTATGGACATCCGCCGTACCGGCGCCATCAAGAAAGGCGACGAGGTGATCGGCAACGAAACCAAGGTCAAGGTCGTCAAGAACAAGGTCGCGCCGCCGTTCCGTGAAGCTCACTTCGATATTCTCTACGGCGAAGGTATTTCGCGGCAGGGTGAAGTGGTCGAACTCGGCGTCGAGCACAAGTTTGTCGAGAAATCCGGTGCCTGGTATGCGTACAAGGGCGAGAAGATCGGCCAGGGCAAGGACAACGCCCGTGAATTCCTGCGTGAGCATCCCGAGATTTCCCAGGAAATCGAGAACAAGGTGCGCGAGGCCGTTGGCGTCAATGTGCTGACACCCAATCCTGCCGCCGCCGCGTGATTGCAGCCCGTTGAGTGAACTACGCCAAAAGGCTGTTGCCCTGCTTGCCCGGCGCGAACACACCCGCGCCGAACTGAGCAGAAAACTCGCGCCCCATGGTACTCACGAAGAAATCGACGCGGTGATGAACCAGTTGCAGGCTTCCGGTTTGCAATCCGATGAGCGCTTTGCCGAGGCCTTTTTGCGCTCGAAGGGTGGTCGTCTGGGACCGGCGCGCTTGCGTCAGACGCTGCGCCAAAAAGGGGTCGATAGCGAGACTGTGAGCGCGCAAATCGTGGCCGCTGATTTGCCCGACGAGTTGCTCCAGGCGCGCGAAGTCTGGCTCCGCAAGTTCGGTGCAGCCCCGGCCGATGCCAAGGAATGGGCCAAGCAGGCGCGCTTTCTGCAAACACGCGGCTTCTCCAGTGGTGTGATTCGGCGTTTGCTGAAAGGCGGCGGCGATGTGGAGAGCGATACATGACTGCCGTCGCGGTGCCGGTTGCGATGCCGTCCGCGCCGTCTGTGGCGAAGCTTTCCGCCTATAACCTGCGCAAGAAATACAAGACGCGCACAGTGGTTACCGACGTTTCCTTTGAAGTTTCGGCAGGCGAAGTAGTCGGTCTTCTCGGCCCTAACGGCGCCGGCAAGACGACGTGTTTCTATATGGTGGTCGGCCTGGTGGCGGCGGATGGAGGTGAAATCGGTCTCAGTGATGGCAAGACCGAAACGCGGATGACGCACATGGCGATTCATCAGCGAGCACGACTCGGCCTTTCCTACCTGCCCCAGGAAAATTCGGTATTCCGTAAACTTTCGGTGAGCGACAACATCCGCGCTGTGCTGGAGTTGCAGGATCTTTCGCCGGAAGCCATGGATGTGCGGCTTGAGGAATTGCTCGAAGAACTGCACATCACCCATATTCGCGAAAATCTGGCCATCTCGCTTTCCGGTGGCGAACGGCGTCGGGTCGAAATCGCCCGCGCACTGGCGACGCGGCCGCGTTTCATCCTGCTTGACGAGCCTTTTGCCGGTGTCGATCCGATCGCTGTCATTGACATTCAGAAGATCATCCGATTTCTGAAAGAGCGCGAAATCGGGGTACTGATTACCGATCACAACGTGCGCGAAACGCTTGGTATCTGCGACCACGCGACCATCATCAACGAAGGCACCGTACTTGCTGCTGGACACCCGTCCGAGATTGTCGATAATGAGAGTGTGCGTCGGGTTTATCTCGGCGAACATTTCCGGATGTGATCCGCACAGGCTAATGAAACAGGCGCTACAGCTCAGGCTTTCCCAGCATCTGGCATTGACGCCGCAACTGCAGCAGTCGATCCGGTTGCTGCAGCTATCCACGCTGGAACTCAACGCCGAGATCGAGCAAGCGCTGCAAGACAATCCGTTGCTGGAACGCGAAGATTTTGGCGATCCCGGTTTCAGCCAGACGATCGAGCCGACCACTAGCAGTTCGTCAGCCGAAGCCGAAAAGCCCACCGACGAACCTACCGAACGTTTTGATGCCGATAGCGACGAAGGCTGGGGCATGGAATTGGGCGGCGGCCACGGTCCGCGTGACCCCAATGATGAAGAAACTGACAGTGGCGAAATCCAGGCCGCAGAGATCAGCCTGCGCGAGCATTTGCTGTCGCAGTTAGGGCTTACGCAGCTGGCCGATCATGATCGCTTGCTGGTCGCCTTCCTGGTCGAGGCGCTGAATGACGATGGTTATCTGGCCCAGCCGCTGCACGAACTGCTAGATCTGTTCCCGCTAGAAGACGATCCGGAGATTCCGCCGGAAGAACTGCGTGAGGCGCTTCTGGATGAGCTCGGCATCGCCTTGCGACATTTGCAGAATCTCGACCCCGCCGGGGTGGGTGCTCGCGATTGCAAAGAGTGTCTGCGCCTGCAGCTATTGAGCCTGGAGGATTCGCCGGAACGCACGCTGGCGCTGGCGGTCGTCGATCAGCATCTGGAAAATCTCGCTGCGCGCGATTTTGCGCGGATCAAGAAATCGCTCGCGTGCGATGATGAAAGTCTGCGTTTGGCGCAGGATCTCATTCTTTCGCTGAATCCACGCCCCGGCGCCGCATTTGCCGCCCTGGATACGCGTTACGTCGTACCCGATGTTAGTGTGCGCAAGCTGCGCGGTCATTGGGTTTGTACGCTGAATGGCGACGCCATGCCGCGACTGCGGATCAATCGTCTTTACGCCGACATCTTGCAACGCCACCGTGGCAGTGGTGGCGCCTCGTCCATGGGCAGCCTGACGAGTCAATTGCAGGAAGCCAAGTGGCTTATAAAGAATGTGCAGCAGCGTTTCGACACCATCCTGCGCGTCTCACAGGCCATCGTTGATCGTCAGCGCGGCTTCCTTGATCACGGCGACGTGGCGATGCGGCCCTTGACGCTGCGTGAGATCGCCGAGACAGTGAGCCTGCATGAATCAACCATTTCCCGGGTGACGACCCAGAAGTACCTCGCCAGTCCGCGCGGTATCTTCGAACTCAAATACTTTTTTGGCAGTCACGTCGCCACGGATACCGGCGGCGCGGCTTCCAGCACCGCGATCCGGGCACTGATCAAGCAATTGGTCAGTGCCGAGAACGGCAAAAAGCCGCTCTCGGATTCCCGGCTCGCGGAAATTCTCGGCGAGCAAGGCATCGTCGTGGCACGCCGCACTGTGGCAAAGTACCGCGAACTGTTGAGTATTCCGCCGGTCAATCTACGCAAGACGCTTTAACAACCACAGCAACCACAGTTTTTACCAAGGAGACATCATGAATCTCAACATCACAGGACATCACGTCGAGGTTACTCCCGCTATTCGTGAGTACGTTATAGGTAAGCTTGAGCGGGTTATCCGCCATTTCGACAATGTCACCAGCGCTCATGTCATTCTGTCGGTTGAAAAGCTGCAGCAGAAAGCAGAAGTGACCTTGCACGTAAAGGGTAAGGATATCTTTGCCGACGCCACCGATGCGGATCTGTACGCCAGCATCGATGCGCTGGCCGATAAATTGAATCGTCAGGTGGTCAAATACAAGGAAAAGACATCCGACCACAGTCACGACAAGCGCCAGAACATCGAGTAAGGTGTTCGCCCAGAGGCGCGCTATACTGCGCGCCTCTGGGCTGTACGCAAAACAGTCCGCATTTCGAAGCCAACCAGGCTCAGAACTTTCCCACGCTCCCTTGCTACGCCATGAACCAGATCGCCAGCCTACTCGGCGCCGATAACATCGTCGCCGGACTCGATGCCAGCAGCAAGAAGCGCGTATTTGAGCAAGTCGGGCTGCTGTTCGAGAATCATCAGGGAATCGCCCGTTCCACCGTTTACGATGCACTGTTTGCCCGCGAAAAACTCGGCTCGACGGCTCTTGGGTTGGGCGTCGCCATTCCCCACGGTCGCATCAAGGGCCTGAAAAAAGCGGTCGGCGCCTTTGTTCGTTTGGCCACGCCTGTGCAATTCGATGCACCGGACGGCAAGCCCGTGGATCTGGTCTTCGTTTTGCTGGTTCCTGAAGCCGCCAACGAACAGCACCTGCAGTTGCTTTCGGAACTGGCGCAAATGTTTTCCGAGCGTGTCTTCCGCGAAAAGCTCGCTGCGGCGCCGGATGCCGACGCGCTGCGCTCGCTGTTTTCTGGCTGGCAGGTCGATTGATCCCGCCACCGGGATTCTTGCCTCGTTTACCAAGATGCCCCGGCGCCTGATTGTTGCTCAACTCTACGAGCGAAACCGCGTAGCTCTTAAATTGTCCTGGTTGTGCGGCAACATGACGCGCACTATGGCGGTTACCGATGACGAGGTTTCACCTGCCGACCTCGTCGGCCATCTAAACTTGATGCATCCAGGCCGCCTGCAAGTCATTGGTGCTCCGGAAATTGCTTGGTCCGAACGCCAGGATGCGGCCAAAGTCGTGCATCACATGGAAGAGATTTTTGCCGCCCTCCCGCCAGCGATCATCGTGGCCGATGGTTGCGAGATCCCCGAGGTATTGCAGCAGCCGTGTGCCATGAGTGAAATTCCCCTGTTATCGACACCACTTCCCGCCGCTGTCATCATTGATGCCCTGCGCAGCTACGTTTCGCGCCAACTCGCCGAGACCATCACTTTGCATGGGGTATTCATGGATGTGTTGGGGATGGGGGTCCTGATCACCGGCGATTCCGGGGTCGGCAAGAGCGAACTCGGTCTGGAACTGATTTCGCGCGGTCATGGCTTGGTGGCTGATGACGTCGTCGAGGTCTCGCGAGTCGCCCAGGATATGCTCGAAGGGCGTTGCCCGCCCTTATTGCGCGACTTTCTCGAGGTCCGTGGCCTCGGCCTGCTCAACATCCGCACGGTGTTCGGTGAAACCGCTTGCCGGCGCAAGATGCGGCTTAAGCTGATTGTTCATCTGCAGCGGCCGACGCCTGGCGTGCCGGAGGCCGCTCGCCTGCCGCTCGATGCACAGAACGAAACCATTTTGGGTGTGCCGGTGCGCCGTGTCACCATCCCCGTTGCCGCCGGCCGCAACCTCGCCGTGTTGCTGGAGGCCGCAGTGCGCTCCACCATCCTGCTGTTCCGTGGTATCGACAGCATGCAGGAATTTCTTCAGCGGCAACAAGCGGCGCTGGAAAGCGGAGACACGGACGAGGAAGATATTTTCGGCTGATGCGTCATTGACACGTCAACGACCGCTCACCACATTATGTTTTACCCCCAGCGGTAACAAGCCGCTCTACATCTCAGGAGACTACCCATGTACAAGCTGATCTCGATCACCCTGGCTTCCCTGTTGGCGGCGAACCTCGCCTTTGCCCAGCCGGCGGCCGCGCCCGCCAAAGCCGCTGAGCCAGCGAAAGCTATGGCTCCGGCCGCCGCTCCCGCTGCAGCCGCCCCTGCCGCGAATTGCGAAACTCAAGCAGTGGGTAAAAACGGCAAGCCGCTGGCAGGTGCCGCCAAGACTGCCTTCATGAAGAAGTGCACGGGCGATGCCCCGGCCGCCGCTGGTGATAGCGGTTGTGCAGCCAAAGCCTTAAGCAAGGATGGCAAGGCGTTGCATGGCGCAGCCAAGAATGCCTTCATGAAGAAGTGCGAAAAAGACGCAGCCGCTAAGTAGTCGGATTTCTGGCGCAGAAAAAGGCCGCCCCATTTTGGGAGTGGCCTTTTTTGTGTGCGCCCGGGGCACGGCCTCAATCGACGTCCGCTATGCCGATTGTCTTGAAGAAAGCGCCGTTAGCCGAGACGGAAACGCCCGATCAGCGTCTGCATTTCGTGGGCGATGCGATCGACCTCGCCGGTGATTTCACCCACACGGCGAATACTGGCGCTATTTTCCGCACTGACCACACCCGCCTGAGCCATGTCATTGGCTGTGCTCTGGCTTGAATCCATCTGCTCACGCGTGGCCGTCGCAATCTGCTGTGAAAGCGATGTCACCTGTTCTGACGAACTCACAATGCCTTCCAGCGTCTCCCGTGTTTCGTGGGCAAAGCGCGTGCCCTCTTTGACTTCTTCACTCACCTTGGCCATAGCCGATACCGCAGAATCGGTTTTGGCACGAATGGCGCTCACCGTATTGGCAATGTCGCCCGTGGAGGCACTGGTCCGCTCGGCCAGTTTGCGCACTTCGTCGGCCACCACCGCAAAGCCACGCCCCTGTTCGCCAGCGCGGGCGGCTTCGATAGCCGCATTCAAGGCCAGCAGATTGGTTTGATCGGCGATTTCGCGAATCACTCCGGTCATTTCGTTGATCCGATCCGTGGCCGTGGCGAGCTCGGAAATAATGGCGGTGGACTGCCCAACGGCCGATTCCACGCGTTTCGTCGCCGCAATATTGCGCTCCATGCGCGCATCGCCATCCACTGCGATGCTGCGCGCCGCTTGCGACGCCGAAGCCACCTGACCCGAGCCGTCGGCAATCACGCGAGCCGACTCGGTCATCCGATCAATTGACTGTGATGCATGGTTCATCAAGGTGGCGCGGACCTGGCTGCGCTCCATGACCGTGTTCAATTCGCCGGTCAGCCGCACCGATGAACCCACCATGTTGTCGGCAGCGCGTTTGACGCTGGCCAATATTCCCTGCAAACCATCCACCGTCGCGGCGACAGAACGCGCCATGTCGCCCAACTCATCTTTCCGGGCCGTGTCCGGCTTGCGCGTCAAATCACCACTCGCCACGCCCGCCAGCACGGTGCGTAGCTCTGAAATCGCGCGACTGAGTGACGAGAGCAGGGGCAGGACGATGATCAGCAAACCGACGACCGAAATCCCGAACGCTGCCAGGGCAAGCATATTGGCTCGTTCGCCGCGCACCTTGGAAGCGGCAAAATCCTTTTCCATGCCGTCGACCAGTTGCGGAATCAAGAGCCCTAGCGGTTTGGTCAACTTGGTGTAAACCACAGGCCAGTCATCTTCCAGCAGTCCGGTGAGCGCCTTCTTGTCATCGCTTTGATAGGCGGCATCCACCCGATCAAAGAACGCTGGCAGCATGGCAATGCCAGCCTCGATTTTGGTCAGCAGCTCCTTGGTTTCAGCGTTGGCCGACTCGCCCTGATACCCGGCCTTGAATTCATCCCATGCCTTAGGAACCTCGGCACGCACTTCCTTTAAATGATTGCGCGAACCAACCGAGGGTAATTGACCTAACAACACGCCGGCAATACGGAAGCGTGCTTCGCGCACCTTATCGTCAATGCGTTGCGCCGCCAGTAGCGGCACGACAGTATGGTCACGCACTCCTTGCAAGGTTGCGTTCGCCCCGCGTTGGGTATAAAGATTCACGCCCGCCAAAAGCGACATGAACACAATAGCCAGCACCACCACCAATATCAGGCGGTGGCGAATCGAAATACTATTCACAATAAGTGTCTCCGCGGGGCGGTGATACCTTGCACTGAGGTATCACCGTAGCACAACGAACAGCGAGGGCTTTCTCGGCAATTACTCAGTCGGCAAACCCTTCGCCGTCCAGCCGGGAAGCCCGTCGCGGTACCAAAAGACATTCTTGTAGCCGGCCTTGATCGCCGCTGCCGCGCCTTTGTAGCCCTTCCAGCAAGGCGAACCATTGCAATAAAACACCATGGCGGCGGCCTTGTCGCCGGGCAGCTTGGCAAGATCAAAACTGTCCTCCGGGTCCAGCTTCGATTCCTTGCCAAACTTCTCTTTGAACACCACATTGATCGCGCCCTTGATATGCTTTTCCGCATACTCGGCCGCAACGCGGTTATCGATGAACTTGGCACCCTTGTCAAACTGCTGTTTGGCCTGATCGGTAGATACCATGGTGCCCCCCGGGATCGCATTCGGGGTCTCTTCGACAGCAAGGGCCGTTTGCGCAGAAACGGCAAACAGGGTGCCAACGGCAATGTGGCGGGCAATAGAAATTATGTTCTTCATTATTTACTTTCCTCCAGTTGAGTTCCTGCCAGACCACGCACCTGCAATGGCGGCTAGTTGGATATTGAACGAGGTAGGTAGCTTTGGCAATACCGTTGCTCGAGTTTTGTTGAGGGTTCTGACTCTTGGTCAGAGGGGGCGCGGCGATCAGCGTCTCATCCACAATCGCGCCACCCGACCGCTTCATACCGTTGGCCAGCAACAAGTCGCCTACCTTGGCAAACAGTGCCGCACCGAACTGATGCTCTTTCAGAAAGTGACGAAAGTTGAGCCGGGTTGCCCAACGCGCCGACTTCCCGCGGTTCAACAAAAAGTGCATGGGCGACAGCGTCCGCTATCCCGACTAGCCAAGCAATTCAAGATCGACGCCGGCAGCCGCAGCGTAATCCTGCCCAAGATAGGCTGGATTCGCTATTTCAACAGTCGGGACATTCTCGGCACGCCTAGGACATCACCGTATCGAGCAGGGGTGGCAGATGGTTCGTGTTGATCCACACAGAGCGTGAAAAGGCAGAACCAGTACATCCTTCAGCATCCAGCGTCCAGCGTTGGCGTCGACGTGGCCAGAGTCCGCCTTTCCACGCTCTCCGATGGCACGATCATCGAGGCGATAAACACGTATAAAAAGCAGCAAGCGCGTCTTGCTCGTTACCCACGGGCGATCAGTCCCAAAACCAAGTACCGCCGCAACTGGAAGAAGGCAAATGTCGACGTGACGAAGCTTCACCCGAAGATCGGCAATATCCGGAGCGATTGCCTGCACAAAACCAGGACCACGATCACGATCCGCCAAAACGACGCGATGGTGTGTCTTGAATCTTCACAGCCATACGCTCAGGCGATGAATATATAATGATCCTTATAAAACGTGTTAAAGACTATAAAACATACTATGAGTCCCATTCGAGATGACTCCCTTCCCTTGCCTGTGGGGCGCGCCCTCGAAAAGCTGGGCCGCGATATTTCGTTTGCCCGACGACGACGACAGATGCCCCAGGCCATGCTGGCGGAGCGTATCGGGGTATCTGTCATGACCGTACGTCGCATGGAGGCTGGTAGTCCCAACATCGCCCTGCAGACCGTGGCACGCGCACTGCATGTCTTTGGCGAACTGGAGCGTCTAAAGCAGTTACTCGACTCATCCGAGGACAGTATCGGGCTGGCGTTGATGGATGAAAAGCTGCCCCAGCGCGTGCGCCTGCCCAAGGCCCATAAAGACAGCGGAGCCCTTTGATGGCAACCAAGACCACGCTCGATGTCTGCATCGGCACGGCTGAGTTTCCGGTGGGGAGCCTTACCTACGTTGCCGATGGCGCCCGGTCATACGCCAGCTTCGCCTACAAGGAAGTGTGGATCAAAAATCCTCATCGCTTCAACATCTCTCCTGACCTTGAGCTTCTGGCCGGCCAGCACCAGGTGCACAAGGCGCCCGGCAAAGACGACTCGACGTTCCATTTCGCTTTTGCGGATACAGAACCCGACGCCTGGGGGCGGCGGGTTATCGCGCGCGCTCACGCCAAGGCACGCCAGCAAGATCCGAAGCTCACCCCCCTGACTGAACTGGACTATCTGTGTGCTGTGGACGATTACAGTCGCATGGGGGCGCTGCGCTTGCGCGACCTCAAAGGCAATTACTTGCGCACGGCACCTGCCGGCACACGCACCACACCGCCGCTGATCGAACTCGAGCGCATCATGGCGGCTTGTCGAGCGGTAGAGCAAAGCAAGGAATCCAGCGAGGATCTCAAATATTTGCTGGGCAATGGCACCTCCCTGGGCGGGATGCGCCCCAAGAGCACTGTGCTCGATGCCGACGGTACGCTGGCGCTGGGTAAATTCTCGAGCGTCGAAGATACTCGTAGCGTGACGCGTGGCGAGGTGCTGGCCCTCAAGCTAGCCCAAAACGCCAAGATTGACGCCGCCAGATCGCGCATCGAGATGATTGCCGACAAACCGGTGGCGATCATCTCGCGCTTTGATCGCACCGCCACGAATGCACGCATTCCGTATCTTTCCGGAGCCTCCATGCTGCAGGCTTCCCGTGGCGATGAGCATGCTTATACCGAGATTGTCGACATCATGAACCGTGTCTGTCTTGATGCCAAGGCGGACGCGCAGCAGTTATGGCGGCGTTTGGTGTTCAACCACCTCATCACCAACACCGACGACCATTTGCACAACCTCGGCTTCCAGCATGTCGGCAATGATAAATGGGCTCTCTCGCCTGCGTTCGACCTGAATCCGTTCCCGGACAAGCTCCGTGAGTCCAAGACTTGGTTGAGCGAGGACACCGGTCCTATTGACTCCATAGGACAACTGCTGGGTAAGGCGGCTTACTTCTATCTCGAACGGAGCCAAGCCCTCACCGTACTGGCGGAGGTGCATGCTGCGGTGAGGGATTGGCGGCAGGTCGCGCTGAGTAAGGAGGTTGGACTGTCCCAGCGAGAGTTGGTAGATTTTGCGCCGGCTTTCGAGCATGCCGAGATGGAGGCTGCCGCTGGACTCAATTCGACGACCGGTTAGGAGTCAGTCACCTTGAATTGAATGGCAGCACAAAACTCCTAGCTTACTCAGCAAGTCCCCCTTCAAATCAATTTCGTTGCAGCCAAAGCGAAATACTATTGGATGCACTCATCTCCACCATCCATGGTAGCCAAATAGAAAAGCCATCACCGTCTGCCAACGTGTATTGAGAACTTACCGGAATGCCGACTACAGAAACATTTATAAGGCCAATTTCCGGATATTAACTGAATATTTAAATTCATCCGCCGAGCTAATTCATTGGCTGTTGAAACTTCCACAAAAAAGATACTTCAGTCCCCGTTCCGGGAATCCGTTATACTTTTCACTACCCAGATCACCTTTGCTGCCTAATACTACTTCAGTAGGTTGATCGTGCTTAATGCAGAATAGTTCTAGGTTGTGCAAGTCCTTGGCAAATAAGGAAAGTAACTGCTTTGTATGTATGCTCTGGGTGCGTTTTAATCGTAGTATTTCACTTAAAAATAGGTGATCTTTACCTCTGGGTTAAATTCTGACGGATCATCAGTCGTCCGACGGTTTTTTCCCTTTTACCGGATAATCTCTGAGGGTGAGTTTGGTAAGTCGAGGATTCCTTCTGGGGTATTGAATTTCAATCGAGAAGTGCGGGAGGTTATTAGGATACGGTTACCAATTTTGAGTGGCTAATCTCATTCTTTGGTGATTTGATTGAGATGGATAGTCTGAGGAAGGGATGATTCTGGTAGTGGGATGCTCTTATCGAGTGAAGTAATCATGCTTCGCGAGCACAGTCACGATTGTTAAATTGCCTCGTGATCAGGGTCACTGCGACATCATTTCATCAAAATTGGGCGAGGAAGGCACTATCCTACTGAGAATGATGGTGCGTAGGATGGATGGTTTAAGATCGCATAATAATTGTTTAACTAGGTAAACAATATATACAAACGACTCTTTTATAGAGCAAGTCCCTATGGGTTTTGTCGTCGTGCAGTAGGAAAGTCTTGGACTTCTTACGGCAATACCCCAAAAGTGAATTGTACAATCCACTAATGACTATCCCCATCGATCAATCCATCTTTATGTGCTTTGCGGAATATCTCCCACCATAAAAGATACTATGCACCACGCAATTCTTCTATTTTTGTTGTTTCAAATAAGAATATTGTAGAGTCGAGAGTCGAGAGTCGAGAGTCGAGAGTCGAGAGTCAATCTTTTCGCCCCACGCCATTCCGCACACCCGACGCTACGCACCGAGTCGAGAGAAGATTGTTTTTGTTGTTTCATAAAAGAGTCGATTCTTTAATTAGTCGGCCCTGCAAAACCCCCGTAACGCTGATGAACAGGTGAATTTCATTGGAATGGTGACATCGGAAACTCTCAGGAGTTGGAATAATGGGCGCGAAACCTGAGAGAAATCGGGACCTGAGAGAGCGATGACCGACGACTTTTTTCGTGCTCGGCTGGAGCAAATGATTGACCTGAAGCACCCGTTGGCGGCGCTCAGTCATCGGATACCCTGGGATCAGATTGAAACCGCCTTGGCCCCGTGCTTCATCCGGCAGGATCGTGAAGGGAAAGTGATTGCCGGTGATGACCTGTTGGGCGCGACGATGCAAATTGCGGGTGGTGGTCCCAGCAACGCCGGACGCCGGCGCCGCTGGCTCAAACGCCGCCAGGCGGTAGAACCCGCGATCGGACACTTGAAGTCCGATAACCGGATGGATCGGTGTTGGCTGCAGGGGCAGCTGGGGGATGCGTTGCACGCGGTACTTACTCTGTGCCACTGGTTACAACGTACGCTGGTTGTTGCGGGCGATGGTACGTCTGGGGCTGAAGGCCCTTTTATTGCGTCCAGTATTTCTGGTGCTACTGGCAACGATTCTGCGTGCCAGTTTCATCCGACACCCGATCGGACCAATGGTGAGCCGCCGCAATTAGCTGTCAGCCGCGTGAAATGAATTTTGCAGGGCCGACTAATTACCCTGCCAGAATAATAATTACACTGGCAGAATAAATCCTTCCCAAAATCCCAGTAATACCAAGGGAAGAGCAGAGTATCCATCTACCTCAGAATCATCCATCACCTACCCAGGACAAACCACTCAATAGGCCATCCAAAGAATAGATCATCCCATTGCCCAAAGGCTAAACCCTCTACTCGGATCACCTCTCTATCAAGATAACCCACCTACTCTGATCAATCATTCAATAGACGTAACCTCTACCTAGATTAACCCTCTATCAAGATCAACCTCCTATAAAGACTACCTTACTCACTAAAGCGAATTCACTCTCTCAAGCATAAACTAGTCTCTGAAAAGGAGAATCTTAAACAGCTAACCCATGACCCTAAGAAACTCCTGCAATCGAATGTAACCCACATCCTTGGAATACCCACTCTTTAACTCGATAATCCGTAACTCCAATGGGTCAAACTTCTTCGCAGCAAAACCCGTAGACAACGCAACCCCCTGCTTAACCTGGCCCAACTTCGCCGCGAGACTATCCCGTGTCCTACATAGCTTAACCGCAATCCCGGTAACCTCTAAAGTGAGATGATACGTTTCTTTAAAGATTCCCTTTCGCTTCAGACTCTTAATCACCAATGAATGCTCGAGATCTCCAGCAAGCCATTTCCCTTCCTGATTCTTTCTTAATACCCGAAAAACTGGCCTTTTTAATCCGTTCTTTTCCTTCCAATTGATACGAATCCGCCCTTCGGATCGGGGCTGTAATTCATCCAGAAGTTTTCCACAGACCTTGATCGCCCCATCAATCAAGAGCATCTTTCGAGAACAATCGGCAATAACCTCCTGCACCTCTCGGCTGAAATCCAATACCCCAGAGGGAATCCTTGACTTCCGTGGCTCCTCCTCGCATGGATCATCCTGCAAAGGGACCATCGGAAGCTGGTGATCCGTTAACATTTGATTACCCCTTGTTTAGGTTATCCGTGAAAACACGAAAAGTTCATCCTAAAATACGCGAAATACCACCTCAAAATCAGCACAAAAACACCCCTAAAAACAGTCATTACACCTTATTAAAGGGCTCGCTACTAATCCAAGATTATCCACCAACCAAGCGAACTCCATACTGAAGTAGGGTACAAAAAAGTGGATGAACTGGGTAGTGAAAAGTATAACAGATTCCCGGAACGGGTACAGAAGTATTCTGCCACGCGATTTTGTTCTGGCACTTGATTTAGGGGCGCAGAAATAAGCCAATTACTTTACTAAACACCGTAAAAATGCTATTATGTATACAATGCATTCACAGTATGTTTGCATTATATGATTGCATATTATGTTTTCATTGTATGCGACCGTTGATTCTAAATGGAATTGCAGCATTCAGCATTCAGCATTCAGCATTCAGCATTCAGATTTCGGTATTCGGTATGCGATGAGTCTGGCGAACGGGGCCGAATAAAGCGGCGTATGATTTAAGGTGCAAGCAACCACAAGCTGTCAGTCGAAATCGCAGCCGTGAATAATAGCCGATCGTTTATTTTCTCTTTCGCTGATCCTTCAGGCAAGGCAAAATTCAAGGTTCGTTTATCTTTTGGAGGGTGCCATGATCCGTGAAGTCACCATTTCCTCGATCCGGGAACTGGGAGATATCCCCCGGTCCGGTTGATTTCCATTCCGACACCGGCGATAGCCGACCCGTCTCATCATTGCGATCAAACCGGCGAATAGGTTGTCGATAGTGAACATCAGAAGTGAGCGGTGGTGCTCGCCGGTATGTCGCTTTGCCGACAATAGTCGAAGGTGGGTGTAATCCATTATTGCCACGCAGGTATCCGCTATCGATAATGGTTTCACCATGCCCAGCAAGGCACCTCTAGCCTACCCATCTGAGCCAGTTTCCGACTTTCAAAACACGCTCCCAGCACTTGCACCAGACGGATGCGGCAAGCCATCAAGAATGCGGTCACGAGCCAAGACTCCCTGATCGAGCTGACAACGAGCTTCCGCCAACGTATTGAGCATCTGTGTCCGGCCTGATGACCTCCCTGCTGCGGGACGGCAATCGATAACCCAAGGTGTTTAGGTTGTGACCTACAATGGTCATATGCCGGCAATCAAGCGCATCGGCGGGCTGCGTGTCGTGATCTACCCCAATGATCACCGACCAGCACATGTGCACGTAATTGGTAACGGTTACGAGGCGGTTTTCAGTTGCATTGCCCGGATGGGTCGGTCGAGTTGCGCGAGAACTTTGGATTTCCAGCGCGGGAACTCGGCCCCATCCGGGCGGCGCGGATCGCCGACGTGGCTAATCTATGCAACGAGTGGAGAAAATTTCATGGCAATCCATAATGACGACTATGCGGCGGCGAACAAGCGAGCGGCGGATCGGAGCCGCAAGACCCCGACCGCGACGGCGGTACGCTATGACCGACGTATCAGCCGGATTGTGATCGACCTTTCCAGCGGGATCGAGGTTGCGTTTCGGCCGCACGATGCGCAGGGGCTGGAGCGCGCGAAACCAGATGACCTGGCTGAAATCGAAATCAGCCCGTCCGGGCTGGGGATTCGCTTTCCCCTGCTTGATGCCGATCTGTACCTGCCGGCGCTGCTGGAGGGTTTTCTTGGTTCGCGTCGCTGGATGGCGGCTGAAATGGGCAAGGCTGGCGGCAGGGTGACCACCGAAGCCAAGGCCGCCGCTGCTCGTGAGAATGGGCGGCTTGGTGGCCGGCCAAGGAAGCCCAAGGAACTGGCCGCTGCGTAAACCGGGAGGCACGGCAATTTGTTGCGGCGCCTCTTTCTTCTACGGCTTCACGTGATCAACTGACCCAACATACTTGTATAGGGCTTCTAACTCGCATGATTCCGCTCATCTCTTAGCCAGGCAGGTATTTCTCGGCTCGCGTGAAGCACGCGCCAGATGTCAATCTGTTCCTTGTTCTCAAAGTAAAACACCAGGTAGGGAAAACGCTTGCACCCCCAAAATCTCAATCCGGGCAGATTCAATTCGTGCGCATAGCGCGGTGATCCGGTTCCCGGCTGACGTTGTATATGGCGATAGGCTTGCTCCAGCGCATCGATGAACGCCAAGGCGTACTCGGGGACGTTCTGCACGTAGTAGTTAACGGCCTCCTGAACATCCAGGTCGGCACGCTCGCGGCGAACCAACGATTTCAAGCAGTTGTTGCCAGACGCTTCTTGATGTCGGAACGAAGATTCGCGAAGTAGCCGGCATCAGCAGACCCGGTCACATTTGACTGCGCTCCCTCTAGTAACAGATTACGAAACTGCAGCCGATCCTGATCGCGGCGAATCAGTTCGCGCACGTACTCACTCGACGTGCCATAACCGGCTGTGGTGACCTGCTGGTCCACAAAATCTTTGAGCGTGCTGGGAAGCGAGATGTTCATTGTTGTCATGATCGGCACACTACAATGTTTGGCAAGATTTGGCAAGATTGGTGTTGCGAGTCTTTCATCTGTCCGCTAAACATCCTTCGGAAAGAAATCGCCTCAAGCAACAATCCTGAATTCGGTTGCTTTGGCAACGGGGCGCACATGGTTGCGCTCGCGCTTCATTTCCCTAATGCACGCCATGCGCCTTTGAACTCGTCGATCCTGGCAATCAAGCTCAGAACCTCGGGTGTGATTTGGAGTGTGTCGGAACGGATCATGAAACCAATACACCCCGATACCCTGTCACTTTGCTCACCAACCAGCACCGTCGTCGCGTTAACGGCGACGGAAATGCACCTGCTCAACTGCCTGGCCGCAACGGCTCCTGAGCCGGTATCGCGCGAGACGCTCGCCGCCGCGATGGGCCATCCTGAATCTGATTTCGACTACCACCGCCTCGAAGTCGCCTTCAGCCGCCTGCGCAAAAAGAACGAAACCCCCGCGGCAGGCGAATCGCCGATCCGTGCCGCGCGCGGGCAGGGCTATGTGGTTGCTGTGCCGGTGCGCCTGTTGTCCAGATAATCAGCCTGGTTCGTCGAGAGTCGGCGCTGGCAGGACGGTATGCTTGCTCATCCCACCTGCCATGCCGGAATGGCTTCCACCTGGGCTGTGATCGGCAACGGCTCTGGCACCAGACAGATGACCGCTCCCGCACCGGATTCGAGTCCGAGATTTTCCAGCATGGTGAAATGCCGGACCGCATCCCGCCCCGGTTGAGCGGTTTTCTTGATCTCGACCGGGTACACACGTCCGTCGCGCACGATCAGCACGTCGATTTCTTTCTGGTCCTTGTCGCGGTAACAGTAGAAGGGCGCCTGCTTGCCGTGGTGCCACCAGCTTTTGAGCATCTCGCCCACCACCCAGGTCTCGAAGATCGCGCCGGACATCGCGCCCGCCTCCAGCGTGACTGGGCTGCTCCATTCTGTCAGGTAAGCGGCGAGCCCGGTGTCGAGAAAATACAGCTTGGGGGTTTTCACCAGGCGCTTCGAGAGGTTGGTGTGGTATGGCTCCAGCAGCCAGACCAGCCCGGATGTCTGCAGAATGGAGAGCCAGTGCTTTGCCGTGTTCGGCGCCACACCGACATCGCGTGCCATGTCGGCAATATTTAGCAGCTGCGCGGTGCGCGCAGCGGTGCTGCGCAGGAAGCGGGTAAATGCCGTCAGGTCGCCCACCTGCGCCAAATCCCGCACATCGCGCTGCAAATAGGTTTGCAGGTAAGAGGCATGAACCTCTCCACCTAAGCCGCTAGTGCGGCTATAGATGGAGTTTCTGACAGCAACCCTTGCGGGCCTGCCTGGCCTGTTCCAGACCAGAAATCGCCTTCGAGCAACCAGCGTAACAGCGTTTTTGCGGCATTTTCATCGCGATCGCAGACGGCGCCATCGCAAGCCTTTGCGGCGCTCCTCTCAGTAAGCTCTCGCCTCAAAACCTGCGGGTACGCCAATACCCGTCAAGGTATGGCTCCGCGCAATTTCTCCAGGGAGTCCACTAACGATAAGGCACAATAAACGTGTTCTGGTAACGCATGATACACTTGCGATAGTAAGACACTATAAACGTGTAATGGCGCAACGCATTAAACTTGAAAGGACTTGTTATGAGTGCTCCGCATGAGAAGCTAGCCGATTCGTTGCGAGTCTTGCAGCAGGCCCAAGCTGACGGCAGAAAAGTCTTCCAAAGCACTGAGTTTTCACGGAGGCATCGTGAGAGGCTCGTGTCGAATGGTTTTCTGCGAGAAGTGGTGAAAGGTTGGTACCTGCTGGCAAACCCCTCTGAGCAAAACGGAGAGACGACAGGATGGTACGCATCGTTTTTTACATTTGTTGCGGCGTACTGTAACGAGCGATTTGGCTCCGATTGGCATTTGTCTCCGGAAGCATCCCTTGCTGTCTATGCAGGGAGCACAGCGATTCCGAGCCAGGTGCTGGTTTATGCCAAAGCAGGAAAAAATAACAATCTGCCTTTGCGGTACGGCACTTCAATCTTTGACTACAAAACGCCAGCAATGCCAGCTCCTTCTGACCTTGCGGTCGTGAACGGATTACGGCTTTTAGCCTTGCCGTTGGCACTTGTGAAAGCGACGTCGACTTTGTTTGTCGAAAAAGCGCTGGATATGCAGGTCGCACTCTCTCAGATTACAGACGTATCTGATGTGCTGAGCAAACTGCTGGACGGTGGCCAGAGCGTTGTTGCGGGTCGGATTGCGGGAGCCTTCCGTGCTGTGGGTAGAGCAGAGGATGCTGACAGAATTGTTAATACGCTGAAGCTTTCGGGTTACGCGGTCACTGAACAAAACCCGTTCGCTAAGCCAATTTTGTCAGACATTCCAACTGCCGAAGGCCCTTGCTCTGCACGTATTAGGCTCATGTGGGCGGCAATGCGAGAAACCATCATTTCGGCGTTCCCTTCAGCGCCCGGTTTGCCCTCGAACATAGAGGCTTATTTGGCGGACGTAGATGACAGGCATATCGAAGACTCCTACCATTCGTTGTCGATTGAAGGTTATCAGGTAAGCGAAGCGCTTATCACCAAAATAGCATCGGGTAGTTGGAATCCGGCTGACAATGAGCAAGACAAGCAAGACCGAAATGCACTGGCCGCAAAAGGGTATCACTTAGCTTTCGAGAAGGTTCGAGTCAGCGTGTCGAAAATCCTGGAAGGTGCCGAGCCTGGCGCGGTGATTCAAAAGGCGCACCATGATTGGTACATGCATCTGTTCAGTCCGTCTGTTGGTGCCGGTCTTCTGGAAGCCAAGCATCTTGCAGGCTACCGCTCCTGGCCCGTCTTCATTCGAAATGCTAGACATGTGCCCCCGTCCAAGGAATCGGTACGGGAAGCTATGCCTACGCTAATCAAATTGATTTCATCAGAACCCGAAGCTTCTGTTAGAGCGGTGCTGGGTCATTTCATCTTTGTCTACATTCACCCTTATGGGGATGGAAACGGGCGAATTGGCCGATTTCTGATGAACACCATGTTGGCTTCTGGTGGCTACCCATGGACAGTTGTCCGGGTAACCACACGGGACGACTACATGAATGCGCTAGAAGAGGCGAGCGTAAAGGGAAATATCCAACCGTTTGCCGAATTTGTCGGTGATTGTGTCAGGAAACAATTGGCACTGTAACTCTTCCGGCCACCCCAAGGGGTGGCCTTTTCTCTCCGCAAGATTTCCCATGAAGTTATCGCAATGCCCGTGAATTTCCTGAACCTGCCCGGCCTGGATGTCGTCGATTTTCGCGAAACGGCAACCGACATACCATGTTCACGCTAAGCCCAAGGATCGCAAATAGGCCATGCGATGAATGTGGTGCAAACTGCGGCAAATAAAACCGGGTATCCGGAAAATGTTGTGGGTTGACGCCTAGAAGTCGTCTGAGTCCAAAAGCAGGAGAAGTGTGGGTAGGTCAGTTCCAAGGTTCCCTGGCCGGGTCTCAATCTTGGTTTCATATCCATCATCGAATGACCCCATGCAGAACATCATTCGCCCCATACCAACCTCTTCAAATCGCTGCTTCTTCTTGACCCTGACCTTCTCCTGGATGGAAACCCGACGTTGCAGCCGGTCAGTGAATAGCACCTTGGCCCGTAACCGCTCAAACGTATAACCCCGGCCATCTCGATAGACCCGACGCACCTTGGCATTGAACGACTCGGTGAATGCGTTGGTGATGCGGTGGTCGTCGAAGTAGTTGAGAATCCATTCCTTCCAGTTGCGGAAGGCGGTCTTCACGGGCCGGAATGGCTTGGCAAGCTCATCAGGAATGCTTGCCTCCCAAACAAGATATTCGCCCCAAGCCTCTTCCTTCGTTTCCACGTCATAGACCTTGTACAACCGTTCCTTCAGGTCGTAGGCAGTAGCCAGTAGCGGGAAGCTGTTCAGCCAACCAGAGACGGTCAGGTATTGCTTGTCAACGCCGATTTAAAACTGATACGCTTTTCGCGCTGCTGCCGATTTAAAACTGATACACCCCCGTTGCAACGATCTTGCGATGGCGGGGCGTCCTGAAGGGCGGGCCGTAGGCCCAACCGCAAGGATGCCCCGCCATCGCGGTGC
>CAMDMZ010000060.1 GCA_945902805.1 Propionivibrio dicarboxylicus | reverse complement strand
GTGGGCGTCAAGCATGAATTCCCGGAAACGCTTGAGGCGAGCCTACAACTGGCCGCTGAAAGTTTGGAGGCACTCGGAATTTCGACTGGTGAAACCGAGATGTTGTTACGCGGCGTGAGCAGCAAGGATTACGATCTTGTGCGTACAGGTCCGGAGGGTTTGCCGCACGCCAAGCGCTACCTTTGAATAGCGCTCAGCCTATAACCTATTTTCGGCACGTAGCAGCAATCCGCTGTCGATCTAACGCGGTTTGATCGGTTGTCCCGATGTGACGAATATCAAGGTTCTGGCCTCGCGAATGTCCGCATGAAGCCCCTCAACAATTGGCAAGTTAGCTGGACTCTCGGCTGACCACACGATGATGAAATTCGCGCCTGAACCGCCAGTAGTATCTGTCCGTGGTACAAAGATTTCATGCGTACCCAACGTTGGAATTGTAATTGGCGTGTTGAGATAGGAACGCACCAGCGCTCCTTGTGTATCGTAATAGCGTGCGGATATCAATCGGATGGGCGTTTTTGTGTCGGTATTGCGAATGCTCACGTGGGTTGATACCAGGGTCTGGGCGGGCTTGCCATCACTGCCCAAATCACCATGGTACAGATGCGAGTAGATAGGTAAGTAAAGCGTCGAACCGAGCGACAAGCGCGGTTCTTCCGCGGCAAACGCATTGATCGAGAGCCACGCAAATACAGCGAGGCAGCCTCGCAGCAAAATGACTTTCATCGAATACTCCTGGATGTCACCTCATTTAAACACTTGATGCGTCGCAATCTTACGCCATGCAGACGTCGGCTCATAGATGACGGACACGACCTTTCTCGCCTACCCGACAAATCCTGCGTGCAATGTGGAGCAACTCACTGCCCCCCATCTCAGCTACCAATCGACTCCGTCAAAGGGCATTAGCGGGTGCCCACGCAAGACGGTTTCCGAGAACACGATGCCACCGCCCGGCTCGCCAATCTGGCCCATATCGAATACGGTCTTAAAAATCTGGTCGGCATTTGCCGACTCCACCAGTATCAGGACCACATCGCGTTCCTTGAAGATTTGCTGTCCCTTGCGGATCCGGCGGGTGCCCACGCCCCTTGCGTGGTGATGGGAAATCGACAGAACTCCGGGGGCTTCGCACAGTTCATGCACCATGCGCTTACCGAGGCCCGACGCGATGATCGCGGTGATGAGCTGCTTCTCGACACCCCGCCCGATATGACCCAGTACGCTCACGAATTCCTGCTTTCCGCGTGCAAGCCAAAGCGTGCGGCAATTTCATGGGGGACATAGGTGGCCATGCGACTGAGCGGTGTCATCCAGAGAATGCCCATGCCGGGGGTGTCCATCTTGGCTGAGACGAAAATCCGCTCGAAGACGAAATCGGCCTGATCCGCAGGCACAACGATATAGATGACCTCTTTCTCGGAGTTAATCGTCAGACCAAGAACGCCCAGGCGCTTTTGCCGGACACCGGTTCCATGCGCATGAAAAATCGTCGCACCCTGGGCACCGGCCTCCTGAGCGGCCTGTACGATCAGGTCGGATGTCCCGCGCTGGACGATGGCAGTCAGCAACACCACATCTGTCAGGACAATCATTTCACTTTGGCTCATCGCGCCTTTCTCCTTGTATCACGCCTGGCACTCTGGTCAATCCACAACCCGAACACGAGCACGCTGATGATGGGCCCGGCCGAACACAATGCGAGGATGCCAAAACCTTCCGGCGCTCCAACCGCTTCGGCGAGACCGACCCCCAGCGCCAACAGCAAGGGGACAGTCACCGGGCCGGTTGTCACGCCGGCACTGTCCCAAGCCAGGTTAACCAGATCTTCTTTGGAGAACAGGGTGAGCACCAATGCTAGGGAGTAGGCCCCGGCAAGAATCCAGGCCAGATTGAGGTCAAACAGAATCTTGGCCACCCCGAGTGCTGCACCCAGCCCAACGCCAAGGGCAACGGCATGAATCAGCAAGCGCTTCCGGAAGGCACCGTCGGTCAGGTTTTCAACCGTCAGGCCCATCGCATTGAGTGCCGGTTCGGCAACCGTGGCGCCGTAGCCGATACAGAAAGCGAAGATCAGCGTCATCGTGATTCCCAGTGCCTTGGGGTACAGCGGTGCAGCCCCCGTTTCTTTATTGGGAGAAAACGCCCAGGGCACATTGTTACCCGCTTGATTGCCCAACTCGACCAAGCCGGCGGTAAGCCCCAGGTTGAAAACCATCATGCCGATCAGCGCCATGAGAACGCCATAGACCAGGATGTTCAAATGCTTGACGCCTTGGCCAAGAACGAATCGCTGCACGAAGAACAAGAGAAAAACCAGCGGCAGGATGGCCCTGTTGGCACTGATCATTTCAAGAAACGGCGTTTCCTGATGCCACCCGGCGGTGACCGGGACGGTCATTGCTTCAGGCGCAGCGCCTGCATAACCCTGTGCAGTGAGATAGATCCCGGCGAGGAGGACACCGATCACAGGCAGCAGTGATGCTAGGGTAACAATGCCAAAACCGGCAAGCGGATTCTCTCCGCGTCCGGCCGATGCCGCTACACCGATACCGACCGCCAAGACCAGCGGTACAGTTACTGGACCGGTAGTTATTCCCCCGCAATCCCAGGCCAGCCCGAGCAAGCGATCTAGTCCGGGTTGATTGGCGGCGTACAGGGTCAGTGCGATACATACCGGCACGATCACTGATACCAGGACCTTGAGCCGCCAACCCAACATGAAGCGTAGCAGTCCCGTGATGACGGCAACACCAACGCCTGCCGCTACCGCAAAGACCAACACATTGACATGCGTTCCCAACAGAGTCTTCAGTAAGGGAGCCTCCGCTGCAGAGACCGACCGCCCCGCCGACTGTAAGGCCCCAATCGCAGGCTCCGCAAACGTGGCAGCAATCCCCAACAGACCACCGAAGGCCAGAACGGTGGTCGCACGCGAGCGCCCTGGCATCAAAAAGCCAATATTCTCGGCAAAGGGCATCAGGCCGGTCTTGACCCCTTCCATAAAGAACATCAAGCCAAGGATGACTGCGCATATTCCCAGGGTGATCGACTGGGCTTCGTCAGGCGAAGTCCTGAGTGCAAGTGCCTGAAAACCGACCAACATGAGGGCCAGCGGAATGACTGCACGAGCTTGGTCGCCAAACCGGACGGAGACGTAGGGCGTGACTAGGCGGTGAATATCGATCAGGCGGAGTCGATGACCGGTTTTGGGTAGCTGTCGCTCCAGGGCATAGACATCGTTATAGCTGATCTGCCTGTGGTGACGCCGAATCGCCCCAAGATATTGACCGTAGCGGATGGACTTGTCAGGCATGATGTCGTGTCAGGATTTTCTTCATTTTGTCAGCTACAAGGTCCTGCGAAAGGGCCGGTAAGCATAGGGCCCCCCCCCTTGTTTGACGAATCTTTGGGGAATAACCATCGCAGTGACCGACAGCCACCTACAGCTCAAGGTCCCCAATGGCCGGATTCTGATGAAAAACTCTACTACAGGCATTCAGAATCATTTAATCGGCGGCTAGAGAGCGAGGTGGCCCGCGGCTCCAGAGTTAAAGTCGGCTGGACATCAGTCGACTGGGGCTGGACTTTGCGCCTCATAAACGCGACAACTTCGGCCAGCAATCTTTGCGACATACATCGCTTTGTCGGCCAATGCGATCAGTTCCTCGGGCTCCTGCGCATCATCTGGGAACACGGCAGTGCCGATGCTGGCGCCGACATGGATCGAGCGGTCCTTGTAGGACACCGCCTGCGCCACAACGTCACGCAGTTTCTCTGCAATTAACTTGGTTTCATCCACTTGATCGAGTCCGCACGCGATCACGATGAACTCGTCGCCCCCCATGCGCGCCGCGAGATCGACCGCGCGAATCGACTCCGACAATCGACTGCCGATTACGCGCAACAAGTGATCTCCAGCGTCATGGCCATGGGTATCGTTAGCCAGCTTGAAACCATCAAGATCAATAAAAAGAACGGCGATCTTGCTGTTCTCACGTCGGGCACGGCTAATTTCCACGTTAAGACGTTCCTTAAGCAACCTCATTGTAGGCAACCCGGTCAGCGCATCATGAGTCGCCTGATATTCGATTTGCCTTTTTTGCTCAATGATTCGCTCGTTTTGTTCTATCAGCTGCGTAGCCATCATTTGTAGTGCCTGACGGTAGTCGGTGATGCCTCGAATAAGTACAAACGTCATGATGGTAACTGTCAGTACCGAGTGCGCCCAGCTCGAGATGCTCGTTGGGAATACAAGGGGGTCATAGGGTAGTGGAAACACACCGCTGACAAACCCGGCTGCAGAAACAAGCATCACAGTGACGGTTAGCCCGAAGATAACGTGTGATTGCTGACGGCTCAGCAGCATCGCAACAACGACGTTGGTGAGCACGAGGAACGTCACCGATGCCCCCATCAGCCCCACGCCTAGCACGCCAGTCATTCCACCCAACAACTGCAGCGCCAAGGGTAGATAGGTTCTTACCATGGGGCTGAATCGATGCCGATATCGAAAAGCAACAATCGTCGCAGTAGGGACAATAATAAAAAACAAGTTTACCCAGTCCCATTTACCCGCCAAGCTGTAAACCCGTAGGGGAACTGAAATCAACAGTGCCGCGCAAAACAGCGCTGTAGCCCGCCATATTTGTTCCACGAAGCGATCGTGCAATGTGTCGTAATGCTTAACGATCTCCTCGTTAGACTCCGGGAGCGGAGGATCGTATTTGGAGGGCTTGCTTATCTGCATCGGTAGAGTATACAAGCACCAAAGTGATGCCACTCCCAGCCTCGTCCCGATGCTGCTAAAGATCAAGTGTGACGAAAGCCTTTGTGCGAAGGGACAACGTCCATCCCTTCAACTGATCCCAGGAGTTCTTCAGGACCACCAAGGTACGTCCATTATTGATAGGTTGTCGTGGGATCGAAAGGTTGGCTCGGTATTCTGAACAAGCGGTCACACCAGTTAAAGGGCGGAAATCTGTGCAGCCGCAGGAATCCATCGATAGAGTGTAGGGACTGAAACCCCTAGATTATCGGCAACATCCTTAGGGGCAGTTCCTGCCCTCAATAGTTTTTTTGCCGCAGCAATCTTGGATTCGGTCATCTTTGGTCGTCTTCCACCAAGCCGACCACGTGCTTTTGCCGCAGCGAGTCCAGCACCAGTTCGCTCAATGATTAATTCACGCTCCATTTGAGCCATAGCCGCCATCACATGGAAGAAAAATCGACCCGGACCGGTTGAGGTATCGATTCCATCAGTAATAGAACGAAACTGAACTCCATCTGCTTCCAATTCAGTGACGAGATCGACCAGCCCCTTCACTGATCTTCCAAGTCGATCCAGTTTCCACACGATAAGCGAATCACCGGAGCGAAGGTGCGAGATTGCTTGCTCCAAGCCAGATCGTTTTGAGTCTGCCCCCGATGCCTTGTCATCGAATATCTTTTCGCATCCAGCTTGCTGCAATGCATCCATTTGCAAGGCAAGATCTTGATCCAGCGTAGAGACGCGTGCATAGCCAATGAACATGCTGACTCCTTCTCAGAACTCGTCAGATAGTAAATTAATGAGAAGAATAAATCAAGAACGAGTTATGAGAAGATATTCTGGTGCGCTTGATAGGTGTTCCGCTGATTAGTTTTGTCTTCTTAAATACCTACGTTATCGAGAAGTCACGGTGGCCTCCATTTGTGCCAGAGAGTCTACGCTGCACAGCCGACCGCCAAGCTGAAAGTATCTAAACTCTCAAGCGAATGACCGGTCTGGAGCAAGCTATGAACTGACCGGCAGCAATGGAGCAAAAATCTGGGCGGCAGGTTATGGCCGGGTGCTGACGGATGGAGGACGTTACAAATTTGCAACTATCCCCGACACAACAAAATTCAGAGCATCAGAGCAAGGAGAAATAAGCCCCACTTGTGTGAGCAAGTGGGGCTTCAAATATTACGGAGATTAGTACATATAACAAATTACAACCTATTGAAATTACTCACTCACATCGTAATTGTTATACATTTATTCCCGGATACCTTAGGTTGGCTTTTTTGTTGCTTCTCGAACCGCCCGGTGCGGACCTGCGTGCCGGGTGGTGTGGCCGGGGCACGGCCTCAATCGGCGTCCAGTATGCCGATTGGGCTGAACGATTCAGTACGATTTAGTACAGGACTTCGGTCCAGAGATCGGCATCGGCCAGTTTTTGCCGTGCCATGTTCCACGCATCGCGCGAGCCGGCAATTTTCTCCAGCGCCTTCTCCACCGTCGGCCACATCGCTGCGGTACCGGCAACAAAGACGTGGGTATTCGGGCTCTGCATCATTTCCCAGACTTCGGCAGCATTTTGCTCGATGGCCTGGTCTAGTGCGATCGGTGCATCCAGCGCGGGGCGCGGACTGACAGCCTGAAACGCCTTGAAAGTCGGCTGGTCGTAATACAAGGCCAGATCGCTATTCTCATTGTTCATGTAGAGCAGTTCGAGGCCGCTCTTGGCACCAAAGAAGAGCCTAACTTTGCCCTTCCAGCCACCGATTTTTTCATAGATCTGCCGTACGAGCCCGCGGAACGGGGCAATACCTGTGCCCATGCCGATCATCAGAAGATTGGTATTCTTGTCGTCGGGCACCGCAAATGGGTAGCTGACCGGGCCAACGAACTGGACGGCTTCACCGGCGCGCAGATCGCAAAGATGGTTGGAGGCGACGCCGTTGTAGCGCTCGCCGTTGAATTCATCGAGATAGTGGCAGCGCCGAACACAGATGGCGAATTCGGTTGCATCGTCCTTGTTCGGTACCACGTCGAGGATCGAATACAGACGGGCGTGATGCTTGGCGCCAAACTGGCCTGGAGCCAGGATGCGGATACAGGCGCCAACGACAGCCTGGAAGGATGAATCACCGGTGCGGAACACCAGGTGACGTACCTCTTCAGTCGCGGTTTCGGCGGTGATACGGTGCGATCCGACCAGAGTGGCAGAGCGGGTCTTGCTGTCAGTTTGCAGATTCGGCATGGAGAGGTCCTCGAAACAACCAAATAAGAGAGTGTTGGGATTATCGCGACGGCGTGTCGCAGGAGCCACCGTGACATGAACAACTGCCGCAGCCGCTCTTGCGGAAGGGGCCAAGCTGCGGGTTACGGGCAGCGAAGAGCCGGTAAAGACGATCGACGACAATGCCGCCGAGCAGGATGACAAAAATCAGGGCGATGGTGGTGATGTAAATGGACATGTTTAACCACCCAATCCGGCAAAACCCATGAAGGCAAGCGAAAGAATACCGGCCAGCATCAAGGACAGCGCCGTGCCTTGGGCGACTTCCGGAACGCTGGAAAGTTGCAGACGTTCGCGGACACTGGCCATCAGCACCAGAGCCAAAGTAAATCCGGCGCCGCCACCAAAGCTGAAGGTCATCGACTGGATGAAGTCGTACTCCCGCGCGGTCTGGAACAGTGCGACGCCGAGCACCGCGCAGTTGGTCGTGATCAGCGGCAGGTAAATGCCGAGGGCGCGAAAGAGGGTGGGGCTGTATTTCTTCAGCACCATCTCGACCAGTTGCACCGATGAGGCGATGATCACGATGTAGGAGATCAGACGCAGAAACTCGAGGTGGAAGGTGGTGAGCAGCAGATTGAGACCATAGGCGCAAAGCGACGCGACCAGCATGACGAAGGTGGTGGCGATGCCCATTGGAAATGCGGTTTCAAGCTTGCCCGAGACACCAAGGAACGGGCACAGACCGAGGAACATCGCCAGCACGAAATTGTTGGCGAGCAGGGCATTGACGAAAATCTGGAAGGCGGTCTCATGCATTTTGTTGTGCCTCCTTGCGCCTTGCCCACCATGAGAACAACAACAGCCACGAACCGAGCACGAAGAATCCACCCGGCGGCAGCACCATGATGACCCAGGGCTGGAAGTTGGCGCTAAACAGGGAAACCCCAAACAGGGTGCCGGCACCAAAGATTTCACGCACAACGCCCAAGGCCAGAAGACCAATGGTGAAGCCCACACCCATGCCGGCTGCGTTGATCATGGCGGGAACCGGAGCATTCTTGGATGCATGGGCCTCGGCACGACCAAGAATGATGCAGTTCACCACGATGAGCTGGATGAAGGCACCGAGGGCGTCGTAAAGGGCCAGACTGATGGCCTGAATCGCGTAATCCACCACCGTGACGAAAGTGGCGATGATCACGATGTACACCGCGATGCGGACTTCCTTGGGAGTGAACGAGCGCATTAGGGAGACCAGCGCGCAGGAGCAAACGAGAACAAAACTCGTGGCAACTCCCATGGACAGGGCGTTAACTCCGGAAACGGTGACAGCGAGGGTTGGGCACATGCCGAGCACCATGACGAACACCGGGTTCTGCTTCCAGATCCCCTCCATGAATTCGTCCCACGTGCGCGGGGCAGCAGCTATCGTGCTCATGATTTTTTCAGTTTATCGAGGTTGGGAACGAGACGCGGCAACAAGGATTGTGCCGACTCATTGATGGCCTTGCCGACGGCGCGTGAGGTAATCGTGGCACCGGATATGGCGTCGATCTGCCAGGCGTTGGTTTTGGCGCCGTGCTTTACCGTTTTGATCTCGTTAGCCAGCGCCTTCAGTTCGCCATTGAGCTTGGCATCGAGACTGACGAAATTGGCAAGGAACGCCTTGTCCGTGATGATCTTGTCCCCAATACCGGGCGTCTCGCGCATCGACACCACGCCGAGGCCAACGATACAGGCGCAGGTAGGCGAATAGCCATACATGATGCGCACGGTGTCGGCATAGCCCTTGGCTCCGCCTTCCGCTGCGATGCCGGCCAGTTGGCCACTGCCATCGTAGGCGGCGTAGAAGGTTAAGGCGCCTGCCGCCGTCTCGCCAGCACCGACTTTTTCCTTCACTTCGCCACCCGGCAGGGCGACAAATTCAGCGATGGTCTTTGCTGCCGGAATGACCTTGAAAACGGCGCGCTCCAACGCGATTTTCTTGTTCGCCGCTACTGCACCCAAGGTGCTTTGATAGGCGCCGACGATAATCAGGCCGCAAATTGTGGACACGAGGCCCATGGTACGAAGCATGGCCCCGGTCGGCGTGGCTTGCGGTGACGGCGGCTGGGCCGGTGCTTGGCTTGGAGCGGGATGAATCGGGATGACAGTCTGGTTCATGATTTGTCGCGCTCCTGCACGTCGCCGTCGCGCGAGATATAACTTGGGTTCAGCGAATAAGACGCGGCACGGCGTGCTTTCTTGCTGGCGCCTTTGCCGAATGGCGTCGGCTGCGTTACGCGTTCAATTAATGGGGTTACCGCATTCCCGAGCAGAATGGCATACATCACGCCTTCAGGCAGGCCGCTGAAGTTGCGGATGATGACGGTGAGAAAACCGATCAGCGCTCCATAGAACCACATGCCCTTCGGTGTCACCGGGGACGTTGCCATGTCGGTGGCCATATACACCGCACCAAGGGCGAGGCCACCGGAAAGCAGCGTGAAAAACGGTGTCGGGAAGCGTGCCGGATCTAGCAGGAACAGCGCCCAGGCGGTGATTGCGGCACTACCAAAAACGGCCATCGGAATCCGCCAGTCCATGAAGCGCCGCGAGGCCAGATAGAGGCCGCAGAGAACAATCAGAACCGGGGAAGGCCCAATCGGCAGATGGCCGCCGAGCGAAGTCAGCAGTTCGCCGGCGCCAACCAGGGTTTGTTCGAACTTCCATTGGGCAAGGGGTGTGGCGCCTGTCCAACCATCGATCTGCATGCCATGTAGCCAGGCGGCGGTATCGGCAGGTTGCATCAACGGAAGCGCGAGAGATGAAGGAATGAACTCGCTGCCACGACCGCTGAGGAAGGATGGCGTGTAGGTTGCGATGGCGGTGGGGAATGCAGCCTGTGCAAACGCGCGTCCGACCAGCGCCGGGTTAAACACGTTGAAACCGATTCCACCGAACAGCGCCTTGCCGAGGGCGATGGAAATGAACGCGGCTACCGCCGCCATCCATAGCGGAAAGCCGGGCGGTAAGGTCAGCGCCAGGAGCAATCCGGTAATCACCGAGGAGTAATCCTGAATGTGTCCGGATTGGGTGCCGGTACCGGTAAATACTCTTTCGGTCCAGATGCAAACGCCCGTCACAACGGTGATCAGCGCCAGTGCCGAGATGCCGTACTGCCAGACAAAGAAGGCGCAGACCGGTACCAGTGAATACACGACCTGGCGCATGATCTGCTCAACCGTGCGTGATCCTTTGACGTGCGGCGCAGAGCGGATTTCGATGGTGGAACTCATGCCGTCGCCCTTTCGCGCAGGACTTGCTTGGCGATACGGAACTGTTGCGCCAGTTGAATGTTGGAGGGACAGACGTAGGTGCAGCAGCCGCATTCGAAACAGTCGCCCAAATGGTAATGACTGCCCATCGGTTCGTAGTCGCGACGCGATGCGAGCATGCCGAGGATGGAGGGATTGAGTCCCATCGGGCATGATTCGACGCATTCACCGCATTTGATGCAGGGATAAACGACGCGCTGCTCGCGCTCGGCAATATCTTCACCGCGCAATACCAGGACACCGGAAACACCTTTGGTGATCGGCACGTCAAGCGAGGCCGCAGACTGGCCCATCATGGGACCGCCCATGATGACCTGGCGCGAATTGACTTCGGCACCGGCGTACTCGAGAACAAACTTGAGCGGTGTACCGAGCGGCACACGGTAATCACCGGGACGAGCTACACCCGGGCCAGTCACCGTGACCACGCGCTCGGTCAGCCCCCGGCCGGCGGGCAATAGTTTGCCCAATGCAGCCAGTGTGCCGACATTGTTGACGACCATGCCAAGACTCACTGGCAGGCCACCCGAGGGGATCTCGACGCCAAACAGCGCCATGATCAACATCTTTTCCGAGCCTTGCGGATACTTGGTCGGCACCGCTTCAACAAAGATGTCGGTGGCGCCGATCTTGTCGATCGCGGCCTGGATCGCCTTCACGGCGTCCGGTTTGTTATCTTCGACGCCAATAATGGTGCGTACCGCACTGGTGGCACGCATGCCGTAGCGGATGCCCGCCATCAGTGCGTCCGCCTCCTCGACCATGACGCGATGATCACAAGTCAGGAACGGCTCACATTCGCAGCCATTGACCACTAGCGTATGGACATGGGCCTGCTTTGGCACGGTGAGTTTGGCATGGGTGGGGAAAGCAGCGCCGCCCAGGCCCACCATGCCCGAATCCCAGATCGCTTGCAGCAACTCTTGCGGTGTGGCGTTCGACAAATCCTGCGGCTTACCCCACAGGTCTTCCTGCGTGGACCCCGACTGCACACGAATAACGATCGATTCAACCCAGGGGCCGCGCGCCGATGGCCGCAATTCGATGGCCTCGATAACGCCGGTGGCCGGTGCGTGGTGCGGCACCGACAGCCAATCGTCACTCTGCGCGATCAACTGTCCGCGCACTACTTCCTGCCCAACGCGAACAATGGGCTTTGGTGATTTCCCGATATGTTGCGAAAGTGGAACCACCAGTTGTGGCGCAAACGGCAGTCGCCTAATCGAGCGATCAGCCGTCGCCTCCTTGTGGGAAGGCGGATGAACGCCGCGCTGAAAGGCTTCGCCGCGAAGGAAGTTAAGAAGTTTCATCAGATCAGTTGAACTTGGCGGCGCGCACCATCAGTTTTTCAACCCCAGGTTCGTTCATGTTCCACGGTGTTCCGGGATGCAGACAACCGGCCGTGCATTTTTCTGCGGCTTTGACCACATCAGCAAACTTGCCCGCAGTGGGATTGATTACAACGGCGAGTTTCTGGTCGTTGTAAGCAAACATTTTGGGGGCGATCGTGGTGCATTCGTCGCAGGCGGTACATTCCGGCGAGTCGATCCATACGGCCTCATGGCCGCCAGCGGCAGCAGGACCAGAAGTCGGTGCTGGCGCAACGGCGCCAGCTGCCGATCCGGAGGCCATCGCGGCCACTGGCGCATCCGTCATGCCCAAGCTGGCAGCGATCTTGGCAATCAACTCGGTGCGGACCTGATCGACGATGGCGGTGGTGTCGCCTTCCAGCGCACGGCCAATACCGGCGAGATCCTTCAACTGCTTCCAGTAATTGAGCCGCTCTTCGCAAGACAGCACCATTTCTTTGGTAACCAGCAAGCGTGTCAAATGGCTCTTCTTGTCCACGCCCCAGATGAAGGGGAATTTGCCGTCGCGTTCGTCCTTATCGAGGTCAAGGAAGTCCGCAAGCAAGACCATGTCATCGTTCCACGTCTCCGGCGGTGCCTTGCGGAACTGCTTGAGGAAGCGTGCTTCGGACGCGGCGAAGTCAGCAAAGGTCATGGGTAGATCCATGCGCTTTTCTTCACCGTTTTCGATGTACTTGAGACTGTAAGTTGGCCAGTCCTGTTCCATGGCCGGGTTGCCTTCCAGCGATACGCATTCACTGAATGTGGTGCCTGCGTCCGGATCAAAGCGGAACAACGGGTAGGCGCGGCCTTCGACGGCCAGTTTGCTCTGATCCACCGCCCGGTCATCACCGACGCCATGTTCCGGCGGGCAAACGGCGTAAATGTTGAACAGGGCTGGACGACGTGAATTGAGACCGTCGATGTAGCTTTCCAGCAGATGATTGACGTGAGCGATGGTGCCCGTCATCACGTAGGAGGTGCGGTGCGCCATACCGATCAGCGAGATTTCCTTGCGGGTTTCCTGCTTGCCGCGTGTTGCTACGCCGTACGGGGCCATGTCGGAAACCTGGCTGATGAAGCCCGAGGTACAGGCCTGGCCACCGGTGTTGGAATACACCTGAGTATCAACCACCAGCACTTTGATCGGCATCCCCGACATCAGTGCGCGCGAGAGATTCTGGAAGCCGATGTCGTACATCGCGCCATCACCACCAAGCGCGACGACCGGCGGGCAGAGCTGCCACTCATCGCTGCTGAACTGGGGCCAGGTGAAACGATTGAAGAAGTCGTCGTCGCGTTCCGCGATGTAGTCGCCGGCGAGTTCCTTCTCGGCGATGCGGACGGCTTTGAAGCCCTCGGCCATTTTCGCCATGTGTCCTTCGAACAGACCCATTGCGACGCTCGGCGAATCCTGGAACAGATGGGACGTCCAAGGGAAGGGATAGGGATGGAAGGGATAGGTCGCGCCCCAAACAGAGGTACAGCCAGTGGAATTGACGATACCCATGTCGGCACGGCCGCGCTTGGTCGGGCCTTCGACATAACGCCAACGCAGGTCTTTGAGCTTTTCCAGCAGTTGCGCCGTACTCTTGACCCAGGCCGGATCAAGCGGTTGCGAGGGTTTGTCTTCGGTGAGCTTGGCTGCGAGACTGGAGAGTGTCAGATCGCTGTCTTTTGATGCATCCACGGCACGCATTACTGCCGCCGTGTCGGTAAGATCGACGGCCGATGCGAGCTTGTTACGCATGTGATGCTCAAGTTGCTTGATCAAGCCGTCGAGTTTCTCGACGAAATCCTTGACTCTTGGTTGCATCAAGGCCGCCACGGTCGAGGTGAACAAGTGGATCGCGGTCTTCTCGCCACAGCCCAGACAGGCACCGTCGCCGCAGTTCATCGAGTTGTAGTTGTGCTTGTCCAGCAGCAGGGTTTCCAGCGCGCCGATCTTCTCATCCATGCTGTCGATGCGGCTGTATTCCTTGGGGGTGGTCGGCAGATCGAGCCAAAGGTTCCAGTCGCGGCGCAGACGGTCGACCGATTCGTCGGTCTGGGTCACCATCTTCAGGGCGTTATCGTCACACACGGTGACGCAGAGGGCGCAGGCCTTGCAGGTGTAGGGGTTCACCGTGATCGAGAACAAACCACCGGTACCCGGCGACTTCTTCTCTTTCAGGTTCCAGTAGGGCTTGGTGGCCGAGAACTGGAAGCCAGCAAGCTGAACTTGTAGCGCGGTGAATTCGGCGGACATCGAGGCCCGGTCTTTTTCGGGGGCCTCGCTGACGACTTCGCCCATGGCGCGGTCGATCAGCGGACGCACGGGACCATCCTCGCGGTCGATCAGAGCGCGCAACTTCTTCTCGGCGCTGCGTACGGCGCGCCGCAGGAAGCGGGTGGGCGTGCCGCTGGTTTCGATGCGGTTGATGGCGGTGTTGAAGACGTCCGAAATGCTGCTGACCAAACCTGGAATCGCCGAGTCCGGACATTGTGTATAGCAGTTGCCGCAGGCGGTGCAGTTCTCGGCGATCCAAACCGGGTGCTCGAAACGGATACCGGTCATGTCGCGGAAAACACCGGTTGCGGCTGGCACCAGCGAGGCACCGATGAAGGGATCGGTCAGGTTATCGTTGCCCTTGCCGCCGAGGTAGAAGCTGCCGGTCTGCTCCCAGAAACGGTGCAAGTCAGCGAAGGCGGGCAGGGTGGCGCGGTCGCCTTCCGGCATCTGGCGCAACATGATTGGCAAACCAGCTTCCTTGCCGCTGAGTTGCTTCAGCGTCTTGCCAACTTCTTTGTCAGTGATTTCGGTCAGTTCAAGGAAGCCGCGTTTGACCACCTTGAGGTTGTTCTCGACTACCGCGCGACCCTTGGTACCGAACTTGGATTGCAGTTGGTCCTCGATCGCCTTGAACAGTTTTTCTTCGCTCAGACCGGCGTTCTTCATGGTCGGGCTGGCAGCAAAGAAGGCGCCTTGGAATGCGATACCCTGCATGCGCAACTGCAATTCGGCCGAGCCGGCTTCTTCGCGGGCGACCTGGAAAGCGTCAATGTAGAAAACGCGAATTTCGTTATCGGCGATGAACTTTTGCGCCCACAGCGGGAAGCTGGCCCAGGTATCGTTACCCTGGTTGGACTGAATGATGAAGGTGCCGCCCTTTTTCAGACCCGAGAGCGGATTGCTGTGACCAAACACATTAGGGTCGGGCGAGAGCACGATGTCAACGAAGACGTATTCGCAGTTGATACGAATCGGCTCGGGTGCGGCCGAAAGGTAGTAAGTCGTCGGCTGACCTTTCTTTTCTGAACCGTATTTCGGGTTGGCCTTGATGTCGTAGCCGAGCAATTCGAATAGTGTGACGGCCAGATTCTTTCCTGTGGTGATCGCCCCCCAGCCGCCGACCGAGTGCATGCGCACGGTGATCGCGCCTTTGGGCAGCAGGTTTGGATTCTCCGAACCACGCACGGCGAGCTCGCCGATATGCGGATACTTTTCGGCGATGTCCTGTTGATGAATCTCGTCCTTCGGATTCAGCGCATCGCGCACGAAGTCGATCGACAGATAAAAGAATTTTCGATGGGCGGCGCCCGGCAGCATATTTTCGATCGCGCCGATCAGTGCTTCGGGCTGCAAGTCGCGCGAACCGAGGCCAAAACAGCCGGAATACAGGCGTGGCATTTCAGCAGCGCTATAGGTCGCATAACCGGGATAGGGCAGGGTGGTGTTACCTGCCATGCCGTTCTCGAAACACTTGCTGACAGTGGCGCGCACTTCGCGAATCAGCGGCAGATCTTCCGCCAAGGGCTGATCAGTACGCTCCAGCACGACCACGCCCTTGCGGCCACGCAACATGGCACCCAGCAAATCGCCGGGGAAAGGCCGGAACATGGTGAGATTGATCACGCCGACCTTGAGTTTGCGTGTCTCGCGCAAGTAGTCGGCAACTGCTTCAGCCTGCACAATCACGCTGCCCTGGGCAAGCATGACGTACTCGGCGTCGTCCAACCGATAGCTGGCGACACGGGCGTACTGGCGGCCGGTGAGTTCGGCGTATTCGGCCATGCAGGTGTCGGTGAGGTGTTCGATGTGGTCAAAGAAATATGGACGCTGACCGGCGGTGGCCTGCATGTAGGCGTCCTGGTTCTGTACCGAGCCTGACAGTAGCGGTGTATCGACGTCCCAGATGGCGGGCACGCGGCGGCGTTTTGGCCCGAACAGCATGACCTGGGCGGGGGTTGGCGTATCGATGATGTCGTCCGGCTTGCCAAGATACTCGGCTACCAACTCGCGCTCGGGCAGCACGGCGGATTCGATCAGGTGCGTGGTGAGGAAGCCATCCTGGCCAATGATGGCCGGGGTCAGCGAGAGCTCGGCGACCTTGCGTCCAATCAGGTTCAAGTCAGCTGCTTCCGTGGCATTCTTGGCCATGACCTGAATGAAGCCGGTGTCGTCGATGCAGTGGTAGTCATCATGGCCGGCGTGCACATTGAGCGAGGCCTTGGTGATGGCGCGACAGCCCATATTGAGCACGTAGGGCAGGCGCTTGCCGACCGCAGCATAGAGCGATTCGTGCATGAAGGCGACGCCCTGGCCGGACGAGAAATTGACGGCGCGCAAACCAGTCATTGACATGCCGGCGGTTACCCCGGCGGCGGCGTGCTCGGATTCCGGTTCGATAAAAATCAGCGGCTTGTCGGAGATGTTGAGGTGGCCGAGAGCGACCTCTTCAGCCCAGAACTCACCCATCTGGGTAGATGGCGTGATCGGGTAAGCGCCGGCAGCATCAGATGCTTCGCGCTCGACGTGAATGATCGCCGTATTGCCGTCAACCGCATCGCGTACGCCAGGGTACTTGATTGTCTTGGTCTTTTCGCTCGCACCACCTCCGCTGCCTTTGGTATCGAACAGTTTAAGTTCCTTGAGTTTGTTCAACATCGTTTTCTCCTGGACTTCTTAGTGGTGCAGAATCGGCAACGCCTCTTGGCGCAGAATTTTCTTTGCTTCGTGACCGCGGAGCGGCTTATTTGGTTTTTCGTACCAGACAATGGCACCGGTTGGGCACCGCTCGATCACTTCGCGGCGGGCCATCCGGTTACCTTCGTAATTGATTTTGGCGAGGAAGCCATCGAGTTTCATCAGGCCTGGGGCGGCGTCGGAAACGCATTTGCCACAGGCGGTGCAGGCGACGTCGCAAGCGGCTTCGGCGGTATCGCCATCGGCTTTGTTTTTGCAGGCCATCCACAACTGGTGGCTGACCGGATGCAGGCTGTAGAGCAACTTGGGACAAACCGCGACGCAATCACCACAGGCGGTGCATTTGTCGGCGTCGACATGGGGCAAACCGTGGCGATCGAGATGGATCGCGTCGAACTCGCAAACGACTTCGCAGTCGCCCAACCCCAGGCAACCCCAGGCGCATTCTTTGCCGCCACCGCCGACCACGGCCGCAGCGCGACAGGTTTTCAGGCCGGCGTAGCGCGCGCGCAGAAAGGCCACATGGCTACCCCCGGCACAGGCCAGACGCGCAACTACTTTTTCGATTTCTCCGGCCGCGACGCCGAGCAAGTCGGCAATACTTTCGCGCTGCTCGGGTGAGCTAACGGTGCATTGCGCCGGCACTACGTCACCCGAGACGACCTTCTCAGCAAACGCCCGGCAACCGGGAGTACCGCAGGCACCGCAATTGGATTTCGGCAACAGCTCTTCAACCTCGCCGATGCGCGGGTCTTCGTAGACGTAAAGTTTGCGGTTGGCAAAGGCAAGCACGCCGGCCAGGGCGATGCCCAGCGCTGCCATAAAAAATCCCGAAATCGCCAGTGTCGAAATACTGTCCATAGTCCGATTTTTCCGCGTCGCAACACAAAACTGCTACACGCCTTATGACGCATGGCAGCACAAGCAAACTGGACTCAAACGCTTGCGCCTTAGGGGCACATTACGCCGAATCCGTCACGTTGCGGCCCGGGATCGCCCGGCCTGACGGTCAAACAGACGGCTGAACCGTTGCTTGATAGCCACGCGGCAGCTTGCGACCACAACGCGTGTTCGTGCGGTGCAAAGTATAGAAAGCCATATCAATAGCGTGGGAAAAAGTTTTTTATGTGCGCAGCAACATTCAGGTTTCATCAATGGCATTATCGTTTCACAATGTGGAATACTGGGTTTAGGTGATCACCTCTATCCTCGATTCGCGTTGGCCGGATGATTCTGGCTAGAATCGGCCGCATGCCCAACTTTTTGACTTTTTGCCCGATTTCCACATGACCAAAGAGCCCGATCCACAAAGTCCAGCGTCCACGCCGACGCCGCAATATGAACCCGGTGGTGGCAAATTGCTTGCTGTCGCCTTTACCTTGGTTGGGCTGGCACTGGCCGGTATGGCCTGGAGTTTCTTTTCGCGCCAGAGTGCACCGCAGGATGCGCCGGCGATCAAGAGTCGTTTCCTGCCGCCGTCCGAGCGCAAGGAAGGGCCGCCCACCGCCGTCTCGCCAGCACCGACTTTTCCATCCGCCACTGCGCCACAAAAGTAAATCGGAGTTCCCATGTCCTATCCGCACCTGCTCAAGCCGCTGGATCTCGGTTTCACTACGTTGAAGAACCGTGTGTTGATGGGTTCGATGCACACCGGACTCGAAGACATTGGCGATTCCCACCACCGCATGGCGGCCTTTTACGCGGCGCGGGCGAAGGGTGGCGTGGGCCTGATCGTCACTGGCGGTTTTGCGCCCAACGAAGAGAGCATCGTCATGAAGGGTGCATCGATCCTCAATAACGAAACGGAAGCCGCCAAGCACCGAGTCATCACCGAGGCGGTGCATGCGCATGGCGGCAAAATCTGTGTGCAGATCCTGCATACGGGTCGTTACGCCTATACCAAGACGCCGGTAGCGCCGTCGTCGATCAAGGCGCCGATCAATCCGGCGACGCCGCGTGAACTATCCGAAGACGACATCCAGCGCACCATTGCCGATTACGCCCAATGCGCTGCGATGGTGCAGTTTGCCGGCTACGATGGCGCCGAGATCATGGGCTCCGAGGGTTACCTAATCAATCAGTTCATCGCCCCGGCAACCAACCATCGCAGCGATGCGTGGGGCGGTGCGTTCGAGAATCGCATTCGTTTCGGACTGGAAGTGATCCGCGCCGTGCGCGCTCGCGTTGGCGCGAATTTCATCATCATCTTCCGTCTTTCCATGCTCGATCTGGTCGAGGGCGGCAGCACATGGGACGAGGTCGTCGCACTGGCCAAGGAAGTCGAAAAAGCCGGCGCCACGATCATCAACACCGGTGTGGGCTGGCACGAGGCGCGCATTCCGACCATCTATACCGCCGTCCCGCGCGGCGCCTACGCCTGGGTGACGCGGCGTTTGATGGGCGAAGTCAAGATCCCGCTGATCACCACCAACCGGATCAACGATCCACAGATCGCCGAGGACATTCTCGCCCGAGGCGATGCCGACATGGTCTCGATGGCGCGTCCCTTCCTCGCCGATCCGGAATTCGTGAACAAGGCGGCCGCCAACCGCGCCGACGCCATCAACACCTGCATCGCCTGCAACCAAGCCTGCCTCGACCACATTTTCTCGCGTCAGTTGTGTTCCTGTCTGGTCAATCCATACGCCTGCCACGAAACCGATGTCGAGGTGCTGCCGACCGCTGCGCCGAAGAAGATCGCTGTCGTCGGTGCCGGTATGGCCGGGCTGGCAGCAGCCACCACGTTGGCCGAACGCAAACATCAGGTGACGCTGTTTGACGCCGCAGCCGAGGTCGGTGGCCAGTTCAATCTGGCGCGGCGTATTCCCGGCAAGGAGGAATTCGGTGAGACATTGCGCTACTTCCGCACCCGTTTGCTCGAAACCGGTGTTGATGTGCAGTTGAACCGCCGTCTCACCAGCGCCGACTTTTCGGGCTACGACCATGTCGTTGTCGCCACCGGCATCGTGCCGCGCCTGCCTGCGATTCCCGGCGTCGATCACGCCAAAGTCATCAGTTATATTGATCTACTTGAGGGCCGCAAGACCGCTGGCAAGAAAGTTGCCGTGATTGGCGCCGGCGGTATCGGTTTCGATGTCGCCGAATACCTGACGCACGCCGGCGATCACGGTGATCCGGTCGACGCCTACCGTAAGGAATGGGGAATCGATCCGGACTACGCAGAAAACCGTGGCGGCCTGACCGCGCCGCAAATGCCGGAAACGCCGCGCGAAGTCTGGTTGCTGCAGCGCAAGGCCACGAAGCTCGGCGACGGTCTGGCAAAAACCACCGGCTGGGCCCGCCGCTTGCTACTGCAAAAGCGCAGTGTGCACATGTTGGGTGGAGTCGAGTATCTGAAGATTGACGATGCCGGTCTGCATATCCGCGCGAATGGCGAAGATCGTCTGTTGCCGGTCGACAACGTGATCATCTGCGCCGGCCAGGAACCGCGTCGTGATCTGGTTTCCGGTTTGGAAGCAGCGGGTATCGAATACACCCTGGTCGGCGGTGCCGACGTCGCGTCTGAACTCGACGCCAAACGTGCAATCTGGCAGGCTACGGAGTTCGCTGTAGAGTTTTGATTATCCGGCCAGTCTGGCCAAGACCACCTGGATAAATCCAAAGCCGATTCTTTCCTGTTCCAGTCGCAGATTGCGGCGAATGCGGCGATCGCGTATTTCGTCGTACAGCGCCCGTTCGGACTCGGTAAGGTTCGGTAGATCATGACTTACCGGATCCGCTTCGGTTCCCCACAGGGCGTGATGCGCCATCAGCGTTGGCTTATCCATCAGGAAGTACGCGGTATGCGGAAACTGGCGCCGCAGTTGGTCCAGAATCGCAAAGCCATGGGTATCGATGTCGCCCCAGTAGTAAATGGTGCATTTCCGTAACCAATCAGCTTTGGACAGTGCATCCCAGCCGTATCCGGCACCAAAGATAACAATCGCTTCTGGCACCGAAGGAAAGGCAAGGAAATTCGTTTCGTTTTCAGTGATGAACACGCGCCGACGCGGCACATCCAGCTTGGCAAAGCTCTCGGTATCAAGCGCCACATCCGGCAATGCGGCGCCCGCGACAAGACCCATTCGCGCATCAAGCACACGCAGACGAATACGGGCCGGTTTGTTCAGAAAGCCGTAGCGGGCGGCAAATTGACTCAACCCGGTGCGCTCGGCAGCAATCGCCGATGCCGGCAAGATAAGGTCGAATAGCTCGGCCAGAACCGCGCGATGCCCTTCGATAAATTTGCTATCGACCTCGGGGATATCCACCTGTCGCAGGTAGATACCGGGGCGCGGATGAGCCATCATGCAGGTAACGACAGCAAGCACCGGCCGAAGACTTTGAGCATCAACTGGTTGAAGAACCATTTGTTGCCGCCGGACCCGGATGATCAGCACGCGCTATTCGATGTGTTTGACGCGTAAGACAGGTTTGTAATGCGTTTGGTCAGCGCGGTTGTCGCCCAACTACCTGCTGAAAACCCGCATGAAATCTAGGGGTCGAGGGGTGGTCAGCCACAGGTCAAATGAAGAAAAGAGAGGATTCCGGGGCCTGGTAGAAACGAAAATGGAGGGCGTGACCTGTTGGCTGGCAACGTATCTTTGCCAAAGCCCCGCCAGTACTGGCGCGACAGGCAGAAAAAAACCCAACCGATAAGGGTTGGGTTTTTAAATTGGTGGTGATGAGTGGACTTGAACCACCGACCCCCGGATTATGAAAGTAGCAGTTCGCTGAGATCGCTTGCTATCACTGCGTTCGCGCGCTTGTGTTTGCAGTGTGCAACGGAATGTGCAACGACAAACCAATGAATAGCGCAGTCAAACAGTCCAGCGTGCAAGCGTCTATTTTCGCGACGCTTGCCACTGTGACCTACGGATTCTCGCGCAGTCGTGCTACAGCGCATCGTCAAAACTT
>CAMDMZ010000059.1 GCA_945902805.1 Propionivibrio dicarboxylicus | reverse complement strand
GCTACGCAGCGTGGCTATGGGATGTGGCACGCGGCATCGATTCGCGTCCGGTCGTCACCCGCTCGGAACCGAAGTCGATCAGCCGCGAAACGACGTTTGAGCGTGACTTGCATCCCCGTCACGACAGGGCGATGTTGACCGACATATTCACCCGGCTGTGCGTTGGGGTGGCGGAAGACCTCAAGCGCAAAGGCTATCGTGGCCGAACCATAGGCATCAAGCTGCGCTACGACGACTTTCGCACCGTGACGCGGGACTCAAGTCTCACCGTGGCGACGGATGATCCCGGGATGATTCGCAAGACGGCCGGCGAATGCCTGAAGCGCGTTCCGCTGGATAAGCGTTTACGTTTGCTTGGTGTCCGTGTCGGTGCCTTGTCGGCGGCCAGCGCTGCTTTGCCGGCCGCACTGTCTACTCAAGGCGAGTTGCCGCTGTAGCGCTTCGCTCAAAACACGTTCTCAGGCCGGATTCAACTGTGCGATCGCCTTGGCCGGGTTGATCAGGCGGCGGCGACCGTCAGGGCTCGCATCGGCCGTATCAACGATCAGCTTGATCACCTCGGTCGGTCGCAGCGAGGGTTTGATGGCAAGAATCTTGGCGGCAAGATTGGCGACCTGCGGCGAGGCCATCGAGGTACCCGAAAGCGCGACGCGCTCACCGCCGGGAAGGAAACTCTCGACTTGGTAGCCATTCGCGTGCACTTTGACGGTCGGCCCATAACTGGTGAAGGGGGCTTCGTCCCCGGCCTTGTCGACGGCGCCGATGGTCAGCAGATTCGGCAGCACGATGCTCGATGGAATGTCCTCGGCAAAGCTGGCGTCTTCGTTGCTGTTGCCAGCGGCGGTGACGAACAAAATTTCCGGCGCGCCTGAAAATTCCTTGATCAGGGCGGTTTTCTCGATCTCGAAGATCTTGCGGGCGAGCGTCTTGCGTTCGTCGGTAGTCTTGCCGATCCCGCAGTGCTCGAGATCGCCTTCGACACTCTTGACGTTGCCGCCCCAACTCATATTGACGACGCGAACCTTGTGCTTCTTCAGGAACTGCACATAGGATTTATGCGCGGCGGCACCCGCCTTGGCCAGTGCCAGGCTGGGGCAGGGGTCCGGGCGCAGTGTGTAGCCAAAAGAGATTCGTGCATTCGCCAGGCGCGCCCAAGGATTGCCGGCCAGCGCGATGCCGGCGACGTGAGTGCCGTGCTCGTAGTTTCCGGCCAGGCCAATTTCCTCGATCGCCGCCTTGTAGGCGTCGGCCGACAGTCCTGACATGAACTCCTTGATGGCGCTGGCTTCTGGGCTGTCGATGTTGGATTGCAGGTCCGAGAAGCCGATGGTCTGCGCTTTCATCTGTGGCAGCTTCGACTGCAGGGCCGGCGGGATCGGGAATAACTCGCCCGTGGTGCGGCGTGAATGCAGATCGAAGGCGATGTAGGCTGGCTTGCCTTTGGCATCGCGAACCAGTTGCGAGGCAAACAAGGAGCTATCGACGCCGCTGTCCCACACGGCGACATTGACGGGCGTGTAGGGACCGCTGGCGGGCAGGGCGACATCGCGTGCAGCCCAGATGTCGGCCTTTTCGACCTTGTGTGCATCGAGGTAACTGCTGTAGGTGCTGACCAGGGTTTGCTTGAGTGGCAAAGTGGTCTTGAGCGAATAGCGGATGTTGATCAGCGCCGGCGCCAGATCGGAACTCAGACTGCCACTTTTGTCGAGCGTCGGTTGCAGAATCTCACGCAGATAGCCGAACATCCGGCCTTCGCCGGCCAGTTCGGCGCTGGCCTTGTAGCCCTTGATGTCGTTTGCGATGGTGTCGTAGGGCAGGGTGTCGAGTTCTGCGCGGATCAGGCGACCCACTTCAGCCAGGTAGGCTGGCGAATTGAGCGGACCGTGGCTGCGTGCAGCGGCGACCATGGCGCGTAGGCGCAAGCCGGAAAGCAGTTTGTCGGCCGGCTTTTCTTCGAGGGCGCGGATGCGGTCGGCGGTTGCCAGTACGGAATCGTAATTACCGTTGAGGAAGTCGAGGGCAATGAGGATCTGCAGGCGTTCGCGTTCGGCGCTCTTGTCGGCGATCACGTAAGTCGCCAAGACCGACTCGGTGTCCTGGCGTATCGAATTGCTGATCGTGGCAAAGGCCTTGTCGTCGCGCACGAGGTTTTCAAGATTGCCCTGCACCTTGTACGTGAAGGTCGGCAGATCGGCCTCTTTCTCGGCGCGCTTTTTCTCGCCGGCAAGCAGGCTCGTTGAGGTTAGCAGCAGAATTAGGCTGGCGGCGAGAATGGATATTGCTGGTTTCATGGTCAGGCTTTCATGACGTATGTGTCGGGCAGCGGCTATGGATGCTTGAGTTTGAGCATTAGGACCATGCCCGCCAGACTGAGGGTAATGATGTTGGCAATGATGATGGGCCAGGCGCCCATCAGTACGCCGTAGGTCAGCCAGAGTGCCACGCCGAGCGTGAACATGCTGTACATGCTCAGCGAAACGCCTGATAGATCGCGCGTTTTCCAGGACTGGAAGGCCTGCGGGATAAAGGCGGCGGTGGTGAAAATGGCGGCGGCGAAGCCGGTCAGATCAATCAGGGTAGTTGGCATTGGAACATCCCGGATGTGGGCAAGGGCGCCATGATACAAGGCCCGAAATCAGGCCAAACCGGCACCGATGAGAAGTTCATGGCTCAGACGGTTGTGGCGTTCGACCAGTGGGCCGAGATCAACGCCCACCAACACGCCGTCTTCGACCACGATGCGGCCATTGATGACGGATAGCCAAGCGCTCGCCGGCGTGCAGGTGAGCAGGGCGGCGACGGGGTCGCCCAGGGCGCCGGCATGGCTCAGATCATCGATACGGAAGGCGACAAAGTCGGCGGCTTTGCCCACTTCGAGGCTGCCGATGTCATCGCGCCCCAACGTGCGAGCACCACCTTGGGTGGCCAGTGTCAGGGCTTCACGCGCCGAGAAACGGGCGGCATCCGATTCGAAACCGGGCCAGCCGACACGTTGCAAGAGCATCGCCTGCCGCGCCTCGCCGAGCATGTGGTTGCCATCGTTGCTGGCGGACCCGTCGACACCGAGGCCGACGCGTACACCGGTATCGACCATGGCGCGTACCGGCGCGATGCCGGAAGCCAGGATCATGTTGCTGCTTGGGCAGTGGCAGACGCCGGAGCAGGTATGGGCCAGGCGGGCGATTTCGCTTGAGTCGGGATGCACCATGTGGGCAAACCAGACATCCGGCCCCAGCCATTCGACCGATTCGGCGTAATCGATGGGGCGCAAACCGAATTTCTGCACGCAGTAGCGGTCTTCATCCAGCGTCTCCGCAAGGTGCGTATGCAGGCCAACCTTCCTGTGACTACGGGCCAGACGGGCGGATTCACGCATCAGCTCGCCGCTGACGCTGAAGGGCGAGCAGGGTGCCAAGCCGAGGCGCAGCATCGACAGGGGCGCATCATCGTGCCAGGTTTCGATCAGGCGCTGTGAATCGGCGAGGATAGTGGATTCGCTTTCCACCAGGCTGTCGGGCGGCAGACCTCCGGCGGATTCGCCAACGCTCATGCTGCCGCGCGTGGGGTGGAAACGGATGCCCATCGCCATTGCCGCCTCGATTTCATCGTCGATCCGGCAGCCATTGGGCAGCAGATAAAGGTGATCGGCAACCGTGGTTGCACCCGACAGCATAAGTTCTGCCAGGGCGATCTGCGTGCTGACGTGTACCGCTTCCGGGGTCAGCCCGGCCCAGACGCGGTAAAGCATCTTGAGCCAGTCGAACAGGGCCAGGCCCTTGCTGGTGCCGATGCTGCGCGTCAGCGTCTGGAACATGTGGTGATGACAATTGACCATCCCCGGCGTGACGACACAGCCCCGTGCATTGATGGTTTGCGTCGGCGTGTGTTCTGGGTGAGCGGCAATCCAGGCATCCAGCTCAGGAGTGGTGCCGATGCGGAGAATTCGGTTGTCTTCGGTCAGCAGGGCGCCATCGCGAATTTCCCGTTGCTCCGCATCCACCGTCGCCAGCACCTCGGCGTGGCGCAGATAGAGACGATTCACGTTGCCATTCCGTCGAGTTGCTGCAGCCATTTTGCCTTGGCATTTTCCGCCATGAACGAAGCGTCTATGGAATTGCGGGCGAGCTGAATCAGGTCGGTGCGCGACAGGTTCAGGGCGCGGGCGGTGGCGACATAGTTGTCGCCAATGTAGCCACCGAAATAGGCCGGATCATCGGAGTTGAGCGTGATGCACAGGCCGGCGTGCATCAGTCGTCCGAGGTTGTGATCGGCAAGTTGTTTGAACACCGCCAGTTTCACGTTGGACAACGGGCATACCGTGAGCGGGATACGCTCTCTGGCCAGGCGTGCGCACAAGGCTGGATCTTCCTCCGCACGCACGCCATGATCGATGCGAACCACCTTCAGGAGGTCCAGCGCTTCCACAATGTAGGCTGGTGGACCTTCTTCGCCGGCATGGGCGACGGTGAGAAAGCCTTCGCCACGCGCGGCAGCGAACACCTCGGCGAACTTCGATGGCGGGTGGCCGGCTTCGGACGAATCGAGGCCGACAGCGATGATGTGCTGCTTCCAGGGCAATGCGGCCTGCAATGTGTGCATCGCGTCGGCGGCATCCAGATGGCGCAGAAAGCACAGGATCAGTTGGCTGGTAATACCGAATTTCTGCTCGCCTTCGCGTAACCCGGCGAGCAAGCCCTTCATCACCGTATCAAAGCTGATGCCGCGCGCAGTGTGGCTTTGCGGGTCAAAGAACAGCTCGGTGTGCACCACGCCGTTCGCATGTGCCCGTTCGAGATAGGCCAGGGTCAGGTCGCGGAAATCGTCTTCGTCGCACAGCACATCGACGCCGGCGTAATAGATGTCGAGGAAGGACTGCAGGTTGTGGAAGTTGTAGGCCGCGCGCAGCGCTGCGACGGACGCGTAGGGAAGGCGGATACCATGCTTGGCAGCCTTGGCGAACACCATTTCCGGCTCTAGCGAGCCCTCGATATGCAGATGCAGCTCGGCTTTGGGCAGGTGGCGAACAAAGTCGGTCAGGTCGTCAGGCTGTTCCATGAATCAATGCCTCCAGAAAAATTGGCGGGGCGATGCGGCAGTCATCGAAAAAAAAGCCGGCCCGGCAAACCGGTACCGGCTGTGTCCTTCTTGTCTTGCTGCGGCTTACTTGGGAATGCTGCCTTCGACGCCTTCAACGTAGAAGTTCATCGACATCAACTCCTTCAGCGGCATCGTTGCGCCAGCGGCCACCTTAATGGCGCCTGTCTGGTCCTTGATCGGCCCTTGGAAAGGCGTAAAGCTGCCTTCGATCATCGCCTTCTTCTTCGCTTCGAAAGCCTTGGTGGCATCGGCCGAAACGGCCGCATTCAGCGGCGACATCTTGATCCAGCCTTCCTTGAGGCCGCCACGGGTTTCCTTTGGTTTCCAGGTGCCGGCGATCACCGCCTTGGCGGTCTCGATATAGTGGTTACTCCAGTCCAGGGTATTCGCCGTCAGGTGCGACTTGGGCGCAAATTTGACCATGTCCGAATCCCAGCCAAAGGCATAGATGCCTTTTTCCTGGGCGACCTGCAAGGTCGCCGGCGAGTCGGTGTTCTGGCCAAGGACGTCCACGCCCTGGGCGATCATGGTTTCGGCGGCCTGGCGTTCCTTCGCCGGGTCGTACCAGCTATTGACCCAGATCACCTTGGTCTTGATTGCCGGATTGACGCTCTGCGCGCCGAGGGTGAAGGCATTGATGTTGCGCAGCACCTCGGGAATCGGGAAGGAGGCGACGATGCCGAGGCTGTTCTTCTTGGTCATCTTGCCGGCAACAACGCCGAGCAAATAGGCGCCTTCATAGAAGCGCGCCTCGTAGTTGCCCATGTTCTTGGCGGTCTTGTAGCCCGTGGCGTGCTCGAAGATCACGTTGGGGAAGGCCTTGGCAACCTTTTCGGTCGGGTTCATATAGCCGAACGAGGTGGTAAAGATCAGTTTGTTGCCTTCGGTCGCCAATTTGCGGATCACGCGCTCGGAATCGGCCCCTTCGGGCACGCTTTCGACGTAGGTGGTCTTGACCTGTGCACCGAGCGCCTTTTCCAGGGCCAGACGGCCCTGATCATGGGCATAAGTCCAGCCGGCATCGCCGATCGGGCCGACATAGACAAAGCCAACCTTGAGCGGTTCGGCGGCACGCAGCGGGGTCGAGAAAGCCAGCAGAGAGGCGGCTGCGAGCGTGGTCAAGGCGAAGAAATTACGGCGCTTCATTTGGTGATCTCCTGGTTAAGAACGGCAATGTGCATTCTAGGGTTGGATGACGGGGATTTCCCATGTCGAGTTCGGATTGCCGGTTTCGCAGCTCCGCTTGTTCCGTGCCTGCCTTTAGCGTGCCTTGAATCTCTTCCAGGCGCTGTAGAGCTTTCTGAACGACTCGTTGCCGGCAGCCAGTTCTTCGTTCTGCAATGCCGCCTCTCGATCAAAGGCTTGTTCGACATCTTTGGGCATGTCGCGAACCTTGGTGCCGCTGGCGACCAGTCGCGACAAGGCATCCGAATCCCGTTGGCGATAGAGCGTGTCCGACTCCTCGCTGGCTTTCTCGCAGGCTTGCTTCAGCACGCGCTGATAGTCGGGCGGCAGTCCCCGCCACTCGTCGAGATGAACGTAGAGGGACAGTGAGGTGAAGCTGCGATGCGCCAGCGGCTTGTAAAAATACGGTGCTACCTTGTGCAGTCCGAGCTTTTCGCCATCGTAGGGGCCAAGCCACTGCGCCGCATCGATGATGCCTTTCTGAAGAGCCGGGAAAAGCTCACCGCCAGCAATGGCTTGTGGGGACACTCCAATTCGCTGGAAGACCTTGGAATCGAGACCGGTGACGCGGTATTTCAGACCTTGCATGTCCTGCAAGGAGTTGATTTCCTTTCGCGACCAACCCCACCATTGTCCGGTTCCACCCAGTCGCCCACAGGGAATGTTGTAGATGTTCGATGCGCGAAACAGGCTGCGCAGCAGCGGAAGTTCGCCACTCTCTGAAAGCCAGAGTCGTTGCTGGAGTTCGGATAGCCCGGCCGGCATGACCGTGTCGAACGCAAATGCCGGATCCTTGCCCACGTAATAGAAAGAAGCGGTGTGACCGACCTCGACTGTTTTGTTGGAAACACCGTCGAAAACGCCAAGACTGGGCATGAGTTCACCCGCAGCGAACACCTGAATCTGAAACTTGCCACCAGTGATTTCTGCCGTCCGTTTGGCTACCGATTCTGCAACGCCATACGCGATGTCTACCGCCTTTGGGAAACTTGACGCCAAACGCCATTTCACAGTCGGGCCGGAAGCGACACTGGCGGTCTGGCGTTTCTGCTCATCCTCCTGTTTCCGGCGACGTTCCTCGGCTTCCCTTGCTTCCTGTTCTTTGCGAGCAGTGTTCTGGCGTTCGCGTTCTGCGGCTTCCTCCCGTTGCGCCTTTTGTTGTCCGGCGACGGCAAGGGCGGCAAAGCGGCCTTTCGGGTAGGCGTCCAGATATTGGGAATAGGCGACGACGCTGTTTTCATTCTTCGCACGATCCCAGCTTTCCTGTTCGGTTCGCACCTGCTCTTGCTTTTCACGTTCGACCGCCGCCTTGCGTTCTGCTTCATCCCTGGCTTTGTCCGCCTTTTCCTTATCGTCCAGCTTCTTCAGTTCGATCCTCGCCAAGGCGAGGTACTTGCCCTTCGGGTACTGTTTGACGTAGGCGTCATAGTATTCTTTGGCGCCATTCGCTTTCACTTCATTCCAGAAGGCGGATTCCGCATCGTCGGTGGCAGCGGGCTTTGGAAAAGTCGGTGCTGGCGGGACGGCGGCGGCCGGCTTCTTGTCAGCATTTGATGAGGTCACTGCCTTGAGCTGCCGTAGCCGGTTCTCTGCAAGGGTCTTGTAGCTGCCGTTCGGATATTGGCGAAGGTAGGCATCAAAGTTTGCCGGATCCTCAGTACGCTCGATACTGGTCCAGAAGGTTCGTTCGATTTCAGCTTTCCCGGGATCCAGCGTGACACGGAAATTGAAGTTCTTCTGCAATGTCTTTGGGCCATTGACGTAGGGAGTCTGGGCATTGCCGCTGGCGCTCTCGACTTCCGCGCTGGCAACGGTCAGCACGTCGTCGAGAGTGAGGTCTTTGCCTTTGAAGGCTTTCAGCAGACCGGAGGTAAACAAGCCATTGCGGCCGTCGCCATCGGCGGCGACATTGCCGGGGTCGGTGGCATAGACGATGACAGTGCCCTTGGGGACTGCACCAGGGCTGGCCAGGCCACGAGTTTTGCCGGAGCGGAACTTGCCGCTGATCGGGTTGTTGCGGCAGGCATCCAGCATGACGATATTGGCGGCACTCTTGGCGGTATCCATTTCGTCCAGAATCTGATTCACATTGATGCCCTGATAGGGAACTACGGCTTCACTCTCAACTTTGGCGTTGATCGGCATCAGGTAATTCTGGTTCTTCACCTGCAGTCCATGGCCGGCGAAATAGAACAGGGCCGCATCGCTATCGGCAATCCGGCGACCGAAGTCGGCAATGGCCTGATTCATGCCTTCGAGTGTCTGGTTCTTGCGTTCGAGCACTTCAAAGCCAAAGCCGCGCAACGCGGCGGCCACGTCTTCAGCGTCGTTGGTCGGATTGTCCAGCTTCGGCAGGTTCTCCTGATGCTGGTAGTCGCTATTGCCGATTACGAGAGCGACGCGTCGCCCCTGGGAAGCGCCGCCGTTGGAGATCGTTTTCGTCAGGTTGGTCGTGGGGCTCTCGCCTTTAATGCTGCGATTTTGCGAGGGCGCCGCTGTGTCACGGACGGTGACGGTGACCTGGCGATCATCGCCTGGGCATGCGCTGGCAATGTTGCCCAGCCCCCGGATTTGCATCGCCCCCGCCGCTGTGATCTTGTAGGTTCCCGCCTTTGAAAAACTATGCCGTTCAACGAACGATTGATCGCCCACGGCAAGTCGACGCTTCTGAGTATCGCCATCACCGTAGGACAATTCCACGGCACATAGCGTATCGCTGGCCTTGCGCATGACGGTTAACTCGATTGATTGGCCAACGCTGGTTTCCAGCGTTGATGCGCGCAAGTCAAATTCCCTGTTGTCCTGAGCAAAGGCTGATGTCCACAGCGAGAGTATCAACAGTACCCCGTACTTACTACAGCGGTGAAATGTGCTGCGCATGACAACTCCGAATTTCTGATCCTGCAACGACAATCGGTACGAGATTGGGCGGAAAAATCCAGCGGCTCAAAACTCCGGCTGGGTATGAACTTGTTGCGATTGCGCGGCCTGAAACAGTTCGTCGGTATCGGCTTCCTGGATGCCCAGTACATCGAGGCAGACCTCGCCGAGCTTTGGCCATTCTCGAGTCTTGTTCAAGCCGCTCAGACGCTGATAAAGGTATTCGGCAAGCTGCGCAATCGCAATGAAATAGCGCGAAATATCGGGCGCTATATGCGAGCTCAAGCCACGAATCGCGTCGGTATCATGGTGCAACTCGATCGCGGCCTGAAACTCAATCGGCAGGTGCCATTCCTTGGCAAGCGATCCGCCGACGATGGCATGGTCAATATCCATGGCTTCGCTTTCCACGGTGGTGAAGGGCTGTTCCTCTTCCGCGTTTGCCGCTTCCAGAATATCGAAGTAGTCGGCATACATGGACATCAGCACCGGAATTCCACAATCCCGGAACAGCCCGAACGTATAGGCCTCTTCCGGCTTGATCTTTCGATAGGGGAAATCGAGTTGAGTGACCAGCCAGCCGGATAACAAGGCAACCCGTGCGGAGGAATCCCAGTACCGTTCCAGGTTGGGTACGTGGGCAAAGACCCGGCGCAACGAGAGGGCAGCAATCGATGTGGCCACCGCGTTCAAGCCAAGAATCTGCAAGGCTTCGCTGACCGAGCGGACATTCCCGCTGTATCCAAAATAGGCTGAGTTCGCGACTTTCAACAGGCTCGCCGAGATGCCGACATCGACGCTGATGAGCTTCGCCATGGCACTGAAATTGGGTGCCCGGCTGCGCATCTCGGCCTCGATACTCGCCAGCGCGGCTGGCCGGGGCGGTATCTTTACCGAACTGAGTTCGCTGTGAAACTGCGCCGCAACGGTATGACTTGCATTAGTGGCATTCATTCAGTGGATCCTGCCTACGCCAACGAGTGTCGAAAGTATACGCCCGCGACCGCACGGCAGCAGTGTCAGGTCGATCACGGTGATTCGGGAATCTGTTGGGGCTGAAAAAGTCGGCGCTGGCGAGACGGCGAATCCGCTCTAAACTGGCGCCTTTGGAAGCTTGTTGCTTCGACAAGGATTCTTGCTTGATGATCGACCGTGCAGTTCCCGAGCCTGTGTTGCCGTCGCAGCCGCGTTTGCAGTTGCTCGGTATTTCCAAGATCTATCCGTCGGTCGTTGCCAATGCCGAGGTCAATCTCACGGTGATGCCGGGCGAAATCCACGCTGTCCTCGGCGAAAATGGTGCCGGCAAGAGCACCTTGATGAAGATCATTTACGGGGTGACGCGACCCGATGCCGGCGAGATTCTCTGGGAAGGCCGTCGCGTCACGATTCCGTCGCCGTCGGCGGCGCGCAAGCTGGGCATCGGCATGGTGTTCCAGCATTTCTCGCTGTTTGAAACCCTGACCGTTGCCGAGAACATCTCGCTGGCGCTGGATGAAAAGACCAGGCCCGCCGCGCTGGCGCCACGTATCCGGCGCATTGCTGACGAGTACGGTTTGCCTATCGATCCCGATCGCCACGTCTACAGCATGTCGGTGGGCGAGCGGCAGCGCGTCGAGATTGTTCGTTGCCTGTTGCAGTCGCCGCGCCTGTTGATCATGGACGAGCCGACGTCGGTGCTGACTCCTCAGGCCGTGCTCAAGTTGTTCGAGTCTTTGCGTCGGCTGGCGTCCGAGGGTTGCAGCATTCTTTACATCAGTCACAAGCTCGACGAAATCCAGACCCTGTGCGACACGGCCACCGTACTGCGTGGCGGACGTGTTTCCGGAACCGCCAAACCGAAGCAGGAAACGGCCCGCTCGCTGGCCGAATTGATGATTGGCAACGAGTTGCCCGCCTGTCGCCTCAGTCCGTCCACGCCGGGCGAGGTGCGGTTGGCGATTCGACATTTGAGCCTGACCACCACCGATCCTTTTGGCACCGAATTGCAGGACATCAATCTCGAGGTGCGCAGCGGCGAGATCGTTGCCATTGCGGGTATCTCGGGCAACGGCCAGCAGGAATTGCTGAAGGCGATTTCCGGTGAAATCCCGCTGGCGAATCCGGGCACCGTGCAGCTTGATGGCCAGGATGTTGGGCGGCTCGATCCGGCGAAGCGACGCGACTTGGGCATGTGTTTTGTGCCCGAGGAACGGCTCGGGCGTGGCGCCGTGCCAGAGTTGTCGCTAGCCAGCAATGCTTTGCTTACTGGTTACGTGCCGTCCTACGGCACCGGGATGCTGCGGCGGGGCTTGATCCAGACCGGTGCCGTGCGTGACTTTGCGCGCCAGGTGATCGACCGCTTCAACGTCAAATGTGGCGACAACAGTTCGCTCGCCACCAGTCTTTCCGGCGGTAACTTACAGAAATTCATCGTCGGGCGCGAAACCCAGTTATCGCCGCGCATCATGGTCGTCGCCCAGCCAACCTGGGGCGTGGATATTGGTGCTTCGATGCTGATCCGCCAGGCCATCATCGATTTGCGCGATCAGGGTGTTGCCGTCCTGGTGCTCTCCGAGGAACTGGAAGAACTGTTCATGATGAGCGACCGCATCGCGGTACTGGCCGACGGCCGACTCTCGCAGGCGGTGCCGCTGGCCAGCACCAGTGTCAATCAGATTGGCGTCTGGATGAGCGGCAATTTCGCAGCACCGAACGAGGAGGCGAGCGACCATGTTGCGGCTTGAACTGCGCCCGGAACCGTCGCGTCTCATGATGTTCGCCTCGCCCATGCTGGCGGCGCTGGCGATGTTGCTGACGGGATCGATCCTGTTCAGCTTTCTTGGCCAGGACCCGCTGCAGGGTTTCTACGTTTACTTCATCAAGCCGGCGACGACGCTCTACGGCATCGGCGAATTGCTGCTCAAGGCGACGCCTCTGACCCTGTGTGGCGTTGGCTTGGCGCTGGGATTTCGCGCCAATGTCTGGAACATCGGTGCGGATGGTCAATTGACCATGGGGGCGATCGCCGGTGGCTGCGTGGCGCTGTATTTTCAGGATGTCGACTCGGCATGGATTCTGCCGCTGATGATTCTCGCTGGTGCGCTCGGCGGGATGGCCTGGGCGGCGATTCCGGCCTTGTTGCGCACGCGGTTCAACACCAGCGAAATCCTGGTCAGCCTGATGCTGGTCTATGTCGCCTACCTTTATTTGAGCTATCTGGTGCATGGTCCCTTGCGCGATCCCGATGGCTTCAACTTTCCGCAGTCGAAAATGTTTGCCGATGCGGCCTTGTTGCCCATCCTGGTGGAGGGCCTGCGCACCAATGCGGCGTTTCTGGTGGCGCTGCTGCTCACTGTGGGCGCGTGGTTCTTTTCCACGCGGACGTTCGCCGGATACCGCATGCAGGTCAGCGGTATGGCGCCAGCTGCTGCGGTGTACGCCGGTTTCAGCGAGCAGCGCAACGTCTGGCTGGCCTTCATGATCAGCGGCGCCATGGCCGGCATGGCCGGTGTCGGCGAGGTGGCGGGGCCGATTGGTCAGTTGCAGCCCTCGGTTTCGCCCGGTTACGGCTTCGCCGCCATCATCGTCGCCTATGTCGGGCGTTTGCATCCGGTGGGGGTCTTGCTGGCGGCGCTCCTGATGTCCTTGCTCTACATCGGCGGCGAGTCCGCCCAGATGGAAATGCAACTGCCCTCGGCGATCACCGGCCTGTTCCAGGGCATGCTGCTGTTTTACCTGCTGGCCGCCGACCTCTTCATTCATTACCGCTTTAAACCAGCCCATAGCAGCGCCACACGAGCGACACCGGTTAGTCGCGGAGAAATCGCCTCATGACGCTCGATCACCTGATTCCGTTTCTCGCCAGCACGGCTGGCGCGGCCACACCACTGGTGCTGGCCGCTACCGGCGAACTGGTGGCCGAACGTTCGGGTGTGCTGAATCTCGGGGTGGAGGGCATGATGCTGGTGGGGGCTGTTACCGGTTTTGGCGTCACGCTCAGCACCGGCCAGATCAGCCTGGGTTTGCTCGCCGCCATGTTGGCCGCGATGGCCACGGCACTGATTTTTGCCTTCCTGACGCTGACCCTGCAAACCAATCAGGTGGCCACCGGGCTGGCGCTGACCTTGTTTGGCGTCGGGCTGTCGGCCTTCATCGGCCGTGGGCTGGTCGGACAGACGGTGGAGCGCCTGCCGAATTTGTCTTTTCCGGTGTTGTCGGATATTCCCTTCTTTGGCCCGTTGTTGTTTCGCTTCGATGTCTTGGTCTATGGCTCGATCGCGTTGGTCCTGATCACCGGCTGGATGCTGGCACGGACGCGGCTCGGGCTGATCATTCGCGCGATTGGCGAATCACCACGCAGTGGACATGCCATCGGCTATCCGGTGATTGCGCTGCGCTACCTGACGGTGCTGTTCGGTGGTGCCATGGCGGGGCTGGGTGGCGCATATCTTTCGCTGGCGCTGACGCCGATGTGGGTCGAGGGCATGACCGCCGGCCGTGGCTGGATCGCGCTGGCTCTGGTGGTGTTTGCGACCTGGAAGCCGCGCGGCGTGATTCTGGGCGCGTATTTGTTCGGCGGCGTTACCGTGCTGCAGTTTCACGGCCAGGGGTTTGGTCTCGCCATTCCGTCCGAGTTTTTGTCGATGTTGCCCTATTTGGCGACCATCGTTGTCCTTGTCTTCATCAGCCGCAAACCGCAGACCATCCTGCTCAACAAGCCGATGTCGCTGGGGCAGAATTTCCGTGCTGACCATTGACCGACATCGACCCACATTGACTACTTCTGCAATCCATCCGAAAGAGAGCGATCGTGCACACCGACCTGAAAGAAATCGAACAAGCCATGGCCGAGGCCGATTGCCTGGCGACACCAGACCAGGTGGAGGCGGCGATCGATCGTATGGCAGGCGAGATCACCGCTCGTCTGAAGGGCAGCAATCCGATCATTTATTGCGTGATGAATGGTGGCCTGGTTTTTTCCGGACGCTTGCTGTGCAAGCTCGACTTTCCGGCCGAGATCGCCTATTTGCATGCAACCCGCTATGGTCATCAGCTGAACGGTTCGCTGCTCGACTGGCGTGTGCGCCCCACGCAGGATTTGCGCGACCGCACGGTGCTGGTGCTCGACGACATACTTGATGAGGGTCATACTCTGGCGGCGATTGTCGACAATCTGCGCGAAGAAGGCGCTGCTGCCGTGCATACGGCCGTCCTGGTACACAAGTTGCACGGGCGCAAGGCGTTTCCTGGAATGCGTGCCGATTTCTCCGGCCTGGACATCGAAGACCGTTACCTGTTTGGCTGCGGCATGGACTACAAGGGCTATTGGCGCAATGCGCCGGGGATCTATGCGCTGAAAGGCCATTGATTCGCTGCCGCACTCCTTTTTTGCGGTAGCCAAAACCCCGAACAAGCTACCCAAAACCCAATCTCATTGGCCCTACCTTGGCAGCCGAATCGGCAGAAGATTCGGTCATTGAATTTATGTTCAACGTAGGAGAGTTGCTGTGGTGATTGAGTCTGTAGAAATGGTGGCACTGCCAAATGCGCCGGCTTACCAGGAAAAAATCTATCGCGCCCGCCTCGATAGCGGCGATGCCGTCGATCTGTTCCAAGCCCACTGGGACGTTCCTTTGTCGCCAGAATCGCTCGTCGGCTTGACCGTCCAGGCGGCCCGAGCCATGCGTAATGAACGCATGCTGGCCGTGGCACTTGGTTAGGCTTATCTCCACATGAGCAAGGCCTATCACTTCACCTCGGAATCGGTTTCCGAAGGCCATCCGGATAAAATCGCCGACCAGATTTCGGATGCCATCCTCGATGCCTTCCTTGAACAGGATAGGGAAGCCAAGGTCGCTTGTGAAACCCTGGTTGCCGACAATCTGGTGGTGGTCGCCGGTGAGTTTCGGACGTGTGATGAGGCGGTGTTCAAGGCGATCGAAGCGCGTGCGGATGCGATCGTCCGCCAGGTGTTGCACGACGCGGGTTATCGCGATGCCGAAACCGGCATCGATCCGGCACGTTGCGAAGTCCAGATTCGCTTCAATCACCAGTCGATCCAGATCAACAAGGGCGTCGAGCATGCCGATGGCGTCATCGGCGCTGGTGACCAGGGCTTGATGTTCGGCTATGCCTGCACCGAAACCCCCGACCTGATGCCGTATCCGCTGTGGCTTGCCCATCGCTTGGTCGAGCGTCTGGCCCAGTTGCGCAAGTCCGGGACTCTGCACTGGCTGCGCCCGGATGCCAAGAGCCAGGTCAGCGTGCGCTACGAAGATCATCGTGTGACTGGCATCGATAACATCGTGGTGTCGACGCAGATCGAGCGCGGCCTCGATCCGCAATGGGTCACCCAACAAGTGACGCAATTCGTTATCGATCCGCTGGTGCCCGCCGAACTGCGTGCGCCGGAATTCCGTATTTGGGTCAATCCCGCTGGACCGTTTGAAATTGGCGGCCCCAATGGTGATACCGGCCTCACCGGGCGCAAGATCATCGTTGATACCTACGGTGGCGCCTGTCCGCACGGCGGTGGTGCGTTCTCCGGCAAAGATCCGACCAAGGTCGATCGGTCAGCGGCCTACATGGCACGCTACATCGCCAAGAATATCGTTGCCGCCAAGCTGGCCGAGCGTTGCACGATACAGATTGCCTACGCGATTGGCGTTGCCGATCCGGTTTCTTTGCTGGTGGATACCCACCGCACCGGGTCGGTGGCGGACGATAGGCTGGAAGAGGCCGTGCGCGCGCTATTCAAACTGACGCCGCGCGGGATTATCGAAAGCTTCGAACTTCGCCGTCCGATTTATCGCAAGACCGCCGCCTACGGTCACTTCGGCCGCGCCGATTTCCCCTGGGAAGCCATCGACAAGGTGCCGGAACTGCTCACGTTTGTCGGCCGTTAGGGGCTGATGGTTGTTGGTGGCCAGCGTGATATAAACCGGGCGTGTCCACCGCCTTCGCCTTACTTCCCGATTTCGCCCTGATTCTGCTGGGCTATGCGCTGCGGCGCTGGATGGCCTTGGGCGATCATTTCTGGACTGGCTTGGAAAAGCTAGTCTATTTCGTGCTGTTTCCGGCGCTCCTGTTCAATGCAATCACCAAGACGCCACTTTCGTTTTCAGCTTTGCCGTTGATCGGCGTGGGTGCCGCCGCGATGATAGGCGCCATGTTGCTGGGGCTTCTGGCGCGGCCGCTGTTTCCGCTTTCGCCGATTTCATTTGCGTCGCAATTTCAGTGCGCCTTCCGCTTCAATTCCTACATCGGCCTCGCGATCGCCGCCAAGCTGCACGGTGCGACCGGTATTGCCGCCATGGGCTTGTTGGCTGGGGCCATGGTGCCGCTGGCGAATTTCTCAGCAGTGTGGATGCTGGCGCGGCACCGCGAGACATCGGTATGGCGCGAACTGGCGCGCAATCCATTGTTCCTGGCAACGTTCGGTGCGCTCGTCTGGAATCTTGCCGGTCTGAACGTACCGCTTCCCGTGGGCCAATTCCTTGGGCGACTCGGTGAAGCGGCGATTGCCCTGGGTCTGCTGGCGGTCGGCGCGGCGCTGAAGCTGCGTGGGACTCTGGGCACAAATGGCCGCAGTGCGGCGGCCTATTTCCTCGCCGTAAAACTGCTGGCGATGCCGCTGATCGCTTTGTTGATGGCACGCTGGATGGGGCTCCGAGGGGTGCATTTTGACGTAGCGCTGGCGTTTGCCGCCTTGCCGACGGCCTCGTCGGCCTACATTCTGGCGCAACGGATGGGCGGTGACGGCGCGCGAGTCGCCTGGCTGATATCGGCCGGCACGTTGCTGAGCATGGTCACCGTGCCGGCTTGGCTGACTTTTGTGAAGGGCTGAAAAAGTCGGTGCTGGCGAGACGGCGCTGCTCAGTCGTTGTCTTCCGGAGCTTCGTCGGCCCGTGCCTGTTTCTCGCGTAGACGCTTGTTCTTGTCGTCATCAAAAAAAACGTAACGCCCCGCCAATACGCAACCTTTCATGCCCGGATCGCAGGGCAAGTCATTCACCCGCGAGCAGGTGTCATTCACTTCATGCGGACAACCCCAACCACCGCCCATGATTTCTTTCCGACAAGACGACAGAGAAAATTATACTGAGCCGCTGACAGATCGTCTCGCTTTGGTTTGGTTGTCGCGGGTAATTCGGAGGATGTAAGCAGCATGAGAGTGGTCGTTCAACGCGTCGTGAAAGCCGCCGTCAGTGTGCACGGAAACATCCATGGGGAAATTGGCTTCGGGCTGCTGGTGCTGGCCGGATTTGAAGATGTGGATCAGACCAGTGATCTCGACTGGATGACCCAAAAGCTGGTTCGCTTGCGTGTGTTTCCGGATGAACAGGGCATCATGAACCGCAGTGTCCTTGACGCCGGCGGCGAGATTTTGGCGGTGTCGCAATTCACCTTGTACGCGTCGACCAAAAAAGGTAATCGGCCTTCCTGGGGACGCGCGGCGCGCGGGGATATTTCACAGCCCCTGTTCGAGCGCTTTGTCGATGGGCTTTCCACAGCGTTGGGTCGTCGCGTACCGACGGGAGTTTTTGGCGCCGACATGCAGATTAGCCTGGTCAATGATGGCCCGGTGACGATTACTCTGGATTCACGGAATCCGGAATGAGCTTGGGCATGTCGTCCGGTGATTTTTCAACAGCCCGGTGCTGTGCCTGTCGCTGTGCCAATGGTTTGTTCTGGGTCACTATAGGATCACGTTTCGGTAAGTGTCCACGTAAGCAGCGTGGACTGCCGCGAGTCCCACTACCCAGATAATCGGCGAGCAACACCTGCTTAATTTCGCCAGCCGGGAGCCGGCCCCGGTCGCTCAAATAATCGAACAGCGCATCCACCAGCAACTCTGGGGAGAGGCCGCTGGTGTTGCCAGTGCGCTGCCACAACCAGTCGGAAAATCCGAGAAACGCGAGAAACGGAGAGTGTTCGCCAAGTAGGTGCGGCAGAGTCTGCCGGAATCGTCCGGAGTTGGCGATCATTTCCCAATACCGGGAGAAACGAGCGATGCGTTGCAGGGTAGCTTCGTCAACGGTGCTGGTTTTTCGAACTGAATAGGGTGGGGACTCGTCGTAGACCATGCTGAATTCGGCGGTGTGCCGCGTGATCGGCGTGCCGCGCAGTCGTTTCAAAATGCCGAGTTGAATTTCGTGTGGCCGCAGTCGATACAGGCGGTCAAACCCGGCGGCAAAGCTTTCCAGTGTTTCGCCGGGCAAGCCAAACAGTAGATCGGTATGCACGTGGGCCTTGGAGTGAGTCAGCAGCCAGTGCAGGTTCGCCTCGGCTTTGTCGTTGTCCTGCCGGCGTGAAATGCGTTGCTGCACCGCAACCGTAAAACTCTGGATGCCGACCTCGAACTGCAGGACGCCGGGAGGGAATTGTGCAATCAATATTCTGAGCGGATCGGGTAGATGGTCGGGCACCACTTCAAAATGTACAAACAACGTGTTGCCGCGTTCGGGGCTACCCGGACCGGGTAGTCGATCCAGGAAAAACTGCAGGATGCGTGTGGCGCTTTCGATCTTGAGATTGAAGGTTCGATCGACGAATTTGAAATTTCGTGCCCCGCGCTGATACAGGCGATTCATTTCGCCAAGAAAGATATCGAGATCGAAACCCCAGGCAGTTTTGTCCAGAGCGCTCAAACAGAACTCGCACTTGAACGGGCAGCCGCGCGATGCCTCGACATAGACGACACGGTGAGCCAGGTCCGCATCTGAATACTCCGCATATGGGAACACAATCTGGTCGAGGTCGGGTTGCTCGCCAGTGATCAGTTTGGTCAAGGGCATCGGGCCGTGCACCAGGGCTCGGCAGAGCTTGGTAAAGCTGATATCGCCCCATCCGGTGATGACATGATCGGCAAGTTGGGTGATCTCTTGTTCGAGGGTCTCGTGGCTTACCTCGGGGCCGCCCAATATCACCGAAATATTCGGGCGGGTAGCTTTGAGCAAACGTAGCACCGCTGTCGTTTGGAGCACGTTCCAGATGTAGACGCCGAAGCCAATGATCTGTGGACAGCGGGCGTGTTTTGAATCGACTTGAGTGGGTTCATCAAGAGTGAGAAGCAACTCATCGACTACGTCGCGTGCCGTTCGCGCGATGGTGAACTCGCGGAGTACCGTATGTGGCCGCAGGTCGCCCATGTTGGCCAGCAGGTAACGCAGGCCTAGTGATGCATGAATGTACTTTGCATTCAGTGTCGTCAGAATGATGGTCGGTGGATTGGCCGCTGGTGAGTTCACCATGGCGTTAGCGTGCTCGACCAGACCTGGCTTCGGGGCGATCTGGTGCGAGGCTGCGGTTGTTCACCATGTTGACATACAAGGCCTCCACGCGCTCGCGCGCCCAGGGGGTACGACGTAGAAACTTGAGGCTCGAACTGACACTGGGGTCGTGGGTGAAGCAGCGAATGTCAATCTCCCGGCTCAAGTTATCCCAGCCATAGAAAGCGACCAGTTCATTGAGTAGCTTTTCCAGGGTGATGCGGTGGAGTGGATTCTTGGGCTGAATTGCGTTCATGTATCGCGCCGATTTTCTGCGTGTGGTGGATCTTGACGGCGAAATCATAGCACTGACGAATTCATTGCAATTTTGATGAATGTGCGGATTCGCCATGCTTCCCGAGGATAGCAATCGACATCTATAATGAATCCATATGTTTCCGCCGATCATTCTCCTCAACGTGGTTTTTCTCATTCGCCCACTTGCCACCAATGTTCAGTTTCTTTAGCCGTCGCAAGACCTCTGATTCTGAAAGTCGCAGCGCATCGGCGTTCGACCCTGCGCAGCTAAAGATGCTGGCGAATTATTTTCCGATCGGTCGCAAGCTCCGCTATTACCCCGAGTATCAGCGTGAGATCGTCTTCCAGACTATCGTTATCGCGTATCGGGTGAACGATCAGTTCATCTACTCGCGAGATGCCGTATTGACCAATGCTGATGGTGTTCCGACCGGTTTCGCGTTGGCAGACAAGAAGAATCTTGCGCTCGAGAAACTTACCAAGTTCCAGATCCTGGTACCGGATACCACCGATATGGAACGCACCCTCGATTATTTCACTCGCGCCGAATTGGGTCGTGCCGGGCAGTTCCGGCAAGGCAATGCCATCACTTTAGTGGCGGAAACCTCGGAGCGCGGTATCCCCACGGTCGATACCAAAGTCGATCGTCGTCAGACAATGACCGTCGGTCCCTATGCTGATAGTTCAACCATCCTGCTGACACCGGATTTTGATAGTCTGACGTTGGCCGACAAGCGACAGAAGCAACGGGTGCAGACAGCGACTCCCGCCGAACTCCATTTCGCCGCCGATACCCCCGGATTCCGTTGTGAGTTGGCTGATTTCTCCGAACTCATGCTGCGTCTTAATGTCCAGAATGCCAGCGAGATCATGCCAGCGATGACCCCGGAGACTGTCGTAATGGTCGACTTTCAAATGGGCGATGCCGCGAATGTCTATCGCATTCGGGGTAAGGTTTTTCGCCGCGCCGATGATTTTTGCGTGATCAAGCTTGAACATCTCTACAAGAACGGGACGTTCGAGAAAATCAAGATGATGGATATCATCGAAATCAAGACCGGGCTGTTGAATCCGGATTCCTGAGCCACTTCTTTTGAAGGGCGGTCTGACCCCAACCAGGAGAAGTACGTGAGCATCGATACCGCATCCTTATCCGCGCCAGCTTGGCAACCCTCACCGGAACGCATTGAGTCATCGCGTATGACGGCGTTCATGAAAGAAGCCAGCCGGCGCTGGGATCGAACGTTTGCCAGTCACACCGATTACGCGGGTTTGCATCGTTGGTCGATCGATCATCCCGAGGAATTCTGGAGTCTGCTCTGGGACTTTGGCAATGTACGCGGCGACAAAGGGAACACTGTGGTTACGGATCGCGAGAAGATGCTGGGCGCAACGTGGTTCCCGCAAGCGCGATTGAACTTTGCCGAGAATCTGCTGCGTAATCGTGATGAAAGCGATGCACTGGTTTTCTGGGGTGAAGACAAGGTCAAGCAACGCCTGACGCATGCTGAGTTGTATTCGCAGGTGGCACAACTCGCCGCTGCGCTGCGTGAGATGGGTGTCGTGGCCGGCGACCGGATTGCCGCCTATTTGCCCAATCTGCCGCAAACCATTGTTGTCATGCTGGCTGCGTCGAGTATCGGCGCCATTTTCACCTCGGCCTCGCCGGATTTCGGTGTCCAGGGCGTGCTCGATCGTTTCGGGCAAGCTGAACCCAAAGTATTGTTCGCCTGCGATGGCTACTATTACAACGGCAAGATCATCGACTCGATGGAAAAGGTGGCTGAGATTGCGGCTCAATTGCCCTCGCTGCAAACCGTGGTCGTGGTGAATTATGTGCATGCCACGCTCGATGTATCGGCCATCCCTCGGGCAGTGATGCTGGATGAACTGGTAGCGCCATACGCCAGCGTCGACGAGATTGAATTCAACCGGCTGCCTTTTAATCATCCGCTCTACATCATGTATTCCTCGGGTACTACCGGGGTACCCAAGTGTATCGTGCATGGTGCCGGTGGCGCTCTGCTGCAGCACATCAAGGAACACCAGCTACACAGCGATGTCCGTGCAGGCGATCGGTTGTTCTATTTCACTACCTGCGGCTGGATGATGTGGAACTGGCTCGTCACCGGCCTCGCCTCGGGCGCAACCCTGCTGCTCTACGACGGATCACCTTTCATTGGTCGCGGCACGATTTTGTTTGACTATGCGGACGCCGAAGGCATGACGCATTTCGGCACCTCGGCGAAGTTTATTGATGCGATTGCCAAGATCGAGCTTAAGCCGCGCACCAGCCATAAATTGAGCGCTTTGCGCGCCATATTTTCGACCGGGAGCCCTTTAGTGCCGGAGGGTTTCGATTACGTGTATAGCGAAATCAAGAGTGACCTACAACTCGCCTCAGTATCCGGCGGTACGGATATCATTTCCTGCTTCGTGATCGGCAATCCCAATGGACCTGTTTATCGGGGCGAAATCCAGTGCGCTGGCTTGGGCATGGCGGTCGAGGTATTTGATGATGCCGGACATCCGGTTTGTGGCGAGAAAGGCGAACTGGTTTGCACGCGTAGTTTTCCGGTGATGCCGATTGGTTTCTGGAAAGACGAAGGAGGGGCCAGGTACCATGCTGCCTATTTCGATCGTTTCGACACTATCTGGTGCCACGGCGATTTTGCCGAAGTTACTACGCACGGCGGTTTCATCATCCATGGTCGCTCGGATGCGACCTTGAACCCTGGCGGCGTGCGGATCGGCACTGCCGAAATCTACCGTCAGGTCGAAAAGCTCAACGAGGTGGTTGAGTCGATCGTGATTGGCCAGGACTGGCCGCCGGGCAATGCCGGCGATGTGCGTGTGGTTCTGTTTGTCAAGTTGCGTGATGGTGTGAGTTTGAATGATGCACTCGAGAGGCAGATCAAAACGGTCATTCGCGATAACACCACGCCACGCCATGTACCTGCCAAAATCCTGCAAGTGGTCGATATTCCGCGTACCAAGAGCGGCAAGATCGTCGAGTTGGCGGTGCGCAATGTCGTGCACGGTGAGCCGGTCAAGAACGTCGAAGCGCTAGCCAATCCGGAAGCGCTGGAGTACTTTCGTAACCGACCTCAGCTTGCTAAATAGTTCTACGTTGTCGCGCGCAGTACAAAGGCGCTGCTTTCCAGCGGGTGCGACGCCCGTCCGGCGAATCTCGCTCCGGTCGGAAGCGAACCCAGTCGGCGGTGCCATTGAGTACGAGAACTGCGCAGAGTACAAAAAACTCTTTCTGATCCTCACGATTGTGCATATAATTCCATCTTTCCGACTTCTAGTCGGACACTGATTGAGTTTTTGCATCGATATGAAAAATTGCGTATCGACGCAAAGTTCAAAGATGCTTCAAAAATGCGCCCGTAGCTCATCTGGATAGAGTACTTGGCTACGAAACAGGTGTTCGATCGTTGGACGCCAGTAATGGCAATGCTTTTCACGGCTTCGTGTATCATTCGCGGCCAGTTGTATCATAGAAGTACCCAAAGCGCCCGTAGCTCATCTGGATAGAGTACTTGGCTACGAACCAAGGGGTAGGGAGTTCGAATCTCTCCGGGCGCACCAATCACCCATAAAAGTGGGCACCTGATTTTGAGGGTGTCCTGAATTTTGTGTAAACGGGGTATGGGTTAAAGGCCACTCATCCGTTCATCGAACTGAATGGTAAAGCGAGTCAGGGCGGCTTTCCAGTCACGAATTGGCATCGTCCATTTCTGGCTGATGTTTCGCAGAGCCAGGTAG
>CAMDMZ010000058.1 GCA_945902805.1 Propionivibrio dicarboxylicus | reverse complement strand
AACACGCCGATGTACTTCAAAATGCGCATCGAGGGGATACCATAGACCAGGATCTGGCCCGACTGACCACCTGAACTGAAGGCCATGAACTCATCGCGCTTGCCGGTGGGTACGTAGGTCTTCGAGGCGGCCAACAAGTCCTGCTGACTCAGGTTGCGACGCTTCATCACGTCCTGCAGTGACTCCGCCGACCACGAGACCGAGGCTCCTAACCCGAGTCCAGCAGCCATCGCGACCACCAAGGTTCGCGCTGCAAATTTCTTCATATCTATCTCCCGTCGTGTACAAAATCGTTATGCGCGCCGCAAAGGCCGTCGCGCTTCCATTGTCGCGGGCTGCAAGGACGCTAGCCAACTGCGTCAAAATGCCACTGCGACAAATTGACGCACACGTTAAAGCCATCAAACTCGCCGCACCTTGATCGGTATCAATTCCGCACACAGATTTGCACGGCAAACTCCCTAGCCATGACCAACCGCCGCATCCTGATCGACATCATCGCCATGCTGCTGATCGGCCTGGTGGTCGTGGTCGGCTACAAAGTCTCGCCCCTCCTGTCGCCGAAGGCCGATTTACGACTGGAACCGGAACCCGGCTGCAACCTGCACCGTGGCACTTGCAGCGTCACGCTGGGCAGCGGCAAAGTTGAAATCAGCATCAGCCCGCAGCCCGTACCGCTCATCAAACCAATACAAATCGAGGTCCGCACTATTGGTGTCGATGTGCGCCGCATCGATGCCGATATCGCCGGCATCGGCATGAACATGGGTTACAACCGGCCACAACTGCTACCGGTCGGCGATCACACCTATCGCGCCGAAACCACCCTGCCCGTCTGCATTACCGGCATGATGAACTGGGAGCTGACGCTGATGGTAGATACCGCCACCGACTACGTGCTGATCCCGATCCGCTTCACCACACCCGAAGGTGGGCTCGGCTCATGATTCCGAATCGCGGTCTGTTGGCCATCATCGCCCTGCTGGTGGCGCTTGACCTGGGGCTCGCCGTGTTCTGGCAGCCTGTTCCGGAAGCGCATGAGCGCGCCCTGCCGGTGCCAACCGCACCACCTGCTGGCGGCGATTTTCAGCTCGATACGGCGAACGGCCCACGTGCGTTGCACGATTTTCGCGGCAAAGTGGTGCTGCTCTACTTCGGCTACACCTTCTGCCCCGACATTTGCCCGACCTCGCTCCTGGCCACCGCCGCCGCGCTGCGGGCCTTGAAACCCGCCGAACTGGCGCAGGTACAAACGATATTTGTGTCGGTTGATCCGGAACGCGACACCGTCAAGCAACTCGCCGAGTATGTGCGCTTTTTCCACCCGACTATCATCGGCGCCACCGGCACGCCGGAACAAATTGCAGAGATCGCTGCCCGCTATGGCGTGAGTTATGTGATCCAGAAACCCGACGCTAACCCCAACTACGTGGTCGACCATTCCTCCCTCACCTATCTGATCGACCCGGACGGGCGGCTGGTTGCAACGCTGCCGCATGCGGCGCCCACCGAACAGACTCTGGCTGCAGTTCGCGGCCTGCTTCCCTCACCCAGCAAAGGACCTATCCAATGAAATTTTTCCGCTGTTCCCTACTCGCCAGCACCCTGCTCGCCGCCAGCAGCCTCGCCACCACTGCCCTTGCCGCTGGCGCCGCCGACAGCATCACGGTGGTCGATCCTTACGTCCGCCAGGCTCCTCCTGGTGCCCCGGCCACAGGCGCATTCATGGTGATCAGGAACAGCGGCAGCAAGGAAATCAAAGTGATCAAAGCCGACAATCCGGCATCGAAACTTACCGAGTTGCACACCCATCTCAACGAAGGCGGGATGATGAAAATGCGCCAGGTGGCGAATATTCCCGTAGCCGCTGGCGGCGAAGCGGTGCTGAAACCCGGCGGCCTGCATGTGATGCTGATCGACCTGAAAACCCAGCTCAAGGATGGTGACACGGTACCAATCACCCTCAGCTTTGACGACGGCAGCAGCAAGAAGATCGACGTCCCGGTCAAAAACCCGATGGCCGGCGGCATGCCCATGAAACCCGACATGCCGATGCATAAGCATTGAGCCGCATAGCGGGCATCAAATACTCAAATATCAAACTCGCGCAGATGCCGCACGTCATGGATGGTGACGTGCTTGCCATGCATCGTAATCAAGCCCTGGGTGGCGAGCTCATGAAAGACCCGGGACAAGGTTTCGGGGGTGAGGTTCAGGCGTGAGGCGATGATCTGTTTTGAGGTGGGCAGTTCGATATCGAGCTCAAGACCGCCTTCGTCGGGCGGACACTGCTGAATCAGATAACCGATCACCCGTTGCGCCGAGGAACGCAGCGAATAGGATTCGACATCCTGCACCAAACCATGCAGGCGTTGTGCCAGGCCGGCCAGCATGCGCCTTGCAAACAGAGCATCCTGATTGATCAGGAAAAATACCTGTTCGGCATCGATATACAGCACCAGGCTATCGACCAGAGCTTCGGCAAACACCGGTAGCGGGTGGTTCATGAACATCGCCGCCTCACCAAAACTCTGCCGTGGGCCGATGATCTCGACCACTTTCTCGTTGCCCAGCGCCGAGGGAAAGGCTAGTTTGATCTGACCCATCACCACCACATAGAAGCCATGGCAGGGATCGCCTTTATGGAACAGCATTTCGCCACGCGCTAAACGTTTCTCGCGCGTGCTGGCGGCAAGCTGGGCCAACTGTTCGGCAGGAATCTCCTGGAACAAGGCCAGACGCGACAGGATCTGTGGAATGTCGGGCTTGATGTGTTGCATGGCACTCGGCGGTAGCGACGGAACGACGAAGGAACGCAAGATACCACGCCACCTCCAAGGGTCGCCGCGATCGGCCCGCGCACCAGAATCAGAGTGCCGTCAGGCGAGCGATCTGCGGACCAAAAGCGTGGGTGATCACCACCATCAGCGGTATCACCGTCACAAAGGCATGCAATACACGGCGAATGCGGCGATTGGCGTTGCGCATTTCCATATAGTGATCGATCACCAGCCGGCCTTTGAACGCGATCATCGCGGCGACGATCAGAGACAGCGACCAACTGCGTTGCCCGGTTTCCGCCAGGAAAGCGCTACTCAGCGTCAGCCCGATCAGGATGAGCCAGATCTTTTCAGTGTGTCCGAGTTTCATCGCCAGACGTAGAAGAAGGGAAAGATGATGAGCCAGATCACGTCGGTGGTGTGCCAATACACCGCCGCCGCTTCGAGCCCGGCGTAATCCCTGGCGCTGTAGCCGCCAACCGCCGTGCGTGTTGCCACCCAGCCCAGCCCGAGCAAGCCCCAGAACACATGCACCAGATGGTTCAGGGTCAGGTAGTAATAGACGGTGTAGAAGATACCGGCCTCGCCATCGATGCCATGCGCCACATTCCAGCGGATCTCGAAGAACTTGACCAGCGGATAGCCGAGGCCAAGAAACATGCCGAGCAGCAACCAGCGCAAGGTCGTTGCCTGACGATCGGCACGCATCGCCGCCACCGCTTTGACCACACAGTAACCGCTGGTCAGCAAAAGCATCGTGATCGTCGTCCCGGCCACCGTCGCCAGTTGCTCCGGACCCTTGAGAAATGCTTCGGGATGATGTGCTTTGGCGACGAAATAGACGGTAAAGAAGAGCAAGAACTCGACCAGCACGCAGAAGATGCCGACCCAGATACCGTGGTTGCCGGGAACCCGATTCAGATCCGGAATCGAAAAAGTCGGCGCTGGCGGGACGGCGCACTCGGCTGCAGGAATCAGTTCAGAAGCCATCCACTCTCCAACAAAACACGGGTCGGACGCCGACCGCGCTGCCATTCTCGGATTCGCGAGTTTGCTTTGCCTTGACCGGCAACAAGTTGGCAGCGAAATCCTTGGCGGAAAGACACGATTGACGCGATTGACGAAATTATTGTTTTATGAAAGGATACGCATGAAATTTGTGTTTCACCCACTACCGATCATCTGAAGCCAGGAAGCCGCCACACAAATCCAGTGGAACCGACCATTCAGCAATCGATCATGACCGTATACGAGCGGCTGCCGCCCGGCGAGCAGAAGCTGGCCGATACGATCCTTGCCCGACTGAACACGCTGGCCAGTTACTCGGCCACCGAGCTGGCGGCCGACGCCTCGGTTTCCAAAGCCACGGCGGCGCGCTTTTTCCGCCGCATCGGCTACCAGAGCTTTGGTCATGCCCGACGTCAGGCACGCGCGGAGGCGAACACGGCGTCGCCGCTGTATGCGCTGGCCGGCGTCAACCCGCAGGAACCCGCGGCCGACGCCCTATCGCGCCATGTCGCCGCAGATCTGAAAAACCTCTCCGACACTTTCCAGCAACCGAACATCGACGCCATCAGCCTGGCGGTGAGACTGATCGCCCGGGCGTCGCGTGTACGCGTGGTCGGCATGCGCAGCGGCCATTTTGTCGCCTCGTATGCCGCCTACCTCCTCGCCCAACTCCGGGAAGAAGTCGTTTCATTGCCCGATGCGGCCTTGACGCTGGCGGAAAACCTGGTCGCACTCGGCCGTGGCGATGTCCTGCTGGTGGTCGATTTCCGGCGTCGCTCGACGCTGTTGCCCAAGGTCGTCGAGGCCGCTCGCGATGCGGGCGCCAAGCTCGTGTTCGTCGCCAGTCCCGGCATGCCCGGGCTCTCACGCAACGGCGACGCGGTGCTCAATTGCCTGACCGCCGGCGCCTCGATTTTCGATTCCTACGTCTCCGCCGTCAGCATCGTCAACTACCTCTGCGCCGCCGTCGCCAAGGAGCTCGGAAAGAAGAGCCGCAAACGGCTGGAGCAGATCGAAACCCTGCACGACGCGCTGGGCGACATCCGGCACTGATCATCAAACCGACAATTCGACAATCCGACTAAGCGCAGAAATGAACACATCGAACCAACTTTCCACCATGCAACGCTGGAGCGATCAAAGCGCGGCACTCAGCACCCGAATCAACCGCTGGGTCGAGCTGATTTGTGCGGCGATCATCGGCGTGCTGATCATCGACATTTGGATCGGCATCTTCGGCCGTTACGTGTTCGAACTACCCGTCACCTGGGCCGAGGAACTGGCGCGCTACCTGATGATCTGGGCCGCCCTGCTGGCTGTCTCATGTGGTGTCGCGCGGCGTGAGCATGTCGCGGTGACCGCCTTGCTGCATCGCTTTCCGATCCATATCCGGCGCTGGTTCGATGTCGCCATTGACGCGCTGGCCTTCGCCTTTTTCGCCTTCCTCGCCTATTTTGGCATCGGGATGACCGAACAAGGCGCCACCCAATTCGCCACGATCTTCGACATGACCATGATGATCCCCTTTGCCGCCGTGCCGGTGTCCTCGGCCCTGGTCTGTCTGCAGTTGGTGCTGATGGGAATACGTGATTTCACCGTGGCCGGCCTGCCAGCCCAATTTGCGGGAGACGAATAATGATCTGGGTGCTTGCCACGTTTTTTGTCCTCCTGGCCGTCGGCGTTCCGATCGGCTACGTGCTCGGTATCTCCGGGGTGCTCGGCATCATCCAGATTGGCGGTACCGAAATGCTGGCGATGGCGCCCCAGCGCTACTTCGCCGGGCTCGATCTCTTCACCTTCCTCGCCATGCCTTTGTTCATCTTTGCCGGTGAATTGATGAACAAGGCGGGCATTACCGACCGCCTGGCGAAATTCGCCGATTCACTGGTCGGTCATCTACGCGGCGGCATGGCGCAGTCGTGCATGGTCTCGTCGGTGCTGTTCGCCGGCATCACCGGTGCCGCCGTCGCCGAAGCCGCCGCCTTCGGCAGCACGATGGTGCCCGCCATGGAAAAACAAGGCTACAAGCGGCCGTTCGCCTGCGCCGTAGTGGTGGCCGGTTCGATCATCGGCCCGACCATTCCGCCGTCCAACCTCATGGTGATCTATGGCTCAATGATGGGTGTGTCGATCGCCAGTCTGTTTGCCGCCGGCATCCTGCCTGGACTGGTGATGGGTCTGTTCTGCATGGCGGTAATCGCCGGTCTGGGTCGCCGCTGGAATCTACCCAAGGGCGGCCAGAGGCCGAGCCTGCTGGGCATCCTGGTTGCCTTCAAAAACAGCCTGAGCGCGCTGGTGATGCCAGTGATCATTCTGGGCGGCATCATCGGCGGCTTCGTCACGCCCACCGAAGGGGCAGCAATCGCCGTGTTCTACGCCATGATTCTCGGCGTGTTCGTCTTCCGCACCGTCAAGTTGCCCGATCTTCTCGAGATGCTGGTGCGCACCGCGCGCATCACCGGCGTGGTGTTCCTGATCATTGCCGCCGCCTCGATCCTGAGCTGGTGGATGACCTATATGAAACTGCCGCAATTGATCACCGGCCTGTTCCTCGGCCTGACCTCCGATCCGTCGATGATCATCCTGATGGTTCTGGTGCTGTTGCTGATCCTCGGCATGTTCATGGACATTAACGCCATTCTGATCGTCCTCGGCCCGATCCTCGGCGCACTAGCGATGTCGATCGGCATGGACCCGGTGCAAGCCGGCCTGATGATCGTGCTGGCGCTCAACATCGGCTTGATGACGCCGCCGGTCGGCGCCAGCCTATTCGTACTCAGCTCCATCACTGGCGAGAAAATCGAGAGCATCACGAAATCAATGTGGCCTTTCGTCATTGCCGAAGTGGCGGTGTTGTTCCTAGTCGCCTACTGGCCCAGCCTGACGCTGACGATGCCGCGTCTCATGGGCTTGTAACTATTTCGTTTCCCCCACCCACCCTAGCCCCAATGGAGGTTTTCACCATGCGTATGTTCAAGTCAATTGCAATCGCAGCGGCCCTGGCCGTTTCGGTCGGCATGATGCCGGCAACGGCCTTTGCCGAAAAGACGATCAAGCTCGCTCACCTGAACAAGAACGATCCATTCGACAACGGCACCGGCGCTATGGCGGTGGTGTTCAAGTCGCTGGTCGAATCCGGCACCAACGGCGCCGTCAAGGTCGAGATTTTCCCCGACGGCCAGTTGGGCAAAGACAATGAAGTGATTCAGCAGGTCAAGTCGGGTGTCGTGCAATCGTCGATTTCCACCGTCGGCGGCATCGCCTCCGTGTATCCGATGATCGGCGTACTCGACGTGCCCTTCGCCTATCCCAACATTGCGGCCACCTATGAAGTCCTCGATGGTCCTTTCGGCAAGAAACTCTCCGCTGACATCACCAAGAAGACCGGGCTCGAAATCCTCGGCTTTGGCGACTCCGGCGGCTTTTTCGCCTTCACCAATTCCAAGCGTCCGATCAAGTCGCCCGAGGACATGAAGGGCCTGAAGATCCGCACTATGGGTCTCGAGTCGCACAAAACCGTCGTCAGCAGCATGGGTGGTCAGCCAGTGGCGATCAACTGGGCGGAGGTCTACACCTCGCTGCAAACCGGTGTCGCCGATGGCCAGATGAATCCGATTCCGATCGTCAAGTTCGCCAAGTTCGACGAAGTGCAAAAGTACCTGACGCTGACCAATCACCTGTTCACGCCTTATGTCTGGATCATGAACAAAGGCATGTTTGACGGTCTGTCGGCGCAAGAGAAGGAAGTCGTCAAGGCGGCGGCTGAATCGGCCATCGTGGCTTGCCGTGGTATCAACCGCATCATCGAAGCTTCGGATCGCGGTCTGCCCGCATTGGCCGCCAAGATGCAGGTTTACACGCCAACCAAGGCAGAACTCACCAAGTTCCGTGAACTCGCCCAGCCGGCAGTCAAGGCACAGATCGCCAAGAGCTTTGGCAAGGAAGGCGAAGCTCTGCTGGCTGACTTCCAGGCCGCCATCGACAAGGCGGTCAAGAACTGATGAGTAACGCAGGCCGCACCGCGGCCGATCTGCGCATTGATGCGGATCGCCTCGCGGCCCGCATCGCCGCACTCGGCGCTATCGGCAAGATTCCAGGCGGCGGGGTTTGTCGCCTGGCGCTGAGCGACGAAGATCGCGCCGGCCGCGATCTGGTCGTCAGCTGGATGCGAGAACTGGGCTTGTCGGTCAGCATCGACGGCATCGGCAATGTTGTCGGCGTCCGTGCGGGGACCGAATCGGGCGCACCGGTCATGGCCGGGTCGCACATCGATACCGTCCGCACCGGTGGGCGTTACGACGGCAATCTCGGCGTACTGGCCGGGCTGGAAGTGATCCAGACGCTCAATGCCGCGAACATCGTCACCCGTCGTTCGCTGGCGGTCGCCTTCTTCACCAACGAGGAAGGTGCGCGTTTTAATCCCGACATGATGGGCAGCCTGGTCTATGTCGGCGGCTTGCCGCTCGGCACGGCCCTGGCGACCGTAGGCATCGACGGTGTTTCGGTCGGTGATTGCCTGCAAAAAGTCGGTTATGGCGGGACGGCGCCATGCGGCAATCCTTCCGTCCACGCCTATGTTGAATTGCACGTCGAGCAAGGTCCAGTGCTCGATCTTGAAGGAATCACCATCGGCGCAGTGGAAGGCGTGCAGGGAATTTCCTGGACCGAATTCACCGTGCGCGGCGTCTCCAACCACGCCGGCACCACGCCGATGCGAATGCGCCACGATGCGGGCTATGTCGCCTGCGCCATTGCGCAGCATGCGCGCGAGATTGCTCGTGCGCTAGGCGGCGACCAGGTCGCCACGGTCGGCGCCATCACCCTGGCACCGAACCTGGTCAATGTGATTGCCAACCACGCTGTTTTCACGGTCGACCTGCGCAACACCGACGAAGCCATCTTGCAGGAAGCCGAGCGCCGCCTGCATGCCTTCGCCACTGAAATTGCTGCGGCCGAAGGCGTCACATTCAGCCATCGCAGGTTGGCGCGCTTTGAGCCGGTAGCGTTCGATCCCGCCGTCGTCGATCTGGTGGAAGCCACGGCACGGGAACTGGGCCATTCCGTGCGTCGAATGCCCAGCGGTGCCGGACACGATGCGCAGATGCTGGCGCGAATCTGCCCGGCCGGCATGATCTTCGTCCCCAGCATCGGCGGCATCAGCCACAACGTCAAGGAATTCACTGCGCTGGCGGACATCGAAGCCGGCGCCAACGTGCTGCTGCAAACCCTCCTGCAGCTGGCATCCTGAAAACAAACGAGAGGATAGGAATGACGAGAATCGTCAAAGTAGGGGCCGCGCAACTCGGCCCGATCCAGCGCAGCGATAGCCGCGAAAGTGTCGTCCAGCGCCTGCTCGCACTGCTGCGCGAAGCCCATGCGATGGCCTGCGATGTGGTCGTCTTCCCCGAACTGGCGCTGACCACCTTCTTCCCGCGCTGGTACATGGAAGATCAGGCCGAGATCGACAGCTTCTACGAGCACGAAATGCCGGGGCCGATAACGCGCCCCTTGTTCGAGGAAGCCGCACGCCTGGGCATCGGTTTCTATCTCGGCTATGCCGAACTGACTGAAGAAGAAGGCCGCAAGCGGCGCTTCAATACCTCGATCCTGGTCGACAAAGCCGGCAAGATCATCGGCAAATATCGCAAGATCCATTTGCCCGGCCACGCCGAACATGAGCCCTGGCGCCGCTTCCAGCACCTGGAAAAGCGTTACTTTGAAACCGGCAACCTCAGCTTCAACGTCACGCGTGCCTACGGCGGCATTATCGGCATGGCCATCTGCAACGACCGGCGCTGGCCCGAAACCTATCGCGTAATGGGCCTGCAAGGCGTCGAGATGATCATGCTCGGCTACAACACGCCGGTGCACAATCCGCCCGCCCCGGTGCATGACAACCTGTCGCACTTCCACAATCAGCTCGTGATGCAATCCGGCGCCTACCAGAACGGCACCTGGGTCATCGGCGTCGCCAAAGCCGGTTGCGAAGAAGGCTGCGACATGATCGGCAACAGTTCCATCATTGCACCGTCCGGGGAAGTCATCGGCGCCTGCACCACTCTCGGTGACGAACTGGCGGTTGCGCGCTGCGACCTCGACCTGTGCAACTCGTACAAAAACAGCGTCTTCAATTTCGCCGTCCATCGCCAGCCCGAGCACTATCGCATGATCGTTGAGCGCAAGGGTGCAATCCCGCCGCCACTCTGAATAATGAGTCTGGAATCGACATGAAATGGTTTTATCGCTGCGCCACCTGCGGCACCCCTTACGGCATCCTCCCCAATCGCTATCTCTGCGATAGTTGCGCGGCGCTGCAGCAACCGGAGCGGCCGCTGGAAGGCGTCCTCGATGTCGAATGGGAAGGCACTCCCGTTCCCGGCACCATCCCCTTGCCGATCGAAGCGGAATGGTTTCCGCCGATTCCCGTCGGCAACACGCGCTTGTGGGCACCGCAACGGCTGCGTCAGGAGTTTCACGCACCGAATCTATGGCTCAAGGAGGACACCTGCAATCCATCCGGCTCGCTCAAGGATCGCGCCTCGTATCTGGTGGCGGCCTTCGCGCAGAAGTACGGCATGAAAGAAATTGTTCTCGCTTCGACCGGCAATGCCGCCTCCAGCATGGCGGCCATTGGTGCGGCCACCGGGATCAAGGTCAAGGTCTTCCTGCCGGCCAGCGCTCCGGTCGCCAAGCGCATCCAAGTCTTGCAGTACGGTGCCGAGCTGATTTCGGTGGACGGCACTTACGACCAGGCTTTCGACCTCTCGCTCGACTACTCAAAACAAACCGGTTCGCTATCGCGCAACACGGCCTACAACCCGCTGACCATCGAGGGCAAGAAGACGGCCGCTTTTGAGATCGTCAACGACCTGCTCAAGATGGGCGCCGGCGCACCGCACCACGTCTTCGTTCCGGTGGGTGATGGCGTCATTCTGTCGGGTGTTTATCGCGGTTTCGAGAATCTGCTCAAGCTCGGCCGGATTCGCCGGATACCAACGCTCTGGGCCTGCCAGGCCGAAGGTTCGAGCGCCATCGCGCGCGCCCTGGCGTCCGGCAAGACGGGCAGCGAGGCGTTCGACCATCCCCTGCCCTCAAACACCGTTGCCGACTCGATTGCGGTCGATGTGCCGCGTAATGGCATCCACGCCCTGGCCAGACTGCGGCAGCACGGCGGCCAGGCCGTAATTGTTAAGGACAGTGAAATCCTCGCCGCACAAAAGACCCTGTCATCGACCTCGGGGCTGTTTGCCGAGCCCTCGTCGAGCGCCGCTTTCGCCGGCTGGATCAAGGTGCGGGAGCGCATCTCGCCAGAAGAAAACTGCGTCATCCTGATCAGCGGCACCGGATTGAAAGACATCAAGGCGGCGGCCATTGGCCTCGGGCTGGATATTTAGAATGAACAAGGACACCCTATGATCGATCTCACCATCAACGCCGCCCAGCGGAAAAAGAACATCCAGCGTTGTCGTGAAAACGGCATCATCCTGCCCACCTACGCCCAAATGCGCGATCCGGCGCTGATCCCGGAATCAGTCAAGAGCGAGCTGGCCAACGTCGGTATGTGGGACGTGCATGTGCGCAATCTTTTCCGCATCAACTGGCACAACGCTCCGGTGGAACGCGGTGGCGGATTCGGCGATGTCAATTACATCGAATTGCCACGGGCCATCACCGGTACCAAGGCGCGTATCGTCGGCATTGTCGGCAAGTGGTTCCCGACAGGCGCGCACAAGGTTGGCCCGGCAATTTCGTGTTTGTTGCCGGAATTGGTGACCGGGCGTTTTGATCCGACCACCCAAAAAGCCGTCTGGCCGAGCACCGGCAATTATTGTCGCGGTGGCGCCTACATTTCACGCTTGCTGTCCTGCCCGTCGGTCGCCATCCTGCCCGAAGGCATGTCGCAGGAACGCTTTGCCTGGCTGCGCACCATGGCCGAAGAAGTCATCGCCACGCCGGGTTGCGAATCCAACGTCAAGGAGATCTTCGACAAGTGCATCGAACTCGAACGCACGCGGCCCGAGGCGGTCATCTTCAATCAGTTCGACCAGTTGCCGAATTCACTCTGGCATTACAACGTCACCGGCCCAGCCATGGCCGAAGTCTTCGCCAAGATTGCGCGCCCTGGCGATACGGTCGCCGGCGCCGTGTTGTCCTCCGGCTCGGCCGGCACCATGGCGGCGGGCTCGTACCTGCGCGACAACTTTCACGGCGCGAAAGTCGGCGTCGCCGAAGCGCTCCAGTGCCCGACGATTCTTGAAAACGGTTTCGGCGACCATCGCATCGAAGGCATCGGCGACAAACACATTCCGTGGATCCACAACCTGCACGACACCGATGCCGCCTTCGGTATCGACGACGAGCTGCCGATCCGCTTCATCCGTCTGTTCAACGAAGCTGCCGGCCGGGCGCGTCTGGCCGAGAACGGTGTGGGCGCGGAAGTCCTCGACAAGCTCGAATGGATGGGAATCTCCAGTATCGGCAACATGATCGGCGCCATCAAGTTTGCGAAATACTACGAGCTTGGCGAGAACGACGTCGTCTTTACCGTGTTCACCGATTCGATGGCGATGTACCAGAGCCGTCTGGCCGAGCTCAATGCCGAGCGTGGCGTTTACGATCAGCGTCAGGCGGATCGGGACTACGACCGTCTGAGTGGGGTTTCGATCGACCATGTGCTTGAACTGTCGCACATCGACAAACGCCGCGTGCATCAGCTCAAGTACTTTTCCTGGGTCGAGCAGCTCGGCAAGAGCGTCGACGAGCTGCGGGCGCAATGGGACGACTACCGTAACTACTGGGGCTGCTTGCGCACCCAGTCAGCCGAGTTGGACACACTGATCGACGATTTCAACGCCGAAGTGCAAGCCGCTTGAAATCCCTCCGCGAGCTCTACCGCATCGGTCACGGCCCGTCGAGCAGTCATACGATGGGGCCGCGCTTTGCGGCGGAGGCCTTTGCGGCGGGCGCGCCTGGCGCAGCAAAAATCCGCGTCACTCTCTATGGCAGCCTGGCCGCCACCGGTCGCGGGCATCTGACCGATCAAGCTGTCAGCGCACCGTTTGCACCCACGCCGGTGGAGATCGTCTGGTTACCGGATCAAACCTTGCCGCGCCACCCGAATGGCCTGTGTTTCGAGGCCTTTGATACGCTGGATAACCGCATTGCCCGGCATATCGCGTATTCGGTCGGCGGCGGTGCATTGCTCGATGAACAGGGTGTGCCGGATGGTGGCAATGATGTTTATCCCCACGAGGGCATGGGCGCGGTTTTGCAGGAAGCTGAGCGCGAAAATCTGCAGCTTTGGGAGCTGGTCGAGCGCTATGAAGACGCCACGATCTGGCCCTACCTCGGCGACATCTGGGCCACGATGAAGCAGGCCATCGACACCGGCCTGAATGCCGAGGGCCGCTTACCGGGGACGCTGAATGTTCCGCGCAAAGCCTCGGCCTACCATGCCCGCGCACAAAGCCTGGCCGGCTATTTTGGCCAGACGGCGCTGCAGTTCGCCTACGCCTTGGCGGTATCGGAAGAAAACGCGGCGGGTGGCACCGTGGTGACGGCCCCGACCTGCGGAGCCTGCGGCGTCTTGCCTGCCGTCCTGTTTTTCTTGCAGCAACAGTCGGCCTTGTCCCCCGAAAAAATCCATCACGCACTGGCCACGGCCGGGCTGATTGGCAATATCGTCAAACGCAACGCCTCGATTTCGGGTGCCGAAGTCGGCTGCCAGGGCGAAGTGGGCACCGCCTGCGCCATGGCAGCGGGGGCGGCGGCGCAATTGTTGGGTGGCTCGGTGCGCCAGATCGAATACGCCGCCGAGATGGGGCTCGAACATCACCTTGGCCTGACCTGCGACCCGATCGGCGGCTATGTGCAGATTCCCTGCATCGAGCGCAATGCCATCGCCGCCGTGCGAGCGGTCGATTGCGCCGCCTACGCCCTGCTTTCCGACGGCCACCACATTGTTTCCTTCGACGAGGTGGTGCGCACCATGTGGGAAACCGGCTGCGACATGAAGTCGATTTACCGCGAAACCGCGACCGGTGGCCTGGCGAAGATTCATGTCTTGTACAAGAACGGCCGCCACAGCTTCCCCGCCATGGGCAGCTGAACGATGGCTGTCTATGCTGAAGCCATCGCTCTCCTTACCCTCACACTTTATAAACCATCACCGCGTCGCGCAGTTCGCGGGCAAGTCCGTCCAGCTCGATAGCGGTCCGGCTATTGCCACTAGCGGCATCACTGTTCTCCTCGGCCATGCGGGCAATCGTTTCCACGCTGACCGCAATCTGGCGCACCGCGCTGTCCTGTTCTTGTAAGGCGTAGGCGATATGCTCGACATGGCTGGCGACGGTATGCGAGCCTTCGTCGATCCGCAGCAAGGCGCTCTCGGTGTTGGCAACCAGCGCCACGCTTGCCTCCGCCTGAGTGTTGGCAGCCTGCATCGAGGTCACTGTGCCCGCAATGCCACCTTGGATCGCGCCAATCAAACCAGCAATCTCGTCGGTCGCCTTGGTGGTTCGTTCCGCCAGCTTGCGCACTTCGTCGGCCACCACTGCAAAACCACGCCCCTGCTCACCGGCACGGGCGGCTTCGATCGCGGCGTTCAAGGCCAGTAAATTGGTCTGATCGGCGATTTCCTTGATCACCTGGACTATGCCGCCAATGCGCTGCGACCCCTTTGCCAGTTCTTCGACACGAGCACCGGATTCATCGATCAAGCGCGCGATACTATTCATATTCGACACGGTAGACCGCATGATTTGCAGCGCGCCCTGGTTGTCGCGCTGCGCCTGATCGACGACCGCTGCAGCGGTGCGTGCGCTCTCTGCCGTTTCGCTGATACTGACCGAGGCCTGCTCGACAGATGCCGCCACAGCCGACGCGGCATCCGATTGCGTCAGCGAACTGTCGCCCACTCGCCGGCTCGTTTCGGTCATGCCGCTAGCGGCATCGGTGATGCGGTCACTAGAACGTCGGGTCTCGGCAATGATGTCGCGAAACTTCCCCACCAGATGATTGAAGGCCTCACCGGCACGGGCCACCTCACTGGTGCCATTCTCGGGAATCTGTCCGGTAAAGTCATTGCGCGAAATCGCCTGTTCGGCGGTGGCAACGGCATCGCGCAAGGGATTTGCAACACCATGACCAACCCAGAAAGAAACCACGACAGTCAGCAACAGCGCCATCGCCCCCAGCCCAAGGTAGGCAAAAAATGCACGGCGGCTAGCACTCAACAAAGTCTGCGCCGCCGTGTCGATGTTCCCGGTAATCAGCGTTTCCGTCTCGAATAGCTTGTCAATCTTGGCCGTGATGGCCTTGAACCAAACCGTCGGATCGATATCGAAATTTCCCTCGGTGGCCTTCTCCAGTAACACGCCTCGCATGCGCGCCACTTCTTTTGTCGCGTCGCTGGCCAAGGCCTGCTGGAGCGAGGCCTTTTCGGCCACGCCAGCAATGCCGCCAAAGTCGGCGAAAAAGGCTTCCTGACGGCTGATCTTGTCAACGATCACCCGCAATTGCTCAGGCTCCACCTTGTTCGCCGCATACACCGCCGTCGTCAGCGCACGCTCCTGGCCGGCATTTTCCTTGGCCCGGACAAAACTGATGTAAGCCACGGTGCGCTGTGAAATGCCGGCATCGTTACTGTAGCGGACACCGGCACCGATGCTGTCCACCAGTTGCGCAATGGTGCTGGTGAAGTAGGCGGTGCTCTCACTGGCGGGGATCGCAAACTGATCCGCGCGCTGGCGCAAATTGTTCAGGCCGGCCAGTTTGTCCTGAGCGGCCTTCAGGGCGGTAGCCAATTCCGGCAGGTCGCTCACCTGAATTCTGGTCAGATTGGTCTGCAGGGCAGTCAGGCGCTCGTCGGTCCTGGAACGCGAGCCAGGCAGAACATCGGCCAGGCGTTGCCCCTTGGATTGGACGAAACCGGCGGTAGCACCGCGCTCGATCTGCAGGGTATGAATCAAATTCCCCGCGCTCACCGACAAGCCCATCAGGCGTTGCGTCTGTTCCACTCCGCGCCAGGTCTGGTAGGCCTGCCAAATCTGGATGCCGGTACTCACCGTCAACGCAATCAGTGGCACAGCAACCAGCAGCGTCAGCCGCTGCATGATGGATGAACGATTCATGGTGAGACCTCCTTACGATTTAATTTCGCACTCGGCAAAGTAAGCTTTCCGCTACTGATTTGTTGTTGCAGTTGCTCGGCAGGCATCGGCTTGCCGTACAGATAGCCTTGAATCACATGGCAACCCACCCCGGCGAGGAAGGCGCTCTGCGCCTCGGTTTCGACACCTTCGGCCAACACTTCCATATTCAGGTTGCGACCCAGCGCCACCACGGCACGAGCAATCGCCACATCGCTGGGACTGTCCGGCAGATCGCGAACGAAGGCGCGATCAATCTTGAGCCGATCCAGCGGGAAAGTCTTCAAATAGGCCAACGACGAGTAACCCGTGCCGAAGTCATCGATCGCCGTGCGCACGCCCATCGCCCGCAAACCACGCAGCACATCGACCGCATCCGCCGGATCCGTGATCAATGAACCTTCGGTGATCTCAAGTTCCAACAGTTCGTTCGGCAACCCGGTCTCGTCCAGCACGATCTGGATGCTGGCGAGCAAGTCGTGTTTGCGGAACTGTCGTGCCGAAAGGTTTACCGCCACCGGTAGCGGCACACCAAATTCGTCCAGCCACTGCCGTGCCTGCTGGCACGCGCTACGCAGCACCCACTCGCCGATAGGAACAATCAACCCGGTCTCCTCGGCGATAGGAATGAACTGGATCGGCGACACCGAACCGAGTTCCGAATTGGTCCAGCGCAACAAGGCCTCGACGCCCACCAAATGACCATTGGCGACATCGATTTGCGGCTGATAGGCCAAGGAAAACTCATTCTTCGCCAAAGCCTGGCGCAGCATGGTTTCGAGCGCCAGGAGTCGGGCTCCCTCGGCATTCATGTCGGCAGAATAGAAATGATAGGTCGCCCGCCCATCCTCCTTGGCGCGATACATCGCAGTCTCTGCATTGCGCTGCAAAACACTTGGCGACTCGCCATCGGTGGGGAAAATGGCAACACCGACACTGACAGAAACATGCAGTACATCGCCGCCAAGATGGAATGGCGGCAAGAAAGCGGCCATCAGTTTCTCGCAGATGCTGCCAGCGTTCTGGGTTGACTCGATATCCTCAAGCAGAATCGAAAACCGATCCCCTCCCGGACGCGCCGCCGCATCGTACCGACGCAAGACATGGCGCAGTCGTTCTGCCGCCTCAACCAGCACCCGATCGCCCACGGCGTGACTCAAGGAATCATTGATCAGCTTGAAGCGGTCGAGCCCCAGCTCAAGCAAGGCAAAGCGGCGCGGCGTCCCGCGTGCGTTGGCAGTCGCCCGGTCCAAAGCGGATAACCAGGCCTCGCGACTCAGGAGCCCGGTCAAGGCATCGAAGGTACGCAGTTGCTCAAGCAAAGCTTCGGTTTTCTTGTGCTGGCTCAGATCGACGGTCATGGCGATGTAATTGACCAGTTGATCCTCGCTATCCTTGACCGCCACAATCGACAGCAGCGCCGGATATATATCGCCGTTCTTGCGCCGATTCCAGATCTCGCCTTCCCAACTGCCATCGCGCTCGATCCGTTGCCACATCGCCGCGTAGAAATCCTGATCGTGACGACCCGACTTAAGCATTCGCACGTGCTGACCAAGCACGTCTTCACGGGCGTAGCCAGTGATACGAACGAAGGCTTGGTTGACCTCGACAACTCGCGATTGCGGATCGGTAATCACAATCGCTTCGACGCTATTGCTGAAGACCTTGCTGGCGAGTCGTAGCGATGATTCGGCGTAATGATTACCGCGCCGCGCTTGCCAAATCAACAGTGCGGCCGTCAGGAACGAGATCAGAAAAATCAGCCCGTTTACCCACAACGCCTTCAAGGCACTCGCCTCCTGCTGCGCAGCTGTACGCCGGATTTCCAGGCTCAGTAAGTCTTCCAGCGATTTCATCGCATCGATGCGCTGCGACGCCACCTCAAACCAACGCTCGGCATTCGGCAATGGCGTATCGGGGCGTATATCGCTGTGACCGGCTGCGATCACCCGCCGGCGAATGGATTCTGCTTCGACACTGAAGGCCATCTTCTCGATTGCCGCATAGCCAGCGCGGGTTTCCGGTTGCGTAAACTGCTGGAACTGGTCAATGCGCACCGACTCAATCGCCTGCAGTTGATGAAAACTGGCCATCCTGGAAAAGTGGCCGAAATCGCCGGAAGAAAGTATCGCAGTGAGCAGTGCGCGCTCCTGACCCGCCATTTCCTTTGCCTGCAGAAAGGAAATGAAGGCCAACTGTGACCGCAAAAAGTCGCCCTCAAAATCGTCACGGCCCAGCATCAACGCAAACAATCGTTCGATGATGTGGCTGTAGCGAGCCACCGCCACATCACGAGAAAGACGAAGTGCCGAGACTGAATCACGCGTCTGGGCTATCGTGCCCATAACCGCGTCACGCTCAAGCGACCACTTGGTCAGGTCAATGCCGTGAGCTGTCAGATTCGCCAAGGTATGGCCCAGGACGGAATCGGTAATGTCGTGCTGACTGAGCAATGCGCTGCCGAAGCGCTTGCCTTCAGAAGCCACAAAGCCACTCGACAAGCCGCGCTCGCGCTGCAGCTCATGCAGTGTGCCGCTGACTTCCACCGTCACTTCAGTCCATGAGCTGATGTGTGCTGCTCGTTCATGGGTGGCCAGGCTTTGCTGCAAATTGCTAAAGGAAAAATACCCAAGGGCAATAACCACCATGACCAAGAGCCACGCCAAGCGGCGTTTGATTACCTGGTAGGAAATGCTGGTCATCGATCAGGTGCGGTCAAAAGTGGTCACGCGCGCTCTGTTGGTTGGCCCATTGGTAAAAGTTGCTACAAGTTGGTACCGATTGGCATGGGCGGCAACTGGTCAGTGGTCTGCGCATTCTTTTAGTATATGGGCCTAATCACTCCAAATAATTGATTCACGGCAAGTTTTCAGCAAACCAGTCATGTGAAAATAATTGCGGCGACATTCAATCGACTGTGTCATCCGGTTTGCGGGAACCACGTATTCATATGACTATCACTTGGACAACTGAACTCGAAACCGGTATCCGGCACATCGATTTGCAGCATCAGGAACTGGTTGACCTCATCAACCAGGCAACCGACGCGCTGGCCCAGGGCCGCGAACAGGAGATGCTCGAACAGATTCTCCCCAAACTGGCGGGCTACGTGGTTTTCCACTTCGGCACCGAAGAATCCTTGCTCGCAAACGCTGGCGTGCTGGCCTCCCATGCCCAACACCACCGCAGTGCGCACCACGCGTTTTCGGCACGTATCCAGCAATTCAAGCAGACCTATGCCGACGGTTCGGCGAATGCCAATGCCCTGCCGGAGCTTGCCAACTACCTACAAAGCTGGCTTGTGGATCACATCCTGATTACGGACAAAGAGCTCGCACGCCAGATTCGTAACGCGCCGCGCGGGCAACGCTAAAGCGATTTTTCGCTTAGCCACTCTTTTTCGCCGTGTCCGCTTTCGACCTATCCATCATTGAGCATCCGCTGCTGCTGGCCGGGATCGATCTATTCGCCGGCGTAGGCGCCGAGACGCTAACGCAACTCGGTAAGGCCAGCCGCTTGCTTGAATTGCCCGCGCACCACCTGCTATTCCGTGCTGGCGATAGCGTCCGCGATGCCCACTTTCTGATGAGCGGCTCGATCAAACGCGCCACCATCCTGGAAAATGGCGCCGAGAAGGTGGTTGAACTGGTGCAGCCGCAGCACATATTTGCTATTGGCGAATTGTTTAGCGCCAAAACCTATACCTCGTTTGCCGAGACGCTCTCCGCCTGCGTCGTAGTCAGTATCGCGGCAGACGTCTTTCATAAAGTCGTGCGCCGCAATGTCGAGTTGTCCGCCCGTTTGCTCGGGATGATGGCAAAACGGCAATGTGCCATTGAGTTCGAAGTCGTCAACCACCACGCCCATACCGGCGCCCAGCGCGTGCTCGATTACCTGATGGACATCGCCGGCGATCGACTTGGCACCGCCGGTGAAACCACGGTGCGCCTTGAACCGAGCAAGAAACTGATTGCATCCCGCATCGGCATGGCCCCGGAAAGCTTCTCGCGCACCTTGCGCCTACTGGCTGATTCGGGCGCTATCGTGGTCGATGGCCGTACCGTACACATCCAGAACGCCGCCTTGAGTATGCACGGCAGCAACAATGCGCCGACACCACTACGATTCACACGTAAGCCCAAGACGCCGCACCATGATCCAATCCCGGCGATATCACCTGCGGCCCTGATCAACCTGTGCGGCCGACAGCGCATGCTGTCGCAACTCATGGCCACGGCCTGGGCCATGCTTGGCCGCAAACTGACGCCCAGTGCCGCAAAATTGTCGCTGCGCCAAAGTGTTGATAAATTCGAGCGCAATCTGGTTCGCCTCGATAGCCTACGTCTGGACGAGCGAACCGGCGCCAAGCTCGCTCGCCTGCACGATGCCTGGCCCGACTATCGCCAGATATTGCTGGATCTGCCACCGACGCGCCTGCGCGCCGCTGAGGTTTTCAAGCTCAGCGAAAGCGTACTGGACGCCGCCAATGAACTTACTCGAGCCGCCGATCTGCGCGCAGGCACAGCGGCCGGTCACCGCGTCAATATCGCCGGACGCAACCGCATGCTGTCGGCCCGTCTGACCAAACTGTTTCTGTTCCATGACTGGCGGGTGTGCGCCCCACAGGTGGCCGACTACATGGAGCAATCACGCCGCGAGTTCACCCAGAATCTGACCGAACTGAGCACTGAACTGAACGCGGAAACACGCACCGACCCCAACACCGCGAGCGCCCGCAATCCCGAAGCGGCAGCGCAACTGCGCGCAGTCGCCGAACAATGGCAGCAGTTCACCGCCGCAATCGATACGCCGCCCGCCAATACGGTCAACACAACCCATGCACGCGTCGTGTTGACCGCCAGCGAAGCCCTGCTCCGGCATGTCGATACCACCGTAAAAATCTACGAACGACTGGCCGAGTAAAACCTGCGGATCGGCTACGCGTAACCCGCGTTTGCGTCGTGGCGAAATAGCCTCGCCAGAAAAACCTGCTCCAGTATGATGCTTTCGGTCCTTTCCATTACGCTGTTCCGTCACCCACTGATACCACCATGCCCTCCGCTGGCCAAGCAAGTTCGTCCGTGCCCCACGTGCCGCCGGCACCGTTGAATCCTCTCGCACGCTTGCTACGCAACGCCGTGCTGGCGAGCGTAGGCATCACCGGCTTGCTCGGGTTTTCACTGTGGCGGAATATCGCGGCGGAAAATGAAACGGCACGACGCATGGCGCTCGACGCCGCACGTGCCAACTACCAGAAGGATGTGGCGTTCCGTACCTGGGCCACCACCAAGGGCAAGATCTATCTGTCCCCCAGCGAGCGCACCCCGGCCAACGCCTACATGGCGCACATCCCCGATCGTGACATTGTCTCGACCGACGGCAAGCTGCTGACCCTGATCAATCCCGCCACCATGTTGCGCGAGATGATGGAAGACTACGGCGAGCTTTTTGGCGTCCGTGGCCGCATCGTCAGCGAAGCCCCGCTCAATCCGGCAAATCGTGCCGACGCCTGGGAACAGAAAGCCATCGACGCCTTTCGCGCGGGCAAAAGCGAAATTGCCGAATTCGTCGACTGGAATGGCGAACCCCAGGTACGCATGATCGGGCCGCTATTGATGGCGCCGCCCTGCCTGCAGTGCCATTTCAATCAAGGCATCCAGGTCAACGAAATTGCCGGCGCCGTCGGCGTCAATTTGCCGCTGGCCCCCTATCTCGCCACTGCCAGCGAGAACATTCACCGCCACACCGTGAATCACGGCGTGGCCTGGTTGCTGGCACTGTTTGCCATCACCATCATCACCCGGCGGGCGCAGCACAGCGCGCGCGCCAACCTCAAGGCCGAGGATGAGCTGCGCCTGGCCGCCAGCGTATTCGAGCAAAGTCCGCTCGGCATCCTGATCACCGATGCCACCGGCAAGATCCAGCGCGTCAACCGCAGCTTCACCGCCATTACCGGTTATGAAGCCAGTGTGGCGCTGGGCCAGTCGCCCAACCTGATGAAATCGCAAGCCCACGACGCCAGCTACTACGCCGCCATGTGGCAAACGCTAAAGCAGGACGGCCAGTGGCAAGGCGAGTTGCTCAACCGCAGCCCGAATGGCGAGACCTATGCCATCTGGCAAAACATCATCGCGGTTAAGGACAAGGACCGTCCGGGCCAGGAACCCCAACATTACATCGGAATGTTCCAGGACATCACCGACAAAAAGCGAGCGCAGGAAAACCTGCGTCATCTGGCCGAATACGACATGCTGACCGATTTACCGAATCGGCATTTGTTCCTCGATCGCCTCAAGCACGCCATCCTGCGCGCACGGCGCCACAATGAAGGCTTGTCGGTCATGTTCATCGACCTCGACCACTTCAAGCGCGTCAATGACAGCCTGGGTCACGTCGCCGGCGATCAACTGCTGATCGAAGTCGCGCACCGCTTCCGCAACTGTCTGCGTGAAGCTGACACTCTGGCTCGTCAGGGTGGCGATGAGTTCACCCTGTTGCTCGAAGAAGCCACCGAATTCACCACCGACGCCGTCGCCGAAAAGTTGATCGCCTCACTGGCCCAACCAATCGCGGTACTGAATACAGAAGTCTTTATCGGCGCCAGCATTGGCGTCGCCCGCTATCCGCTCGATGGTAACGATGCTGAAACACTGCTGAAAAATGCCGATACGGCGATGTACCGCGCCAAGTCGGGGGGACGCAACCGCGTCCAGTTCTTCGATGCCGATATGGAAAGTCAGGTCAGCCACCGTCTTTCGCTCGAAACCGACCTGCGCCACGCCCTCGCTCGCAATCAGTTTGAAGTGTTCTACCAGATGCAGGTGGATTCCCGCGCCAAACGCCCGGTCGGTGTCGAAGCGCTGCTGCGCTGGCGTCACCCGCAGCGCGGACTGGTGTCGCCGACCGAGTTCATTCCCATCGCCGAAGAAACCGGCCTCATCGTCGACATCGGGCGCTGGGTGCTGGAACAGGCCTGCCAGCAAGGTGCGGCCTGGAATCGTGAATTGGGTCAGACACTGCGCATATCGGTCAATGTCGCCCCGCAGCAGTTCCAGCGCGGGCAACTGGTCGACGAAGTACGAAAAGTCCTTGCCGACAGTGGCCTACCGGCCGCACAACTGGAACTGGAGATCACCGAAGGCTCGCTGATGGGCGAAATCGAGAGCGTGGCCGGCACACTACAAAAACTCAAGGCACTCGGCGTCACCCTCGCCGTCGACGATTTCGGCACCGGCTATTCCTCGCTCTCCTATCTCAAACGCCTGCCGATTGACCGCCTCAAGATCGACCGCAGCTTCGTCGCCGATACGCCCAACGACAGCGAAGACAAAGCCATCGTCCGCACCATTATCGGCATGACCGAAAACCTCGAACTCTCGGTCATCGCCGAAGGCGTCGAGCGCGAAGACCAGATGCATTTCCTCGACGCCGAAGGCTGCGTCGAACTGCAAGGCTATCTGTTCTCACACCCCGGCCCGGCGGCGGTCGTCACGGAAACCTTGCGCGAGTTGAATGCGCAGTGGGTCAAGACGCAAACGGCAGAGTGAAATACTTGGCGGCCTCAAATCTGAAGTGCAACACCTGATCGAGTAAGGTGTGCGCATGGAAGAACAAACGAAGTATCGCCAGTTGCAACCGGAAGAGCGGATGACGATTGCTAGCATGAATCAGCAGGGATCCAGCCTGCGGGCCATGGCCCG
>CAMDMZ010000057.1 GCA_945902805.1 Propionivibrio dicarboxylicus | reverse complement strand
AGCAGCCCATAACCGTCGTGTTTGCTCATCAAAGAGAGGGGCTAGCAAATCAAGCTTTTCGCGTACCGCAGTTTCAGCATGAGCATCCATGCTGCGTAGCATAGCTTAGAACGTGATATTGTTCAAGTTATATATGGACGGCTCCTAAGTGGAGGCTCCAATGGACAGCGACGGACCACTAAGCGAAGAAGAACTCGACGAGCTCGACAATTTTTTAATGTCGGAAGCGTCGCCTGAGGATTGCATGGATATTTCGATGCTCGACGGCTTTGTCACAGCGTTGGCGATCGGTCCGACGACGCTGCCGCCAAGCCGCTGGTTGCCGGTGATCTGGGGTGGCGAAATGATTTGGTCAAGTCAGGCGCAGGCGGAACGCATTACGACACTGATTTTCCGTCACGCCAATGCTGTTCTGTTCTTTCTACGGGACGAGCCGGATACCTTCGAGCCTCTGTTATACGAGCGCATTCACGAGGGCGAGACGGTATCGATCCTGGATGAATGGTGTTCCGGCTTTGTCGAGGCCATGGCGCTGGATGAAGGCGCCTGGCAGCCTCTGTTGGATACCGAAGAAGGCGAAGAATGGCTGTATCCGATCTTGCTCTATGGCACCGAGGCAGGGCTTGATGAGCTGGGAAGTAATCCCGAGCTCGCTGCACGGCATGCCGAGTACACAGCGATGCTTGGCGAATCGGTGATGGCCATCCAAGCCTGGTGGATGCCAAAACGCAAGGCGGCGTCGACCATGCGGCGCGACGAAGCCAAGATTGGCCGCAACGATCTTTGCCCCTGTGGCAGCGGCAAGAAATTCAAGAAGTGCTGTGGAGCACCGGAGCGCTTGCACTGACGCTCTCAGTGCGCCTACCCGTGCGATCCGATCAGGAAAGAAATCCCATTTTGCGCCCCAAGATCTTGAGGCCGAGTGCGGCGACGACGATAACCCAGAAGATCTTCGAGCCGAGCAGAAAAAGAACCAGCCGCCCGAGCCAAGAGAATGGGCCACCGCTGGCTTTGGCCGCCAGGTCTTCCGTGCGGCTGCGCCGAGTGGGTTCGGCAACACGCGAAATGCGGGCCGCTTCGCTGGAAGACATTGGATTGTCCCAGGTGCCACCACCACGCGCAAGTTGATCGCCTTGATCGGTCATTCGGTACGCCGTGGCGTAGTCGATTTTCAGGTTCTGCATGGCTTCGACGGCACGGCGAATCTTGTTGAGCTGGACTAAAAAGAGCAACTCAGCAGCCGCGTCGACCGGAAAGCCTTGCCGTGTTCCATTGCGCGTATCGGTCATCAGGGAACTGACGACCGAATCGAGTTCGCGCGTGCCCCACGCCGCAGAAATAAGTCCGACGATGCGAGGCATCTTTTCGATTGCGCTTTGAATCATCGGTCAGTGGGCAACAGAACGCGCCGAATGGTGGATAGCTATGAATGGTAACATTACTAAAGACATAGGTTTTCGATTTTACAAATCCAATCGGGTTCTCCAAAAACCTAGTGAATCTCTCGGGTTTCGAGGAACACGACTTCCGGATGACGTTCTTGCGTCATGCTCAGATTGACTCGATTCGGTGCCAGATAAACATAATCACCAGCACCATCCAGCGCCACGTTGACGCCCGATTTGTCAGCCAGCGCGCGAATGGCGGTTTCGTCGCCGCGCAACCAACGTGCCGTGGCGACGTTGTAGGGCTCAAAGTAGCAATCCACGCCGTATTCGAATTCCAAGCGGTGGGCGACGACGTCGAACTGCAGGGTTCCAACGGCGCCAAGGATCAGGTCGTTACTGTGGATCGGCTTGAAGAGTTGCGTTGCGCCTTCCTCGGCCAATTGTTGCAAGCCTTTTTGTAGCTGCTTCATTTTCATCGGATTGCGAATCTGGGCACGGCGGAAAAACTCCGGTGCAAAGCACGGGATGCCGGTGAATTTGAGATCCTCGCCTTCCGTAAAGGCATCTCCCAGCACCACGGTGCCATGATTCGGTACGCCGATGATGTCGCCTGGCCAGGCTTCGTCGGTGGTGTTGCGGTCTTGCGCCATGAAGGTGATGGCGTTATTCACCGCCAGCGTTTTGCCGGTGGACAACTGTTTGAGTTTGATACCGCGTTCGAACTTGCCCGAGCAGACACGCACGAAGGCGATGCGGTCGCGATGCTTCGGGTCCATGTTGGCCTGAATCTTGAACACGAAGCCGGAGAACTTGGTTTCGCCCGGCTCCACCGTGCGTGACTCGGTATCGCGTGCCTGCGGGCCGGGTGAGAGATCGACGACGGCGTCGAGCAGCGATTGCACACCGAAGTTATTGACCGCCGAACCGAAGAATACCGGCGTTTGTTTGCCGGATTGATAGGCAACCCGATCAAAGGTGTGCGAGGCGCCGCGCACCAGTTCGATGTCGGTCCGCAGTTCATCGGCCTGGGTGCCGATCAGCTCGTCGAGGCGCGGATTAGCCAGGCCCTTGATCACCTCCGAGGTGCCCTTTTCGGCTTGTGGATCGAAGAAGTGGATGATGTCATCATAGAGGTGATACACGCCACGAAAACGCTTGCCCATGCCTATCGGCCACGTCATCGGCGCGCATTGGATTTGCAGCACGGATTCGATTTCATCGAGCAGGTCGATCGGCTCGCGGCCTTCACGGTCGAGCTTGTTGATGAAGGTGATGATCGGTGTGTCGCGCATGCGGCAGACACCGAGCAGCTTGATGGTTTGGGCCTCGACGCCATTCACCGAGTCGATCACCATAGTCGCCGAATCGACGGCGGTCAGCGTCCGGTAAGTGTCTTCTGAAAAGTCCTCGTGGCCGGGAGTGTCGAGCAGGTTGATGATGCATTCGCGGTACGGGAATTGCATCACCGAGCTGGTGACCGAGATGCCGCGTTGCTTTTCCAGTTCCATCCAGTCCGAAGTGGCATGGCGTGCGGCTTTTCGGGCGCGCACTTCGCCGGCGACCTGAATCGCGCCACCGAACCAGAGCAGCTTTTCGGTCAGCGTGGTTTTGCCCGCGTCGGGGTGGGAAATGATGGCAAAGGTGCGACGGCGCGCCAGTTCTTTGGCGACTTCTTTTTCAGTGGCGGACACGGGAGTCAGGGGCAGCAAGCGAAGGACGCGGATTATACGGACGCGCCGCAAAAAGTCGGTGCTGGCGGGACGGCGATGGGGTGGTTCACGCGTTCACGACGATGCGATCAGACGAATGGTGAACATTCCCAGCACCACCACGGCCGCTGTCAGCCACATCAGGCGGCGGCGCAAGGCGTCGAGACGCAGCACCAACTGGGCGTTTTGTTCAGCCAACGCTTCGATCAGATTGGACGAGGTGACCATTTGCTCGTGCAAATCGCTTGCCGTCGCATCGAGCGTCGCGATGCGCGAGGCCAGGGTCGGAAGGGTGAGGTTCTCGGCAGAGAAGTCGGTGGCGACTGGAGAATTCGCTTTCGACTTTGCCGGTGATTTCCGGGCCACTACCGTCCACAGTTTTTTCGCCCCATCTGCCACCACCGGTGCATTCTTGACCACGTCGGTCCAGGGCACCATCTTCAGAACGGCGAGCCAGGGTATTGCCATGGGTGTGTCCTTTCATCAATAGCGCGATCAGAACGCGACGTAGCGTTCGGGTCGGTGATTCACCATCAGCACAAAATTCAGAATCACGGCGCCAAGCACGGATGCTGCCAGCAACGGCCAGGGCAAGCGCAAGGTGCCGGCAGCAAGGATGCACAGGTCAAGTGCCATTTGCACCTTGCCGGCTTTCCATCCATAACGTTCCTGCAGGTAGAGCACCAGAATATTGAAGCCGCCGAGGCTGGCGCGATGACGGAACAGAATCAGGATGCCGACGCCAATCAACAGACCGCCGGCCAGACCGGCAAAAAACGGGTTGATCCAGCCCAGCGTCATGACGTTCGGCAACGCTTCGGTCAGTAGCGCCAGAAGACCTACGGCGCCAATAGTTTTGACGGTAAAAACACGTCCCACGCGCCACCAGGCCAGGGCATAGAACGGTACGTTGATCACGAACAGCGTTAGACCGAAATTGCTGCCGGTGAAATAGTGGATCAGGAAGGCCAGTCCCGTGGTGCCGCCGGTGAGCAGCCCCGCCTGTTTGATGAAAGCGAGGCCGATGGCGACCACAAGGGTGCCGGTGAGCATGGCTTGTGCATCGTCGAACAGGTTGTGCCGTTCGATCGGAGGTGTATCGGTTTGAGGAGTGAGATTCATGCCGGGGCGAAATGTTCGAGCATCAGTTGCACGCTTTGCCGGCCCTGCCATTCGTTGATGTCGAGACGAAAGGCGGCCTGGATGCGTGGCGTGGGGTTGGTGGTGAAGTTGAACTGGATGGCGTCGAAGGTCTGTTTGCCGCGCCGCAGGGTGAGTTTGAGATGTTTTTCCTTGAGGATGCGCTGTTGCAGCACCTCGAATTCGTCGGCGAATACCGGCGGCGGAAAGCCCTGGCCCCAGACTTCCTGTTGCAGCAAGCGGGCCGCGTCGATCGAGTAGTAGCCGCCTTCGAGCGGGCCATCGGTTTCCAGCGTGCGGGTGAGCTGGATGGGCGTCAGCCATTCGCGACAGACCTGCTCGAAGCTTTGCTCAAAGGTCTCCAGGCCGTCGGCGCGCAGGGTGGCCCCGGCAGCGGCGGCATGACCGCCAAAGCGCAACAGCAAGCCCGGATGACGTTTCGCCACCAGATCAAGCGCATCGCGCAGATGCAGACCTGGAATGGCGCGCCCGGAGCCTTTGAGCTCGCCGTCGTTGCCGGGCGCAAAGGCAAACGTTGGCCGATGTAGGGCTTCCTTGATGCGGCCGGCGAGAATGCCAATGACGCCCTGATGCCAGGCCGGATCGAAGAGCGTCAGACTGGCTCGATTGCCGGCGTCGAGCCGGGCGAGCAACAGTTCGGCGTCGTCACGCATATCGGCTTCAATGGTGCGCCGTTCGCGGTTGATGGCGTCGAGTTGCTGGGCGATGTTCAGCGCGCGGCCGGGATCGTCGGTGATTAGGCATTCGATGCCCAGCGCCATGTCGGCCAGGCGTCCGGCGGCGTTGAGGCGCGGGCCGAGGGCGAAGCCGAGATCAAAGGTGGCGGCGCGGCTGGGTTCGCGTCCGGCGATGGCGAACAGCGCACGCAAACCGACCTGCATCTGGCCACCGCGAATGCGGGCGAGCCCCTGCGAGACCAGAACCCGATTATTGCGATCAAGGGCGACGACGTCGGCTACGGTACCGAGCGCCACCAGATCAAGCAGGCTGGCCAGATTGGGTTCCGCGCCGGCCGCGAATTGGCCACGTCGACGCAGTTCGGCGCGCAGGGTCAGCATCACATAAAACATCACGCCGACGCCGGCCATGGCTTTGGAGGGAAATCGACAGCCCGGCTGGTTGGGATTGACGATCACGGCGGCTGCCGGCAATTCGGCACCGGGCAGATGGTGGTCGGTGACCAAGGTGGCGATGCCCAGGCGCGTGGCTTCGGCAACGCCATCGACACTGGCGATACCGTTATCGACGGTGACGATCAGGTCAGGTTTGCGTTCCGCCGCAAGGCGCGCAACTTCCGGCGAAAGGCCATAGCCGAGCGTAAAGCGATCCGGCACCAAGTAATCCACGGTGGCACCCATCATGCGCAAGGCCCGTATCCCCACTGCGCAGGCGGTGGCGCCATCGCAGTCATAGTCGGCGACGATGAGAATGCGGCGGCCAGCGGCGATGGAGTCGGCCAGCAGAGTCGCTGCGGCGGCGGCGCCGGTCAGTTGGTCGGGAGGCAAAAGCGCTTGGGTGCGGGTGTCGAGCGCGGCGGGATCATCGATGCCACGGGCGGCAAAGAGCCGCGCCAGTAGCGGGTGCACGCCGTTTTGTTCGAGCGCCCAGATGGCGCGTGGCGGCGAGGCGCGGGTTGCGAGACGGGTTTCGAGACGGTTCATGCGCGGGATTGTGCTTGTGTGCTTGCGCTGTGTGTGGCCAGGCGCAGGATGCTGGTCGGCTTGCGCCAGAAGGCCATGCGGCTGAACAGAAGATCGGCGCGTGAGCAGTCGAAGGCAAGTCCCTGTTTGTCTGGCGCGTCGCTGATGAAGTCAATGCGTAGTCTCGCCGGGCATCCGCGTTGCAGATCGGCGACGAGGGGCGCGAACCAGTTTTCTTCGAGGCGTTCGAGTTCCGTACGCCAGGCGATGGCATCGGCGCGGCGGGCTGGCTGGCTGAGTGTGTCGATGACGATCAAAGTCGTCGCTGGAGGCGGCATCCAGTGCGTTGGCAAGGGTGCAATGGTCAGCCCGAGATGCTGCCCAAGTCCGCGTAGATCAAGTGAGTCAGTCCAAAGCAGAGCGGGGCGGTCTGGCGCGGGTGGTGGCGTTTGCGAATGAAGCGCTCCGGCACCCCAGGGCCACACCGAATTGACGGTCAAACGACCGTTGCGCTCGCGGTCCTGATTGAATGGATGGCTATGCAACAGCATCTGTGCTTCGTTAAGTGCTTGGCGCCAGCTCAGATCAAGTGCCGCCAAGCCACGGTCGGCGCGCCCACCGATCACGTCGTGCAAGGCGGGCGCACTCACATTGCCGTGGTCCGACTTCAGGCGCAGATGCCACGCTTGCGGCGTCGCGATTTCGATCTCGCCGAATTCTGAAAAAGTCGGTGCTAGCGCGACGGCGAATGCCTCGGCTTCGTCGCGGGTGAGCGCAAGATCCTGCGGGTCGCCGATGGTTAGTGCGTGTTCGACAAAGCCAAGATGCACCGGATCAAGGCAGAGCCAGTCATGGTTGTCCGCCGGCCGGCCAAGAGTGATTCGGCGCAGAGCTGCACTCGGCAGTGGCTGCGTGGCGCCAAGTTTCTGCGCGACGAGTTCGCTGCATGTGGTGCCGGGTTGCGCGACGAGGCGACCGCAAGCGAGCAAACGGCTCAAGGCGGGCAACGAAAGATCGTGAGTGAGGTCACTGAGAGCTTGCGTCGGCCAGATCAGGCCAGGGATAAGTAAGCTGACCGGCAAGCTGACTGAAACGGGGGAGGACATCGGTGCATGTTAACATCGTCGTCCATTCTGGCATCGCCTCATTCCCCATGCTCTATGAACTCATGATCGGTTTGCGCTACACGCGGGCCCAGCCGCGCGACAGTGACGGGCGCGGCGGCAATCGATTTATCTCATTTATTGCCTTGATTTCCATGCTCGGGCTGGCACTCGGCGTCGCCGCTCTGATCGTGGTGCTGTCGGTGATGAACGGCTTTCAGAAGGAATTGCGGACGCGCATTCTTGGCGTGGTTTCGCATGTGCAGATCAGTAGCGAGAGTGGTGAGCTTACCGACTGGCTGACGGTTTTGCAGGGCGCCGCGCAGCACCCGAAAGTGCTCGCAGCCGCGCCTTACGTGCAACAACAAGGCATGCTGACCTACGACGGACAGGTCAAAGGGGTGATGGTGCGCGGCATTTTGCCAGAGGCCGAAGACAAGGTCGCCGATCTGGCGCGGCACATGCGTGCCGGCAAGCTGGATGACCTGGTGCCCGGCGAGTTCGGTATCGTGCTGGGCAGCGAACTCGCCCGTGCCCTGCGCGTGCAGCCGGGCGAGAAAGTGACCTTGCTGGCACCGCAAGGCCTAGTTACCCCGGCGGCCATCCTGCCGCGTATGAAGCAGTTTCGCGTGGTCGGTATCTTCGAAGTCGGCATGTTCGAGTTCGATTCCGGGTTGGCACTGATGCACATGGAGGACGCCCAGACCCTTTACCGCATGGGCCAAGCCGTTTCGGGCGTGCGACTCAAACTGGATGATCTCTTCGCTGCCCAGCAGGTCGGGCGCGAGTTGATGCGCTTCTTGCCGGCGGACACCTGGATCAGCGACTGGACGCGCAGTCATGCCAACTTTTTCCGTGCCGTCGATATCGAAAAACGCATGATGTTTCTGATCTTGTTGCTGATCGTTGCCGTCGCTGCCTTCAATATCGTGTCGACCCTGGTCATGGCTGTACAGGACAAGCGCGCGGACATCGCGATTTTGCGCACCTTGGGCGCGAGTCCGCGCAGCATCATGAGCATCTTCATTGTTCAGGGCACCTTGATCGGCGCCATTGGCTTGCTCGCCGGGGTTGGCGGCGGCGTGGCGCTGGCGCTCAATATCGATGTCGTCGTGCCAGCGCTGGAGCGCGCCATGGGCATGCAGTTCCTGGCCAAGGATGTGTATTACATCAGTGATTTGCCTTCCGATCTGCATTGGGACGATGTGTGGACAATTTCCAGCGTCTCGTTCGTGCTGACCCTGCTGGCAACCCTTTACCCGAGTTGGCGCGCATCGCGGACGCCGCCGGCGGAGGCCTTGCGCTATGAGTGACGTGTCGGTGGTGCTTGAATGCTGTGGCTTGAGCAAGACGTTTCATCAGGGCGATGTGGCGGTGCCTGTGCTGACGGGCGTCGATCTAAAAGTCGGTGCTGGCGAGACGGCGGCTATTGTGGGCAGCAGCGGTTCGGGCAAGAGCACCTTGCTGCATTTGCTCGGCGGACTGGACGCGCCCAGTGCCGGCCAGGTCTTACTGCACGGGCGCGATCTGGCGGGCATGGGCGAGGCCGAGCGCGGCGCCCTGCGTAACCGCAGCCTGGGTTTCGTCTATCAGTTCCATCATTTGTTGTCGGAATTCTCCGCGCTGGAAAACGTGGCCATGCCCTTGCTGATTCGGCGCGAGGGGCGTGATGTCGCGCTGGAACGAGCGGCACAGGTGCTCAAGAATGTGGGTCTCGGACATCGTTTGACGCATCGGCCCGGCGCGCTTTCCGGCGGCGAACGGCAGCGCGTCGCGGTCGCCCGTGCACTGGTCACCGAGCCGGCTTGTCTACTGGCCGATGAGCCGACCGGCAACCTGGACCACGGTTCTGCCGCCGCCGTGTTTGAACTCTTGCTCGCTCTCTGCCGCGAAAAGAACGCCGCGCTGGTGATGGTGACGCATGACCCCACGCTGGCCGCACGCACCAGCCGTGTCCTGCATCTGCGTGACGGTGTGCTATCCGATAGCTAGTCACGCTGGGGCCTGGCGTATGCACTTGCCAGTGGATGGCATAAGCGAAGAATCGGACTACACTTCTTCTGACCGCCAACTATATGCGCGGCAAACCCAGCCGTCCCTTTGTCGCTCCCTTCGACGTGCGTCTGCCACGTGCAGGTACCGACGATCAGCAGATCGATACGGTGGTGCAGCCCGACATCAGCGTCGTCTGCGATCCACAAAAGCTCAAGGACAATCGCGGTTGCCTCGGCGCGCCGGATTGGGTGATCGAGGTGTTATCGCCCGGCACGGCGATCCATGATCAGCGCACCAAGCGCACCCGGTACGAACGGCATGGCGTGGCGGAATACTGGCTGGTGCATCCCGACGACCGTTCGGTGACGATTTACCGGCTGCAAGCGGGTGTCTATGGCCAGTCGCTGGTGCTGGGCAGCGAGGACGATTGCTCGCCGCAGGCTTTTCCCGAACTGGTTGTTTCTGTAGCAGAAATCTTTCACGACCTGCCGCCGCAGGACGATGTGATCTGATACGTTAGCCCTTGCCGAAAGACGAAAAGTCGGCGCTGGCAAGACGGCGACAGCATTAGCGGCAGGGGGTAAGGTTTAGTTTTGGGCCAAATCGCTAAATGAACAGCCCAGCTTCGCCGATCCACCGCATTTGAGGCATACTTGTTACCGTTTGGGTAGGTCTAGCCGGGTATGGGTTGAGATTTGCTCTTAATGCGTATCGTCATTTGTTCGGGAAATCTGCACATGAACGCTCTGTTTACTCCGGCTATCGCCTTGATGAACCGCCTGCGCTACCCGCAGAAATTTGCCCTGCTGGGGGCAGTCGCCCTGGTTGCCATTCTTGTGTTGCAAGTCAGCTTGTACCGCGAGCTCAGCAAGGTAATCGAGCCGTCGCGGCAGGAGTTGGTTGCCCTCTCTGTCATCAAGCCGATGCATGAGCTGATCTCCGGCATGCAGCAACATCGCGGGCTTTCGGCCGGGGTGCTGGGAGGCAATGACGCGTTGAAGGACCGTCGCATGGGCAAAGGCAAGGAGGTGACGGAACTGTTAGCTAAGCTTGAGACAAAAATGCCGGCGAGTGTGAAAGACAGTGAGCAATGGCGCGCGGCTCTCGCTGGCTGGTTGGATATTCAGAAAGATGGTTTATCGTGGGCGGCGCCAGAGAGCTTCAAACGTCATACGGTGATGATCGACCGGGCCCTGATTGCCGTCGTGGCAGTGGCCGATGTCCTCGCGTTGACACTCGATCCGGACATCGACAGCTACTATTTGATGGATACAGTCGTGGTCAAGATGCCGGCCGTGCTGGAACGTCTTGGCCAGATGCGTGCTCGCGGAACGGGAATCCTGGCGAAGAAGGAAATCAGCGACCAGCAGAAAACCGATCTCAGCACCCTGCTCGGTGAGTTGCAAGGCACACAGCGGATGCAGAAAATGAATGTGGACAAGGTCATCGAATTTTCTCCAGCGGCGCGATTGACCCTGGAAGCGGCCGCCAAGGGATTCGATAAGTCGATGGGCGATACGCTTGACCTGGTTCGCAAGGATGTACTTGGCGGGGCCTTCGAAACCAACTCGCAGGACTACTTCAACTTGACGACGAAGGTGATCGACAAGGGTTACGCGACCATGTTCGACATCCTGATGCCGGCGCTGGACAAGGTGATTCGCTCCCGCATCACGTCGGCGGAGACCGAACTGAAAATCACCTTTCTCATCACCATCGTTGTGACGCTGGTCTTCGCCTATTTGGCCTTCGGTGCTTACCTGTCGATGATTGTCGGCGTGCGTGCTCTGGCCGAGGGTGCCGAACGACTTTCCAGTGGTGATTTGACCGGGCGCGTGCATTGCGCGGCGAAAGATGAACTGGAGGATGTTGCGGTCCATTTCAATCACATGGCCGAAAGCATGCAGGGATTGCTGCGCGTCGTTCAGCAGACGGCGGAGCAACTCGGTCAGGCGGCGACCGACGTGTCAAGTTCGGCGGCCCGTGTCTCCGAGGGATCAATTGAACAAAGTTCTGCCGCCTCCAGCATGGCAGCAGCGATCGAGGAAATGACGGTCGGCATTGACCAGATTGCCGAGCATGCCCAGACCGCTCATGAAGTGTCGACCGAATCGGGAGTGTTATCCGAGGAAGGTGGTCGCATTGTCGACGGGACTGTGGCTGAAATGCAGAAGATTGCCGATACGGTGAATCAGTCGGCTATGATTATTGAGGAACTCGGTCGCCATTCGGCCAGCATTTCGGCGATCGTGAATGTGATTAAGGAGATTGCCGACCAGACCAATTTGCTGGCGCTCAACGCCGCCATCGAGGCGGCGCGGGCGGGCGAGCAGGGGCGTGGTTTTGCGGTTGTCGCCGACGAGGTGCGCAAGTTGGCCGAGCGCACGACGAGTTCAACGCAAGAGATTTCATCGATGATAGGCGCCATCCAGAAAGGCACGGCGGGTGCTGTGGCCAGCATGCAAGCGGGCGTGGCGCGGGTTGCCGATGGCGTCGATCTGTCGCGCCGTGCCGGTGAGTCGATTAGTCGTATCAAGCACGGTGCGGCTCGTGTGCGCGGCGATGTCAGCGATATCTCCAACTCCTTGCGCGAGCAATCGACGGCCAGCAATGAAATCGCCCGCAGTGTCGAACGGATCGCCCAGATGTCCGAATCCAATAGCGCAGCGGTGCAGAGTACGGCACGAACGGCACGCGAACTGGAAAGGCTGGCCACCGAATTGCAGAGCGAAGTCCAGCGCTTCCGCGTCTGATTTCATTCCGGCGTCAGGATCGCCCCCGGCGGCGCTGTTTCCAGCGATGGACCAGATGGGCGCGCCAGGCGCCGCGCACGGTTATGTAACCGATCAGTGCCAGGCCACTGGCTAATAAGACCAGACCGAGCGCCAGCGGCGAACCGAGGCCGGTCATCCAGTCGATCAGAGCGCTTGCCCACGCCGAATATGACTGCTCACCCAATTCCGGCGGGGCTAAAAAGTCCCCGGTCGAGCCAAGCAACCAGCGACCGATGGCAAACGCCAGAACATACAACGGGACAATGGTGAATGGATTGGTATAGATCGTGGTCAGCAAGGCCAGCGGCAGATTGACCCGAAACACCAGCGCACCAATCGCCGCGCCCAACATCTGAAACGGTCCCGGAATCAGGCCGCAGAACAGCCCCACCGCGACACCACCCGCGACCGAGTGACGGTTCAGATGCCACAGTCGAGGATGCAGCAGACTATTGGCAAACGGCGCCAGCCAGCGATTGTTGCGAACAACGTCATGATCAGGCAGCAGTTGGCGTAACCGACGGCGCATTAGTCTTTCTTCATTGCACTGATTGAGGCGGGTGTTGGATCACGGCAGGCACGACCTTGTGATTCTAGCCAGGTCGTTTCTCAGCTCGGCTAAAGTACGTGTCTTCGATTGTCAAAAATTGGAGCTTACACCGTGAGTGATTACCTGTTCCCGCCATTCCCCGTGGCGGCCGTCCCGGTTCGTGGCGAAGCGGCGTTGTTCCCGCTGCGTCGTATCTTCTGCGTCGGTCGCAACTATGAAGCGCACGCCAAGGAAATGGGCGTGGCTGTCGACCGCGAAGCGCCGTTTTATTTCATGAAGGATGCGAGCGCCTATGTATCGAGCGGTGCCACGATTCCGTATCCGCCGGGCACGACGAATTTTCACTATGAGATGGAACTTGTGGTCGCCATTGGTCAAGGCGGTTTCCGTATTCCGCAGGCCGCTGCGCTAAACCATGTCTATGGCTACGCATGCGGCATGGATATGACGCGGCGCGATCTGCAAATTCAAGCGCGCGACAAGCAACGACCGTGGGATCTGGGCAAGAACTTCGAGAATGCCGCCGTGTTGTCCGCGATTGTTCCCCCGTCACAGTGCGGACATCCTGCTGCCGGCAAGATCGAACTGTCGGTGAATGGCACGGTCAAGCAGTCGTCCGACCTATCGCTGCTGATTCATTCGGTACCGGTGCTGATCGCCCATCTTTCCAATTTCTATCATTTGCAAGCGGGCGATTTGATCTACACCGGTACGCCAGAAGGCGTTGGCCCGGTGCTGGCGGGAGATCAGATCAGCGGGTCAATTGAGGGCATAGGCAGCATCGCACTCACGCTCGGCCCAGCCGAGTAATTACTCGCCCGTTGCCGAAAATGCGCATGATTTAATCCGCCCATGCGCATCTTCGTTCTGGGTTTCGTCGGTGGTAGCTGGTGGTTGCAGCAGCAGGCCGCGCTGCCGGCCTGGCCGCTACTCGGGCTACTGATTTTCGGCTCCATTCTTGGCGCCGTACTACCGTTGAATAAGTCGGTGCTGGCGGGACGGCGCTTGGCGCTCGGGTTGGCGCTGGGTTTCGTTTGGGCTGCGGGTGCCGCCCACTGGCGGATTGGCTTTAGCCAATAAAGTATTACATTAAAAAATACCATAAGATATTGTTTAATATGCATTTTAAAGTAATCAATAAAATTCTGAAAAGCAAATAGTGCTACATTGGATATCATTGGGAGACTGCACCTCCCACATTAAAGTATTACATTGGAGGCGCCGGCAAATTATTATCGCGTGTCGTCGCTAAAGTTGACAGAATCAATTTCCAGCATCCCGTGCTCCGCAGGCGATTATATAGTTTACGCTGATTTCCCGAACTACCGGATAAATTGCATGTCTGACTCCATTCGGTCCCGAGGTGAAGTTTATCAAGAATACTGTTCAAAGTTGAACGTACCAGTAATTGTGAAACGTTTTCCTCCCAGTTATCGTTCAAGCCGGATAGTTGACGAATCAATTCCCACTCGCCGTCAGACAAATCCGTCGAGCCGTCAGGTCCTTCAAGAATCGATATATCTTTAAGGAATTCACTCCTTACTTCAGAAGTTAAGCTAATTGATGTTGAATCGTGCCAGCAGACGGTCGAAGGCTGCTTGCTAGCGAAAGAGTATGGCTCATCGTTGGTCTCAACAAACATTCCTCCCAAGTCGACAACATAGCAAATTGACCCTCGCTCGACATAAGTTAATCGCATTCTGGCGGTCCAATTCGGAAGAAATAGACCAATTCGATGATCCAAGATGTGCTCATAAATGCTCGCGCACATCTGTACAGATGTTGGAAAACTCAGAATCCATGCCAGATTTCTGGAAATTGAGCTATTTGGCTTGTTACTATATGCGGGAGGTAAGTGCAGGGGTTCTACAGAAAATGTGTCGCCTGTAATTGATGGTGTGCAAACCCTGTCGATGCCCTGTGGACGAAACATACGGGGTAAGACATGTCGGTTTGGTCTAAAAACTGCGCGCATGAATACCAGTGCTGGCATCACAAATTCACGGCCATCGACATCAAACTGAAACAATTGATGGTGGCACTCATTATCAGAATGACCAAAAACATTGGCAAAACTGCTGGCTAAATCAAATGAAGCAGACCATTCAGACAGGTCAGTTCGTACGATCACCGTTTGAGTATTTGATGGTGTGGGGATTCCACGGAGTCCAAGTGTGTCCAGCGCAGCCAATTCATGGCTACCATCAGCTACTTGAATGATTGCAAAATTTTTGCCGTTTAGAGAGGTCGCACCAAGCAACCACTCAGACCTTGGACGGTATACAGGCATCTTGTCTTGAGATTCAGCGTTTCGTCAGCTTAAAGGTAAAGGCAGACGCGACCGCGTGCTGAAAGACCCAGTGTTCGAATAGTAAAGCGGAATACATCCTTTCCTACCCTCGCTATCGCTTGTCAAGTCCAAGTCGTACCCTCCAATAGGGACGCCTTCCAATTTGTCTCTCCGACAAGTTTGAGTGTCTGAAAACGGAAATAAATTCGCAAGTCTTTGGGTAAGCTTTTCGATTGTGCCTGAATTGACTCCAGTACCCCGTTTCCTTAATCAATTCCATGACTGTAATCCTGTACCCCGATTCTGAACGGCGCCTTACTTGGTTTTTCAACATATTAAGCAATGTTAAATCATCTCTTAAATAATCGTGAATTCTTTTTCCTTTTTTGTTGTAAATTGTTCCATTTTTCACTATATTCTGAGTATTGAGGAATGCCGCAAGTAGGATATGTTTTGCTGGAGAAAGAGTACCCTTTTGACAATTTCTAGCTAGCAATGCTGGCCAAGGATCACGTTGATTGAGAGTAAACCGGCATCCGGTTTCCGCCAAAAAATCTTCAGTGTAGGTAGTGTAAAGGTCAAATGCCACCTGGCGTCCGGCAACATTACCATCTGCCCTTCGATATCCTGCCCGAAGTGCTTCGAACCGAAATTCGTACGGTTCAGCACAATGGAAATTCTGCGCTGTCTGATTGAGGTGGGCTATCGTAGTTAGTACCCCCATTGAAATTGATGTTCTGTAGTCAGAACCGACTAAATCTCCCGGCATAGCCGCATTGCTAGCGCTCTGCCCCCGGAGCCGAATAGGGGTGTCCATCAATAGAGTGTTATGCTTTAGACAAATATGACTGCCTGGCAGCAGATGAGTACGCCTCCAGTAGGTCTCACCATAGCGGTCAATATCCTCTTTAACGCAAGAACTGCAATATCGTCTGAACGGAGTTCCATGGGTTACTGATTTCGAAAGAGGCGACAAACACTCACGATTGCCATCCGAATATAGAACTTTATTCTGGAAATGAAGTATTTGAGCCCAATTCATATACGACACAATATATGGAAACATTGTATGCTTCCAAAGAAGGTGTTCGGGCGGGGTATTGATAACCTTAGCAATTACTATTAGATTGTTTGGTAAAAGAAATGAACAATATGTCTTCTTAGGGCCGCGTAATCCTTCAATCTGTCGCTTGTATGAAATCCCAGAGTGTCGACAACTGCGAAGAATTACGCTTCCAATGACTTCATCAGGGTAAGGGCTAGGCATATATAGCCTCATAATTCAAGTATTTGATCCAAATTCTTAATCATACCTAGCTCTTTAAGTTGCTCAAGGACGGTTGTATTTCTTAGCTTCGCTTCTTTGATTGCTTTGCGATAGTCATTCGTTCTCCCCGTAAAGTCGTAATCCAGAAGGGTGTCAGCTTTGCTGTTCTTTGATGCTGACTTGACTGGCATCAACGGAGCAAGCAAAGCGAGTCCTTCCTTAACGGCGGCAGGTGTCGATATGCCTGGCTGCCGTTCAGTGATCTCCGTCGCGACGGCAAGCGCGTCTTCAGGTGAGTAACCTGATGCCGTAAGCGCGACCGCAACTGGTTCGGCTACGACTTGTGTTGGCTTCACTCGAGCCGATGAACTATGTTTTTTGTTGCGGATTTGTCGCTCAATATTGCCAAAGACTCCATCAATACCGAACGGAGCGATATCGTCAAACTCCGCTAATGCCAAAAGGTCATTTCTCCTCAACGCATCAAGCATCTTGTGGAGAAGTTTTAGCTCTCGGTTGTAAGCACTTGTGATCAGCTCGGCAGTAATCTTCTCGGTTCCATCTGCAATCGCACGCGCTTGCACGGACATGAAGAGCAGTATGGCAATACCAATGACTCCTTGTGAGTAAGAATACATAAACTTTCTAAGAGCGTCGCTCAATGGTTCAGGATTGCGGATCCATTGATATGCCCAAAGAACATCCATGAATTGATCCCACTCGCCACGACTATTGAATAGCGTACTGTTATCCTGTGGTGAAGCAGATTGATCAAACTCATGAAATCGGTCCCAGCTGTCCAGCCCACCACATGAACGTCGTCCTTGCCGAAAGTCAGTTGTCAATATCTTTTGTGATTTATTGGTACCCAAGAACAAAATTGGCAATTTCAATATATTGCTAGCGGAAACAAGTTCGCTCATGAGCACCTGGCTGCCTTTTGGGGAGTTTGTTAGATTTTGAACTTCATCAAGAATGAGTAGGCCAACAAAATGCATATTCAGTACGCGCGCTACAGATCCCATCAATGCATCCGCGCTAATCCTTGGATTTTGACCGTATGTTTCGTAATAGTTCGCACCAGGGATCAGTTCATCCATTTTGTGAAGAATTCGAAGTCCAAGTCCTTTGATTGACGAACCATCGGATGGCATTTCAATATGGAGAACTGGAACCTGGTAAATGCCCAATTCAGGATGGAAAATTACAGGCGGTATATGGCATGCCCAGCGCGCCACAGTTGTTGTTTTACCCATACCTGAAACGCCAATGAGCGCTGTAGACAGTTGTGGTGTAATTGAGTTCGCAGATTGACGAAACGTTTCGCCTTTTTTTTGTTTTTCATAAATTTCCTGAAATATTGCAATATGATCACGGGTCCGTGGTGCTCGACCAATATAGCCGTTACGAAGCATTGAATCCAAGACGTGAATCAATTGAATATGCATCTTTAGCGGGACCATAAAATTCTTTAGGGTCATTATGATATTAAATCTAGTGTGATCCGGTAGTTGTCTCTGATCCAAATGGAATTCAGGGGTTAGTGCTAGGGATTCAATGATTTGGGCGTCATTCATGGAGGGGGGTAACGCCTCAATTAGCGGATTTCCCCGGAAGGACGGAATGTCTTGAGGCGTATATATGGCTCTGACAAAGGGCATATTCATCGACTTGGAGTCAGCCATTTTTCATTCTTTCACGAATTTCAGCTAATAGATCAGACATTGATGGTTTTGATTGCTTGGCTTCTTCCGCAACGTTTGTTATCGTCATATCTGCACTGGTATCAGGTGGATTAGCCTCCTTACCGTCCAATTCTTGAACAGGAGATATTGGAGGATTGATTCTGTCTTGCAGCTCGTCCCCAGCTTGCTGTCGTTCTTTGCGACGCTCTTGATCCCTATCTTCTTTTATATCAATTTTCCTCGCCCGTGCCGACGGTTTTTTTCCTGTCGATTTCTGGAGAGCTTTTGCATTTTCAACCGTAGGAGTAATCGATTGCCTTACCTCGTGATGGACTTGTATTCTTTCCTGTTCGTAACGACGGCGATCAATTCGTATCAAATGTTTGTAATAGCTGACCTCTCCAAATGACATACCCCTATGCTTTTCACTTCGCGACGATAGTTCTGCACGAATAAACGGCTTGGTTCTATTAACTTCGCGAACATAAATGTGATCCGCAAAGCGCAGGTCATACTTTACTTCCAATTTAAAGTTCGATTTGTTGCGCGCAGCAACGAACCAGCCCTGAGTTGTTGCTTCCTCACAGGTGTAATAGCATTCGTTAAAGACGATGCCCTTGTCCGTTACAGTCGCTTCGCCAGTCGGAAGAAGCGCCATACGCACTTTATCTTCAGGAAAACGGGTAAGTTGGCCAGATCGCGTTTTGATATCATGATTCCAAATATCGATTGGCGTGGGTGAAATTCCTGAGTCAATTTCATTCAATGTTCGGTTATAGGAATTTATCGGGTAACGGTTATGTGCAATTATCAATTCTAAAAAAATTTTATACGCATCTTGTACATTTAGGCATGCATCTTTAACGTATTTCTCTCCACGGCGTCGTTTCGCATTGGATGGTGGATCGTATCCTGGAGCTACTTGCATAATCTGCGTATTAATTAAGTTGAATTGACACTCGACAATTGGCTTTAAATCTGGGCGAAGCCCGGGTACATTCGTAATTGTGATACCAAGTTCTGACGCGATTTGACTGCTTGAATGGCCCTTGAACTCGGATCCTTGGTCCGCAACGAACTCTTTAGGGAATACTTTGTCTGCAGGCCAATCCTCTTCCCGATAGTTAACGCCGTATTTGCTGCATAGAATCGATTTATCGGTCGCAATACTAGCAATTGCTTGAAGTGCGCTTGTCCAGGATGGGTTTTCCAGGCCAAGGTAGAATCCGGTAATTAGCCGCGAACGTCTATCTATTACAAGATATAGGGTAAGTTTGCCAATTATTTTGTTGGGATCAGATCTTGAGACTATCCAAAGATCAACAATTGTTGCATCAATTTCGTATTGATGACCAACTCCCTCACAATTGTCGAGTATTGTTCCAGTTCTAGCGCGATGGTCACGCTCGTAATCCTTATTGCCCTTTTTTGCACGCAATTTTTGTTCGATGGGATAATGTGTGGTGTAATAGTATTCAAACTGTCGAAATGAAGGACGCTCACCCTCTGATAGAACGAAAGAAACGTTGTTGCCATCATACGTCGTATAATGAGCCGACAGCATATCTTCAAAAGTAGCCGATAAGGTGTTATATTTTTTCTTAAAGTAGACTTTTTCAATGGCATATTTGAAGTGCTGATGATCTATATCCGAGGCTTGATATATATCGCGTTGGACATCTACACAGGGTCTTCCGCGCTTCCCGGTGCAGTTGTCTTTACTTAGGCGGCCGGAATTGTGAAATTTGCCATAAAGAGCGGACTTTGTTTGGCCTCCACGCCAATATTCTCTTAGGTTTTCGTAAATTGTTTTGTTTGAGCAGGATATTTCTGTTGATCTCTTCGTGATCAGATCGCATCTCAAGGCTGGGTCGAATATGGCTGGTATTTTGGATATGAGCGGTTCAATACGGAAGTATGCACGGTCAGCACGATCTATCTGTGCCTTCGATGGTGTACGCGTAATTAAGGTCGTTTTCGGTTGTTCGATTTGGCCTTCATTGCATATAACTGCGTCTAATTGAGATTCATCATTAGGTATATGCTCAATGCAGTTCACAATGTCAGCCCACCTGCATTTATGTGGCCATACATTCTTTCCAAGTAGATCTATAATCCATGCATTGTCTATAGACAATTCTACGTGGAGCACTCGATTTAAACGATTATTTCTATCTAGAAACAGACTATTCTTGTAAAGCATAGTACGTGGATTTGATTATTAGCTAAATGTTTAACGCAGAAGTTTTGAATTCGCCTACGGCGACTGACTCTAGGTTAGGCTTATACATTGGTGGCAACAACCATTTCTTTTGCATGAGTAGGCGCGCCACACGCAACCCAGTACCGCCTGGCTGACCATGAGTTTGATCAAAGCTTGTGCAGTATTCGTTCAACGGCATAGTTTGGTTGGCACTCTGTATTCCGGATTTCATACTCAATGCGAACTCATCAAAGGCGCCTGACCAGGGTTCAATTTCTGCGGATTTAAGCGACGCACCGCGAATCCAAATCATATTGTTAATCGGATCCATTGGGAGAGTGGATTTGAGAATTAGGAAGTGTTCCACTTCTAATTGCGCGAGTGTTTCGCGAATGATTTCGAGTTTTGAAAGTTCATTCTCATCTTCGATCGCAGAATCATCTTTTGCACTAAAGGCGATATGTTTCCTCTCGCCCTTGTGTTCAAGTGTCACAAAGAAGTCGACGGTCATTACTGTTAGCACGTTAGTGGTAGGGTAGGACGGATGTCGAATTCGTAGTTGCCGTGCGACTTCGGAGGTGACCCTTCTGTCTAGAGGAAACTCTTCTCGAATATCTACTGTGTTTCGTGACCATTCAAGCCAGAGAAAGAGGTAAAATTCAATATTGGAGAGTAGTTCATGGATGCGACGGGTGAGGTCACTCCATACCCGGCGCGAGGTTCCTTGGCTACTAAAATCGCTAGTTTTTATCCAGGGGGTGTAGTGGGCGCCTGTTCCCATTCCGCGCCCTTCTTTTTCAAGGCGGGCGATCGTATCTTCATTCCATTTCATAAGTCCCATGTGCGTACGCTTTTTTTCAAAGATGTGTGGATGGGACCGGATCGATGGGTGTTTAGCGGTTAGGCGTCGTTGAGAAGAAGGTATTTCGAGGTATCGCTGGTTTGCTAGTTATGATTCATCTTCCGGATTGTTTTTCCGCTGCGGTAGAGTTGGGGTAAGTTCGAGTATTTCGTTTGGCTGGCGATTTGATGTTGAAGTTTGCTACTTGCCCTAAGTCTTGATCATGTAGTCAGTGACTTTAGCATGTATTGTTTTGGTTGTGTCAACTAATTTGGAAATTCAATGGATGATTTGCTAATTGATTCTCTAAAGCAGGCGTTTGGTTATACGACTGATGCACAGATCGCCGAATTTCTTAGTGTAGACCGACAAACCATCTATAACGTCCGATCCGGAATTGCAAAGCTAGGCGAGCGGCAACGCTTTAAGATTCTTGATCGTGTCCTGTATCACAAAACAGAAAACCTCGCCCTTAGATGTCTTCCTAAGTCACTCGTCGAAAAAATTCAACAGATTCGTAAGGACCAGCACGAAGCGTGGGTCTTTCCTGTGATGGAGGTGGGATCACCAGCTACCGATGATGCCCTCCTACTAGATACGTACAAAGAATTCCGTGGACTAAGAACTGATCAGGAGATGGCCGAGATTTTAAGGATTAAGCGAAATGCGATATCCATGGTCCGCTCAGGTCGCAATCGATTGGGGCCGCTACCCAGGCTTAGGATATTTAGAGATGTTTGGGGTGAATCAATTGATCACATTGAAGAGGCCATCAATTCATCTGAAGCGCTTCTAAAATTGATTCGCGAATTTGATTCAACTAACTCATGTAGTTCTGGTGCAACCAGTGAATGTTCACCTTCATCGTCGCCCTCCACTGAGGTGATTGACTCTCAATCGTCAATGTGACTTAGAGTTGATAGTGGGTAAAGATGCTACACTTACTTAAATTATTGTGATAAGTGATTGATGATGTCGCAAACCGGCCTATTTCCCGATCTTTCCACGGTGGATACAAAAATGACGATAGAACCGACAATTGAAGAACTGCAGGCGCAAATTGATGCGCTCCAAGCAAAGAAACTGGAGCTTCAAGCGAGACGTCGAAATGATGTGGTTGCGGCCATCAACAAGATTCTTATGGATAACGGAATGACCCTTTCCGATTTGATCCCCGGGGGATCCGTCAGCCAAACTAAGGGAAAGCGTGGGAAAGGAGCCGAAGCTGGAGTGATCGTCCGAACTGAACCTGGCCAATACAAGAATCCCACAACCGGTGAGGTTGTTGGATACAAGCGAGGAAGGAAGCCTGCTTGGATGTCTTCGATGGCGGCCGACGAACTGGTTAAGTGCAAAATCAATTGATGGTTCGGGGGAAAATAATTCATGGCGCCCGGTTCTGCAACATCACAAGAAGTGCACACGTGGCATACAGCCCGGTGAGTTCCTGCAGTGATGCTTCGATTTGCGTGGTCTGAATCATCTCGGCGTGCTTATCCATCGCCAATTTGCGTAACAACACGCTGATTCTTTCCGCCACAAAGACACGATGGGCCGCTTCGCCCAAGGCATCCTGCATGAATTTGGCAGCACCGGCATCAATTGTTTGGGGTTTTGTGGTGGCCATTGCGTTCTCCTCGGTGGGTTAGTGAGGTCAGAATAGGGTCATCAAGGCTCATAGGGTGAGCTAGCACGGTAAATCACAACCACGCTTTCGCAGTGCACCATTCCACCCGCCGCGGCGTATAGTTATTGGCCTCTGCTTTGAGCGGAATCGTTGCCGACCCACCCCGGACCTAGCCAAACGGAAGGACCACGAGTTGCAAACGCCCAAAGCCTGGCACGCCAATTACAGCGTCGGCCATCCATTGCTGGACCAGCAACACCGACATTTCTTGACCTTGTGCGAAAACGCACCGGCATGCCTCTTGGCGGACCATAGTCAGGCGCAGGAAGACAGTGCCCATGTTCTGCTCAATGAGTTAGCGGAATATGCGCGCAATCATTTCCGGGAGGAGGAGGCGATACTCCGTGACGTCGGTTTTCCACAGTTGGATGCGCATGTTGCCGAACACAACCGCTATGAAGAGCGCTTGGCGGACCACCTGCTTGCGGCGATACGCGGTGAAATTGATCCCCGAGCGTTATGCCACTTCGTCACATCCTGGTGGGTGGAACATATCACCACATCCGATGCGGCATATCGGGACTACCTCATCCAGCCCCGTTAAGCAGTCGCTGCAGGAATCCCGGGGATGTCGCCAACTGCTCACTCTTGATTGCCACGGCTTCCCACACATCCACGGCAGATTGCCGGTTGGCCATCGATGATCCATTCGCCAGACACTCGGAACAACCCACTGACCATCGCCCTACGTCGATCTTCATACACTGTACGTGCGGAGATCCGCAAAAGGGGCAAGGAGAAAGTTGGAACTGATCCATGCGAGAAGCCTACGTATTACGCGTGTAAATGTGACGAAAGTAATAGAAGATATAGCGAAGCTAAGCGGCAAGCCAATCACGGGCATCAGATAGCGAACTGAAAAGCTTGGCGTCGAACGTCATGATTGGCGCATTGAGGTATCGATTCAGTGTCGAAGTAATATCGTCTGTCGCCGAAATCAATGCGAGCTTCAAAGTCGTGTTGCGGTGAAAAGCGTTGTGGTCATGCGAAGCGATGATCAAAACATCGTATGCCGTCACATTCCATTCGGTGACTGCGCTGAAATCGGAAATTACGTAGCGCATGGCGCTCAAATTGGCATCGACCCGAATGGATTCGGCAATTTGATCAACCTCGTCATTGGTTACCGACCCGAAATAGCGGCACCAGATGCCATCGGGCTCGATGATTTTCTCGCAGGACATTGCGCCCCTCCCTTACACGGTTTTATTTTTATGCCCATGATTGTCACCAGGTTATTCGCATATCGCCTGCCACATCAATGGGTTTCTGATGTCGCTTGCGACTCTCTATGCCGAAAGGTATAGAGTCAGAATTCGGCGACTTGCCATTGACTTCTGAAGCCTTCAACACCATTGAATTCCCTCGCCTTATTCTTCCAGCCATCATGAGCATGGCGGACCAAGATAGAG
>CAMDMZ010000056.1 GCA_945902805.1 Propionivibrio dicarboxylicus | reverse complement strand
GATATGGTCAAATTACCGAAAGGTCAAGCCTTTGCCCGCATCGATGGCGGTCAGCTTTGGAAAATCCGCATTCCTCTGACCAACGACGCCAACGATGTTCTATTGCCGCCCACGTTGGCATCCATGATCGACGACATGGCCATCAAGTACCGCAATCACTTCGGCGGGCCGGCAATAGCAGTGGAGGGCAAAGGCAGTGGCTGGTAGCGAAGCCACATTTCAACATGGCCTGCGGCAAGCCATCAGTACGCCGTTCTACCTGGCGCAATTCGTTATTGTTGGCTTTACGGTGGTGCTGGTCGGACGAATGCTCATTGACTTGTTTATCACAGGGTCCGATCCGGCTGGTCTTCAAGCGGCTGAAGCGGCTTTACGAGGCGACCTTGAAATGACGCAGTGGTTGCCGAATGTTGGGGGCTCGGCTACCGCACGCGCTTTGCGATGGGCTGGCTTAGCACATGAGTGGCTATTCGTGAAAACCGGCATCGATCAAACCCTTATCGCTCCTGAAGTGTCCGAGCTTGAATATGTGTTTCGCCGAGGCATGAACGCCACCGTCACCAAACCGCATTGGCAAGCCGCGATGTTGGGGGTGCAAACACTGGTGGTTAGGGCGTCAATGCTACAAACTATGCTGCCAACACTCGCACTGATCTATGTTGTCGCGGTTGTCGACGGCAGCGTCGGGCGATGGCTGCGGCGAGAAGGCGGAGGGCGCGAGTCGTCCACGATGTACCACCGCAGCAAATATCTGCACGCCGTCGGCGCGACCTTGTTTGTGATGATGTGGTTTTGGTATCCGGGCAGCATCAACTTCTGGTTAGTGGCCTCGATCATGATCACGATGGGTGGATTTTTACTCCGTACGCAGTTGATGTATTACAAAAAATACATCTAAGGAGAAAGCCAGATGGCGGATTGAAATTCCTGCACCGAGATGACTCGTAGTCAATAGGTTTCGAGAAAATGGCGTCTAAGAACGCAGAATTCCGAGAACAGGGTGTTGCAAGGTCAACTGGTAGAAACGAAAAACCCCACGGAGCGCGGGGCTCGGCGGGGTTATCGTCCAGTCTGAGACTGGTTTAGCCAGAAATTCTGGCGGGCCAGAAGGTATGCCACAACAAACCGTCTACGCCACAACCTATTGATTTAATGAGGTTTGCAATTCAGGCCACAATCCTGAATTCAGTCGCTTTGGCAACCGGACGCACATGGTTGCGCTCGCGTTTCATTTCGACGATACCGTAGTTCGACATGGTCTTGAGAGTGCGCGACAGATTGCCCGGCTTGCGTCCGGTCGTCTCAGCCAAGGACGTAATGGATTGCGGATTCGTTTTCTTGATTACCTGAAGCAACGCGCGATTCTCATCGCTCAAGACTTCGGCAAGAGAGCGCATTGAGGTGAACCAGATTTTCGGTTCGCCTGACTTTGGCTTGTGTTCGCCGCGAGCAATCGACAAGATCCGCTCCCGAATTTTGTCCTGCGGCATGATACCGATCACGATGGCTTTCATTTCTGTCTTGCCTCCTTCAGAACCCGGTCGACTTCCTTGAAAAAGTCGATCAGGAGTTGCTGTGCATCCTGAAACTCGTAGGGCACGCCCTTGTCGCTCACATGCCGATGCCTGTGATCGTAAGTCATACGCTGCCCGGCATACTTGAACTTCTTGGGCGGTTTTACCGCATGCGCGTTGTCGTATCCCAGAATCCGCTTTCCGAAAGGCTCGTGGAGCGTCAGAGAATAACGAACTCCGTGTGGGATCTCTGCTGTTACCTCGACACGCCAAGCCTCGATCTTCACCCAATAGCCACCGTCCTGATCAATGATCTGATCATGGAGGTCTAGCAGGTTGACGATTCTGTGGTCATCGCGCATGCTGCATTGTATCATCTGATGATAATTTACTGTCGCGCAGCTGTTGGGTCATAGCCAAACAGTGTGGGCTGTGTTTGCGTTCGCAAATCCTTTGGAGACTGACCTTAATCCAATTTTACGGACGAACTCGGATGGTTCCTTTCCCGCCTTATGTCACAGATCTTGAGTTTGTCTGCAAGATCTGACAGGGTTTCGAGCTTCGAAATGTCGGTTGTTCCGAAATGAGCCTCCGCCTTTGCAAGAGCCGACTTCTCAAGTGACAAGACTTCTTCATGACAGTGCTCGCAGCGGACAGTGCCATGATCTGTAAGAACCCAATATGGACACAGTACCATCTTGCTATCGCCACCGAAACTCGCTTGCCTGATGTCACGTCCCAGCCGCGGCGACTGTGGATCGACTTCAACGCTATCGTCGATCGGTAAAACGCTATAGCAAAAGTCGCCTTGAGGAATGAGTAATGGGTGACGAAGGCTCAAGGCAAGGTCCTCACGTTTAATTTTCTTAATCGGAATATTCGAAGTCGGAAAGTTCATAAAAGATCCGATATTAAGTCGCGCAACTAATGGTTCTCCGCTAGTTCCGTTTGGATCGTGTCCATGATCGCAATGCTTCTGGATCAGGCAACGAACGCAACTGGTCTTCGAATCGCTTTCGAAAATAATTTAGCCGTGGAATTTCAGCCACATTCCATTTGTACTGCAACGTTGTCGAGTCATCTGGCACCGACTTGCGTCGCAGCGCATCCCATCGCGAGGTTGCCAGTCGCAACAGACCCCAAAGTCCTGCAGCAACGCAAAGCAACCCTCAGCGCTGCCTGCACGTCCTCACACTAAGGCAGGCATCCCACAACCCTTAACAAAAGCTGACTGCGGAAGTGGCAGTTTCCTGGAAATCCAGTTCCCATGGACCACGCCGACATAAAAAGTGCAAATGGCCGTTCACAGCACATGCCATACTTGCTCTGACGGGGTTGAATTGTCCATCCTCGGATGGAACGAAATTCTCACATTCAAAACATGCGCTCAGTGCCGATCAACAAGAAGCAACTTTTCGCGAAAATGCCAGTCTCCACACCTACAGAATCGACTGTCAACACTCAGCTTCTGGCTGATTCCGTATCAGGCGCGGAATATTTCCAAGAGCAATGCCAACGCGAGATCACCGCACAAAACGAAAGGCATTTGGTTGCCTTTATCGTTGCAATCTGCTCCGCAGTTATTGCATACATCGGATACGACTATCTCACATTACCCTTGCTCTGGTCTCAAATGGTCGTTTGGAGGCTGCTTGATATTCTTTGCGGCATTGTTGTAATCGTACTTTTCTTGCGAAAGAGCATTTCCGGACTTACTGCCTGGGCGATCTTCTTTGTTTTTAACGCCTTGCATCTAAGCTATTTTGTCTCCCTTTACGATAACCCCATCCACTTGATTGCCGCGAACGTGAACCTGAGTGTGGCCATGTTCATTCTGCCTCTGGCAATTTTGACCTATCCCCTGGGCTTCAGCATATGCATCACTTTAATCTTCATAACCAGTTATCTATTCTGGAATTTTCTGTATAGCCCTTTTTCGTTTTCGGAAATTTTGATTCACGGGGGAGCATTCAACATCTTCGCCATATTGGTCTCCCTCCTCGGTCATTGGTCAAAGGTTCGCTCAACAAAGCAGTTGGTTAGGTTGAACTTGATCATTGAAACCAAGAACCTGGAGATTCTCGAACAGAATCGAAAACTGGAGTTACAAGCCACCTACGATACGCTGACTGGTGCTTTTAATCGTGGTGCCGGGTTGAAGATTCTGGAAGATCGGATCGGGCTGAATCAGCGTGATGGGCGTGAACTGACCATCGCCTATGTTGATGTCGATAATCTCAAAACGACCAACGACAGTCTAGGCCACAAATTTGGCGATCGACTCATTGTGGGCGTGGTCGAATCGATACGCATAGCGATACGCGGTGTCGATTTGGTTTGTCGGCTTGGCGGTGACGAATTTTTGGTGGTGATGAGCGATAGCGAATTGGCTGAAGCAAATCGCATCATGAGCCGCATCTGCGCGCAGCTTAAACAGCGCTCAGAAGGTAGTCCGTTTCCGTACGAGATAAGTTGGGGCGCGTTAAGTTACAACAGAAGCGAATTCGGTTCGCTGAATGAGTTTATCGAAGCTGCAGACCACCTCATGTACGAGGCCAAGCAGGAAAAGAAGCGTTTGCGGCGCGAGCATGCTGTCTAGCCTTGTCAGGCAGCACACCAAGTTCTTGCAGAAGCGCCATGGCAAACCGTCTTCAAATGATGCGCTGATTAAGCTCGTAATCAGGGGCCATTCGTTCTGTCATATCCCCGTCCTACAAAATCTGCACCCAGTCATTGCTGTGCGAATCAACCCCATCCTGCGGCGTTTGTACGAACGCCGGTTTCAACGATCGGTTTGGAGAAGGCGAATCGGAAACCGCTACTACCGCTAACAGTCTTAAGCACTCATTCAACTTTCTGAGCGGAGCGTCTATTGATGGCCGACAACGGCAATACAAACTCTCCAGAAACGATTGCGCTGCCATTCAGAAACGATCGTTTTCAACGTTCGTTCAATGGGTTACTGTTGCCGTACCGATTAGAAAGTTCGTTTTGGTGACCAAAAGCAACCAAAACAAACTCCATCACAAACTCGGAGTCAATCGCCCGGAAACCCTTGCCAATAGGGCGATTGAAAAACTGTACCAACTACCCCGTAGTCAACAGGTTTAGAGAATAGGGGGGTTAAGAACGCCGTTTCAGGGGAACTTTATGCGTTTCGCGTAGATGCGAGGTCAACAGCTTTAAATCGGCATAGGGGACGGCCATTGTAGGCCGTACCCCTGCCACACCACCCGGCATGCGGGTCCGCACCGGGCGGTTCGAGAAGTTGAGGTCATGAGAGTCGGGGCACGCCGAGTTTATCGAAGTAGGCAATGGTAAGTACCCGATGAAGGTCTCCCGCGCTATTCCGCCACCAGCAGCGGCTATTGCTCGCCACTCGCTTCGCTACGTGCTCGGCTGCGCCAAGGTGGGTCAGTTCCCGGTAGATCGTGCTACCCCGCTTCCAATGCTTGAGCTGGATCGCCCGTAGCCGGTGCCGTAGCCATTCGTCCAGCGTGCGCCAGACTCTCGGTGTTTGCGCAAGCTCAAAGTAGGCTTTCCATCCCAACAGATAAGGTTTCAGTCGCTCGATGACCTCCGCCATGCTGCGTCCGCCCGAGCGCCGAGTCAGTTGCCTGATCCGTTGCTTGAACGCCGCCATCGGCTTGTAAGGTGTTGGTCGCGCTTATCGCTTCTTGCGGCCGCGATTTCTTGCAACGGTGGCGGCCGTCTTTTCCTGCACACCGTCGAGCCAGCCCAGTGTGTCAAGGTAAGAGACGAAGTGGCGCAAATAGGGTGGTGCACTGCTACGCAATGCGTCGAGCGCTCGCACGGCGAGCAGATGAGAATTTAGCGGCCCGGCGTTTTCCGGGCGCTGCGCCAGCGCCACCTCAATCTGCCGCTCCACCTTGAATTCGCAAAGGCGATCTCGAAAGTAACCTACTGACTTCAGATCGCGCGGTGCTGTGCCGTCCTCCTCGGTTCCTTCTTTGAGCGTCCGGGCGTCAATCTCCAGAACCAACTCAGCCAATGGCGATGTGGCCGTCATCCGGCTCGCCCGCTCAGTGGTTTGCGCCAGCGACTGCGAACGCAATTGCTCGATTCGTACATCAACCAGTGCGCGAGCCGCTGCCGGTAGCAACTCACGGCGGCGCATCAGGGCCACCAGCAAACGGCGGCGTATTGCCGCGCCATCCGTTTCAGCCATTCGCTCTGCCAGCAAGGCGCTGCACCGGCGCGATTTCAACCCGGCGATTGCGCGCTCGCCCGTCGGCATCGGCGTTGGAGGCGGTGGGCTGTTCAGCGCCGAAGGCGGCGGCGAACACGGCATTCGACGGCACGCCTGCTTCGATCAGCACTCGCGTGACGGTGAGCGCGCGCTGTGCTGACAGTTCCCAATTGTCTTCAAAGTGTCGGTTGTTGTCGCGCAAGGGCTTGTCGTCCGTAAAGCCACTCACCATGAGGAGTTCATCACGGGTGCCGAGATAGGCAGCCAGCGGCGCAGCCAGGCTTTTCAGGAGTTGCCGTCCTTCGGACTGCAGATGATCGGAATTGACGGCAAACAGCACGCTGCCACTGATACCGATGCGGCCGTTGCTGAATGTGATACGTCCTGCCGCGAGCGGACCGGCAAGCGCCCTTTCCAGAGTGGCGCGACGCTGCTCCTCAAGCGTGCGCTTTTTCACTTCGGCTTCGAGTGTCGTCGCCAATTCCATCTGGACGGCGAGCACTCCCACGAAGATCAACACGAAAGCCCCTAGCAGCCCCGCCATCAGATCGCCAAAAACAGCCCAGACCGGTGCCGTCTGCTCGATCGAGTCCGTCTCGCCCATCAGCAGGCTCCGACTCTGGTCAGCACGTCACGGCCGGAGAGGTGCCGCAGGTCTTCGACGACGCGCTGCTGTGACATCACGCTCAAATCGATGATTTCCCGTGCCTGGGCCACGTAGTAAGCCAACTGATCATCGCTACGTACCATGGCCTGCTCCAGTGCTTGTTCAAGACGTTGGAGATTCGCCGTCAGATGTTCACCCGTGTGACTGAAGAGATCGACGGCATGACCGAACGCCTCGCCAAGACTCGCGACCTCAGCCGCACTTGCCGCAATTTGTGCCGTACCCTCGGTCAGTCGTGCCGCTTCGCTGTCAAAACGGGCTGAAAGCGTGGTGGTCGCCTGATCAAGATGCGATGAGGTCATGCGCATCAGCGTAGCCACGGCGGCTTCCTGTGTGGTGGCCGATGTCTGCAGACGAACAATCAGGGCCTCCAAATTCACCGCCAGGCGGTGACGCTCCTCCAGTAGGGTGTTATCGCGCAGGCGATGCTCGGCGACCTCATCGTGCAAGCGGCTCATGACTTCGCCGGCCACTTGGGGTAGCGACGAAGCGGCGTCGATCAGGCGCCGGATTTCGTCAAGTGTGGCATGAGCCTGAATTGTGGTCTGTTCGGCAAAGTCCCTCACGCTGTTCTGTAATCCGTCGCGTAGCGTTTCGTCCCGGGCCAGGGCGCGAGCCTCGTTGGCTTGCCAGGATGTCTGGAGCGTGGTGACAACGGCTTCGAGAGTCCTCATCAACACGGCGAGGCGCTCCTCTTCGCGCCGCATGTGTGCGGTCTGTCGCGCGTCCAGAGTGTCTGTCCACCGTGCAGCGGTCTCGGTCACGTTGCGGTCAACGTGCGAGACAAGTCCATCGAGCTGGCGTTCCACCGTGGCCGCAATGCGTTCGTGCTGGGCGCCGGCCGTGCGCGCGAACCCATCTAGCGCAGTTTCGATGGCTGGCGGAATGGCGTTTAGCGCATCACGCGCGCTGTCGGCCAGTGCAGTGCGTAGCGAGCGCTCGACCGATTCGGCAAGCGCCGTATAGGTGGCCTGCACCTCACGGTGGAAAGCGCTCTGGCCAGCCGTCAGTCGATCTTGTGTAGCCTGGTTCTGCCGCTCCAAGGCATCCATGAGCACGGCCAGTTTGTCGGCGACCACAGGCAGCACCTGCGCCTGCTGCTGCATTGCCCGGAAGGTTTCCTGGCGTTGGTGCGTCAGTGAAAATTCACGCAGTGCGCCGGCAATGTGCGTGTCAAGAAGGAGTCCCACGTCCAGTTGTTCGCGTCGACACAGCGACGAGACAAGACCCAGCATCGCCGAAGCGGCAACCCCGGCCACGGAAGTGCCAAAGGCCAGTCCGAGTCCTTTCACCGGGGCGGACAGGGCGGCGCGGATGGTCGCAAGATCGGTGGAACCGTCCAACGCCAAGACCGCACCGTTCAGGGTCACGACCATGCCAAGGAAGGTGCCGAGCATACCCAGCATAACCAGGAGGCCAACAAGATAGGGCGTAACCGCAGGCCCCGGCAGGGCGATCCGCTCACCTTCGATCCGTGTTCGCACGGCGTTGCGCAGGGTGCTGGGCAGACCGGCAAGCCAGACATCCAGCGATACCAGAGTCTGTGGCAGGGATCGCATGGCGTCAGCGAGGGCGACCGTGTCGCGGTGGAATCGATGTAACTCCAGCCCGCCAAAAACGTAAACCCCCAATATCATCAAGGTCGTTGTCAATGCCAGGAGATGGGCGGATCCGGCATAACCGATGGCCACCCAAATGATCGCCACCAGACCCAGTCCGAAGGCGGCGTTGCCGATTTTCTTGTTCATTCCTGCCTTGCTTCCTTGTTACTTAATGTGGCGATCAATCCGATGATGGGTTGAAGGCGCATTTCCAGTTCAGCCATCAGCACACCCTGCATGTCGCGGGCGAACGTGGCCAGCCAACCCCGGGGCTGCATCCAGGCGGCAATAGTGTCCTGCGCCTCGGCAGGACGGGACTCGCGAAGTTGTACAAAGCGCTTTTCCAGAAGAAACGGGACTTGCGCCAGCAAGTCGCGCTCACGTGGGCCAAGCACTTTGTCAAACGCGGCATCGAGGGCGGTTAGTTGCCTCAGCGACGGTACGCGTGCGGTGATGGTGTTGCGCACGGCGGCGCGCAAGGTGCCGACACGTACATCCATCTCGCGCTGGTGCGCCTGATAGTAGCGATGGTAAGCGGCAAAATCGGCGGCGATCTCAAGCGGCGTCTCCGACGCTACCAACGCCGGCCATTTTATCCGGGTACGGGCGCCAGGTCGAATGCCCGCATGGATGGCTTCCGTCATGGCGGCGCGCTCACACGCCAGCAGAACACCCAAATCCCCTGCTACGCCTACGTCAGGTACGCCAGACACGACAACCGCTTTGCTGTCATGCAGTGCGGCAAACAGGGTCATGGCGTCGTTGAAATCGATCCATTCACCCAGTTGAGTACCGATAGCCACCGCAGGGGGGATCTTGCGGGACGGAGCTGCAAGCCCGGCCAAGCGCCTGACCAAGGTGGAACGGTCGAAATGCGTGGGCCGGGCCGTTCGTGACATGGAGGGATTCCCTGAAAAAAGCGCGCAGACTACTACAAGAGGCATCTTGCCAAGTCGATGCCGGCACGTTCTAGCCCAACTTCCATCGATTCACCTGCCTGAAACCAGATGGTGTCTTGGGCACTGTCCCAAGTGCCACAGAATCTGGGTCGATGGCCTCGCGTGACCGGCTCAACGAACACGGTATCCGATCGAGTTCGCGGCGCTGATATGAAGGGTCGCCCAACCAAGCCAGACCAGTACCAGTTGATCCAGCTGCGGGTAAATCAATAAGCCGCCACTACCGGAACGCGCGGAACAATTGCCGGCCGGAAGGCGGCAAAACGCAACAGCAAGCCGGCGAGAATTACCGCCTGGTCAGTGCAGTGCGGTAAGTACAGGAGCGCGTGACACCGCAGACTCTGCGGAGAATATGTAGGGATACTCGGCGGTCGTGATGTGCTTGCCACGCAGGACGGCATGGATATAGTTGATTGCATCCGCTCGTGCTTCCGTCGCCGCTTGTGACCTGAACCAGGCAGCAAGCGCCGTACGATCGGCCTCAGACCAGTCCGCAGCGTAGTGCTGCCAACTGGCGGCGACATAGCTGGCGAAATAGGGGGTGCCATCATCGAGCCGGAAATGCACGGCGTCCATGACAAACAGCAAATCGTCCGGGCAATCAAGGGCGTCGGCCAAGGCAGCGGCCTGCTGCGGCTGCATCTGGTCCAACATGGCGTGAAAGCGATCCAGAGAAAACTCGACACGGCGGCCACTGGGTAGGATAGGCATGTTGACTGGGCTCCGCGCTTAACTGTGCAAGAAATTGCGGGTGTAGAGCTGCTGGCCATTGGGAATGGATACCAGCGACGAGTCAGTAAACAGGCTGTCATTGCCTCCTGTCAGCATGCGTAGCAGGGACTGCGCGTATTCGGCACTAATCGCTTGAGCCTCGACGGGATTGGACATTCGCTGGGGGCGCTTGGGTTTTGCCGACGATGCGTACATGGCGTATTTCCTTTGGTTGGAAAATGTTCCCTGTAGCAACAGCAAAACCCGTTCCAGCCTTTGAAACCATAAAGCCGGGCAACGCTTCCCAAACGGCGCGTATCGACACACCCAACATGCGCGCACCAAAAAACTTACCGCCAAACTCCACTGTCAGTTTCTCCATCCGGGCAGAAACTCAGAATCATGTCGCCACATTCACTGCTACTCGCTGGCGAACTGCTCCCGGTCACCCCGGACGTATGGCATATGGTATTTGCCGGGCAGCGAGCCACCGGAAATGGCCAAGAATAGGAAATCCAATGGGCTTTCGGGAGGTATCACTAATGCTGGGTTCCGCAGTCAATCTCCGATTTCGTGCGGGTGCCCGGTGTCAATTACCTTGACCGGCGTGTTGCCGTCAATTAGCCTGGCCGGGTGATTGTTACGGCGACCGACAAGCGTCGGATTATGGAAGCGCTGCCAAAGACTGGGCTCGATCCATTGGCGGAACCCTGCCAACTTCTCGATTGACGCGCTAGTGAATGAGCTGGTTTCAGTTTATCGCCCCGAATCGGACTTGAAATTCCTGCAATTACGCCACCCCAATTCTGGCGTTTTCGCGCACACCGACCGAATGATCATGTCGCGCATAGTCGGCAATTTGCTGACCAATGCGATCCGCTATACACAGACTGGTGGCGTGCTTATCGCTTGCCGGAGAGTTCATGGAGTGCAGTGGATCGACGTATGGGATACCGGCATTGGCATTACCGCCGATCAGACGAGAGCAATGTTTGGGGGATTTAGGTAGCGGTGGCGATAACGGTCTTCTCCAAGCTGGCACAAAGGTCTCTTGATTACCGGATGTCGCTCGAATGGCAATGGCTGAGCCGCTGATTCTGGCAATGAACAGGTGCCCTGCCATAAAAGCTGGAAGTGAGAACGATCTGGACCAAATGGACGATGTCCTGCGATGAGCGAAGCGCTATCAGTGGCCCAGTTCGGGGTATGCCTTCTTCAGGCGATAGTCCGCATAGAACGCGCCCAGGGGAATCAGGGCGCCGATAAACAGCAGGGTGGCTAGGCTTGGTTTTAGCAGGCCGCGCGTCACGCCCGAAATGCTGGCGATCATCAGGGAGAGAAACAGCATGCCGTGTAATGGTCCGAGGATCTTGACGCCGATGGGTATGTCAAGCATGTACTTCACCGGCACGGCAATGCCCGCCAGGACCAGCAAGGCGATGCCGTCCAGGAAGGCCAGCCAGTAGATGAATTTGCGGTGATCGGGCACAGGGACTCCAGTCGTAAGGATGTTGGTGTGTCATTGGCGCGTGAGTGTAGCCGCCTTAGTCATAGCCTGCGACAGACTACTTGCGGGAAATCCGCGCGCTGTCTGGGCCGACGATGCGGCACGGAGTACGGCTATGATCTGTGCTGCGAGAATCGCTGAAACCTCTTTATCGGAATGCCGCTATTCAGCCATATTGCAGCCACTCCCCAGACTGCCGGCCGAACTGGAGTGAGTTGCGGAAGTTTTTCTGACGACGCGGAGGACTTCCTGGTGCGAAATCGACGATTTATTCGGGCGGCCTAAGGGAGAGATTCTCCCTGAAGTCGCGTCGGATTTCCTATACATCCTGGTAACGCCGATCAGGCCGTAATTGCCGCCCAAGTCTGTGCGATATACCCCGCGCGCGCGGCCCAGACCAGTGCTCCGCCCATGGCCAGCAACACCCCGGCCGCTATGGCGACCGCTGTGGCGGACGACGGTGCGCCGGCGACTGTGCCGAGCAGAATTTCTGGCGGCCCGGTCACCATCGCAATGCCCGGGGTTCCGGACAACAGTTTGCCCGGAACAATACCACGCCGTTCAGACGACCAGAACCCCCACGCCGACGCCGCGGCGCCCACCGGGAGGATGTATTCTTCAATGCGCAGGCCGTCGAGGGTCGTCGGCGCCGCCGTGTCCCGTCCGTCGTGGCGAATCTCCTGGCGTTGGTCTGTGAAGAGGGCCTCAGCCAGACCGAGCGCACTGTCGAGCTTAAGAGGCACCCCGCCCGTTTCGAAACGCGTAGTGCTGATGTAATTCTCGGCTCGCGCGCGGGCCTCCGGCACGTCCCCATACTGCTGGGCTTCGCCGGTGAATCGAGGCATGGCCCACACGCGGAGCGCCTCTGAAGCGGTATCAAGCCTGAATGGCACGCAGGCGTAGCCCCAATAGAACACTGCGGTGTGCCATTCATCCTGTTGATGTCGGACTCGCTTGAATATCCGGTACTGATATGCGACACACGGTTGCCCTGTGACCGGCGAGACGAGGGACGACCTGTCGGCGCGCACATTGCCGGTGGCCAGAATTGGGCCGTTCTTCGACGGGGGCCGTCCGGCACGCGCACGACTCAACAACGCGCTCCGCGATGAGTCGCCCTGGCCGTAGCCGTGCGCCAGCGACCAGATGTTCGACAGACCCAGCGTGATGAGCAGAGCAGCCAGCACGCTCGTCCAGGGGCGTAAGGCGTCAGGGAGTGTCGCCGTAGTGACTTGATCGACGGCCATCGTGACGCCGGCGAACGCGGCAAGGAAGACAAGAAATCCAAATACGGCTTTCATGATGAGGCTCTGGCGCAATAAGTCTATTGGGTTGAATGAAGAAGTCCGTTTTCCTCCAGTCGCCTACGACAATAAAATCTTCGACCACAAAGATCGCATCAGGATCGGCAGTCGGGAAAAGGAGTACGAACTCGCAAGTGGGCCGATTTGAATGGGGCGAAGCGATATACGACTGAGATTGAGGCCGATGAAATGAAAACGCTTGGAAAAAAATGGACCAAAGGAGCGCGCGACGACACGATTCCGTTCAGTCGTTCAATAGATTCCATGGGAACTGGTTGCGTCAGTTAACAGTGGACTCTGAGCGGACTTCGTTGGCGCTGTTTAATGGCAGTGGGAATTAGGTGTCGACAGCTGCTGGATTAGTGGACAAAACAGGGGCACGGCGGCCCCCTGTGGACGAGTGAGTTGCCAGAAGGTTGAAACGGCTTCCATCAATAGGATTTTGATCACCCAACCACCGCCATCACCGCTTCCCGTTTCCGTTTCCGGTCGGCATGGGTATAGATCGCGGTGGTGGCCGCACTCGCATGCCCCAGAATTTCCTGCACCGTGGCTACCTGAGCACCTTTGTTGATCATCGTTGTGGCTGCGGTATGTCGAAGCCAGTGAGTACTCGCTTGCCGTAGCTGATGCTCATCGATCAGGTCATCCAACCGATCGGCGGCGGCCTCACAAAGGTGCTTGATCAGTTGCGCCAACGAGCGGGCCGCGAGGGGCTGGTCGATCTTCTTTTGAACCTGTTGATGCTCGACACCCAGTGTGGAGATCAAGGGAAGTACGGGATCCCAAAGCATGGGATTAGCGCCATGACCTCGCGCCTCCAGGTAGTCGATCAGGAAGGACTGGATGGCCGGGGCGAGAGGCACTTCACGTTCCTTGCTGCCCTTACCCAAAAAGACCAGATCCCAATCCCCTTCCGGGGTCCGTCGCAGGTTGCTAGCAGTCAGACGGAGCATTTCATCTTGCCGCAATCCGGTGCTGTAGCCCAACCACAGAATGAAGCGACTGCGCAGCATCGGTTCTGAGTAGGGCATGACTTCCAGAACAGCGTTGATCGCCTTCCACTGGCGTTCATTCAGCGCGTGATCGACCTTAATCTTGCCAGCCGCCTTCGGCGTCTTTACCGTCACCCAGGGATTCCGGCGCAAGTAGCCCACCTCGGTCAGCCAGGCGACCAGCCCCTTGAGGATGGTGATGGCGGTTTTACGGCTTGAGGCAGAGAGATCCCCGGTGAAGGGTCGCCACTCCGAACTCCAGCGCTGGACCTTGGGGCCGATCCAGTCGGGACGAATTGTGGTCCACGGCCAGTCGCTGCCTGGAGTTGCCAGGGCCTGGAGGAAGATCGTGTAGTCGTGACAGTCTGGCGGGGTGGCGTCGGAAAGCGCCCTGCCCTTTTCCATCGTCAGGAACAGGAGGAAGCGTTCGGCCTGGGTGGTATAGGCGCGCCGGGTGTGAGCGTTGTCGCATTTGATCTGCAACCAGGACTGAATCGCCTCGAGGTCGTTACGGGCCTCGATCTGACTATCGTGACTGCGGTTGTTTCCGGTGGTGCCATCCAGTCTGGCCGGGAGTTCCAGGTGTTCGAGCGGTACGATGCCGGTCTGATGTTGGCGGCGAGCCTTGAGTACGGGGACCATCCGCCGGTAAGGCACCAGGACGCGTTCCTCGAGCGGGAGCACCTGGTTCAGTTGCAGAAACTTGAGCACGCGGCCGGCACGAATTGCCCCAAACCCCTTGATGCGGCGGTACCAGCGATGGCCCCCACGGTTGATGAGGCCGACAAGATCGTCAATACTGACCACGCCCATGACCAGCAATGGCCGCGCCACCACCGGGTCGAGCCAGAGGGTGATCGGATCACTGGCTTTCGGGGTGGTGACGATCCAGCCCTCGAGCACATTAATGGCGTGGCGGATGCGTGTGCGCAGACGATTGGTCTGGGACACTTTGCGCAGGATGGCCGCACTGGGGGTGCTTCCACCGGCGTAGCGCTTCTCGAATTCGGTGATGAGCTCGGATTCACTGTAGAAGCCGGCAGGATCGAAGTCCGCCTGAAAATCTTCCAGCGACGGGACGGCGGCCAGTTCGTTGCGCTCGGGGGCGGACAGGGTCGGCAGCGGGGTCCGGATCAGGCGGGCAAAGGAGGCGCCGGTGAGTTGCGTTTCGCCCTGATAGCGGCGGGCGGCACGAATCAATTCCTGGCGCACCCAATCGAGGGTACGCTTGGCCTGACGCAGGTCCGTCCCGGTTTCCAGATAGCGGTCACCCAGCGTGGCCAGTGGCAGCCCATCGAGCTGACCGCGGAAAAGTGCGAAATGGTGACGACCAATCTGGCGCGGGTCAGCCATCGACTTCGATCATCCGTGTAAAGCCGCTCTTGCGGATGAAGGTGTAGGCGGCGATCAGATCTGACCACAGGCGCTTGCTGCCCTGCTCGTTGAGAACAAGGTGATTCACCACGTGAGCCGGGAGATTCTCACCATAGGCGCAGATCGACCACGCACTGGCCCCGTCGGTACGGTCGATGGTCATCCGATCAATAACGCCTTCCTTGATGAAAGCTTCGAGTTCTTTGGCGAGCATGGTTACCGTAAATAGTAATCGGATTGCGCCGGATCGTCATCTCTGACCCGTCGGGTTCGAGTCTTCACGCGTTGGCCCTTGGCGACCGCCTCACAGGCAACTCTTCAGCGGCATGGTGGTGGCCGAGATGTAGGTGTGGCACGTCCACTATTCGAGGCGCCCGACTTTGGTACTGGCCACATCGACATGGCTGGCAAGCGCATCGATGCAGGGCGCAAACCGCTCACTGAACTGATCCGCTGCGCGAAGCTTCGCGAGAAATCGCTTGGCCAACGTCACGGCGCGGCGCCAGGTCGCATGGTCGACAACCGCCGATATTGTGGCCTCGCCCAGCGTATCGGTGAGCCCGCCCCCAGTGGTCGGCCGGAACGCCATCGGCGTCATGTCATAGGCAGGCGCGATCTCGTACGGGCGCCCATGATCGGCGAGAAATGACAGGTTCCCGGTGTGCATGTCGGTGTTGCCGATCAAGGTGCCGAACGCCCACAGCAATGCCGCACCCTCGTCGGCACCCTGCTGTATAACACCGTTATTGGCTAGCTGGCGCGTGATGACCGGCCATTCACCTCGTCCCGCACCTACAAATTCTGCGTCCAATGCCGCCAGGGAATGCACGGCGCGCCGGCCGGTGACGCCCACGCGATCGAACCGCTCGACCTCGAGAAACCGCTGTTCAGCGCAATCAATAATCCGCGTCGCCGCCGCAGAAATGCTCGCCTCCCGCAATGTGTCGAGCGCCAGATGTTCTGCCAAGAGCAGATCTCGCCAGCGTTCGCTGACGGGGCCGGTTTCGCGCTCAGTGAATTTCACGATGACATGACGGGGGCCGTCCGCTGTTTGCACATAGGCAGCGAACTTGGGCTGTTCGCCACCCGCGGACGAACCGGGTGTGCCCCCCTGAGCGGCTTCGCGCGCCAGGCGAACGTACTCGGTCGGCTTGGATAAATCGGGAATGGGCACCAGTACGGCCACGGCCAGGAAATGATCGCGGGCTCCATCCCCCAGCAGCACGTTCCCGACGGCGTCATGCCCATGCACAAGCAATGCCCGCAGGGCATGCGTATCCGACCAGTCAACGAGTCGCGCTGGCAGGCCAAGATGGGCGGCATAGCGAGCCGCGTAGGCACGACCCAGGTAGCCCTGCGGCCGCATATCAAGGAGCCACCAGGGGATTCCATCGCTGTGCAACGCGACACCGTCCGCCTGCTGCATCACGTACCCCTCGGGCCGAACGGGAACCAGAGTGCCAAGCGTGCGAAGCTTGCCTTCGACGCTAACTCGGTAGATCGGGATATCAGGGAGTCCGCGAGTGGCATCACGAGTCGCGTACTGAATAGATTGTGCACGACCGATTCGGACGACTTCCTGCTCCATCGCCGCCAGAGCGCGGGATATGGTGGGTTGGCTTACTCGTAGCAACTCCGCCAATTGGCGGGCTGGTAGCGGGCCTGCGGATAGCCGGGCACGGATTTCGTCAAGGTGTGGCGGCACAGGATTGCATAGATGGGTGAATAGATGTATGAATGATTCTATCCATATTCTTGCAATCGCGCGCGGAAGAAGGAGGGGTAGTGTTCGCCAAGGACTTTGCATGAGTGCGGAGCCGGCATCGTGCAGTCCAGCAACACCGCGTTCTTAGTGACCGCCACCGTGTATTTACTGGATCATCGCGCCTACGCACGGAGAGATGGGCAATGGACTTCATCAGAACAACACTATTTCTTTGGCGCTTAAATCGGGCTGTCTAGACGATCCATCCTACACCCCTCCTCGTTCATCCGACAGGTTTCAGAGGGCAGCGGCTACTTAGATGGCGGCTTTGTGGAAACGTTGTGCGGCGGTTTGTGGCCGACAGCACGAATTCCCGCTCGATACCCGATAGCCGCCGTTGGTTTTTCTGGGTGGCAGCTTCGGGGACGCCACCCCGTCAGGCTCTTCCCGGCCAACTTCGGTCATTCTCGGCTTGCCACGAGCGCCTGCCAGAAAGGCAGGAGTGCTCCTGATTGCCGGCGTTCAGGTACCTAACAACGAAGCTCCCCGCGTTCCTGCACATACTACGAAATACATACTAACTCCGGGCAGGAAGAGTATTCTTGACGTAGGAGAGGTCTGCTGAAACTAGGCTGTGAACTGGGGGGTCGAATGGCCGTGGCTAGTGAGGGAAGCACGTTCCCGCGACAAGTCAGTGCATCATGGCGAAGAGGTTATCTTGCCCCGGCAGTAGTTCTGATTTTCGGCATCTTGCTGACGCTTGCGGTTTGGCAGATCGTCAGCAGTCATGAGGATGACAAGGCCCGTATCGAATACGAACGCCTACTCGATCAGACGGCAGACGCCATCCAGCAGCGAATGAAGGCGAATGCTCAGGTGTTGCGCGGGGCGGTTGGCCTGTTTTCCGCCAATTACCAAACCGGCAGGGAGGTATCGCGTGCCGAATTCAAAGCCTTTGTCGCCTCGCTGAAACTGGATGAGCGCTACCCCGGTATCCAGGGCGTAGGCTTTTCAAAGCTGATCCCGCCTGAACAACTCGGCAATCACCTCCGCACGATTCGCGCCGAAGGATTCCCGGACTATGTCGTGCGTCCTCCGGGTGAGCGCCAGCACTACTCCTCCATCATTTATCTCGAGCCTTTCGACTGGAGAAACCAGCGGGCATTCGGCTACGACATGTACTCGGAAGCCGTGCGGCAGCGTGCGATGGAACGGGCCTGGATGAGCGGCGCGGTCGCCCTGTCCGGCCGCGTGACCCTGGTTCAGGAAACCGATAAGGACGTCCAGCCCGGCGTCCTGCTGTATCAGCCGATCTACCGTGGTGATTCGATGGGCGGTCAGGCGTCAACCCGTGAAAGTCTGCGTCGGGACGATCTCGTTGGTTGGGCATATTCACCACTGCGGATGAAGGACATGATGTCCTCCCTGATCGAACGCGACCTGCCGGGCCTTGTCGGTCGGATTGCCTTCTCGATCTACGATGGAGAGCGTACTGACCCGGCGTCCTTGTTGTTTTCGAACGAGGTAGCAGGCGGCGACCAGACCAATCCATTCCGCGCCAGTCGAAAATTGGAGATTGCCGGACAACCGTGGCTCCTGACAGCATCTGCGCTACCCGGCCTCCATGGGGCGCAGAGCACTTCGAATACGCGGCTGGTCCTGGCCGCAGGCTTGTGCGTCAGTCTGCTGCTGGCCTTCACCCTCATGATGCAGTCGCGCAACGCCGCACGACTTGCCACGACCGTTGGTCAATTACAGGAAAGCGAAGCCCGGTTCCGTCACTTCTTCGAGAAAAACAAGTCGGTGATGTTGCTCATCGATCCAGCCAGTGGCGAGATCGTTGCCGCCAATCAAGCAGCCGTTACCTATTACGGCTATGTGCAACAACCCTTGGTCGGCATGCGCATCAGCGACATCAATACGCTCCCCCCCGACGAAGTCGCTCAGGAACGGCAACGAGCATTGCACGAAGAGCGCCAGTATTTCAACTTCCAGCACCGGCTTGCCTCCGGCGAGATCCGCGACGTCGAGGTCTATTCAACGCCAGTCGAAACAGGCGGAAAGTCGCTGCTTTTTTCGCTCGTCCATGATGTCACCAAGCGCAAGCAAGCCGAAGAAGCCCTGCAACACCACAAGACCATGATGGAACGGACGGAAAGCTTGGCGCACTTGGCCAGTTTCGAGTGGGAGGTCGATGCCGACATCGTGACGTGGTCGCCTGAAATGTTCCGGATTCTTGGCCGCGACTCGGTCCAGGGTATCCCGAACCTGGAGGGACAGGCCGAGTTGTACACGCCGGAATCCACGCAAATACTGTTTGACGCGGTCAGCAAGGCGGTGGGTGATGGCACACCCTATCAGCTTCAACTGATCGCGGAACTCCCCGACGGGGAACAACGTATCTGCTATGTCAATGCCTTTCCGGAGCGCGATGCCAGCGGACGGGTCGTCCGTATCGCGGGGCTGGTGCAGGACATTACCGAGCGCAAGCAGGCGGAAGCGGCTCTGCGTACGAGTGAAGAACGCTGGCAGTTCGCCCTCGAAGGTTCGGATCAGGGTGTCTATGATTGGGATATCAAGCAGGGGTTGGTTTATTTCTCAACGGTCTGGAGGCGTCTGATTGGCATCGAACCACAGGCACTAAGCGATCGGATTGAAACATGGCTCGAGCGCATCCACCCCGAGGACAGGTCGGAAGTCGAGGCCAGATTGCAGGCCCATTTCGGCGGCGAGACCGAGCGATATGTGTGTGAATACCGTTTGCGCCATGCGGATGGTCGTTGGTTATGGATGAGAGATATCGGCATGGTCGTTGCCCGATCGTCGAGCGGCGAGCCGCTGCGCATGATTGGCACTGATCGCGATATCTCCGAGCCCAAGCAGGCTGAGGCCGAACTCGAACAGCACCGTCATCATCTCGCAGACTTGGTCGAAACACGCACGGCGGAGCTCTCCATCGCCAAGGACACCGCCGAAGCCGCCAATCGTGCCAAGAGCCAGTTTCTGGCCAACATGAGTCACGAACTGCGCACCCCCATGAACGCCATCATGGGCATGACCAACATTGCGCTGCGCCGGGCGACCGAACCGCAACTCGTGGATAAGCTGACCAAGATCGACAATGCCTCCAAGCATCTTCTTTCCGTCATCAATGACATTCTGGATATTTCCAAGATCGAGGCCGGGCGTCTGACGCTGGAGCGGGTCAGCTTCAAGTTCGGTCTGGTGCTGGAGAACCTGATGAACATGGTCGGGCAGAGGGTGGCGGAAAAAGGGCTGACCTTGCTGGTTGATCTCCCGCCGACCATTGCCCGGCAATCGTTCATGGGCGACCCGCTGCGCCTGGGGCAAATTCTGCTCAATCTAACCGGCAACGCGGTCAAGTTCACTACCCAAGGCTCCATCACCGTGCGTATCATCAAGCTCGAAGAAACTCCCGCCGATGCGCTGCTGCGTTGTGAGGTGCTGGATACCGGGATCGGCATCCGTGCGGAAGATCAGCAACGCCTGTTCACCGCGTTCGAGCAGGCCGATGGTTCAATGACCCGCAAGTACGGTGGTACCGGGCTGGGCTTGGTGATCAGCCGACGTCTGGCCGAACTGATGGGGGGAGATATCGCACTCTCCAGCACATCGGGGCAAGGAAGCACCTTCTGGCTTACCGTGCGACTGGACAAGACAACGGACGCCGTCCCGCCAGCGCCGACTTTTGCCGAGGAGTCGGCCGAAGCGCAACTCCATGCCCGCTATGCCGGAACACGCATCCTGCTGGCGGAAGACGAGCCCATCAACCAGGAGGTATCGCGCGGCCTGCTGGAAGATGTCGGGCTGACCGTGGAACTGGCCGAGGACGGCGGGACTGCGGTCGCCATGGCGCTACGCAGTCACTATGACCTGATCCTAATGGATATGCAGATGCCGCAGATGAATGGCGTCGAGGCAACGCGGATGATCCGGGCACTGCCTGCCTACGTCCACACCCCCATTCTGGCTATGACGGCAAATGCCTTCGATGAAGACCGCCAGGTCTGCCTGGATGCCGGCATGGATGACCACATCGGCAAGCCCGTCGATCCGGACAAACTTTACGAAACCTTGTTGAAGTGGCTGGAGAAGCGAGAAGGCTGATCGGCTGCTTGATTGCAGAAACCCGTCATTGACTCGTCGGTCACTTGTACGTCAGCAGTGGGCACGATCCGGCTATAACCTGAAGTTTGAAGCGGCCATTGACCGTAAGCCTCCGTCGGTTCCATCTGTAATTTTGTGTTGAGAAGGTTCATGTTGGTGCTTTTTCGGAGGCACGGCGAATGGGCAGGCGGTACGGATGGGACTACTGGGAGAAGCATCTTGAAGCATGGCGGCAAAGCGCGTTGACGCAGGATGCCTACTGTGACTTGCAGGGATTGAGCATCAAGACCTTCTACCGGTGGCACCGCAAGGAGAAGGAAGCGGTGGCAGCGAAATCTGCGCTAACGCTGGTGCCGGTGAATGTGGAGATACCGACGGCAGGTTTGCCTGGAAGCCTTATTCGGATTTCCAGTCCGGGCGGCTGGCGAATTGAAGTGACAGACGGCCGTGTCGCGGGGCTGGCTGAGTTGCTGAGGCAGTTGCCATGAGTCCGAATCCTCAGCAGGTCTGGTTAGTCGTTGAACCCATCGACATGCGTGCCGGCATAGATGGTTTGTCGCAGCGCATCCAGAACACCCTGGGTCGCTCGCCGTGCGACGGCAGCGCCTACGCCTTTCACAATCATCGGCGGACCCGGATCAAGCTCCTGACTTGGGATGGCACCGGCGTCTGGCTGTGTCATCGCCGTCTGCATCGTGGGCATTTCATCTGGCCCACCGCAGAAGCGACGATGTGTACGCTCTCGGCCGCCCAATGGCAATGGCTCATCACGGGTGTCGATTGGCAGCGACTGGATGCCCCAGCCCCAGCACATTGGTGCGTGTGATCTTCGTCAAGCAAACACCGTACGCAAAATCATCGCGGTAACGACGCAACACAGCGAGGTGGAACGACCTGCTCAAGAGGCATGGTCAGCAGTCGCTCGATAGAATCACGGCATGGATCTACATGCCGAACTGGATCGTGTCATCGCTGATGCCAGCGTGTCAGATAGAGTGGCGCAGGTGATACGCACGTTGCTTGACGGCGCGCAACGGGAGGCGGTGCACCTGGCCGCGCAACTGGAACAGCGAGCGATTGAGCTGCACGCATCGAAGACCAAGATCCAAGCCCTGACGCTGGAACTGGCGCATCTGCGGCGGATGCGCTTTGGCATCAAGAGCGAATCCCTGGATGCTGAAACTCGGGATCTGTTCCAGGAAACTCTGGCCAGCGATGTTGCTGCCGCCGAAGCCGAGCTAGCCAAACGTCAGTCGGAGGCAGCAGAGACCCCCACGACGTCCCGCCCCAAGCGCGAGCGTGCCGGACGCCAGCCGCTGCCCGAGCATCTACCCCGTATTGAGCATCGCCATGAGCCGGAATCCTGCACCTGCGGCGAATGTGGCAACCCCCTGGTCCTCATCGGGGAAGACGTCAGCGAACAACTGGATGTCGAGCCGGCCAAATTCTTCGTCCATCGCCACATCCGCCCGCAGTATGCCTGCCGCGCCTGCACCACAGTGACCGCGGCGCCGATCCCGCCGGCAGTGATCGATGGCGGCATGGCCGCAGTGGGTCTGTTGGCTTGGGTGATCGTCGGCAAGTACCTGGATCACCTGCCCCTATATCGCCTGGAGCGCATCGCGGCACGGGATGGGGTGACACTGGCACGCTCGACCCTGGCCGAATGGGTCGGGCGTATCGGCGTGGCGTTGCAACCCCTTTCGGATCGACTGGCCGAATTGCTGCGGGCGCGTGCCATCCTGCATGCGGACGAAACGCCTGTGCAGCAGTTGGATCCAGGCCATGGCAAGACCAAGCGGGCCTATTTGTGGGCCTATCGGAGCAATGTGCTGGAGACCGGACCTCCGATTGTGGTGTTCGACTACCAAACCAGCCGATCGGGTGCGCATGCCAGAGATTTTCTGACGGACTGGACAGGCGCGCTCATGGTCGATGACTTTGGTGGGTATAAGGCGCTGTTCGCCCAAGGGGTGACCGAGCTTGGCTGTATGGCGCACGCACGGCGCAAGTATTTCGATCTGAACGAGGCGCAGCCCAGTTCGATTGCCCAGGAGGCGCTACTCAGAATTGCTGCGCTGTATGAAATCGAGGGGCGCGGCAAGGGAATGACAATTGCCGAACGTACCGACCTGCGGCAACGCGAGGCGATGCCCTTGCTCACGTCCATGCATGAATGGTTGTTGGCAACGCGCGTGACGGTGGCCAATGGCGGGGGGACGGCGAAGGCGATCGATTACAGCTTGAAGCGCTGGGCGGCTTTGAGTCGTTATGCCACGGATGGCGCACGACCGATCGATAACAACCCGGTGGAAAACGCCATTCGACCGATTTGTCTTGGTAAGAAGAACTGGCTCTTCACGGGATCGGAGCGTGCCGGCACGCGCGCGGCAGCGATCCAGAGCCTGCTCGCCACCGCCGCCCTTAATGGCCTCGACCCGGCCGCATGGTTACGCAGCACTCTGGAGAAACTGCCCACCTGCATTAACAGCAACATCGATTCGCTATTGCCTCTGCGCTATCCCGCGTAGCTGAATTCAGCCGTCGTGGTGGCGGTACGGGCGGACCCTTACCATTGACCGCCACCAGCGGCTAGACAGCAGGTAACCGTCGCATTGCCGCCCGACACAGACCGCAGGCTCACGGTCGGCTCAGGCCGAGTTGCGGGACTTGGCTATCCAGCAGGGACTCTTTCGACCAGTTGGCGACTTCCAACTTTTCCTAACATGGCCGTCGTGCCACAATTTTTGACTGTTTGCTCCACATCACGCAACTTGGCTACATAACTGCTTAGTACAAGGAATCCCGATTTGGCGCCCATTCACGACAATCAGTCCGCCTACAGTCAGTTCATGAAGAGTTCGCGAGAAAGTTTCTGGCGTGAGATTGAGTAGTGAGGCAATGGTGCTTTTGGAGCTTGGTAGGTTGATGGAAACGTCAAACCCTTGAACCGCTTCCGCAGGTGCCTCGTGAATCAGATAGTCGATAAGACGCTGTCTGGCTGAGGGAATCGAGCAGGACTCGATGATAGTCATGAGTTGGCGTTCATGTGTCGCCATGGCATAAAGCAGTTTGCGGCATAAGTTGTGACTTTTTTCCAATTCTTGGATCAGGGTATCTCTAGCAATGTGCAAGAGCACCGAGTCGACTAGTGTGTATGCAGAAGCAGCATAGGGTTTGTCGAGGAGCAAACTGGCTTCGTCAAAGGTTTGGCCCTGAC
>CAMDMZ010000055.1 GCA_945902805.1 Propionivibrio dicarboxylicus | reverse complement strand
AAAGCCGATGCCGAACGCGCCTTGAGCGCCACCATCGAAGCCATCGTCAAGGCCGTGGCCAAGGGCGACACCGTGACCCTGGTTGGCTTCGGCTCCTTCAAGTCGGTCAAGCGTGCCGCCCGCACCGGCCGCAATCCGGCCACCGGCGCTGCCTTGAAGATCGCGGCATCGACGTCGCCAAAATTCACCGCCGGGGCAACCTTCAAGACCGCCGTCGCCGGCAAGAAGGCCGCCAAGAAGAAGTAAGGCTATTGGGAATGGATGAGCCATTTGGTTTGGCTCATCGGCGAACCAAAAGCCCGACGGCCCCACTCGGGGGCCGCCAGGTTTGCGATTTCGAAAAAGGTGCCTGCGATGTCGCCCGGGAGATCCGGGGTGCAGCGTGGCCCACGTCCAGTCGCTTCAGGTTCGTTCGCTTCGAACGCTCACAACGGCGACATCTCAGTTGCGGACCTTGGTGTCGATGAATTTCCTACTAAGCGGACACCGCAGGTATTTCTGTTGGCGCGATCACTGATTTGCTTCTGGTTGGTTTTCTCGCGCCCTGTTAAATCAATCAACGGCTCTTGCGGGTGGAAGTTGACGGAGATACGATCGCATCGTCTGTTGTCACCTAATTGTTTTCACGCCAACTGAAGATGCAGGCCATGCCGTTGCCCATAAATTTCGGCCGCCTTGCGGGGACATTGAAATTCGTCATAGGCAGTGAGCGCTTCGAACCGGTTGATCGCGGCGTCAAGCATGTTGAGTCCATACAGGTGGATCAGTGTGGCATCGAACTCGTTGACGATCTTGAGCATTTCAAACTTCCCGATGTTGTTCATGTTCATGATGTGACCCCTATTGGAATCTGAGTGTCTTTGCCTGAACTACGCATAGGCCATGCCAGCGAAGAGAAGAATCAGAAACTGAATGACTTGGCAGTTCTGGACATTGTTGTGACCGGCAAAACAGTGGAGAACTGCGGTCAATCTTGCCATCTATAACGGCACAACCGGCAACAAACTGTTGGGCAGCGGGCTTCGCCTACCAGAAGACGGGGGTTGCGCTACAAAACCTGACGGACGCCGCCACGATGCAGGTGAGCTTGTTCTCCAGGAGCAAGGACAACGGCAAACGGATGGGGGGCATGGATCGGATCAACGTATATGGGACAGGGAAACCCTGCGATCGGTTGCCGAGGGGATCCAGAAAGGCTGGAAGATGAAGCGGGAGTAGGTGCCGGTGGTGATTGGTGTTGTGACGATCAAGCAGTACTGATATTGTCGTCGCTCTTTCTGAAGCAAACCCTTCACAATCCTTATGAGCCTGCAATCCGTGCGTGAGTTCTTTCTGTCCAGGCAGTTGGACATCCCTATCATCGAACTGGATGTCAGCACGGCCACTGTGGCCCTGGCAGCCGAAGCCCATGGCGTCGAGCATGGTCGCATCGCCAAGACGTTGGTATTTCGTTTGTCCGACCGCAGGGTCATCATCCTGGTCGCGAGTGGCGACGCCCGCGTCAATCACAAAAAGTTCAAGGCGGAACTTGGCAAGGGCAAGATGTTGGGGCTGGACGAGGTCGTAGAACTGACTGGTCATCCCGTTGGTGGTGTGTGTCCGTTTGGCTTGGCTAACCCGTTGCCAATCTACCTGGACATTTCGTTGCAGAAGTTCGACGAGCTCCTTCCCGCTGCCGGCGCCGTCCATAGCGCGGTCAGAATCACGCCCGAACTCATGGCCGAAGTAACCGGCGGCACTTGGGTGGAAGTTTGCGAATGATCAGAATATCAGGCAAGAGAACCCGCGCCACGGTCATTGTCCGAACAGAGCAAGGGGTGCTTCTGGCGGGAGATCAATCCGGTCTGGTCTTGTTGCCAGGTGGCGGCGTTGATCATGATGAGTTGCCAATCTCTGCCGCTGCGCGTGAATTGCATGAAGAAACCGGGTTGATCGCCATCTCTCTCCGGTTCATGTTCCACCATGAGTCGCCGACCAACCTGCACCATGTTTATTTCTGCGAGGCTGAGGGGGCGCCCGTGGCGGCCGATGACGCCGAATACCTCGTGTTTCTCGATCAGCCGGTCAGGGAATCTCCGCTGAACCTGTCTCCGGCAACGCGGACGATCCTGGCTCGCTTCGAAGCATGGATGCTGGAAGGTGCCAAAAACGGGCTGCCAGGCGATGTCTGAATCTGTACAAGAAGGGCGGAGCGACTCTCGGCAGGCTTGCGCTGCACTTTGACGCTTTATGGCGATATTCCCGGGCCCCATCTCCTCACTGCACCACTATCAAAATTGCCGTTTTTGGCGCTTCTGATCGAGTTTCGTCGGGTCATTGGTCATGGGGTACCTGACGGCATTAAAGAACGATTCCAGAGGGACACAGAGGCGTCTAGCGGAATGCTGGAAATTTCTGCGGTAGGGCGGGTTGCATGCTGCGGTAAATAGCATTTACCGCAAATTCACTGTTTCTTACCCGATGAATGCGTTAGAAAACAGATGGTTAGGTAATTGCTCGGGGCGTGCGGGCGTGCGGTAACGTTTTTCGGGGTAAAGGCTCATGTGCACGTGTACACGCGTGCATGTGCGCACGGGCGGGCATGTGTGCACAGGAGTCTTATTGTTTTTCTTTACCGCATTACCACACACAAGTAATACTCAATAGTTTCAATGGGTTACGAAATAAAAGCGCGGTAAAAGACCTCTTACCGCAGCTTACCGCAGCTACCGCATTGATTTTATGTGTTTTTTTCTGAAGTTGCTCGTACCGTGTGACCATTTCACAATCTTTGACCTGACCCGTTCGCTTGATGCCAGCTTGGAGTTTCCTCGTATTCTGCTTTTGTGTGCTGCGGTGCGAAGCGAGCGCCACCCGTGCCTGGCAAGCCAACAACCCCGCCGCAGGTGTCCGTGCAGCCTATCTGTCGCCGTCGATCTACCTGGAAACCGAGGCCGACGTGGAATCCTACGTTGCCAAGCTGAAAGCCGAGTTGCTCGACATTATCCAGTCCGGCAAGCGCGCCCGGATCAGCTAGCGCACCCAAGCGATTCAGCCTATCATCGCATGAAATTTCAATGAGAAAATAGTCATGAACCTTCATGCTTCGTCAGCGTCAAGCGCAACCCTGGATAAGCATGTCCGAGTCGGCAAGGTGTATCGCCGCGAGGACTTGCAGCCGTTTTCGAGCAGCGTTGACCGCGAACTGCAACGCCTGGTGGCGGCCGGCACGTTGCGCAAACTGGCACAAGGCCTCTATTTCAAGCCGAGGAAAAACGTCTTTGGCGAAGTCCCCCCCGAGGAAAAGGATCTGCTCGCCGCCTTTTTACGAGACAAGAACTTTCTGAGCTTCAACCCGAGCGTCTACAACTCGCTGCGCTTGGGCACGACTCAGCTCTACAACAAGACCGTGGTTTACAACCACAAGCGCCACGGTCAGTTCGAACTCGACCGGCGGGTCTATGATTTCCGGGTCAAGCACCGCTTTCCCAAGCCGGCTCAGGTGTCCCCGGAATTCCTCTTGGTGGACATGCTGAACAACCTTGCCGAGCTGGCGGAGGATGAGGCGCAAGTCCTTGATCAGGCGCAGCGGCGACTTGACAGCTTCGATCAAAAGCAGCTCAGGAAGATGCTGGCCGAGTACGGTTCGTCTGCCACCAAGCGCCGTGTCGGCCGCTGGCTGGCCCACCGAAGCGAGGCGTCGGACCCGGTTATGGAGCCCGCGTAATTGACCGGCGCGCCGAAGTTCCTGCATGAGCTGCCGATTTTCGCGGAGCTGCTTGGCCAGCTTGCCCGGTCCCTGAACGTCAATCCCTACCTGATCGAAAAAGACTATTGGCTGATGCACTCCCTGTGGGGCTTGCAGCAGCAGGGCTGGCAGTTCGAGCTCAAGGGCGGCACGTCGCTCTCCAAGGGGCACGGCATCATCGAGCGGTTCTCCGAAGACATCGATATTCGTTTTGAACCGCCGGCGGACCGGGCGCTCAAGACCGGCAAGAATCACGACAAACCGGCCCACATGGCCGATCGGAAGGCGTTTTTCGACTGGCTGGCCGCCGAGATCAGGATTCCGGGTCTGGTCGGGGTCGCGCGCGATACCGATTTCGACGACGCTAGTTTTCGCAACGGCGGGATCCTGCTGATCTACCCTGCGGTGACTCAGTCCTTGCCGGGCATCAAGGACGGCATCCTGCTGGAGGTCGGCTTTGACGTGACCGCGCCGAATACGCCGCGAACCATCAGCTCATGGTCCCTGGACGCCGCACTCAAGGCCAAGCTGGTCGTGATCGACAATCGGGCGGTCGATGTGCCCTGCTATGCCTTGGGTTACACCCTCGTCGAGAAACTGCAAACAGTCTCCACCAAGTTTCGAAAGCAGCAGGAGACGGGCGCGTTTGCCAAGAATTTCCTGCGCCATTACTACGACATCTACTGCCTGCTCGATCAGGCCGAGGTTCTGGCTTTTCTCGGCACGCCCGCCTACCAGGCGCACAAGCAGGCGCGTTTTCCCAAGGCCGACAACCCGCACATCGCCAGCAACGAAGCCTTCCTGCTGCGCGATCCCGCCGTGCGCACGCTCTACGAAACCCAATACCGCAACACGGCCGCCCTTTACTACGCCGGCCAAGTGCCCTTCGCCGCCATTCTTGAACGCATCACCCAACACATCGATTGGCTCTGACCCACGAAGAAAGCCAAGCTCAAGACTACTCGCCGGAGACTTCGTATTCGTTGCCTTCGGCGTCGATGATGCGGCGGTATTCGCAATTACGGCGGCTGGCAGCGATGGTGGATGGTCAACCCGCTACTCCTTTGAAATGGCATATCAAAAATGAATGGTGGCACGATGCGGAAAGGAGTGGCCAGTCATTTCAAGTGGACGGTTCGCCGCGGTTGCCCCCTTTTCGTGTTTGCTGAAGTCATTGCCAAAATGAACTCTCATTCGGTGCCGTCCTCATCGCGAAGAAACTTTTCCAAATTGCCGAGATTGAATGCGTAAAAGTAGTCACGGAATTTCCCCACACGCTTTTGGACAGTTTTTCGGTTAGATTTGTCGTTGTAAATCAGCACTCCAGCTTTATCAGCAACGGCAATCAATCGGCCCTTGTCAAAGGGCTTGATCATTTTGTCAAGAGCGGGGCTCAGTACGTACACGACCTCGTTATCGTTGACGCAATCGATGCGGCCAAAGATTTCACCGTACTTGATTTCGTCAATATCGCTATCCGGATAGGTGAAGCGAGACTGGTTTAGCGTCAGTTGATTCCGGAAGTGCTGCAGAATACCTTCAGACTCGCCTTGTGCGAACTGATCGGTGTCGGTTGTAACGAGATGCGTGGTGATGAAGCGGCGCAGTTCATCGATGCGCTCATTCGACATATCTGATGGCCACTCAAGGACATCCTCAAGGAAGATGGACAAACTTGCCAGGGTGAGACCGAAATGCTTGATCCTGCGGATCGCGTGTTGCGGCAGCGTCGGCAGCTTGACCTTAATCGACTCACGGAGGGAATTGGTGTGATCGTGGAAAAGGTTCTCGATCGCTTTGGGATCTTTGGCCATGCGCCGTAAAATCCCCTGAATCATGGGTACGCAAGCCCACCCGTAGTTGGCTGTGAGCGTGCTGGTCAGGCGTTCGGCATCGCCCGCCTCGTAAACTGTTGGCCACAGTTTTCCGCCAACATCGGCTTGAATTTCGAGCACACGCACCTCCTGGCCGGCAAAGCGTTGTCCGGACAGGAGTTGTTTTTCGCCTGTCGATAGGGCGATCGTGTTGAAGTTTTGCGTAGGCCGCTCGGTGACATCGCGGGTTGCGCGCATTTTCTCGGTGCCGTTTGCCAAGGTGTAGACCACGCGCGAGGCCACTTCTTCAGAGTTTGGAAGGGTTCCGGATTCGTCCAGGTACATCGCCATGTCGTTGCGCCCAATGGCCCGACGCTTGAGTCCGGTTTCAGTGGAATTCCAGCCGGCGAGCAAATAGCCGTTGGTTGGCCGTCCCCAACAGCTGGCTGAGGCACGCAAGGCCAGCGTCTTGCCATGGGATGATCCGCCAAACACGTGCATCAGGAAATTTTCCGAATCTGGACACCATTTACGCAACAAGCCTGCCATTCCGGCACCGATGAACAACGCCGGAATGTTGCAAGGCATAACAATGCTTTCGATGGCAAGTCGCCATTCATTCTGGTCGCCCATCGCCTTGAAGGATTGATCGATCTGTTGATCCGAGCCTTGCGCGAGGGGAATCAAAGGGCATTCGGGGTGATCCGGTTCAAACACACCATCGGCCGTGATGACCTTGCTCGACATAACGAACACCGGCGCTGCAAGCTGTTCGTTGGCATCGGACCAGCCCCGCCGTTTTGTACCGGGTACGCGCCGTACGGTTCCGTTTCTCACGCCATAGGTTTGACAATCGTTTAAAAACTCCTCCATGGCTGGACGTTGTTTGGGGAGCACCTTCGCGCCCCGCCGGCCAAAAATGTCATCGCCGGTACGGGCAAACGAAAGTAAGTTGATGTCACCCGTGATACTGCACGGCATGCGGCCGGACAGTTGTACGTAGCTCACCTGATAGTGTGTTTCACCATCGCCGTCGACGGACTGGATGACTTGTTTTAACCAGATGCGTGTGTTCGCAATGACCGTGGATTGTTTCGTTTTCTTTTGCTTCTTCGATTCAGCATCGTCATTGTTCTCGGTTTCCGTCACCATGATTTCTTTATACATGCAATTCAGGTCGCTTGCTTGGTGACGACCATGGTTCGGCACGATATAGTGAAACGTTGTATCGGCGGCGTCGCCAGGAAACCTGGTCGTGTGATACGCCAAAACAAATAGATTTTTCATCCGGGCCGATTGCCTGGACATGAGATTGTTGAGACTTTCAGTCAACAGCTCTTTGCCATTCGCGACAAGAAGGTCATCAAGTCCGGTCTTGCTGTTTTTGGCTGCACTGGATTTCTGAGGCATATCCAGAATCCTGCACCAGTACGCTGCCTGGAAAAGCAGCGCGTACAGCAATTGCCACCGCATGGAATTCACCTGCGGCTTCTGGTGCGCGTCGCTATCGAACAAAATCACCACCTTCCGACCCTTCACATCGGAAAGTTCCCGAAGTCGATCAAGGACCGGACTGGCGTAGTTCATTTTCTTGCCGTTTTGCTTATCGATGGCTCTGGTTTTGGAATCCGCCCACATTGCGACTCCCGGCAACGCCACACAGGGGAAACCTTCCTGAACTGCTTTGGCGGCCTTTTTCTCCCCTTCGGTGACGATCAGGTAGCCGGATGTACCCGGTGCTTCGAGGAGGGCATCAAGCCCCGGTGGTTCGTACAAGTGTGTTTCAGCGCCCACCGGAGACAGGTACCGGGGTTTGGATGACGCCTCATCCGTCGCGGCGTCGTAGGTCATCCGAAAGCGCGTGGTGAGGGTGTCACCGGCGGACGAATAGTAGGGAATTGCGTATCCCGATGCTCCGCGCCAGGAACTGCTTTCCGGTTCTTCGCCATGATAAATCTGTCGGTGAATCTCCGCGCCGGTCAGAGAACGGATTCCCATCGACACAATCATGGCGTCCGATAGCCCGGACTTTCTGAGGTCCTCTAGGTGGTGTGGGTGAATTCCCGCAAGCTGAGCGGCTGGTTCGGGACCGTTGGATTGAAAGTCGGAATTCGAGATGCCACCCGTGGCCATAGCCGTTTCCATGATTCCGCAGTCGAGCATGATCAGCAATTCCAGTAGGTGTTGCCAGTTTTGATGTTTGCCTTGGTTGAGGCAGGGAACATTTCAGTCAGCCACCCGTACAAGTCCTTGCCGCCAAGGCGATCCACGATGTCCGCTTCGTCGCTGTTGGCCCGGAGGAAGTCCCCGGCAAATTCCCTGAAACCTGGATGCTTTGCCTCACGACCACGATCTACCGCATTCATTCGTGAGCGGGAGTAAAAATATCCCCAAAGGTCAACCACTGCCCCGGCGAGTTTCAATGCGTCTTTACCCTCTGCATGCCTGATATTTTCCCCATTGCACGCCATCATTTCATGCCGCTGTGCGATGTTCGCAACGTAGTGGTCGTCGTCCATGCTTTTTCCGCTCTTGATGGCTTGTGCGGTTTTCGTGGCACGACCCAACATGGTTTCCATGACGTTGACGCTGGAATAGCTGACATGTCCGCTACGCTTCTCGTAGTCGAATAACGGCTCCCCTGCCTTTCGCTGCTCTTTCAAAGTTGATACGAGGATGCCGGTCAAATTTCCGACTTGGACTTCCGAAATTCTCCGGTCCTTGAACTCGCTGCTGCCGCTCATCGTTGTTCCCTTCACAAATTTTGATGTGTTTGAAAGCTTGTGTTTTGCTAATGAAAGCAGTATATGATATACTGCAGTTAATAGCAATCAGGATACGAGAAAGACAGCTATGGATTGATATGTGCGTTGTATTTTTGTAACATTGCGACTGAAAAGAGCCGGTAGAATGGAGCGGAAAACATGTTAAATGCACAGTTTATGAGAAACAACAGTGATTACCCTGCGCTTGTTCGCCGTGTGTTGGCCGGCGAAGAAAAGGGGAACGAGAGTGCGGTGGGGCCGCATGCGAACGCGGACGCCATGCTGTTGCTTGATTCTGTGGATGGCCTGGATCGTGACCCGTTGCCCACGTTGTTGGATGAGGTCCGAAAGATGGGAGTTTCTGCCAATCCTGATAGCCCACCGTTTGCCGACATTGTTCGAGAGGTCGACGCGGCGGCGTCGGCCTGCGCTGAATGGGTGAATCGTCTGGACGCTGTGAAGACCGCCTACTCAACGGAATCGAACAAGGTCAACAACTCAAATCACGACGAGCCACGTTTTCGCTACTTGTGGACGCTGGCGCGATTGATCGAGTGGCGCGGAGAACGTGATCTGCCAATGTTGTGCAGCTTTTGCCATCGCTCTGTGGTTACCAGGCAAGAAGGCAAACCGATGCTTTACTGCGTCGCGCATGCACCAATCTTCAATGAGCAAAACAAAGGCGGGTATCAGCGAGGCCGCAAGTGTCAAGAGAGTTTTGTGACGCTTTACAACAAGTATGTTGGTCCCGACTTGATCGAAGAGTCGGACGGGAATGAGCCCATCAATGCGGATGTAGCCCTGGCGACCAAAATGCTTAAGCTGCATTTTCGGACGATGCGGAAAGGAGGCGGGAGCGCCTTCTGGACCATTCGTACCGCATTGAGCGACGAGTCCGACAAATTTGGTTACTTGGTGCCGGAGGACGATCTGAAACTCGAAATCCTGTACGCACCCCCCAAGAGCGAGTGGAAGAGTTACACCGAACTGGCAATAACCTTACGGTCACGGACGGAGGACAGTGGAGGTGAGGCCTGGTTACGTGGCAGTCATCGAACGGCTACGCCGCTGGCTATCGCCAGGCAGTGGATCCGTTATGTCGCCTGGCTGCATGGCGGTGACAACAATGCCCAAGTCGGGAAGGGGCGTCCCGCCGAGATTGATAGGGAGCGGGCGCTGGCAATGAAAGCTGAGCGTAAGAGCAACGCCGAGATCGCCGATACGTTCAATGTGTCCGTTCATTCGGTGAATGCCTTCTTCGCGCGATTGCGCAAGAAGGGGGAGGATGTGCCGCGTACCCGCGGCCGAGCGTCAGAAAGCGGCGATCAAAAGGATGGCGAGAGCGAATCGCGTATTACGCTGGCGAATGCGATGACAGCCTATGATGACAGAAATAAACGCTAACCCATTGTATTGTTGATGACATTCATTGGTGTCATCATGTCATCACGTTTTGTGGGTTAGAGGTTTGCTGTGATCGATTGAGAGCGAAAATCAAAATAGCGCTGTTGGGAATTAGTATTTTGTATTTATCTCTATATGACTCTGTCTATTGAGTAAACAGTGATGACATGATGACAGCTGTCCGCAAACGCAAGCCAGACGGGCGTTTTGTTGTCATCAATGCTGTCATCGTGTCATCACTTTGGCGGGTGGTCCCGGGATGACACCGACGACGGAAGGATCCGCTGTTAAACGATTTCCGGCGTGGGGCATGAGCAGCAAAAAAATCTTGACGCTGGCGAGAAGGGTGAGCGGATGAAGGTGCTCCATCATCCATCGTCGTCTCTGGCTTTCCTTGACCTCCGGTTCACCCTCAGGCATCCCCGGGGATCCCCATTCCCCCGGGGATCCCATTGCCATGGAATCCCCATTCCATCCACGATCACCGACGTCATCCACGCCAATCATGGGGCGACGGGAATAGCCTTGCCGGCGATGCGATGGTCAGGTCAGCATCATTTGTTGTCTTCGCGCTCCCGCTTTTCACGGATTTCCCGAATCTCCGCCATAAATTTATCAAGGGGCCCCGTGAGGACCTCATCCAACGCGGCACGCAGCTTGTCAGGCTCCGTCAATAAGCGCTCAAAGGACGGATCCACATCGTCACCGATTTGTAGCATGTTCATAAGCTCTCTCTCCTCGCTGTTCAAAATTCCGCTGTCGGTCAGCGTCGCCGACAAATAGAGCTCGTGGCACGCCCGGCCGTCCAGGCTCTTTGCTTTAGTTCGCCAGGCCGCCAGCATCGCCAGCCATGGGTAATTCGAGATGCACCAGAGCGCCTTTTCGGCACGTTCCCTTGCGCAAACGTGGCAAAGAGTCACCCACCACATTTCGTCTTGCCGGAGCAATCCCGGCTTGCCGCACTTTTCGCAAGTCGTCTCCGATTGTTCCTCGGCCTTGAAAAGGATGTGCTCCAATTCCGGTGTCGAGTTTGTTAAATGCACACGCAGCGACCCGTATTTCTGTTCAATGGCCTCCACGGTTGGGCGTTCGACTTCCGGCATGGTGCGACACTCCTCATCCAGCGGGTCCAACATGTCGCGTGCAAGGGAATACCAGCCGTCGCCAATGCCGATGGGGGCGGTACCGAGTAGCCGTGGATAAGCCGCACGCAAAGCGCGCTGGTACGTCGGGTTCACGATTCGAAGCCCATAACGGCATCGCGAAGGACCCGAGCATCGACCAGCGCATGATGCCGGCGCGGCTCATTTTCAAACAGTTCTTCGATGCGGCGATCGTAATCAAGGGCATCGGCACCACTTGACCACGACAGATACCGCCACGAAATCGATAGATTCTCAACACGCTCGTCAAGCAATCGCTTAATCAGTTGTTCGTCATCACATGCATCGAAAACAATTTCAACGTCACCAAGCCCATCAAGCCACGCCGCCAGGGCGTCGGCGGCATCGTTCGTTTTCATCGTCGTGCTCGGGTTGTGATCAAGCAACGGCAGCACCGCCGAGCGGACAAACGACGTGCAGTCTTCGACGCACCAGCCGTCCGATAACTCGGCATAAAACTCGCGTCCGTCCTCCGTCGCCAAGCCCACTGAAATCAGATCACCGTCACCAAAATTTGAAGAGAATTCCGTGTCAAGAAATACGCGCATCGTCATCATTCTTCCTCCTTGTCCATCAAAAGAATTGCTGCGACGCATTCATCCTGCATGTCCTCAGCTTCTTTGACGGTCATCGCGCGATTGCTTCGGCAATCACGATCCACCGTTTTGTACCATGTCACATGTAAGTCCCGCCACCAAAAAGCTCCTCGTGTTGGGGGCTCCCACCGGTAAGCCCGAGCATCGAACGCCGGGGTCGAGATCTCCGCTCCGTCATTGCCGAACGGATCCGGCAAGCCACGATCAACCGCTGCTGCGCGGATCGCATGCAGCGAATTGAGTAACACGTTTGGACACCCGATCCCCTCAACAAACAGCGCTGGATCCTTTTCTGATGGCCATTCGGGCGCGGGACCCCCGGCGTCCAGCACCGGCAAGTCGTCACGCCCCGTGGGCATGCCGTCACGCGCCAGCGCAAGGATCCGAACCGACTCAAGCAAATCCGACAAGTTTGGCCAGGACACCGGGGAATATTTTGGAAAGTGCTTGCGGTACGCCCGCTTTGCAGCATCGGCATCCTTGGCATTGGTCACCACCGCGACGTACCCTCGCCCGTCTTGATCGACACCCAATACCAAGTAAGTATCACGACTCTTCTTACTCTTCAGTTTCATCATCACATCACCTCGATCCGCTCAGGGGGGACCAAAACGTTCGCAAGCCAGAGATAGTAATAACGCTCCTCGATGCTCCTCAGCATGCCGTCCGCATCCCTAGAGCGATCCAGCACGTCCTGATGCCTCACCTCAAGGTACTCTTGAAGGCTATCCAGGGCAGGAGCAGGGATTCCCGGCAAACGGACAATCCTTGGTTGGTCCGCGATGCCGAGGGTGCGCGGGACGGTAACAAGGAAAGAGAGCCAGGAGGCTCCTCGAAGATAAATGGCGGTTCGCTGGCGGCGTTCATCGTTTGTCATTGTCATCTCCTATTCAAGCGCAGAAGCCGATAGATCGGCGGGGTTGGGCGGCGGATTCTTGGACCAGGTCCGCAATCGTGATGCTGCTGCGGCTGGTCATCGCGGCCTTGCCGAGGGCGCGACGCAACAACAACCGGAGCTCGCGCGGACTGCGCGAGCCGATGGCATTGAGGACGGCGTCGGGCAATTCGGAATCGAAGAATTTGCCAAACGGCTCGTTGAGCATTTGGGAATAGATCCGTGCAGCGATTGCACGCACCTGGTCCGTCGTTGGGGCCGCAACGTGGAAGACGGTGAACCGCGACAGGATCGGTTCAGGGATCCGCTCAAGGTCGTTGGCTGTGGCCACGTACATGACGCGTGAGGCGTCGATCGGGAGATCGACGTACTCGTCCGTGAACATCTTCGCCGTTGCTGGTTCCAGGAGCTGGTAAAGCGGACCGAGGGGATCGTATCGTTGCTCGTTGCTCACCTTGTCGACTTCATCGAGCATCATCAAGGGGTTGCCATGCCCTTGCACGTGTCCGCCGCCATATAACGTGTCAAAAATCCGCCCGGCCTTCGAACCATTCCAAAGTGACGAACTACCACTAAGTAGAAAGCCGGCGGTGGCGGACGAAAATGAACTCGTGGCGAACGTCGTTCCGAGGACCTTGGCAAGATCCACACAAAACTGCGTTTTTCCGATCCCGGGCGGCCCACCAAGGAGGATGGGCGAGAAATGCGCAGGCCCGGAATGAAGGCGCGCCAGGGCAATTTGCTCGGCAATGTAATCCACCACCTTTGCAAAATTCTGAAACGCGTCGGCCAAGGCCAGCACCTCCTCAACCGCCGGAGCCGGCGCCAGGGGCCGAATCCCGCCGACTTCGGTCATCCTTTCGTAAAGGCTTCCGATGCGGCGCGCATGTTCAGATCCTCCGCTCTCGGACACACGCTTTTGTGCTTTTTTAACGTCCGACAAACTGTAAAGCTTGTGCTGGAGCGGCCCGAGTGGCGGACGTTTCAGCGTATCCACCGCCGGTGCCGCCTTGCTGGACGGGTCATCATCAGGGATAACGCAACCCTCAAGTTCCGCTTCGACGTCGAGAACACTAACGTCGCTGTGGTGAAATGGCCGACTCCAATGGACGTAGTCCGGATCGTCATCCTCCTCGGGATCCAACGGGCATTTCTCGGATTCCCTCGCTAAGAATCCCCACAGGTGATCGGTCATGCCCCATGAAAAGGTCAACTTCATATCGCGCATGACTTTTGCCATGTTACGTTGCGTCGAATCCTGTTCAATCGTTGGTGCCTTGGTGGCCAGCCACGGTGACTCACGCACCATGCGTGCCAAGGCTTTGTCTCCGCCAATGCGCCAAATCAGGTCGACAAGAATGGTTTGGGCGTCCGATTCCACGACAAGCTCCGGCCAGCTGCACTCATCCACAAAATGCGTGGTGTGCGCCGGACGCCCTTTGGCAACGGACGAACGCAGAGATCGCAACGTAAAGTATTTAATGTGGTCGCCGGCACAACGCCAGTGCATCGCCAGGGCAGCACGTGCTCGTGCCACGTCCTTGGCCGTCGGCTCACGATCGAGGTCCAGCCGTGCCATTCCGGCGCGCAGAAATAGCCGCGCTGACTTGTTGGGATCGTCGGAATCGACGTCATCATCATCAACGCCTGAATTCCAATCTACCTTGAACTTCTCTTGCAGTTCAATGTTGCTCGTTTTTGCTTTACCCACGTGCGCACCTTTTCCAAAAAGGATTTTCAGATGCGCGGGTCGAGAATTGAACTCGATCCAGGGGGTTATCGACCCGGTCAGCTTATAAAGCTGACTGCTCTACCGTGAGCTACCCGCGCGTTGAGGATGCGCGGGTGAAATAATCAACCGCGCAGCTTGGTGCTTGCGCGGCGTATGGTGAAAGCGGGAGAGATGTGTGTCATCGACAACATGCGCACATCATACGCTACGGAAAGGCTCATGTCAAGACCCACATGCATTACGGTGACCCATAACCGGAAGTTTCCGCAGTCGCCTTGGTCGTCACCGCCTTCGTTTTCGCTTTGCCCTGGTGCCTTTGCCTTGTCGTGGTTGGCCCATGTTGTAGGGGTTTCCTCACCATGGCATCCCGTGATTCCTGCACCACGGCGTTGAGCAATTCCTGCTGATTCCGTTCAAGCTCCTGCTCAATCTGGCGATGTTTCGCTCGGGCATCCCTTATATGTCGGCGGCCCATGATCAATTCGTTGCCTTCAGCCCGGGCATCCCATTTTTCGGCAAAGCCTTCACGACGCGTTCCCAAGTGTACGGTCGGCTTGATGTCAAGACCACGGCGAGCATAGGAACGGTGGTCAAGCCGGGTTGTCGATCCTGCGAGGCGCATGGCTGCATTGCATGCCCGCGCCCAACGCTTACGCCATTCTTCGACGAGGTTGCGGTTGTTCCACGACGTAATCTTGGGGCCGAATCCGGTTGGGGTAGCGAGCCGCATGGTGAGCAAGATGTGGCAATGGGGGTTAGAGGGTTTGTTGTGCAGATCGAAGCTTGCCAACATCCCATGCACAACGAAGGTCCGTGTCACGAAATGATGTAGGAGGCGAATCTGTTGATCGAAGTCGAGTTCCTTCGGTATTGCAACCTCAACTTCACGCACCAGTTGCGAGTCCTTGCGTGTTTCCGCTGCCTCGATGGTATCGGCAAGGACACAACGGTCACGCCATTCTGGCGGCGCTGTAGGGGGAAGAATCACGGCGCTGTATGTGACCTCCTTTTTTCGGGAGTAGGTGTGGCGACTGCCTGTCCTTGTCGAGACCATGCTTGATCCACCCCGGTATGCCATAAGTTTTGCGACATCTGCGCCAGATGATCGCGAGTGAACTTTGCAGTCAAGGTGAAACAGGCCGTTTGCGGTTTGATTCATGATCAAGGATCTCCTTCATCGATTACGGGTCCAGGGTGGAACCCTGGCGAACCATGTCCAGCGGACATATAGGTGCGCTTTAGCAACTTTGTAAACAGAGATTGCGCACATGTCAAAAGCGTAACAGTTTATGAAATGGCCGCCTTTTTGGTTGCAGTTCGAGAAGCTGGCAAATACTATTAAAGGCATCCCCAAACAACACTGAGGTGCCACAAATGGAAACCCAAAAGGAAAATGGCCAACCACAATGTCCAGGCCCAACGAAGTCCTCTCGCACCCGCGTTGAAAGCCTTCGCGAAAAGCGCGAACGTTTGCGCGAGGAAATGCGCAGGGCCTCAGCGCAGCTTGCTGATGCCGAAGCCAAGGCCGACCGCATGGCGCGCATCGAAGCCCGCCAGCGAGAGCGGCAAGAACGGGAGCAACTCGGCACCTTGTGCAAGCAAGCCGGCCTTGATAGGTATCGCCTTTCGTCGGATGCCCATTCTCCGGATGTCCATCCTGCCCTGGATGCCCATTTGATCAGCGGCGCCATTTTCTGGCTGTCGAAACGGATGACGGTCATGTCGGCCGAAGACCTCGCAGTGATGAAGGAGGAAGGGTCAATAAAGGCAGAGGAAATGCAAGGGAAACGGGAAGCCCTTTTGAAACGGGATGCCCCACCACCGGCAACGGCGAGAGGGGAGATGGAACGCCCCCTCGCCTTCGATCTGCCGGAGTGAAGATCTGCTCCGTCAGGCGGCACGCTTGGCGGAGTACCCGTTGATTTCCAAATCAGCGCGCTGGAACATATCGTTCCACCACAGGAAGCTGTGAAGCGCGTTATGGAGCATTTTTTCGTTGGTGTCTGGACAATCTTTAAAAGCGTCACAGCTGAGCCTTGCAAAGTTCGCGACAGCCTTATGGATTTGCCCTGCGATTTCGATGTCACCGACAAGCATGGCTTGACGAATCGCACCGATCAAAACCTTACGGCTTCCCTTCGACGCATTTGGAAGGTCTGGATATACCTTCCGGAGCAGTTTTAGTAGGGACTGGTCTTCGTGGCTCGACCCGATGGATTCAGCGATACGGTCTGCTTTCAGCCGGGTTTGAAATGCCTCAACTGGCTTGGTATTGGTAGCGAGGTACATGATTTCTCCTGGTTGTGAATACGCGTTTCACATTACCATCGACGCGATAGCAAATACAAGAAATTGTGCAACAAAATGTCACCCGAATATAGTTAAGCATCAATATAGACAAAACATGACAAATGCGATCATGTCAAGACTGTGTCAATCCAGCCCTATTTGTGCCTCGCGATGGGACCATGAGCCCCCTCGGGTAAACTTGCCATTTCCAATCAGCACCGCACAAGATTATGAAAATCTACCTCGCCGGCCCCGACGTCTTTCGCCCTGATGCCGAACAATGGGCCGGCCAAGCGAGGGAGCTTTGCCGCCGTTACGGCTTTGAACCGCTGACTCCTATGGATCCTCCTGCAACGGGGAATCCAAGCGAGATCTACCAAGCCAACATCTCACTGATCCGTAAGGCACAGATCGTCGTCGCCAATCTCAATCCCTTTCGCGGCGCCGAACCGGATTCAGGGACATGCTTCGAACTTGGATACGCCGGTGGCTTGGGGAAGAAACTCTTCGGCTACGTCTCGTCCGGCGAGACCGTGGTTGAGAGAGTCCGCCGCATTGAAGGGCAAGAATCCCCATTGTTGCAAAGCGGGCATCCCATTGACCGGAATGGCCACGCCATCGAGGATTTCCAGTTATCTCACAACCTGATGCTGGCGATGTCGGTGCAGATTGTGGTCGGCGGTTTGGAGGATTGTCTGAAAGCGATTCGGCCACGAACCGTGTCCTGAATTTCCGAATTACGCCATGCCCGCTGCGCCACCAGTCGAATTTGATCGCATTGCCGGCCTGGTAGAACGCGTCACCTTCCATAACGAGCAGAACGGCTTCTGCGTCCTCCGCCTGAAGGTCAAAGGTGAGCGCGAGCTCGTCACCGTGATTGGCCACACCCCGGCCGTCACGCCCGGCGAATACGCCAGCGCTTCCGGCCAGTGGGTCACCGACCGCGAACACGGCCGCCAATTCAAAGCACAGTTCGTTTCCATTTCGCCGCCCACCACCTTGACCGGCATCGAACGCTACCTCGGCTCCGGCATGGTTAAGGGTATCGGCCCCGTGTATGCCGGGAAACTGGTTACAGCGTTCGGTGCCGCCGTCTTTGATGTGATCGAGCAATCTCCCGGTCGCCTGCGCGAAATTCCTGGCATCGGCGAGGTACGCGCCCGGAAAATCACCTCGGGGTGGGCCGACCAAAAGGTGATCCGCAGCATCATGGTGTTCCTGCACGCGCATGGCGTCTCCACCTCCAAGGCGGTCCGCATCTTCAAGACCTACGGTCCGGACGCGATCGACATCGTCAAGGAGAACCCATACAGGCTGGCTGCGGACATCCGCGGCATTGGTTTCTTGTCCGCCGATACGATTGCCCAAAAGATTGGCATCGCCAAGGACTCGCCCTTGCGCGCTCGCGCCGGCATTTCCTACGCGCTGACGGAAGCCTCCTCACAAGGACATTGCGGATTGCCGTACTCGGAACTGGTTCCGCTTGCCATCAAGCTGCTCGAGATCCCGGCCGAGATCATCGAGACCGCCCTCGCGCTGGAGATCGAAGAACAGATCCTGTATCCGGATACCGTGGACGGGCAACCCTGCGTGTTTCTTGCCCCCCTGTACTTTGCCGAACAATCCATCGCCGCGCAGATTCGCCGTCTTCAAGCAACGGTTACGACACTACCGAGCTTCGATGCCGACAAGGCGATCCCGTGGGTTGAAGAAAAACTCGCGATCAACCTTGCCAAGAGCCAGCAGGACGCCATTCGCCTGGCGCTCTCCTCCAAGCTGCTGGTGATCACCGGCGGCCCCGGCGTCGGCAAGACCACTCTAGTGAAGTCGATCCTGACCATCATGGCAGCCAAGGGCGTGAAACCCCTGCTGTGCGCTCCCACAGGGCGGGCGGCCAAGCGCCTGTCCGAATCCACCGGTCTGGAAGCCAAGACCATTCACCGCCTGCTGGAAGTCAATCCGCTCAACGGGCAATTCAAGCGCAACGAGGACAACCCGCTCGAGTGCGATCTGCTGATCGCCGACGAGTGTTCAATGATCGACGTCCCCTTGGCGAACCAGTTGCTCAAGGCGGTGGCAACCAGCTCCGCCATGATCTTTGTCGGCGACGTGGATCAGTTGCCCTCGGTTGGGCCTGGACAGTTTCTGGCGGACCTCATCGATTCCGGTGCCGTACCGGTGATTCGATTGACGGAAGTGTTCCGCCAGGCGGCCAGCTCGCGCATCATCCGCGCCGCCCACCAGATCAACCATGGGACATTCCCAAGCTTGCCGGACAAGGGCGAGGATTCCGATTTCTATCTTGTGGCGGCCGAGGAGCCGGAGACCATCGCACAAACGGTGGTGGATCTGGTGCAAACGCGCCTACCGAGAAAGTTCGATGTCGACCCGGTGCGCGACATCCAGGTGCTCTGCCCGATGAACCGGGGGATCACCGGCGCTCGGGGCATTAACCAGGCATTGCAGGAAGCGCTCAATCCGCCGGGGGAAGGAAGTATCGACAAATTCGGCTACCGTTTCTCGGTCGGCGACAAGGTCATGCAGATCGTAAACAACTACGACCGCGACGTGTTCAACGGCGACATCGGGTTCGTGTCCGTCATCAATCGGGACGACGAAGAGCTGGCGGTGGAGTTCGATGGCAAGGAGGTCATCTATCCGTTCGGAGAACTCGATGAACTGGTGTTGTGTTACGCCACAACAATTCACAAGTCGCAAGGATCGGAATACCCCGTGGTGGTGATCCCGGTTTCAACGCAGCACTACATGATGCTCAAGCGCAACCTGATTTACACGGGGATCACTCGCGGCAAGCGGCTGGTGGTGCTGGTCGGCCAGAAGAAGGCGCTGGCGATGGTGGTCAAGGGCAAACAGGTGGAGCAGAGGTGGTCGAAGCTGAGGGAGCGAATAGCGTAACTATGGCAAGGAACAGAGGTTTGTCCGAACTGTCGGTTGAATGGCGTTGTAGGGCGCCCTGGCTTCACGGAAACTCGCTAAGTTTACTAATGTTCGCGTGGGGTCGTTCAATGACACGAGGAGTCAGCGACCATCATCGGTAAGGACAGTCAATCGAAGCGCGCGCTATCATTTATATGCGGCAAGAAATTATTTGATGATCTCTGACTTTTAGCGGGACAAGGTTTGCCTCGCTGCATCCAACGACAAGTCATGTCGTTCTTCAAATTCCTGTCAATTCGTGAACGACACCACCTGTCATCCTGTCTACCAATAATCGCTTCCATTATCGATAGCCATAGAGGCCAGGTATGAGTGGACAGAATTACAGCAAGTGGTTCCGGATCACTCTTGCCGTTATCGTACTTGGCATGACCACTGCGTGCGAATCCGATACTGATAGACAAGCCATCATTCAGGATGCTGAGATTAAGGTCATGAAGTCCGAGCAAAGGGCGATGGCCGCAGAAGCCAAAATGATGGAGATGTCCGGCAAGGTTCAAGAAGCTGAGCGTGGCAAGGCTGCTGCTTCCGAGGCGCGGCAGGCAGCCGAGAAGGACCTGGTTCAGGCAAAAGCCGAAGCTTCTATGCACACCACGCTAAATGTCATCTTCCTTGGGATGATCATTGCCGCATACATCGCCGGACTGCGTCAAGGCGAAGGGAAGAAGAAGGACAATGACGCGATTCGTCAGGATGCGGCATACGATGATTCTTACAATGAGCTGTACGTACCGGCGACCAATGCCGGTGCTTGCAAGCCGAGGAGTTCCTGTTCATGACCGATTCTTCCCACGACACCTTGGTCTATCGCCTCGCTCAGATGCTAGTGAAGCTGAATCAGGGTGAAAAGCTCAATCCACAGGCTTTGGCCGACGAATTTGGGGTCAATCTGCGCACCATCCAGCGCGACCTCAACGTTCGCTTCGCCTACCTGCCGCTCGAGAAGACCGACGGTTATTACCACCTCGATCCGACATTCCTCGGAAAGCTGAGCACCAAGGACGTTGATCGCTTCGCCGGGCTGGCAGGCGTCCGGGGATTGTTTCCATCCCTGTCTGATGACTTTCTGCGCGACATCTTTGATGAACGCATCCAGTCAGCGGTGATGGTCAAGGGCCACAACTACGAGAACATGGCTGGAAAGGAAGCCGCGTTTCGAAGTCTGGAGCAGGCGATCGTTGGTCGGCAGCAAATCGCCTTCGACTACCAGAAGGATGCCGGCATCAAGTCTTACTGTGGTGCCTCACCATTCAAACTCATCAACCACAAGGGCATCTGGTACCTGGCCGCCCGAGATGGAGAAAAGCTCAAAGCTTTCTCCTTCGCCAAGATCGATAACCTACGTGTCTTGGAGGTACGATTCCCGGCAGATCCCGACATCGACAAGCAGTTGGCAGAAGACGACGGCATCTGGCTCAACGAAAACAAGAAGGAAATCGTCCTCAAGATCGACAAGGAGGTGGCCGGCTACTTCAAGCGGCGCAAGCTGATCGCCAACCAGGTCATCGAGAAGGAACTTGAAGACGGTGGCCTCCTCATTTCTGCAAAGGTCGGCCACCCCAACCAAGTTGTGCCGATTGTCCGTTACTGGATTCCTTACATCCGCATCATCAGCCCCGAAGGCTTACAGGCAGAGATGGAGAAGGAGTTGACGGAATACCTCACGCATCTTTCCAAATAGGAGTTAACCGCTTCCGTAAGTGCAAGGATCCTCGGTCAGCAAATGCCTTTCCTAATGAAAATAGCAGCCACGGCGAGAGGATGGCTGTAATGACCAGAGACGCGGAGGTGGGATGGGACACCAATTGCCGGAAAGTCATTTCGACCTACGTATGCGGGTAGCTCTCGGTAGCGTCAGGTGCCGCGCATTGTTACCCAAATAACTTTATGGTTCGGAAGTGATTATATCCACTTAGAATGCAAGCGACAAAACCAACGACATCGATCAACAGATGCAGGGGGGTAATTTGATGAAGCACATGTCGAGCATAGGCAGACAGTTTCTCCTGTTCGCCATGCTACTTACGTTACATTTTTCTCTGACTGATTTCGCAATAGCCTTTTCTCCGGCGAATGCGAAAACTATTGCGACGTTCATAAAAGTTGGTAGCCCGTATTTCGGGAAAGTACTATCGACTGAAAAAGTCGAGGAATTGTCGCGGATAGCCATCAAGCCTGGTGGAACCAAGATTATTCGCCATGAAGTGGGAAAAATGAATCTCCCTGACGAGGTAATCGAGGACACTTTCGCAAGAATTCTTGTTTTTCAGGGACGTGTGAAACGCAGCGAAGCCGATGGCTGGATGTCACGACTCAACGGCGTACCAGGCTTCCGAGGGGCCATGAGCAAAAGCATGGGTGCCAGTGACGCAAATACAATCGGTCACCTGAACGAAGTGCGTATTGCCGATTCCGCTACCCAAGCCAACTTCAAGGTTCATGGGATTGGCGTCCGTTTCAAGGACCCTCACAAAATGGGTGACACCGATATTGACGTTCTTCTTGAGCGCAACGGCAAGCTCTTTGCCATTGAAGCAAAGGCCTATCCAGCGAATGCCACCATACCCATGGATACCTTTCGCGCTGACCTGCTGACACTTGCTGAATTTCGCAAGGCGAATCCGCAAAAGCAAGTCCTCCCCGTGTTTGCAATCACTAACAAACCGGCAAACCCTGATGTTTGGAAACTCATCGAACAAGCTGCCAAGGATCACGGCGTAGAGCCTTTAGCGGGATCCGCTGATGAGGTTGTGCTTCAACTACCATTGCTACTGAGGTAAATCATGTCGCTTTCGCAAAAGAATATTCTCCAGTCGATTTTCGGCGTCGTTTTGCTCACATCAAGTTTTTTTGCCTTCTCCGCAGACGGAGTATCGACATTCGCATCCTTCTACCACCAGGGCCCCTGGATCAGCTGGCTTTGGGGCGGGTTGGCAGCAGCAGTGGTGGGGATTCTTGTCTTTATTAGCTGGCCCATTCTCGGTCCTGCTATGACAGCTGCTATCGGCTCGATCGGAACCTCTATCGGCAGTCTTATGGGGTTGTCCGGCATTGCGGCGACGAATGCCGGACTGGCGTTGCTTGGCGGAGGCGCAATCGCGAGTGGCGGATTTGGCATCATCGGTGGCACCGCACTTCTTGCGGCGGCATTGACCTTCAGCACGGAAGTTACTTTGGATTACACCCTAGGGACGGTGATTAGCAAGTACGAGTCCAGCAAATTTTCCGAGGCGAGCTTAAAGATGATCACGCTTCCATTGCCAATAAACACCTCAGGTCCTGACTCTGTTCGCGCAGCCGGAAAGGCAATCGACTCGTCCGCCGTGCGAGACGCATGGGAATGTACAAAGAAGTTTCCGGAAAGTGTCGCTGAACTGAAACAGTGCATTGCAGCGAAGCAAAAGCCTCAGCGTCAGTTGATTCGAGATGCGTTGGCGGCCATGGACGCCAATCGAAAACCGCTCTCAGGTGCCGATGCTGAACGAGAGAATGCCATGTACGCATTGCTCCACTTTCTGAACAACAATTACGTCGAGGCCAAGCGATACGCCACTAAGGCCTATGAACAGGGCATCAAGTCCGCCGGCACTCCTACGTTGCCTGCCTATATCTACGCAGCGTCACTTCTTTACGATGAGGTACCCGATCTCAACGACTCAAACGCCAAGTTCCAATATGCCATCAGCTCTGAAGCGAACAACCCACTGACACCAGTGATGTATTCCGCTTTGCTCGATCGGCTGTCGTACCGATTGAATGATGGTGCGGTTGGTGTGGAAACGCTCGATCGAACCAGCAAGTTTGCGGATTTATTACCAGATGACATTAGAAAGCTTGCGATCCAGCAAATGCTGTTGTCTCATGATCTGATGCAGATCAAACTGACTCAACAGCGCATCTTGTCACTCACAGGCACTCAGAACACAACGATCCTAGAAAATCCACGAACACTTGAAGTGGTGAACAGATCGCTAAAAGATCACGTCAAGCTGCTCAAGATAGGGGGCTCACTCCTGGCTCGCCAAGACAGTTTGATCCAACAGTTCACACGCAAAAAGCCATGGTGGCTGGTTGTTAAGGACGGCCAGAATCCTTTCAAGAATGTAAAGGATATGCTTGATTCGCAAGGGTGGCCAGCGACGTTGACGAAGTTCAGGGTTGCTTGGACCAGCTATCAACGCTCTCAGAAAGATCTGGAACAGCATGTTGCCCGATTTGAAAGGGAGCGCGCAGAGACCAAGCCCGCATCACCAGCACCGGATTCTCTGGAAAAAGAATAATCGTCACCGATCAAGTGGCTCAAGGGCTTGATTACATAGTACGTTGGGGCTGTAGGGTTTTGGCGCATCGCTCATCATTGGCACAGTGGGCGTATTCACTGGCGGTGTAGGGATAGCCATTGGTGCTTTGGGCATGACATTGATTTGCGCCACTCTTGGCGCCATAGGCGGGCTAATGGCGGATTCGATATTCAAACAACAACTTATTTTCTGGTGACGCCTTGGTTTTGGGTTCCACTTATTTTTATAGGTATTTTTCTGGTTTTTCGCAGCGGCAAACCAAAAAGCACGCAGATAGAAACAAAACATTAATTGCTATAGCTGCGCTCCAAGGTGAGCTTCCACGTTAATACGTTGTAAGCGTCCAGCCGTACCACGACGGTTCAGTGCGACGGAGAGTCGGCCGTCGTCGAGCTTGGAGGAGTGACGGCACGCAGAGGCAACAGCGAATCGATGTGGCTATTGGGACAGGTTGGCAGTTTCTCGAGGGTATCGCGCAGCCAT
>CAMDMZ010000054.1 GCA_945902805.1 Propionivibrio dicarboxylicus | reverse complement strand
CCTGCCGTAAGAAGAGCAACTTTGTTTGGCTTACTCATGTTGATTTGTCTCGCGAAGTTGACGGAAAGGGGAAGCGGCTAAGAGGTGAGTCGGGCTCGCAGGCAAAAGCCAGCCACAACGGTAGATGCAATTCTGCCATGGAACAACATCGGCGTAGGACGATGAGCGACTTCAGGGGTAATGCAATGATCTGCAATGCGTTACGATCAATCTGACAAATTAGAATCAGAACAGTACGCCGAAGACCTTCATGCGAATATTCTCCACGCTACCAACGCCTTGCACGTGGCGATAGTGCGGTGCATTCTCGTCGCCAGACGCTTTCAATGCCTTGAAGTAACGAACTAACGGCAGCGTTTGCGAGCGATAAACCTGCAGCCGCTTGAGCACGGTTGCCATCTTGTCGTCCTCGCGCTGGATCAACGGTTCGCCCGTGATGTCGTCGATTCCCTCGACCTTGGGCGGATTAAACATGATGTGGTAGGTGCGGCCCGACGCCAGATGAACCCGGCGCCCGCCCATGCGATTCACGATCTGTCTATCATCGACATCGATTTCGAGGACAAAGTCGACGTGAACTCCAGCCGCGTGTAACGCTTCGGCCTGCGGTATCGTGCGCGGAAATCCATCCAGAAGATAGCCATTGATGCAGTCGGGCTGTTGCAAACGCTCCTCGACCAGACCGATGATGATGGCATCAGAAACGAGGCCTCCGGCATCCATGATTTTTTTGGCTTCGACACCCAAGGGAGACCCAGCCTTGACCGCAGCCCGGAGCATGTCGCCGGTCGAAATTTGCGGAATATTGAAACGTTCGGTAATGAACCCTGCCTGGGTTCCCTTGCCGGCGCCGGGTGGTCCGAGAAGAATCAAACGCATACGAGCTCCACGTGTGTTGGTGTCTTTCGACTCCTGTCGGAGAAATACCCCGCGTAGAACATACTGCCAATCCTTGAGTGGGTCAAACGTGATTCAGGACAAATTCGTTGTCGCGCTGCAAGAAACCGGACTTGCGCGTTACCGGTCATCGGCTATCGGCCAACATCGGCAAAGTGCCGCCGGACACGCTCCAGATCCTCGGGCGTATCGACACCGGGAAGTGGCGCGTGTGCGCAAGAGATCACCCTGATTCGGAAGCCGTGCCATAAGGCGCGCAATTGTTCTAGCGATTCCCACTGTTCACACGGCGCCGGCGCCAGTGACTGGTATTGATGCAAAAAGCTGGTGCGATACGCGTAGAGACCGATATGGCGCTGGGGTATTAAACCAGGCGGCAGACTGTCACGACTGGCGCTGAAGGCGTCTCGTGCCCAAGGAATCGGCGCCCGCGAAAAATATAGAGCACGACCGTTGGCGTCGATCACCACCTTGACCACGTTGGGATTGAAAAACTCGGCTGGATCGTGAATCACGTGGGCGGCGGTGGCAATCGCGGCCTCGGTATCTGCGGCCAACTCGGCGGCAACGGCGACGACCAGTTGCGGGTCCAGCAGCGGCTCATCGCCCTGGAGATTCACCACAATAACCTCATCGGCCCAGCCGCGTTGCGTCGCCACTTCGGCGATACGATCGGTCCCGGACGGGTGATCTGAGCGCGTCATCGCAACGCGAACATCATGGCGAACCAGCGCATCAAACACACGTTGATCGTCGGTGGCGACGATCACCTCGCTGGCGCCGGCACGAGCCGCCGCCTCGGCCACACGTACCACCATGGGCTTACCACCGATATCTGCCAGCGGTTTCCCCGGCAACCGCGTCGAGGCAAAGCGGGCCGGAATGACGATTTTGAAGTCGGTCAATTTTCTTCCACGGCGAGGGTGCGCGCTTCATCCTGCAACATGACCGGGATATCGTCCTTGACCGGATAGGCTAGGCGGCACGCCTTGCAAACCAGTTCGGCGGCAGGTTTGCGGTAGTCCAAGGGTCCCTTGCAGACCGGGCAAACAAGAATTTCAAGCAGGCGAGCGTCCATTCAACTTCTCCACGACAGTTAGAGCCAAATCGGGCTCGACGGAAACATCCATAGGCAAGACCCAAACCGGCAGCGCCACGGACAACCGAGCCAATTTTACGGCATCCTTTTCAGTGGTCAGGATGGCATCGCCAGCAAACGCCAACTCGGCGGCGAGGTAGGCATGGTGATCAGGAAACGGATGCGTTTCGGCAATCAGCCCCAGAACGTCAAGCTGATGAAAGAAACGCTGCGGATTACCGATACCGGCCACCGCATGCAAACGCAAACCGGCCAGATTCGTGGCTGTGACCTTGCGCGCCGGATCAGCCAACAAGTAGAGATCGCCAAACCGGGGCTTCATGATGAAGTGCGGCACCGAAAAAGTCGGTGCTGGCGGGGCGGCGCTACGAAAGCCGGAACTGCTGGAAACGATGGCATCCACCTCATTCAAACGCGCCCTGGGTTCCCGCATCGGCCCCGCCGGCAGCGGCCAGCCATTCATTTCGGATTCAGCGCTGATCACCGCGATTTCGACGCGACGGCTCAATCGGTAATGCTGCAAACCATCGTCGCTAAGAATGACTTGAGTCTCAGGATGCGCGGCCAGCAGATGCTGCGCGGCCGCCACCCGATCGGCGCCGACGACAACCGGGCAAACGCATCGATTGCGCAGCAACAGAGGTTCGTCACCGACCTGTTGCGGGTCATCGCTAGTTTCGACTTCCCGCACCACGCCACCGCTGGCGCCATAGCCCCTTGAAACGATACCGGGCCGCCAGCCCATGCTGGCCAGCCGTTGCGCGAGAAAAATCACCAACGGTGTCTTACCGACGCCGCCCACCGTGATATTGCCGATCACCACCACCGGCACGGGCAGATCGACCACAGGCAACAGGCCGGACCGATACAGCCAGCGGCGCAGAGTCCGGAGCGCAACAAAAAGCCCCGCCAGGGGAAGAAGCATTACCGCAATCGCGCCGCGTGTCCGCCAGGCGGCTTGCAAACGACTTTCAGCGTTGCGTTTGCTGGGTGGCAAAGGAAATATGCGACAGACCGGCTTGCTGTGCCGCCTGCATCACGTCGATCACGCTCTGATGCGTGGCTTTGGCATCGGCGTTGATGATGACCACGGGGTCCTTGGCGCCGGCTGCCAGGTTCTTGAGCACCGTGCTGATCGCTTCCACCTCGCGCCCGGGCACAGGCACCTTATTGACCAGAACGTCGCCGATCGCCGTCACCGCCACATTGATCTCGTTCGGCTGCTCTTTACTTTGTGCCGCATCGGCGGTGGGCAGATTAATTTCCAGACCGGAAAACTTGGAATAGGTGGTGGTGATCATGAGGAAAATCAGGATCACCAACAGTACGTCGATCATGGCGATCAAGTTGATTTCGGGCTCTTCGCGCACCCGACCGCGCTGAAAATTCATGGCTCGGCCTTACCTGCGATCGCCTTGAAGTACTTCAACCAACTTCACCGCTTGCTGCTCCATCTCGACCAGAAAACCATCCACCGTCGCCCGGAAATGCCGGTAGAAAATCATGCTCGGGATCGCAATAATGAGACCGAAGCCGGTGTTGTAGAGCGCCACCGAGATACCGTGGGCCAACGCCTGCGGATTGGTGCCGGAGGACGTCGGCGAGCCGAAAATCTCGATCATGCCGACCACCGTACCAAAAAGCCCCATGAGCGGAGCAATCGACGCGATCGTGCCCAACGTGGTCAAGAAGCGTCCAAGCTCATGCGCAACGCCTTGCCCGGTCTCTTCAATCGACTCTTTCATTACCTCGCGCGTACTTTTTACATTGCGCAAGCCGGCCGCAAAAACACGGCCCAAGGGCGAATGGGCGTCAAGGCGATTCAGCATCGCCTCGTTGCTACCGCTCTTTCGATACTCCGCGATCACGCTCTGCAGCAAGCCGGGCGGAACAATACGGCTACGGCGCAATGCCGTGCTGCGCTCGATGATGAGCGCAACCGCAATGACCGATGCCAGCAAAAGAAACCAAATGGGCCAACCTGCTGCCTGGATGATGGAAAACACGGCGAGACACTCCAACAGTTCCGGAAGACTGGACTTTAGCCGCGCATCTCGGATTCGGCAACTTGAAAAGCGTGGGTGAAACCATTCCGGCGCCTCGTTTAGAATCAGCGCATGATTTTTGCGACCGCCTCCGTGACCCAGCCGGCCCCCCGCGCCCAGGCCGAACAATGGCTGGCGCGCTGCGCTGCGGCCGGTCCGATGCCGACCGAGGTGCCGGTCCCGGCGAAACCGTTCGAGACCCTGGCGGCTCTCGTCACCATCGTCCTTGGTAGCGGGAAATCACTGCTGATTCTGGTGCCGGATGAAGCGCACCTGCCGGAACTCTCCACCGCGCTCGATCTTTCGCTGCGGCCGCTCTGCCTGGTTTTGCCAGCCGCCGACTTCGCCGCCAGGATCGCCCTGCGGGCCACCATCTCACTGCTCAAGAGCCGCTTGGCGCGCGACAACGAAGAAGAACAGGATCGCGCCTGGACTGCACAACGCCAGCACATCGAACAACGCGCGCCGCTATGGCAAGAGGCCACGCGCTGGAGCGCAAGTAATGACCGCAGCCCCTGGCCGCGAGATGTCGCCAAGCTGTTTCCGGCGCGCATCCTGCCCATCGCCGCATACCGCGAACTCGCCGCCCAGGCTGCAGACATCGTCGTTTTCTATCAATGCGATCTCGGTCTCGAAACCACCGCGCTCGCCGGGCAACACCTGCATATCGGCCAACGCGAAGCCACTCCCGCGCACCAGGCATTGGCGCTTAATGACGACGCCACACGGTTACGGATCGAACTGGCGCAATTAACCCAGGATGTCGCCGATCTCGAGCTCGAGCTGGCGACCGCACAGGCCGAAATGTCGGATTTCACGCGGCGTTACTTCGAGCAAGTCGGACGCCGCATGACCGAACTCGACCGTCTGCGAGCCAAGCTGGCTACGCAACGAGCGGCGGCGAAGCCGGACGACACACGTGCCAGCGACGAAGCCGAACGCCTGCGCGCCGAAGCCGCCCAATCAGAACGCGAAAGCCAACGCTACGAAGAAACTCGCGACCAGACACCCCGCCACGCCGATTCCGCCCCCTTCCGTCCGAGCCAGGATATCAAGCGCCTGTTCCGCCAACTGGCGCAAAAGATTCACCCCGACCGCGCCAACGACGAAGCCGACCGCGCCTGGCGCACGCAACTGATGAGTGAAGCCAACCGCGCCTACCGGGCAGCCGATGCGGAAGGATTACGCGAAGTCGCCGCGCTCTGGGAAGAAGGTCAAGCGACCAAAGCTGCCGTCTCGCCAGCACCGACTTTTCGACATGACGCGCTAGCGCTGCAAGTCACGCGCATGCGGCGCCGCCTGAGCGAAATCGAAATCGAACTGCATCGCCTGTTCGGCTCGCGTCTCTACGAATTGTTCGCTGCGGCCCGCCATGCTGTTCGCCAGGGTAGAGATCTGCTGCAGGAAATGGCCGACTCGCTCGACGGGCAGCTTCACTCGTTACAGTCCGAACTGGCGCCGGAATCACGCAAGTAAAACCAAATTCAAGCAAATGCCAAGCCAAAGGGGCGGTAGCATATTGGCTTCGTTACGCTTTCCGAGTCCACCATGCTGACCGTACTTATTGCCCTGATCCTCCTGGCCGCCGCTGTTGGCGCCATCTATCTGCTCCTCAAGAACATGGGTGAAGAGGGGATCGAGGTGGCCGCCCCGGGAAGCTGCAAGAGTGGGCGGTGTGGCGTACGGTGCGCGCCTGTGACCAGTAACGACCACAAGGAAAATGCGCTCGACGAGGCGAATGAGGATAAGCTGAAGGATGCCGCTTAGCAGGTCACGCGTCGCGCTTGAGATCGGTCAAAAAGGCTTGCGCGGCGGCGTGGCCCAAGGTCGCTGCTGTGCGCAACCATTTCATTGCCAAGCGAGGATTCGCGACCACACCTCGGCCGTGCAAATACGCCATGCCGAGTTCGTAGCCGGCATCGGTGTCACCACCAGACGCCGCACGCCGCAACCAGCGCACACCGGCTTTCGCATCGGCCGTCACGCCCTCGCCGTAGAGCAGACAGAAGCCGACGCTATAGAGCGCATACGGATCCTCGCTTTGGCGCGCCGCCAGTTCGTACCAGCGCATGGCATCGGCGACCCGGCAGGGGCCGCCAACGCCAAAGTAAAGCATATCGGCAAGCGCCAGCTTGGCATCGGCTAGTGCGGATGCCTTTTGCAACCAGGCCCGCGCCGCCGTTGCATCGACGGCGACACCCCAGCCATCGCGCAGACAGATGGCATAGCGCAGAGTCGCTTGCTGATGGCCGATTTCTGCAGCCTGGCGATAAAGTCCGGCAATCTGTACTCGCTGCCGCACTGATTCCGAACCAGACTCAGACCACTCTCGCATTAGCTGCTCGGCGCGTTCAAACCAATGCCGCTGTAACTCGCCCAGCGCCGCTGGCCAGCCATGCTCTGCGGCACGTCGCAACCAGTGTTCACCACGTTTTGTATCCATGTGCTGACCGATGCCATGCAGTAGACAGCGCCCTAGTTCCGCCATGCCATGGGGATCATCGGCAGTCGCCGCCACGCGATAATGCGCCAGCGCCACGACCGGGTCACAGCGCACGCCCTCGCCCGCCTCATAACATTCGCCAAGCCAGACCTCGGCCATCGCCTCGCCGCCTTTGAGCGCTCGCCGATACCACGCCACAGCCAGCGCCTTGTCTTCGGCCACGCCATCACCCCAACGATAACAGTGACCGATCTTGATTCGCGCCCGACCGTGCCCGCGCCGCGCTGCCGCACGCCACCAGCGCAACGCTTCGACCAGATCGCGGCCACCGCTACCGAGTCCATAGGCAAGACATTCGCCGAGCTCAAATTCGGCCTCGCGGCTGCCTCGTTCGGCGGCCCGGCGATACCAGCCGAGGCCGGCTTCAGGATCACGCGTTACGCCATAGCCAAAGGTGTAACACTGGCCGAGCAAAAACATCGCGCCGGCTAAGCCCTTGCGAGCGGCGGCGCGAAAGTAGCGTACCGCCTCGGCCTGATTAATCGGGATTCCCTCGCCGGCATAGAGACACATGCCATAGCAATAGCAGGCACTGACCACACCATGATCCGCGGCCTGTTTCCAGAGCGTCGCAGCGTGTGTGCGATCCTCGCCGATACCGCGCCCAAAGAAATAGCAGCGAGCGAGCAAATCTCTGGCGCGCGGTTGTCCCTGTACGGACGCCCTTTCCAGCCAGTGAGCCGCCGCCGCAGGATCTTTCTCGTCCGCCAGTCCAAAATAGCAAACCCGACCCAGCCAGTACTGTGCGAGCCGTGCCCCACGCTCTGCCGCCTCGCGCAGCAAGCGCGCCGCCGCAGCCGGGTCAGGGTCGACACCATGGCCGCGTAACAGGCACAGCGCGCGCCAGGTCATACCGCGCAAATCACCGCGCTGAGCGGCGTTGCCGAATAAATGCGCCGCCTCGCTGTGATCACGCGGCAGACCAAAACCGTGATACAGCAGCCAGCCCAGCACCGCCTCACCTGCCGGACACGCCGCCTCGGCACTACGCGATGCCCAGTGCAGAGACTGCGCGTGTGACTTGGTGACACCTTCTCCCACCGCGTGGCGCCAGCCGAGCTCCGCTTGCGCGCTCGGATTGCCACCGGCCGCCATACGCTGCAATTCATCCGGCGGCCGCTCGCGCCAGAATTCATCGACCGGTCCCAGCAGTTCCAGACCCTGCGTCGCACCGCGCTCCACCAGACGACTGTCCAGCGCCTCACGAAAGAGAGCAATCAGCGAGCCCGATTGCAGCGGAACCAGCGCCTCAGACACGACGGAAAATCAAATGAAGGGAATCGCCGGCAAGACTAGGCCCCGAGCATCTCGCGTGCGTGACTGCGGGTGGTCTCGGTGATCGTTTCGCCGCCCAGCATGCGTGCAATCTCGCCGATGCGCTCGTCAGCGTCGAGCATCTTGACGCTGGACACGGTGATTCCGGAGCGGACTTTCTTGGCGATCGACCATTGCCAATCGGCCTGCGCCGCCACCTGAGGCAGATGGGTGACGCACATGACCTGACGGCTGGAGCCGAGCTGGCGCAGCATGCGGCCGACAATCTCGGCGACACGGCCGCCGATACCGACATCGACCTCGTCAAAAATCAATGTTCCCGCTGGATTTGCCTGACTGGCGATGACCTGTAAGGCCAGTCCGATCCGCGACAACTCGCCACCCGAGGCCACCTTGGCCAGCGGTCGCAGAGGTTGCCCAGGATTGGCCGTGACCAGAAATTCGACGTCTTCGAGGCCATGGGCACTGCCGTGCGGAATCTCTGCCAGTGCAATGTCGAAACGTCCGCCGGACATCGCGAGTTCCTGCATGCCGGCCGTGACTGCCGCCGCGAGTGTCTTGGCCGTCTTGGCGCGCTCCACCGAAAGCTGCTTTGCCACTACGCGATACGCCGCTTCAGCCTTGCGCTCACGCTCGGCCAAGGCCTCGGGGTCGGCGCGCAAGGTCAATTCGTCGAGTCGTGATATCAGGCGCGCCAACAATTCGCTCAACTCGTCGACAGAAACGTGGTGCTTGCGCGCCATCTGCGTCACCGCATCAATGCGCGCATCGAGTTCGGCCAGACGCGCCGGATCGATCTCGAGGCGATCCTGGTAGCGCCGTAGCGCCAGCGCCGACTCTTCGAGCTGGATCAGTGCGCTCTCGAACAATTGCGCCACCTCGGTCAGCGCCGGATCAAAACTCGTAAGCCCGGACAGACTGGCGCCGGCATGCTGCAGCACCTGCAACGCCGCCGTGTCGCCTTCGTCCAATGCTGCCAACGCTGCAGCAGCACCTTCGAGCAAGGCATTGGCATGGCCCAGCCGCTTGTGTTCCTGCTCGGTTTCCTGCCACTCGGCCGGATCGAACGCCAGCGCCTGTAATTCTTTGACCTGCCATTCCAGCAGTTCGCGCTCACGCGCCGTGGCTTCGCTGTCCTTTTCGGCCGCCTGCCGCGCCTCTCGCGCGAGACGCCAGAGGCCATGCGCCTGCGCCACCTCACGCGCCAGCGCCTGGGCGCCGGCATGAGTATCGACCAGGGACCGCTGGGCGTCCGGGCGCAGCAGCGAATGATGGGCATTCTGGCCGTGAATGTCAGCGAGAAAATTGGCAACCTCACGCAACTGGCCCAAGGTCGCCGCCGCACCATTGATATAGGCCCGCGAGCGCCCATAGCTATCTACTACGCGGCGCAGCAGGCAGGCATCCGTATCGAAGTCGCTCGTGCGCAGCCATACCGCCAGTTCACTACCCGGTGCGACATCGAACTCGGCGGCCACTTCGGCCTTTTCGCAGCCGACCCGGACCACGGCAGCATCGGCCCGCTCACCCAGCGACAGGGAAAGAGCATCAATCAAGATCGACTTGCCGGCCCCGGTCTCGCCGGTCAGAGCGCCAAATCCGGCAGCGAACTCCAGTTCGAGCCGATCGACAATGACGAAATCGCGGATGACGAGACGTTGCAACATGCTTTAGTGACGCGGCGTCGAGCTCCAGTGCAGCTTCTCGCGCAGCATGGCGAAGTAACTGTAACCGGGCGGATGCAGCAAAGTAATACTGTGGCGCGAACGTCGAACCTTTACGATATCGCCGGCGCGAACATCGAAATGCGCCTGACCGTCACAATGGACGCGGGCATCGTGCAGCGGCAATAGACCAATCTCAAGTTTGCTGCGATCACTGATGGTGATCGGGCGATTCGAAAGCGCATGGGGACACAGCGGCACAATGGCAATACCGGCGACTGATGGATGCAGAATCGGGCCATTGGCCGACAAAGCATAGGCGGTCGAACCAGTCGCGGTTGAAATGATCATGCCGTCCGCACGCAGAATGTAAATGAACTCGCCATCCACCTTCAGCTCGAGTTCGATCATGCGTCCCGTGTCACCCTTATTGACGACCACGTCGTTCAACGCCAACGCGTAAAAAACCCGGTTGCTGGCGCGCATCACTTCAGCCGCGAGCAAGAAGCGTTGTTCGCGCTGATAGCGTCCCTCGATGATGGCGGTCATGCCCTCGATCATCGATTCGCGCGCAATGTCGGTCATAAAACCGAGCCGCCCCTGATTGACGCCGACCAAGGGAACAACATACTCGGCCAGCCGCCGCGCCGTATTGAGCATGGTGCCATCGCCGCCGATCACCACTGCCAGATCGGCCCGCTTGCCGATTTCATCGTAGTTCGCCACAGGCAAGCCCGTGTTCCCTACCGCCGCTGCGGTTGCTTCCTCAAGTACCACGTTGATATCGCGTGAACGCAAGAATGCAACCAGACCGGAAAGTGATTCGGCAATTTCCGGACTCTGGTACTTGCCGATCAGGGCAACGGTCTTGAACTCGGAGTGGGGCGCATCCATGTCTGGATTTAACCATAAGCCATCGCACGACGAAAATTGCATAGAATCACTCGCATGCTGGACCATCGCGCGCAAACCCTGCTCAAGACCCTGATCGAACGCTACATTGCGGAAGGCCAGCCAATTGGTTCGCGCACCTTGTCCAAATTTTCGGGCCTGGAACTCTCGCCGGCGACGATCCGTAACGTGATGTCGGATCTCGAGGAACTCGGTTTCATTGCCAGCCCGCACACGTCCGCCGGCCGGATTCCAACGGCGCTCGGCTATCGCCTGTTCGTCGATTCGCTGCTGACGGTCAAGCAACTCGGCCAGGGCGAACTCTCTGAAATGAAGGGCGCGATCCAGCCCGACCAGCCGCAGCGTGTAATCAGCCACGCCTCGCTGCTGTTGTCGCAACTGACGCAATTTGCCGGCGTGGTGGTGGCGCCGCGACGCCAGCAACCGCGCATACGGCAAATCGAATTTCTCACGCTGTCCGAAAAACGCATTCTGCTGATCATCGTCACCGCCGACGGCGATGTGCAAAACCGCATTCTCTTCACCCAGCGCAACTATGCCCCGGCGGAACTGGTCGAGGCCGCCAATTACCTGAACCAGAACTGTCTCGGCCTCGATTTCGACCAAGTGCGCCGTCGCCTGCATGAAGAACTGCATGAGCTGCGCGGCAACATGACTGAATTGATGACCGCCGCTCTCGACATGGGCAATCAAGCAATCGCCGAAAACTCGACGCAATACGTAATCAGCGGCGAACGCAATCTGCTTGGCGTCGAAGACTTTTCCTCGAACATGGGGCGCCTGCGTCGTTTGTTTGACCTGTTCGAGCAGAAAACCGGCCTCGCCCATCTTCTTGAGCTCTCGAATCGCGCCGAAGGCGTGCAAGTGTTCATCGGCGGCGAATCCGGCATTGCCCCGCTCGACGAATGCAGTGTGGTCGCCGCGCCGTATGAGGTCGATGGACAGTTGGTCGGCACCATCGGCGTCATCGGCCCCACTCGCATGGCCTACGAACGCGTGATTCCCATTGTCGATATAACCGCCAAACTGCTCTCGTCGGCCCTGTCGGCGCCATAGCACTCCCTCGAAAGTCATCCATGCCCCGTTTCGCCCCCGAACCACCGCATCAACACGGCGGCGCCCAGCGCACGGCTGTCCTGCTGGTCAATCTAGGCACTCCCGAGTCCCCCACCGCGCCGGCCTTACGGCGTTACCTGAAGGAGTTTCTTTCCGATCCGCGTGTGGTTGAAATACCCAAGCCAGTGTGGTGGCTGGTCCTCAACGGCATCATCCTGAATACCAGGCCGGCCAAATCGGCGGCCAAGTACGCGTCGATCTGGATGGCGGAAGGTTCGCCGCTCAGGGTCTATACCGAGCGTCAGGCCAAATTTCTGCGTGGCCTGCTGGGACAACGCGGACTGGGCGAATTGCGCGTCGAATGGGCGATGCGTTACGGCTCTCCCGGCATCCAGGAATCGATCGATCGCCTCAAACAGGAAGGTGTACAGCGCATCCTGATCCTGCCGCTGTATCCGCAGTACGCCGCCAGCACCACCGCCAGCGTGATGGATGAAGTCGCTGAGTGGATCAAGCGTTCGCGCAATCTGGTCGAATTCCGGGCCATTCGCAACTATCACGACGACCCCGCCTATATCGGCGCGCTGGCCGCCAGCGTGCGTGAGCACTGGGCGCGCGAAGGGCGTGGCGAGGTGCTGCTGATGAGCTTTCATGGCCTGCCCAAGCGCTCGCTTAGCCTCGGCGACCCGTATTTCTGCGAATGCCAGAAGACCGGGCGCCTGCTGGCCGACGCCTTGCAACTACCGGAAAGCGCCTACCGGATCACCTTCCAGTCACGTTTTGGCAAGGCCGAATGGTTGCAGCCTTACACCCAACTAAGCTTGGAAAATTTGCCCACTGAAGGCATCAAGAAAGTCGACGTGATTTGTCCCGGATTCGTTGCCGACTGCCTGGAAACGCTGGAGGAAATCGCCATGGAATGCAAGCACGCCTTCCTCGCCGCCGGCGGCGAATCGTTCAGCTACATTCCCTGCCTCAACGACCGTCCTGACTGGATCGCCACGCTGGCCGACCTCACCACGCGCCACATCGGCGGCTGGCCGCTCGCGGTAGCGGCTGATGCGGCCGGTACCGCACGCGCGAAAAAACTGGGCGCGCCCTCTTGATTCATAGCGGGATGAAGCAATATTAGCTTTCACTGATACTGGAGGCACTATGAGCGAATTGAGCGAATCGAAAATCATCGTCTGCCCGCACTGCCACGCGCCGAACCGTGTCCCGGTCGAACGTCTGGCCGAGGGCGGCACCTGCGGCAAATGCAAGTCGGCACTATTTCGCGGCGAGCCGCTCGAACTGAACGCGGCAAGTTTTGACCAGCATGTCTGGCGCTCGGACATCCCGGTTGTGGTTGATTTCTGGGCGCCCTGGTGTGGCCCGTGCCGCTCGATGGCGCCCGCGTTTGCCCAGGCCGCACGCGAACTCGAGCCAGAGTTTCGCCTGGTCAAGGTAAATACCGAGGAAGAGCAAGCACTGGCGGCGCGCTTTGGCATCCGTTCGATTCCCACGCTTGCCGTCTTTCGCGGCGGTCGTGAAGTCGCACGCCAGGCCGGCGCCATGGACGCCGGCAACCTGAAACGCTGGATTCGCGCGAACGGCTGAATTAGCACGACTTTACCGCTCAATTTTCATTCGCCACCGTCGTTAGTTGAAGCATGGGCACCGAAAAGTCGGTGCTGGCGAGACGGCGAGGTGGCGACCATGAAAATCGAAAGCAGTTCCATTGCTCTGGCAGCAACGCATCAATCCCTGATCAGCCACGAACGCAGCGAATCCCTACGTGCCTGGCGCGGAAATAGCCGACCGGATTTCGAATCGACGACACGAGCCAACAACGACAAAATCAGCATTTCGCAATCTGCACGTATGGCCCTGGCGATCGATATCCAGACACTTGGCGCCCATGCCGCGCCCCAAACAACGACTGCCACCACCGGAACATCGGACCTTGCTGCCGCCATCGAGGCCAGCGACGAGGCTGTCAAGAACGACCCGTTCCTGTCGATGATCAAATCGATGATCGAGTTCCTGACCGGGCGGCCAGTGAGGACGTATTCGGCGACGGATCTGCAACAGTCTGATTCGCCGAAGGTTGACGTCCCGCGTCAAGCTCCACAACAAACCTCCGGCGCCGCTCAGCCACCGGCGCGCGCCGGCTACGGTGTCGAATACGACAAACACGAGGTCTATCAGGAAGTCGAGACCACCAGTTTCTCGGCTCAGGGTGTGATCCATACCGAGGATGGGCAGGAAATCAGCTTCAGCCTCGATCTGCAGATGGAACGCAGTTATCGCGAAGAAACTCACGTCAGCATCCGTGCTGGCGATGCGGCGCGCAAAGACCCACTGGTGGTCAATTTTGGCGGCACAGCCGCGCAACTGCTCGACCAGCATTTCCGCTTCGATCTGGATAACGACGGCCAGCAGGAAGAGTTGCCCATGCTCGCCAGCGGCAGCGGCTATCTGGCATTCGACCGAAATGGCAATGGCCGCATCGATGCCGGCAATGAACTATTTGGCCCGGCCACGAATAATGGCTTCGCCGAACTGGCGCTGCTCGATAGTGACGGCAATGGCTGGCTGGACGAAAGCGATCCACTGTTCGAACGTCTCGGCATCTGGCGTCCAACCAATGACGACACAGAGCCCACCGCGCAATTGAGCTCCCTCGCCGAAAACGGTATCGGCGCGTTGGGGCTCATGCATCTGGCGACGCCCTTTGAGTTGCGCGGCGCAGGCAATCGCGACCTTGGTGCGGTGAGTGCGACCGGAATCGCCATCACCGACGAGGGCAAAGTCCTTACTTTGCAGGAAATTGACCTCACAGCCGCGTGAAAGCAAACCCCGATGTAGTGTGCCTGACAGGATCTCGTCTTACCGTCTAATTCTTGTCTATCCGGGTGTGACAGCTGGGTTAAACTCACACAAACATTTTCCGCCGGGGGTTTGCCATCATGTCCAGCATTTCAGATCTGAAGATCTGGGTCCGTCTGACCGGAGCCATCTGGCTGATGCTTGTTGTCGCCTGGTCGGGAATGATCTTCTGGGAAAGCCAGGTCAATCGACAAACTGCGATTGATCAGGCCGCATCCTTCTCGCAATCGATGCACGAGGCAACTATGGCCGGCCTTACCGGCATGATGCTGACCGGCACCGTTGGCCAGCGTGAAATCTTCCTTGACCAGATCAAGCAGCTTTCTATCATTCGCGACTTGCGCGTCATTCGTGGCGAGGCCGTCACCAAACTGTTCGGACCAGGCACTGCAAAGGACGTCCATGAACTCGACACCATCGAGAAACAGGTTCTGACCAGCGGCAAAGAATTCATTGAAGTGCAGTCGGATGCCAAGGGCGAGTTCCTCCGCGTCACCCGCCCCGCCCTTGCCAGCAAAAATTACCTCGGCAAGGATTGCATCATGTGCCACCAGGTCGCCGAAGGCACGCCGCTGGGCGTGGTCAGCATGAAAATCACGCTGGACCAGGTCAATGCCGCCGTCAATGCGCAGCGCATCAAATCCCTGCTCGCCGCCTTGGTCGTCAGTATTCCCCTGCTCGCCTTCATCTGGCTGTTCATTCGTAACTTCGTCACCACACCCCTGGAAAAAATGGTCGGCAGCCTGCGCGATATCGCCAGCGGCGAAGGCGACCTAACTCGCCGGCTTGAGGTTCGCAGCAAGGACGAAATAGGCGAGGCTTCCACCGCCTTCAACCAAATGATGGAGAAGTTTTCCGGCCTGGTGCGCCATGTTGGCGAATCGGCCAGCCAGGTTTCGTCCGCATCGCGCGAACTGTCGGGCGGTGCGTCCGAAGTGGCCCGTGGCTCGCATGAGCAATACCTCAAATCGACGGCGACTTCCGAGGCCGTGGAGCGCATGGTGCGCAGCATCGTTTCCGTCGCCGAAAGCACCGAGAAGGTTCACGGCCAATCGCGCGAAAGCCTCGAACGCTCCAATGCAGGCAACCAGAGCATGGCCAAGCTGATCGGCGAGGTCGGCATGGTTGAGGCCACGGTGCGCGAAATCGCCGATACCGTGACCAATTTCGTCAAGAGCACGGAAGCCATCACCAACATCACGCGCGAGGTCAAGGACATCGCCGACCAGACCAACTTGCTGGCACTCAACGCCGCCATCGAAGCGGCGCGGGCTGGCGAACAGGGCCGTGGCTTTGCCGTGGTCGCTGACGAAGTGCGCAAGCTGGCTGAAAAATCGAGCGCCTCGGCGGGCGAGATCGACAACATCACGCGCTCGCTGGCCCAGCAATCGGATGCGGTGCAAGCCTCGATTTCGCGCGGCCTCAGCCACATCGAATCGAGCCAGGGCTCCATGGAGTCCGTGGTCGATGTGCTCGGTGCCGCCAGTTCGTCGGTCACTCTAGTTGGTGTCGGTCTCGACTCCATTGCCAAAGCCACCGAGGAGCAACGCGCCATCAGCACCGAGGCCTTCCGCAATATCGAAGCCATCGCCGAGATGGCACGCAACAATAACGGGGCGATCGAACAAACCGCCTCGGCGGCCCAAACCCTGGAATCATTGGCAACCACCTTGCAGAGCACCGTCGGGCGCTTCCGTACCTGATTTGAGACGCTAGCGATAAATCCACTTCTGCGGGGGCTTGAACCCCCTGCGAATGCCCTCATCTGGGTCGGGTTATTTCAGGAGCCCGACCATGCAGGAAAACCAGAACCCGGAACCACTCATTGCGGAGACGTCGACCGACGCTGCCGCCGTCTCGCCAGCACCGACTTTTGAGGCACCCGCCATCGAAGTCATACCCAGCCTTGAAGACATGCTCAAAGCCGCCGAACTTAAAGCCGCCGAGCACCACGACGCCTGGCTGCGGGCCAAGGCCGAAGGCGAAAACATCCGCCGCCGTGCCCAGGACGACATCGCCAAGGCCGGCAAGTTTGCCGTCGAACGCTTTGCCGGCGAACTACTTGCCGTCAAGGACAGCCTCGAAGCGGCACTCGCCAACGAAAACCAGACCGCCGAAGCCCTCAAGGGCGGCGTGGAACTGACTTTGCGTCAACTCGTCTCGGCCTTTGAGAAATCCAACCTCGCCGAAGTCAATCCGCTCGGCGAAAAGTTTGATCCGCACAAGCATCAGGCCATCAGCCAGCTCGAAGCCGACGGTGAGCCGAACCACGTCATCACCGTCCTGCAAAAGGGTTATCAGCTCCACGAACGCGTGATTCGTCCCGCTCTCGTCGTCGTTTCCAAAGCCAAAGTGGCACCAAGCGCTTGAACGCCAGCTGAATACCCCCATCTCGAACACAGTCAAGCAATTCACCAATTTCTGGAAGGAAGAAAATCATGGGCAAGATTATCGGCATCGACCTCGGCACCACCAACAGCTGCGTCGCCATCATGGAAGGCGGCAAGCCGAAAGTGATTGAAAACTCGGAAGGCGCTCGTACCACGCCGTCCATCGTCGCCTATGCCGATGATGACGAGATTCTGTGCGGCGCCTCGGCCAAGCGCCAGGCTGTCACCAACGCCAAGAACACGCTCTACGCGGTGAAGCGCCTGATCGGCCGCCGCTTCGAAGAGAAAGAAGTGCAGAAGGACATCGACCTGATGCCCTTCAAGATCGTCAAGGCCGACAACGGCGATGCCTGGGTCGAAGCGCGCGGCAACAAGATGGCGCCGCCCCAGGTTTCCGCCGAAGTCCTGCGCAAGATGAAGAAGACCGCCGAAGACTACCTAGGCGAGGAAGTCACCGAGGCCGTGATCACCGTGCCCGCCTACTTCAACGACAGCCAGCGCCAGGCCACCAAGGACGCCGGCCGCATCGCCGGTCTCGAAGTCAAGCGCATCATCAACGAGCCGACCGCTGCTGCCCTCGCCTTTGGCATGGACAAGCAGGAAGGCGATCGCAAGATTGCGGTGTTCGACCTCGGCGGCGGCACGTTTGACGTCTCCATCATCGAAATCGCCGAACTTGACGGCGAGCACCAGTTTGAAGTGCTGTCCACTAACGGCGACACTTTCCTCGGCGGTGAAGACTTCGACCAGCGCCTGATCGACTACATCATTGAAGAGTTCAAAAAGGAGCAAGGCGTCAACCTGAAAGCTGACGTATTGGCCCTGCAACGTCTCAAGGAAGGTGCCGAAAAAGCCAAGATCGAGCTTTCCAGCAACCAGCAGACCGAAATCAACCTGCCCTACATCACCGCAGATGCTTCCGGTCCGAAACATCTGGCCATCAAGATCACCCGCGCCAAGTTCGAGTCCCTGGTCGATGAGCTGATCGAGCGCTGCGTCGCGCCCTGCCGCATGGCCATCAAAGATGCCGGCGTCAAGATCGAAGATATCGCTGACGTCATCCTCGTCGGCGGCATGACGCGCATGCCCAAGGTGCAGGAAAAGGTCAAGGAACTGTTCGGCAAGGAGCCGCGCCGTGACGTGAACCCCGATGAAGCCGTCGCTATCGGCGCCTCGATCCAGGGTGGCGTGCTGCAAGGTGAAGTCAAGGACGTGCTGCTGCTCGACGTTACCCCGTTGTCGCTGGGTATTGAGACCCTGGGCGGCGTGATGACCAAGCTGATCACCAAAAACACCACCATCCCGACCAAGACCAGCCAGACCTTCTCCACCGCCGACGACAACCAGTCCGCCGTCACCATCCACGTGTTGCAAGGCGAGCGCGAAATGTCGGCCGGCAACAAGAGCCTCGGCCAGTTCAACCTTTCCGACATTCCGCCGTCGCCACGTGGCATGCCGCAAATCGAAGTCACCTTCGATATCGACGCCAACGGCATCCTGCATGTGTCGGCCAAGGACAAAGGCACCGGCAAGGAAAACAAGATCACCATCAAGGCCAACTCCGGTCTCTCGGAATCCGAGATCCAGGCCATGGTGAAAGACGCCGAAGCCCATGCCGAGGAAGACAAGAAAGCGCATGAGCTGGTCGAAGCACGCAACCAGTGCGACGGCATGGTGCATTCGATCAAGAAGGCCCTGACCGAACATGGCGACAAGCTCGATCCGGCTGAAAAAGCCAAGATCGAAGACGCCATCAAGGAAGCCGACGAGGTGATGAAGAGCAACGACAAGGAAGCCATCGAAGCCAAGACCAATGCCCTGATGCAAGCCTCGCAAAAGCTGGGCGAGAAAATATACGGCGATCAAGGAGCAGGTGGCGCCCCGGGCGCTGACGCAGCGGCGGGTGCGGCAGGTGCCGCCGGCGGCGGCGACGGCACACGCGATGCCAAGAACGACGGCGACGTCGTGGATGCCGAGTTCACCGAGGTCAAGGACAAGAAGTAAGCCCCGGCGCATGACTCAGAGCGTGAGCCGGACCGCGAGTCCGGCGTCGCTCTTTCTAAAGCCCCCCTTTACCTGCGACCATCATGGCTAAGAAACGAGACTTTTACGAGATTCTGGGCCTCAACCGCGACGCTGCGGACGAGGACATCAAGAAGGCCTACCGCAAGCTGGCCATGAAGTTCCATCCCGACCGCAACCCGGACAATCCCAAAGCGGAAGAACAGTTTAAGGAAGCCAAAGAAGCTTACGAGATCCTCTCGGACAGCCAAAAGCGCGCCGCCTACGACCAGTACGGCCACGCCGGCGTCGATCCGCAGTCCGGCATGGGCGCCGGTGGTGCCGGTATGGGCGGCTTTGCCGACGCCTTCTCCGATATCTTTGGCGATATCTTTGGTGCCGGCGGACGCGGTGGTGGTGGTGGCGGCGGACGATCCAACGTCTATCGCGGTGCCGATCTGCGCTACAACCTTGAAGTCACGCTCGAAGATGCCGCACGCGGCACGGAAACCCGCATCCGCATCCCGACCATGGCCGAGTGTGAGCCGTGTAACGGCACGGGTGCCAAAAAGGGCAGCGAACCCAAGACCTGCCCGACCTGCGGCGGTCACGGCCAGGTCCGCATGCAACAAGGTTTTTTCTCGATCCAGCAGACCTGCCCCAAATGCCACGGCACAGGGCGCTACATTCCCGATCCCTGCGGCAATTGCCACGGCTCCGGGCGCGTCAAACAGCACAAGACCCTCTCGGTCAAGATTCCATCCGGGATTGATGAAGGCGATCGGATACGGCTCTCCGGCGAGGGCGAACCCGGTGTGAATGGCGGTCCTCCGGGCGACTTGTACGTTCAGATCCACCTCAAGGCACACGCGGTATTCCAGCGCGATCACGATGATCTGCATTGCGAGATGCCGGTCAGTTTCTCGACCGCCGCGCTCGGTGGGGAAATCGAAATCCCGACTCTGGACGGCGTCGCACGCCTGAAAGTGCCGGCCGAAACCCAGACCGGCAAGGTATTCCGTCTGCGCGGCAAAGGCATCAAGGGCGTCCGTTCGATCAGCCAGGGCGATTTGCTATGCCATGTCGTGATCGAAACACCGGTGAATCTGACCGATCGCCAGCGCGAACTGCTCGAGGAATTCGAAAAGATCAGCCAGGGCAATACCGAACGACATAACCCGAAAGCGCAAGGCTGGATGGATCGTGTGAAGGAGTTCTTCAGTAGTTAAGGAAGGCAGCATCGGGTTCACTTCGGCGGTGCGGGCAAGGCCTTTTCCGTTAAAGGCCATTGCCTGCTGGTAGGCCCGAACTGTCAACGCCAAATAGAAATGCCAGCTTTTCCGCAAAGCAGAAATGTCCGCTTTGCTTGGTTTACAACGAATTCGCGGTAACCCCCCGTTGTTGGTTTTGAATCCGTGGTTACTCTTTGCGTGGCTTTTTGGCGGGCGTCTTCAAGTCGTCGATCAGACCTGCCGTGGTGTCGACGGCTGATTCGACGAAACGCGTCAAGCGGGCAAATTCGGCATCGGACAGTATTCGCAGTGAATCACGCGCGCGATAGATAGTGATGAACTCGTGCTCGCGGGCCGTGTTCAGCAGCAGATTCCCCATCCCCAACTGTTCGATCGCCTTCCAGACCCCCGGCGCATAACCCCGCGAGAGAGCTAGTACAAAGGGAATCGGGTCATTACGCGCGAGCAAGGAGGCGATGCGCAGGATGATCTCGAACGGGATGGCAACCTTCCCGCTTTCTGCCAGTTCCAGTACGGTACGGTCATCGAGCTTGACCGCGCGTGCCAGTTCGTCGATGCTGATGCCGGCGGTTTCGCGGGCATCGTGCAGAAACCTCCCGGCCGCGACCACTGCTTTCCTTGACGCAGGATTCTTCGCCAACGGTTTGGTCATTCCCGCAGCCAGTTCGGCGGCCATTCCCGCCCAATCCCAGACCTGCCCGGCGACAGAACGGATTTGGGATGTCAGGCCGGGATTGGGCGTCTTCGGCGAAACATCGGGCTTGCCCTGATTCTTTTTGACACCGGCGGGCTTTCTGTTCTTCGGTGGATCTGCTGCTGGACGGCTCATGGCGACACCTTCGTTTTCGTGGTGCGTGTTGATTTTGGTGCGGCCGTTGCGGCGGACTTTGACGTTGGTTTTGGTTTTGCCTTGCGCACCGACTTCGCTATCACCGGTTTCTCCGGAAAAGCCGCTTCAAGTTCTTCCAGCGCTTCTGTGGCAAACACGGCCAGGTGTTGCATACTCGGCACCGAGGCATGACAACCGGTGAAGCCGAAGTCCATATGGCCGGCATAGCTGGTGCAGGTGATATTGAGGGCGAGACCGTGGGTGACGATGGAGGCCGGGTAGCTGGCAAGCATTTCGGCGCCACGGAAGTACAGAGGCTTTTCCGGCCCCGGCACATTGGAAATCGTCACATTGAACATCGGTCGGGTGCGACCGCCAATGCCGGTCAACATCTGGACCATGGTGGGTGCCATCAACAGCACCGTGTATTGCGTCATGGCCTGCTTGGGCAGGCTCTGCACATGCGCCTTGGCGTGTTTGACGGATGCCCGGATCGCCTGGAAGCGCGCAACCGGATCATCGAGATGGGTGCCCAGGCTGGCGACAATGAAGGTAATCGCGTTGCCGCCACCCTCGTCGTCCTTGGGTCGGACTGATACCGGAATGCCGGCGGTCAGCGCCTGTTCCGGCAGGCTATCGCGCTCCAGAAGAAAGCGCCGCAAGGCACCGCCGCTAATCGCCAGCACCACGTCGTTGAGCGTGCCGTCAGCGGCTGCCGCCAGCGCGCGCAAGCGTTCGAGAGGAAACTGCTGGGTGGCGAAGCGACGCTTTTCGCGCACCCGACAGTTGAGCACCGAGTTCGGCGAATCGAGAAACGGGATGACCATTCCGTCAGCCGACGAACCCACACGCTTCAGGATCTTGGCAAAGGCCCCGACCAGCTGCGGTACCGAACGGATTTGTACCGAAAGCCCCTGCGCCGCAGCAGCCAGGGCATTGGACACCGTCGGCAGCAGCGCTTCCTTGCCTCGCTTGCGGCTCTTTTCAGTCACCTCGGCCGACCAGAAGGGTGGCATCAGGATGCTCTTTTCGCGATCCGGCGACATGGCCCGCTGCAGCAGCTTCATGCCGCTGACGCCATCGATCAGGGAGTGGTGCATCTTGATGAACAAAGCGAAGCGACGATCTTCCAGTCCCTCGATGATGGTGCATTCCCAGGGCGGACGCGTCAGGTCGATCGGCGTGCTGTGCAGACGCCCGACCAGTTCGCCGAGTTCACGCTCACCACCGGGCCAGGGCAACGCCGAATGGCGCACGTGGTATTCGAGGTCGATGTCTTCGTCCTCGATCCACACCGGCATCGGGTTCTTGTTGAAGGCATGTTTGAGGCGACGGTTCCAGGGCGCGACAAAGCGTCGATGGCTACGAAAATCGAGCATCATCTGGCGCAGAAAATCTTGTGGCGCATCGTCTGGCAGGCGGAATTGCAGCAAACCGCCGACATGATTGGGGGCTGCACGCGATTCGGTAAACACCATCGAGGTGTCAATCGGGTTCAGGCGAATGCTGGTCATGCTGTTCCTCCTTATCGGTAGCACCGATGAATTATTTTTGTCGTTCCTTATTCTGCTCCGCGCGGCGTTCTTTGCGCCGTCCCGCCAGCACCGACTTTTTGATGCCGGCCTATGCCACCAGCAGACTCTCAAGCAATGCAACGGCTTCCGAATGCGTCATGTAGCGCGGTACGCCGTAGGTGCCGTGCGCTTCGGCAAAGGCATCCTCGATTATCGCTGCGAAATCGTCGCGACGCAGTAGGCGTCGCGCTGTTGGCGCAAGGCGGCGGTCAGCGTGTCAGACGTCGTCCGCGAGGCGGCATTGGTTGGATCAGCGGAGAACTGAAGCGTCATATCCATGATTGGAGCCCGCAGCGTTTTAAGTTAAAACGATTCTTCCACTGCGTGCGTCATGAACCAATGGTGCAGCCCCTACCGACGTGGTTCGGGTTTCTGGTGCGTCGGGACGTAGTGGGAAAGGTGCAGGGCGAAAAAGTCGGTGCTGGCGAGACGGCGCTTCGGCATTTCGCCATGGTCCTTAGAGCCATGCGGGCGCCGAACAATCAGGTCTTGGGCACGAACGCCGGACGGGCGAAAGTCAGCCCTTGGCCCCTGGATATCGACAAGGCCGGAGTACCGCACTCCGACCTTGTCCGGTCGATCTTTAGTGACTTACCGCAACCTTGGCCCCCTTGGGCTGCCCAATGTCGGCCAGCATTTCGTTAAACCAGACCGTATCGATGTCGAACGGCTTGCCGCCCTTGATGCGCGGGAATTCGATGGCGCGCAGGATGCCGCCGCGATCCTCGTCGTGGCCGATGACGCCGGATTCACGACGGAAGGCGCATTCGACAGCGAGATCAGCGCAAGACTTGATCAGGCGAATGTCTTCGACATTGGCGGCAGAGGCGCGGGCGAAATAGCCGGATTTCTGGACTAGGGTCTTCTCCGCACCGATCATCTGGGCGAACTGCTCACCGAACCATTTGCCGGGGTTGATGGCGTCGAGCTTGATGTGGCCGAAGGCATCACGCGGGACTTCCTCCCCCTTGGCCTGGAGTTGCGCGACGATGGCCTCGACGCCGGCACCTTCGGAGACGAAGATATTGACGCAATCGACCTTGTCCATGACGTCGCGTAGGCGTTTGGCTTCGGCGGTGAGGTCGATTGCCATTTCGGGAACGAAGATGGCGTGGACTTCAAACGCGGCGCGGTCGAGGCCGATGGCGGGCAGCCATTCACTGCGGTCGAGCAGTTTGCGATATTCCCGGGCGGTGGCGGCGGTCAGCCAGCCGCAGTTGCGGCCCATGACTTCATGTACGATCAACATGCGCGGGTTGGCATTGTTCTCGGCGGCGACATTCTGGAAGTTGCGCGCGCCTTGTTCGGCGGCGGTCCAGGCGCCGAGCGATTGCTTGATCGGATATACGTCGTTGTCTACGGTCTTGGGTAGACCGATCACGGTGAGACCGTAATCGTTCCGGGCCAGGAAGGCGGCGAGATCGGCGGCGGCGGTGTTGGTGTCATCGCCGCCGATGGTGTGAAGAATGTCGACTCCGTCCTTGATCAGTTGGTCAGCGGCGACTTTTTGCGGGTCCTGGCCTTCCTTGACGAGACCACGCTTGACGCAATCCTTGACGTTGGTCAGCTTGACTCGGCTGTTGCCGATCGGCGAGCCGCCGAAGCGATGCAAGAGCCCAGCCTTTTCACGGATTTCCGGGGTGACTTTGTAGGAGTCACCGAGCAGGAGCCCTTTGTAGCCGCTGCGATAGCAGATGATCTCAATGCTGGGATCGATCTCGTTATAGCGTTCGATAAGACTGCCGATGGCGGAGCTGAGGCAGGGTGCCAGGCCTCCTGCCGTAAGAAGAGCAACTTTGTTTGGCTTACTCATGTTGATTTGTCTCGCGAAGTTGACGGAAAGGGGAAGCGGCTAAGAGGTGAGTCGGGCTCGCAGGCAAAAGCCAGCCACAACGGTAGATGCAATTCTGCCATGGAACAACAT
>CAMDMZ010000053.1 GCA_945902805.1 Propionivibrio dicarboxylicus | reverse complement strand
AGCTTACGCAGCGCGGCGGTGATTCGATTCAACTCGGCTTTCCTCATGTTGCGCTCCTGCAGGGCCCGGCGCACACGCGCCACGCCATGCAGTATCCGCGTCAGCGGGCTCACTAGCCGAGCCACCAACATGATTTGCGAACACAGCCTACCTTTTTGGTCATTTGCCCGCCCGTCTTAGCCCGATACATAGCATGATCGGCTGCGTCGACCAATGATTCAACCGACGCCGGTTGGCTTCGAGAATGGGCAATCCCCACGCTAACCCCCACCTGATATGTGCCCGCCCCTGTCTCAATCGGTTGCGCTAACGCCTCGACAATACGCTCGCCAATCTCCTGGGCAGCGACATCGGTCAGACTGCCATCCACCACAGCCAGAAACTCATCACCGCCGATTCTGGCAATGAAGTCGCGTACAAACAGACTTTCCTTCAGGCGCTGACTGACTTGCCTGAGTACCGTATCCCCTGCGGCATGGCCATGGCGATCATTAATCCCCTTGAAGCCATCCAGATCGCAAAAAAATACCGTGCATTCCGCCGCTTCACGGTGTGCGCGATTGACGTTCAGGCGCTGCGTCAGATGGCTCCAGCATGCACTTCGATTGGGTAGGCCGGTCAAGCCATCATGGTGGGCCAGAAATTCGTTTTGTGCGCGTAGCTTGACCTCCTCGGTCAAGTCACGCACCAGGCCGATGAAGAATTTACCATCGGGCGTAGCGGCTTCCGTGATCCCCAGATGCATCGGGAAAGTCTCTCCGTTCCTGCGCAATCCGGTGACTTCACGACCAATGCCGATTACCTTGGCCTGGCCAGTGGCCACGTAATTGGCAATGTAATCGTCATGTCGCTCCCGGTACGGGGAAGGCATGAGTTGACTGACGTTTTTGCCGATCACCTCGGCGGCTTCGTAGCCGAATATCCGTTCCGCCGCGCGGTTGAACTGCATGATCCGTCCAACGCGATCGATCCGGATCACCGCTTCGATCACATTGTCGACCACCGCCGTGGCCGTGCGCTGAATCGCTGCAATGCGCATCATCGAACGAATGCGGATATCGAGGGTGACGGGTTTCAGCGGCTTCACGATGTAATCGTCTGCGCCGGCCAGGAAGCCGCTCATGACATCTTCTTCGTTATCCAATCCCGTGATGATGATGACCGGCACCCAATGTGGCATCGGGATGGCCTTGATCTGCTTGACGGCCTCCAAGCCGCCGATCCCTGGCATGATCACATCCATCAAGACCAGATCGAAGGTCTGGGAACGATAGGCCGACACTGCCGCTTCCCCGCTTTGTACCAGGGTCACGTTATGCCCGGCTTCCCGCAGGTAGGCCGAAACGAATTCGCCAACGGATGCCGTGTCATCGGCGAGCAGAATATTCAGCGGTTTCATCAAGCGGCCCTCCCGAGTTCGGTGTTGGAAATGGACTCGGAGCGCCCAGGATGAGCGGCGAGTTGATGGGCGATCTGAGTCAGGATGATTTCAGGCTCATACGGTTTGGCGATGAAACCCGCTGCACCGAGCCGCAACCCCATGTCCCTGTCTTCGACAGCATCCATGCCGCTGACAAATAGCACCGGGATATCCGCCGTGGCCGGAACAGATTTCAAGTGCCTGATCACCTCGTAGCCACTCATCGCCGGCATCATGACGTCCAGCAGAATCAGGTCGGGAGGCGGATCTGCGGTGACCAGTTCCAAGGCCCGCTTGCCAGAGGGGGCAGCCAGCACCTCGTAGCCATGGTGGAGCAATCGGCCAAGTGCCCCAAGACTGCCGGGGTCGTCATCGACGATCAGGATCGTAGGACAGTGCTTGTTTTCTGGATGGCGTTCTTGTGTCCGCGTGGCATCCGCTGGCGTTAAGGCGGGAATGATTGTTACGAGTGTCGTGCAGAGCATACCCAACTGTGCATCCAAATCCTCGACTTGCTTTTCGAGCGCACTTTTCGCGGTGTCCGCCAGGAAGTTCTTTTCCAGCTTAGCTGCCAGGTGCGCGATCCGTGTCGCCCCCACGTTACCGGCGGCTCCTTTCAGGGTATGCACTAAGCGCCTCGATTCTTCCGATTGGTTCGCGGCCATGTGCCGACGCAGAGTGTGGATATCGTCACCATGCACGGTTACAAAAAGACGCAACAGGCGCTGATAAGCGTCCACACTCCCCCGGACGATGGCTAGTCCCTTCTCCGCCTCCAGACCGGGTACTTGCGTCAGCGCATCGGGTAGCGACTCGGCGTCAGCAACAGGGACTGTCGTTACCTTCATGTCGAGTGCCACATCGTGCGGCAACCAACGCGCCAATGCGGCCTGCAACTTGACGGGATCGACCGGCTTGGCGACGAAGTCGTTCATGCCCGCCGCCAGGCAATGTTCGCGATCTTCGTCAAACGCATTGGCGGTCATGGCCAGGATCGGCAGTGTTGCCCCTTGCGGCAGGGCGCGGATGGCGCGCGTGGCTTCCAGGCCATCCATCACCGGCATCTGCATATCCATCAGGATCAGATCGTAAGTTCCGCGCTTGACCTTGTCGATGGCCTGCTGACCGTCGCTGGCCACCTCGACGGTCAAGCCGCTCTCAGCCAGCAGTTCCTGCGCCACGGCCTGGCTCAGCAGATTGTCCTCGACAAGCAGGATGTGTCCCCGCAACGCCTGGACTCGCTGTGCCATGACAGGGGGCACGGCGAGTTCCGCCAGGGTGAGCCGGCTCTTGCCCAGGCGCGCGGTAATCCAGAAGCGGCTACCCGCCCCCGCCGTACTGTCAGCACCGACTTCTCCGCCCATCATCTGGGCCAGCCGTTTGTTGATCGCGAGCCCAAGACCGGTGCCGCCGAAGCGGCGCGTCGTCGACGCATCCGCCTGCTCGAAGGCCGCAAACAGTTTGTCGAGCTTTTCCGGCGGGATACCGATACCTGTATCCAACACGTCAAAGCGCACCAACAGGTCGTCATCAGTTTCTTCGAGCTTCCGCACGCGCAAGCCGATGTCTCCTTGCGCGGTGAACTTGATGGCATTCCCCAGGTAATTGATCAATACCTGCGCCAGCCGGGTCGCGTCGCCGCTCAGCACTTCGGGCAGTGCGTCGCTTTCCACCGTAATCGTGAGTCCCTTTTCGTGAATCTTCGGCCCGATCATGGAGAGGACGTTATCGAGCACGCGGGTTAGGGCAAAGTCGGTGATTTCCAGGCTGAGCTTGCCGGCCTCGATCTTGGAAAAGTCGAGGATGTCGTTGATCACGGCCAGCAGGTGCTGCGACGCATCGGCGATCTGGTCGAGTTTCCTGATCTGTTCCGCTTGCGTCGCCTTGCGGCGCAACAGGTGGGTGAAACCCAATATGGCGTTCAGGGGCGTGCGGATCTCGTGCGACATATTGGCCACGAAATCACTTTTGGCGTGGTTGGCGGCTTCAGCGGCATCGCGTGCTTCCGCCAGTTCCGCCGTCCGGCGCACGACTTCATCTTCAAGATGATGACGATGCTGGTCCAATTCCTCGCCAAGGCGCTTTTTCTCGGTTATGTCTTCCTTGACGGCAACGAAATGCGTGACGTGACCATCGGATTGCCGAATGGGGGCAATGCTGGCGAACTCGATGTATTCGCTGCCATCCTTGCGCCGATTGATGAATTCACCCTTCCATGTGTCACCCTGCTGCAAGGCAGCCCAGAGTGCCGCATAGGTCGCCGGAGGTGTCTTGCCAGAGTGCAGAAAGCGTGGTGTCTGGCCGATGACTTCGTCGGCGGTGTAGCCAGTAATGCGCAACAAGGCCGGATTGGCGTAGACAATGAATTTATTGACGTCGACGATCATGACGCTTTCCGGGCTCTGTTCCACCGCCATCGACAGCATCCGCAAGCGTTCCTCGCGTTGAATCAAGGTCATCAGTAGCCCGTTAAAACCCCCGATCAATTCGCCCACCTCGTCCTGACGGACGATCGGCAACAGTGTCGGTGATTGATTGGCATCGGCAAATCCGGCCATCATCTGGGCAGCGCTTTGTATCGGTGCCAACTGCCGTTTGAGAATCCACCAGGTGATACCGATGGCCAGCAGGGCGATGAGCGTCGCTGCCCACCAGATGGTGTGCTCCAGTTCCTTGATCGGTGCAAATGCGGCACTGGTGGGCAGCAGGGCAGCCACATACCATCCGCCCGCAGGAATGCGCGCTACCGAGGCCAGGACGTCCACGCCGGCCGGACTGGTGACGATGCTCGAACCTTCGGCGCCGGAAAGATAACGGTCGATGCCGGGGTTGACGCCGGGTGGAGGTAATTCCTCCATGACGCGACTCTTGTCGGACGAGGTAACGATCAGCCGGTGTTGTGGGGCCACCAACAGCAGATAGCCACTGCCCTGTTGCGGAAACATCTTGTGGAACAGATCGAGGAAGTTGGGCGTCGCCAGGTTGGTAATGCCCGCCAGGGCACCGACGATGTGTCCGTCGGCGTCAGTGATGGGTACGGTCATGCTGAGGATCGGTGCATTCAGCTTCTTGCCCACGATCGGCTGGCCAATTGTCGCCTTACCGGTGTCGAGTGCGGCGGCGACGCTGTCGACATCGCGGTAATTGGTCCCAATGCGCTGGACCATGAGTCCCGTTTCCGCGATGGCGGTGCCGGCATTGTCGAGAACGACCATGCCGCCATTGAACAGAGATTGCGTCAGCCGGCGTTCGTTGAGATTCGCCTGCAGGGCCGCCGGCCCTTGCTTGAGTGCCGGCGCCATGACCTCGGCTGCCTTCTTGAGAGCAAAGAGCCGGTCTTCCAGTTCCTTGTTGATATGCACGCTCAGGTATGTTGCCATTTCCATCTGCTGTTCAGCCAACAGATGCTCGATCTTCTGACGCAGGGTATGGCTGATGGCGAAAGTGATCAACCAGGCGCCGAGCAGGATTGTCGTGAGGATCAGCAGAGTGATGCGGGTCCGCAAGGATTTCCAGAACAGCCGCAGGAACATCTTCGTCATCGCACTTCTCCCAAGGACCGGGGTAGCCAGGAGAACAGGCGGTCGAGACAGATCTGCGCTTCGCGGCTTTTGTCGTAAAAGCCATCAATACCGTGTGATTCGCAGCTAAGGCGCACCGCCTCGGCGGTGTGATTGGTCAACACAAGAACACGCGCTTTGCTGCCGGCGACGCGGATCCGCTTGAGCACATTGATGCCACTTCCCGAGGCGAGCGAAAGATCCAACAGTACGGCGTCGGGTTGTGCAACGCGAATCACCGAAACAGCGCCGTCTTCGTCCGTTGCCATGCCGGTCACGCAAATAGCGGGTTGCTTGCTTACCAAGCGCAGCAACTGGTAGAGCACCAGTTCGTTGTCTTCAATGATGACGAGGTTCATGAGGCCCTCCGAGGGCGTTAATTCATGAACCGAAGTTTCTGCCGATCAGTCAGCCGTCGTTAGCAGCAATCGCTGATACGCGTGTAGGCGCCTGCTGATTTGCTTGTGGGTATTCGCCTACAAATGCTGACACCGATAACGCGGATGCCCTTTTCGGCGGATGGGCAAACAATCGTCTCTTCGCCTCAGCGGAGGACGGGACAGCAGGTTATGGCGAGTTCGGGGCGGTCGGGTCGAGCAGGTGATGTGTCAGGCAATAGCGCGCCAGTTCAGCATTGCTGGCGAGTGCCAATTTTTCCAGGATTCGACTGCGATAGGTGGTGACTGTCTTGGGCGACAAATGCATGGCGGTGGCGATGTCGGCAATGCGATGACCTTCCGCCAGCTGGATCAGTACACGGTATTCCTGGGCCGAAAGCTCGTCGTGCGCTGTGCCCTTACGCTCGCCGGACACCAGGTCAGCGAATTGTTCCGCCAGCGAAGCGGTAATGTAGCGGCCGCCGGCGATGATCCGTTCGATGGCAGCTATCAACTCATCGGCGGCGCGATCCTTGGCCAGGTAGCCGGAAGCACCGGTTTGCAGGGCGCGCTGGGCGTAGGCCGCTTCGGCATTCAGGCTCAGCACCAGCATTCGCAAGGTCGGGACTGCCCGGTGAAGTTGCGAGACCACTTCGATACCCTCGCTGTCGGGCAGATTGAGGTCGACCAGTGCCAGGTCGAACGAATGATGGCGAGCGGCGGCCAAGGCATCCGCCCGGGTACCCGCTTCGTCGATAGCGGCCTCTGGCCAGCGCTGGGCAATCAACTGCCGGACGCCGAAGCGGAAAATGGGGTGGTCTTCAACCAGCAGCAGTTTCATCGGGGTTCCCGGAAAGTGTCTTGTCGAGGGGCAAGCTGATCGTGACGCGGGTACCGCCTGCTGGCCGTGCGGTAATTGTGCATTCGCCATTCATCAAGCGGGCGCGTTCGCGCATGTTGATGAGCCCCATGGCGCCCTGGCGAACAATGCTGGACTCGAAGCCGCACCCATCATCTTCGATGATCAGGCAATACTGGCCTCCCGTCGCGTGACCACTAATCTCGATACATCGGGCGCCGGCATGGCGCAGGATGTTGGTAAACGCTTCCTGGACAATGCGAAACAAGGTGAGCGCCTGCGGGCCGCACAACTGCTCATGGTCACCGAGGTCGACGACACAGGCCAACTCGGTCGTGCGCGTCAGCTCCTTGCCCAAATAGTCGAGCGCTGCTGCCAAGCCAAGGTCGTCAAGCAGGGGTGGGCGCAGTTCGGCAGTAATCTTGCGCGCGCTGGCAATACCCATATCCAGCGCCTGTTGCAATGCCGCCTCCTGACCGGGAGGAAACTCCTCACGGGGAATCGACTGCACAATCATGCGGATGGCGGTAAAGACCTGCCCCATCTGGTCATGGACTTCACGCGCGACGCGTCGCCGCTCCTCCTCAATGGCCTGATCTTGCGTCGTGGCAAAACTGGCAATGCGCTGGCTGGCCGCATCAATCCGTTGGCGTACCGCGGCAATTTCGGCGATATCCGGGCCATTAGTCAATTCATGATTGGGTTCGGCTAGGCTGGCGACCGCCCGACTTAAGCGCCGGGTACCCCAAAGACCACCGCCGATACCTGCCAGGGCGACCGCCAGCAGGGCGAAGCCGAGACCCATACCGGCCTTCAGCATCGGCGCAAGATAGCTGGCACGGGGGATTTCCAGTATGACCGACCACGGCGCGGACATTGTCTTGAAGGTGACACGCCGGTAGACATCCGTGTCGATGCCGGCAGGAGGACGGCGAGCAATGACCTCCCCTTGACCATCACGCAACGACAGTCCCCAGCCGTCAGGCAGAGACACTTGTTCGAGACGGTCCTGAAACAGGCGCAGCTCAACGGTGGCCACCAAGATCTTGCCGACTTTGTCATCACGTCGAAGTGGTACCGCGATGGCCACCAGTCTTTCTTGGGCAATCGGTCCCACAAAGATATCGCCCACAGCCGGTTGGCCGGTACTCAGTGCTTTCTGGACAGCCGAATTGCCTTTAGGCTTGGGCAGAGATGGCAGGATGGTGCCCAAGGGGGCCCGGGTGTTGAAGAGCATGCGCATCGGCTCTTCTGCTTCGGCAAAAATGACATGGCTGCCAAAGTTGGCACGATAGCCCTGTGATACCTGGTAGTAAAGTGGCCAGAGCGCAGGGTCGTCTGCCAGCGGGGAAGCGGCCATGACGTTCAGTGAACCGATGCGGGCGTTCAGGTTGTAATCAATGGCGGTGGCGAAGTTTCGGGCAAGGTGATTCGCTTCCTGATCGCTAGCACTTTGCAACTGGCGCACGACATCGTAGACCAGCCACGTGGAAAATACCATCAGCGGCAGGACGCAGAGCCAGATCAGGCGAGTCAGGAACGAGGAAAGTCGCATGCGCTCAATGGCATAGTGTGTGTGCGTTCAGCACTATATTCTCGTGTGAGACAAAAGTGCCCGGACCTTGATGGATGCATCAAATGATGTACCTGGTTCCGCATCCAACCGACATCGGATCCCTCACTAAGGATCAACAATAGACCAATGAACGAAGGGCGCCGCGACAGTAAAGAGTAGTTTTTCTCGGGACGCCAGCACTGATGGGCGGTTTTCGGTATGCTTGCCAATCTCCATTAACCGCAGGTTAGCCCCATGGACGCTCAACTCAAAAAATATTGCGTCTCAGTTCTTGAAGAGGGACGCAGCAGATTGGGGCTCATGCTCGGGATCGTTAGCCGGGTCGTGGGTAACACCTACGAAGTAGTTGCGGTGTCTTCGGATACCGGGATTCCCCACGCTGGAGACCAGTACCCGCTGGATGCCGTCTACTGCAGAGAAGTTATCCAGACGATGGCGACTGTAACCATCACCGAGATTGATGGCGTCAAAGGCATGAGCTTGCATCCGCTGTATGGCTTGATTCCCTGCGAGGCATACATCAGTTCGCCGATAAACATCCATGGCAAGGTCTGGGGAACGTTGAACTATACGAGTCTCGACAAGCGAATGACGCCTTTCTCAGCCGAAGATATTGCCTTCAACGAGGATCGAGCAGCGAGGATTTCATCCGCGATCGCTGTGGCTAGGCTTTGATTCACTTCAAGGCCGACTCGATGTTGTCGATCCGACGCTCAGCACCTTACGTCACTTCTGTTTGAATCAAGTGCATAACACTTCGGCTGGCGAAAATCCGGTTGTCTACTGCCGGTCTGAAAAAGTGAACGAGCGGGTAACTGATGGGAGCAGGCGTTCAAGACGAAATAATGGTGAAAGAATGAAGTTCTGCTCTTTCGATCGCTAGTAGTTACGACAGGTGTGCAGCGATAGCACCCATGCTCGGCACTATTGGAGAGCGGCTTGCAGCGTCGGCTTAATGAGTCCACCTGCCGTTCCAACGGATAGGATCTTATTCAGATGGCCTTCGGGACCCGGCCACAACTGGCGCGAATCCCTTGCATAACGCACCATCTGAACGACCGCTACGCCTCGTGACCCGCCGGATTAACGAAGAGGCTCGTCATGAAGCTAAGATGGAAGTCGGACCTGTCGTGAGGACCGTCAGGTTATCTTGAAGCCGGCGGTCAGCCGCTCGAGCTGGCTTGCCAGATCTGACAGCTCGTGGGCGGCACGCGCAGTCGACTGGGTCGCTTGGGTGTTTTGTTCTGAACTTTGGGCAATTTGCTCGACACGCCCCGCGATATCGCGCATCGCAGATGATTGCTCAACCAGAGCGCTGGTAATGTCGCCGACGACGCGCGATACCTGATCCGCACTGCCTCTGATCGCGGTCACCGATCCGCCCGCGCGATTGGCCAGTTCGACCCCCTCGTTAACTCGCTGCACGCCGGATCCCATCTCCTGCGAAGCTCGTTGTGTCCCTTGCTGAATCTTGGTGATCATGGCCGATATTTCACCTGTGGAGGTGGCGGTACGCTCCGCCAGCTTGCGTACCTCGTCGGCCACGACGGCAAACCCCCGTCCCTGCTCACCCGCGCGCGCGGCCTCAATGGCAGCATTGAGCGCCAGCAGATTGGTCTGGTCCGCAATTTCGCGGATGACGTTGATGATGTTCGATATCTGTCCCGAAAATTCGTCCAGCTCGTGAATGGTCGAGGCGGTCTGGTTGACGACCGTCGCGATGTTGGCGATCTCCGCCACCGCATCGTGGATGGTTTTACCACTATCCAACGCCTGCTGTGCGGATTGTCCGGCAATGGTGTTGGCTTCGCGGGCATGGTCGCCGATCTGGTCAATCGACACTGACATCTGTTCGACGGAGGCGGCCATGCTGGAAGCCGCGTCGGACTGCTGCAGGCTCGACTGGTTGCTTTGATCCGCCGCAGTGGCCAGTGAAGAAGATGCCTGCTGAAGACTGCCGATGTTGCGCCGCATGGTGCCGATGATGTCCAGCATACGCCGGCGCATGCTCTCTAGCGCCCTGACCAATTGCGCCACCTCATCGTTGCCTTCTGCTTCGACTCTGCAGGTCAGGTCTCCATTCTCGACGGCCTTAGCCAAGGACACGCACTGGTCGAGCGGTCTAACAATCGAACCTTTGATCACCCAACCAAGAAGAAAACTGATGACAAAACCTGCAGTTATCAGCGCCGCCATCGTCACGCGTGACTGCCCGACGGAACCTTCCAGGTTGGTCAAGGCGCCGTGCATGTCTTGCTGAATCTGTGTTTCCAGCTTGTCGGCGGCAGCGATAAATACATCGAAACTCTTGTCGAATTCCGCATCGGCATTCAGCCGCTCGGCATCGTCAGCCTTCCCGAGCGTGGCGTGACGGGAGTTGAGGGCGTTTTCCAACACATTAAATTGGGTCAGCGTCGCTTGTGCCAGCGCCACCGCGTCCGGTTGGGTCAGCGGCAGGAACTTGCCTTCGTCGTTTTCTCCACCCTTGATGAGAGCATCGACATACCAGCGCGACTCTTTCATCAGTTTGCGCACCTCGTTTATCGATTCGGCGGTGTCACCGCCCATGATTTCCTCGAATTTTAGATGTGCCTCAGTCGCCAGTAGTTTGACTTCCATGACCGCATCCACACGCGGCGCTGCGGAACGTCCGGCATACAAGCCGGCGTCGCCAACCGCATTGATGAAATAGAGGGCACTCAGACCGACCAGCAGCGAAATGACCGAGGTGATAAAAAAGGCAGCGCTCAGGCGCTTGCCAATTGAGAAAGTGTTCAGCATGCAGATCCTCCAGAAGCTGGCACCGCTCTGATGTAGCGAACTAGCATGCGCATCTTACCAAGCAAAGTCTGTTCTACCGGGCGCCGATAACATATGCCAAAGGCGTTCGTATGCTGAATTCAGCAAACTCATGTGAAAGGCGGAGGAAAAGGGAGCCACGTAGCGGGGAGGTACGAATCGCCAAACTCAGCATGTAGCGCATCCACGCTGTATCGCATGACAGGAAGACCGCTGCACTGCAATGTGCCATCTTCAGCGAAAGTGGAAACAATAATGTGACGTCCGGGTTTAACAGCACGCAGCACGCGATCCACGTAGACTTGGCGTTCCCCAAGTGTGATCAGAAAATGAAACACCGCACGGACGTACCAATCATCATAGGCGTGGTCAAGAAGTTCGATGCTGGTACCACTGCGTTCCGTTTCTTCACGAAGATCAATAACGGTTCCCTCACCGCCGCGCTGATCCTCCCAGATCTGGCTTGACGCTTACACTGAATGGCGACTAGCCCCTAAGCTGGATGATTTTGCCGCCCAACGAGCATGGCTGTCTATGATCAGTAGCATAGTTAATCTATCCTCTTGATTCTTCTATGCGATACCGACAGCTACTAGAAAAATTATCCGGTTCCTTGTCCTGTTTTTTCGTCGCTTGAAGAGTGTGCAAAATGCGGGCACTGAAAAATGCATATTATCGCCCGTGTAGGTATGTCGCTCAAGCAAGGTGTGTGCTTGGCATCATGATCGTCATGGCCATCCCAAGATATCGAGTACGCGTGACTCAAGCCTGACCTTTTTTAACAGATGTGATATTCTTATGCACACCTGAACTTGATGCCGCCAATGGTCAAAGTACCAAAAGAAATCCTGCTCGAACAGGAGCGCTTTGAGCTAAAACCCAAGTCGGGTGGAGGCTTGTTGAATTACGAGGTATGGGGCTTCAAGGAGCATGGGAAGATTGTCATTACCAGATATAACTTGGCGTATATCAACCACGCCATCTATCGCGGAGACAATGGGCGTGTACTCGGATTCGATAATGCTCATGGCTACCACCATCGGCATTTCATGGGCAAGGTCGAACCAGTCGAGTTTGAGAGCTATGAGGCAACACTGGAGCGTTTCCAGCAGGAGTGGTTGAAGATAGTGAAGTCAGCAGGAGACAGGAAATCATGACCAAAGTTGTTATTCGCACCGATGATGTCACCGGATTTTTTGCCCGGGCGAAGGACGCTGCTCAACGCGCTGACCGTGGCCAATCGTTTGAGGGCAAGGTCACATTGTCGTTCGAGGATCCTCAACGGATGTTTACCGTCCTGTCGGAGGCCCGTCGTCGCCTGATGCTCGAAGTTATGCACGAGCCCCGGACGATCAACGAACTGACCCATCGGCTGCACCGCAACCGGTCGGCCATCACCAAGGACGTTGGATTCCTGGAAAAGATGGGATTGCTGGTGTCGCAGCGTCAGGCCAATCCGGGGCACGGCATTCAGAAATTGGTGCGCTCTGTCGCACCAAAGATCGAGATGGTCGCAACTCTGGGTTGAGCATCGGGATCGCAGCAGTGAAATTCGCTTACGAGGATCTTGGAGACGAACAGTTCGAAACCTTGATCGTACTTTTGTGCCAAAGACTCCTTGGCATATCGGTGCAGGGCTTTGCGAAAGGGCCTGACGGTGGCCGGGATGCCAAGTTCGTTGGTACTGCCGAACTTCACCCCAGCAAAACAGCACCCTGGGTGGGGACCACCATCATCCAGGCCAAGCATACCAACGGATACAACCGTAATTTCTCCGAATCAGATTTCTACAGCCCCTCATCAGATAAAACTGTTCTGGGCAAAGAGATCCTACGCATCAAAAAGCTGCGAGCAGCCAAACAGCTTGATCATTACATGCTATTCGCCAACCGGCGCCTAGCTGGCAATGCTGAATCTGAGATCCGTGAGCACATTGCCACAAGCTGCGACATACCCGTGGAGTCGATCTACCTTTGCGGCTTGGAACAGCTGGAACTGTGGCTGAAGCGTTTTCCTGAGGTGCCGAAGGAAGCGGATCTGGACCCGGTGGACTCCCCGCTGATTGTCAGTCCCGATGATCTCGCGGAGGTCGTTCAAGCTCTGGCTCGCCAAAAGGACACTGTGGTTACCTTGCTCGATGACCCTCCGACCGATCGAGTCACCTACGAGGAGAAAAACGCGCTCAACAACATGAGTGCTGAGTACGCAAAAGCGCAACGACGCAAATTTCTAAAAGAGACGAATCAGATTCGCTCGTTTCTGGCGGCACCAGAAAATCTCGAACTGCTTCACATGTACGAATCCGTTGTCGATGAATTTCAGCTCAAGATCATCGCCAAGCGGAGGGACTACCAGTCATTCGATGAAGTGATGGGATATTTGGTCGATCAATTGTTCAACCGCGACCCGGTTATCCGGCAACTTGCGCACAAGCGTTTGACGCGAGCCGTATTGTTTTACATGTACTGGAACTGCGATATAGGGGAGACAGGGGATGCTTCGGCCGACCAAGCACTCACACCCTGATCGCACGACAATCAATCTATCGCTCTTGTTGCTGGCAAGGCTCAAGACATGTCGAGTGGATGAATATAGTGTTCTGCGAAAATACGCGAAGAAATGCGTGATTGGCGGCGACGTGCTGTTCCTCCCTGCGCTGAACTTCCTATTCCTTATGGGGTTGATCGAATATCGCCCCAAAACTGATGCCGTAGAGTACGTGGGTCCCAATGAAGCTGTCTAGGCTCTATTCCAACAAGCCTGACCTGTTCGAACCGATTGAGTTCGGTGGTGACCGAGACAGATTGCCCAGCTGCCCCAGGAAGCAGTCGAGCTGCCTCTGGAAATCGGGTGTCGTCGACGGGAAAGCGGTGGGGTGGGAGGGAATATGCAACGCTGCGGTGAACTTCCTTGGCGACGATCAGCAGTTGCATGGGAGAAATCCGTATTGGCTTATTCGCAAATCAACGTTATGATGTGCACACAACGTCATCACACCTCTCTCAGGATAGCCATGAGCAACATTGCCACCGCCAAGGAAGAACGTCTCGCCATTCGCATTGCGCCAGAGACCAAGGAAATGTTGCGTCGTGCTGCGGAGCGCCAGCATGCCAGTCTCTCGCATTTCATCGTTGGCGCCGCCATAGAGCGCGCCGCCAGCCTGCTGGCCGACGAGACCCGCTTCGTTGTGTCGCAAGAAATGGCCGATGCCTTTTGCAGCGCGCTCGATGCCCCAGCCCGCGACATTCCGGCGCTCACCCGGCTGTTTGCAGAGAAGAGCGTTCTCGAACACTGACGCCGGCATCATCGCATGACCACACCCCTGAGTGGCACCGTGCCGCTGGCGGCGGAATTCGCGCTGGCAGATTTTTCCTGCGGTCGCCCCGCCCTCGATGACTATCTGATTCGTCACGCCTGGCATGCCCAGCGTGCCAACACGGCGCGCACCTTTGTGGCGCTGCGCGACAACCGCGTCGTGGGGTATTACAGCTTGGCCGCTGCCTCTATTGAGCCCGACCAAGCCCCGCCGCGTGTGCTTAAGGGGGCTGGGCGTTATCCGATTCCGCTCACCCTGCTGGCGCGACTGGCAGTCGACCAATCCGAACAGGGCGCCGGCCTGGGCAAGGCCCTGCTCAAGGACGCCATGAAGCGCTTTCTCATCGCGCACGAACAGGTGGCTAGCCGGGCACTGCTGGTGCATGCCGCCGACAGCACCGCACGCGCGTTCTATTTGGCCTACGGCTTCGAGTCCGCGCCCTTCAATCCGATGCATCTTTATCTCCTGCCGAAGGACATGGCGCGAGCTCTACACTCGGCGGAAGGCAAGCTCTAAAGTGATTGTTTGAGCGAAGTAATCGGCCCGGATGCCGCAAATCGCGCCGAAGAAACACATGAGCGTCGTTGTGGCAAAGTGGGGCATGGTACTGCGGAAGACCGATTAGACAATGGTGCGTGATGCCCGAGTTTGAGCGTGGTCCTGGGAGACGTCATCGACATTGGTGAATCGTCACGGCTGTTCGTAGCGCCACCGCAGCGGAACAGCAACTGTTTCGCCAACTCTGGCAGGAGCGGGTCAAGCGTTTGTTGCTGGATCATGCGGATGATCCGTCGGTGATCGTTCTGCATGCGCTTTGAAATCACAGCGCCGTCTCGCCAGCACCGACTTTTGGACGTCCTACGGTGGATGCGAAAGAAGGAAAGTGGGGCCTTGGCTCCGCCGACCAAATTGTTGGTAACCACGCTTCGTTGAGGAAGAAATTGCCCTATAGCTGGCGCCTGCTAGGTAGGGAATGAGACAGGTTGTCGCAAATCACAAGCATCGTATATTTTGGTTGGCAGGCTGAACGCGCATTGATGGGTGGCCGCGATTTGTAGGGCGATATCGGCGAGTGGTAACTCGTATCATTGGACTGGCAGACCAAGTGATTTCCGGGTTGTTGCTACGTCAACCGCGCCCGAGATCATTACTCTGTTGCCACGGCCATCAAAGAAAAGGGTTCGCGGTAATTCGCCGCGCCACTTGGGGTCGAGCGCGTAAGCGATCGCCTCGGGCGCATCGGTGCCATAGACGTAGCGCACACCCGGCACCCTGATCCGGTCAAGCGATGTGGCGACCTCAGCGGACAACGGTTCCACGGCAACGGTGATGAGCTGCAGACTGGCATCAGCCTTAACCATGTCGGTGAACACGCCGAGATTCTTTTTGCAATAGGGGCAATCGGTGGACCACAGCGCAACGATGGTCGGTGCCGTGTGTGTCGATCCGTCAGTGAGAGTTCGTGCCGATTTCCGGTCGAGGGCAACGAAGCCGGTGGCAAAGGCAGAGGTGACACAGGCGAGCAGGAAGGAAATCAGGACGAGTCGTTTCATGGCAAACGGAACACGCGCATGCCTTCTAACTCGGTGCGCCAGTAGGCGAATAGCTCCTTGCCATGGGCAATGGCGCGTGGATGATCCGATGCCCCGCTGGCAGCCCCCAGTGCCAGGCGCTTGAAACTGGCGCCGCCATCCTCCGAAATTTCGGCGTGCAATAGTGTTTGCTCGCCATCAAATTCCTTCCAGATGATTGCCATTCGTTGATTGGCGATGGCGATATCGGCGCGAGCAGCCTGCTCGCCACCGATCAAGCGCTGTCCGTCGATACCGCCGCTTTTCAATCGGCCATAGAAGACACGCCCCGCACCATCCTTTACATTGAACCAGACGGCATGTCGCGTACCGTCTGGCGCCACGGCGAGCGCCGGACCGTGGTGCGGACAACCATCGACTTTCCAGCGATCGAAGGTGGCACGCTCGACGTTGGCCGGTGTTCCGTCCAGGTTGAGCTTGGCCAGCGCATGGTCACGCTCGTTTGGCTCAAATACATGGCGCCAGAGAATCAGCGGCGCGCCATCGGTATCGACCGCAGCAGCGATACGGCAGCACTCGCAGGAATGATCGGCGACTTTAGTTTCCGGTTTGAAGCTTCTGCCGCCGTCGTCCGATACCGTTGCGTAAATGGCGGCGCCGCGATAAGGATGCTTCGCCGCCTTGGCTGATTCGAGATCGCGCTTGTCGATCCATGCGACGTAAACCCGCCCATCGCCCCCAACGATCATCGTCTCGAAACGATGGGTGATTTCCTGACGATCGCGGTGCACGGTGATCGGTGCCCCGAAGCTGATGCCGTCATCATCCGAACGCGCCAGCCGCACTTCGCCGGTGTTGGGCTTGCTAAGCGGTTTGGTCCAGGAAACCAGTACGCCGCCATCCTGCGCAAATGTTATTTTTGGTCGGTTCTCTCCGTCGCCGGATATGGCCTCTGGGCGGGCATTGATGATTACCGGGGGCGACCAGTTGGAACCCTGATCGCTACTCCGATACAACAACAAGTGATCGCCCTGCTTGGCAACCGCTAGCAGTTGGCCGTTCTTGTTGAACGCCGCAGAGCTAGCCAGTTCGACACGAACCTTCTTTGCCATACCGGCCATCGTGCCCTTGTCTTTCGGGTCGGCGGCGAATGCCGGTTCCGGTAGGGAAGATAGGACGATCGTCGTCGCCACGAGGGCGCCCAGGGTGCGCAGATGCTTCATCGGACTCGCTCTCAGTAGTTGAATTTCAAACTGACGAAATAGGTCCGTTGCTGATACGGATACAGAGTGAAGTATTTGACGTCGCCAATGTTGTCGATTCCAACAGAGGCGGACCACTGCTTGGCGAACTTGTAGAGCAACTTGGCGTCGAAAACGCCGAAGCTGCTGCGCCCACCATAAACATTCGGATTGGGGTCCGGGTACTGCATGGTGGTCGTGTTGAGCAGGCCGCTATGTTGTCGTCCGCTGTAGCGATAACCTAAGCTGGCGGACAGTGCGTCAGAAATATGGTAAGTCGCTAGCAGCGAGGCGCGCCAGACCGGGATGAGCGGCAGCTCGGAGCCCACCAGGCCGGGATTAGCGGTATTTTGAGCGATTCGCGAATGGATGTAGGCAATGCTGCCCGACAGATCAAGACCACGAATCCACATATCGTTGGTTTGCAGCGCCGTTTCGATTCCGTAGGTGCGGACTTTGTCCACGTTCTGGACGCTGCTGATGCTGAAACCCGGCAATGTGGTGATATCGGTTTGTGAGACAAGTGCCGCCTCCTTTTCTTCACCGAACAAGGAGGTTCGCCATAGACCGTTGCTCAGGAAGCGCTCGACGGTGAACTCCCAGGAGTCGGCGGTTTCTGGATTGAGGTTCGGGTTGTTTGTCTTGGCAACGTTATACGGTGCCGGGAAAGCCTCGATTTCGGCCGCTGTAAGGTTGCCGCCTCCGATGCGGGTAATGCCGACGTTCTTGAAGAGCTCGCCGACGGTCGGGAAGCGCACCCCGCGGCCATACGAAGCGCGTAGTGCCAAATTGTCGGATGCCTGCCAGCTGAGCGACGTCTTGGGCGAAAACGCATTGACCGTCTTGTCGGCGTAGCTCACGTTGCTTCCGCTGGCGTAGTTGCTGCCGTCCAGGGCTCGCCATTTCTCGTGGCGGCCTCCCAGCACCAGTTTTACGTCGGGAGAAATTTGCCATGCATCCTGTACGTAGACCGCCTGGGTGGAGGTGGTACCCCTGGAGTTTGTATTCAGCGAACCGGCATCGCTGGTTTGCCACGGTCCCGCTGCAAGGGCATATTGATCCGACTTGGTCTTGTAGGTATCCGAGTGGAAACCGAAACTTACTTGATGCCGGCTTTTCAGGTTGCCGTCAGGGCGCCATTCGCCGCGCAGGTCAAGGTTCTGCCAACCCGTGCCATCGGCAAGTGTCACGGTCCCGGCCGTGGCATTGCTGCTTGGGGTCGTGCCGAAGTTGCCCGAGGTGGCGCGCGTGACGTCCTTGTTCTGATTGAAGTGGCTGGCGGCCAGTTCCCAATCCCAGGTTCCACCGCTCCGCGATTTCACGGACAAGCCGTGCATGTGGTATTCGGCTTCAGCGTGACTGACGCTTGGTGCCGTCACGGAATAGTCCTTGCCGTCGATTCGGACATAGCGGTACATTCCGGCGGCCGTGGTGGTACCGTAAATTGCGTTGCCGGCCGCATCTTTCAGGTAGCTCTCGACCAGTTTGTCGGAGGTGTTCTGCCAGATGTTCAGGGTATAGATCGCGCGCACCGTTGGGGAGAAGTCATAAGCAAGTTTGAACGTGCCGTCATCCTTCACGGTATGGTCCATGCTGGTGGCGGCAGTATTCACTCGGGGACTGTTGGCAATGTTGGTGTCGAAATGCGCACCGGTAACCGCCGTGAATTGCCCCGCTGCGGCGGGCACTCCCGTCTTGGCCGTGGCGGCGGTGAAATCGGTGGGATGGCTGTGGTTGTCGAGCCGATCGACGCTCACACGGAACGACCAGTCGCCGACCTTGTCGCCAAGGGTTGCGGCGCCATGGGTTCCCGTAAAGTTCTTGTCGGTTCCGTAGAGTTTGAAGTTCTGACCGAAGGCGTCCAGCTTGGCCTGTGCTTCGAACCGGGTCGGCATGAGCGAGCTCATCAGCACCACGCCGCCCACCGAATTTCCCGGATACAGCGCGGAGAAAGGGCCATACATGACATCGACGCGGTCGATAGCGTCCTGCGATACCAGACCCCAGCGTGGGCCGGGACAGCAGCTATTGACCAGATGGTTCGAGAGCAGAAGCCCATCTGCATAGACGATGGTTTCGGCACTGGAGTTGACGCCGTACATTCGCATCGCGAGTCCACCATTCACGTCGCCAATGAAGCGTTCGCGAACATGAACGCTCGGCAAGTAGAGGAGGGCGCCGGCTGATGATACGGAATTCACACTTTCCGCAATTTGTTTGCTGGTCACGCTTTCAGTAGTCGATGGAACATGGGCGGGCGCCGCCGGTTTGGCCGATTCCGCAGATACGGAAACCTCCTTGAGCTTGGCATCACCCTCGTTCGCGCTTGTGTTGCTGGCACAAACCAGACCGAGAGCGGCCGCAATGGCGACCGGTAGTTGGCGGCGGACAAAAATATTTGCTTGGTGTGTCATGGTTTAAGGATTCCAAACGTGAATTGAAGTGCGACTATCGTTTGAGCGATGATCTATTTGCCCGGCTCGGTTACGAAGGCAATCCGGTTGATCCCAGCTTTCTGTGCGGCAGCAAGGATGTCGGCCACCTTTTCATAGCGCGTACCGCGATCGGCGCGCAAGTGAAGTTCCGGATTGCGGCCGGCAGTGAAGGCGAAGCGGCTTTCCACTTCGCTGCGATGGACCAGCGCGCCGTCGACGTAATAGCGCCCCTCCGCGTCGAGCGCGAGCTGGATCACCACCGGCTTGTCCTCGACTTTCTGCGAACTCACTTGCGGCAGGTCGATCGGCACGGCCTGGTGTATCACCGGGATGGTGATGATGAAGATGACGAGCAACACCAGCATCACGTCCACCAGGGGCGTGGTGTTGATTTCCGCCATGGGCTGGGCGACGCCGCCCTCGTTGAAGGAACCGAACGACATGGCGCGCTCAGGCGGCCTGCCGCGCCATGGCGGCGGGTGCGCTACCGGCTGACGTGTTGGCGAACTTGCCTTTCGGCACAGCTCGGCGGGCGCCGGTGGCATAGAAAGCGTGCAAGTCGTGGGCGAAGCCGTCCAGCTGCGCCATCACCAGTCGGTTGGCACGGGTCAGCGCGTTGTAGGCCAGTACCGCAGGGATGGCGACGAACAGGCCGGCCGCCGTCATGATCAGCGCTTCGCCGACGGGACCGGCGACCTTGTCGAGCACTACGCTGCTGGAACCGGAAAGCGCGACCAGCGCATGGTAGATGCCCCACACCGTTCCGAACAGGCCGATGAAGGGTGATGTAGACCCGACCGAGGCGAGGAAGGTGAGTCCCCCTTCCAGGTTGGCCTGGGCGGAGAGCATCTGGTTGCGCAGCGCCCGCGTGACCGATTCGGATAGGCTGACGCCGGCGCCGAGACAGGCGGAGGACTCATAATTTTCTGCGGCCTGCGCGCCCGCGTGCGCCAAACCCCAGAAGAGCCCGGTGCGGTCGGTCGCTTCGATGGCAGACATCGCCTCGGGCAGCGCGCGGGCCTGCCAGAAGGCCTCGGGCGCACGTTCGATGGCCTGGTTAATGCGCAGTTGGCGCATAAAGCGACCGACGATCAGTGCCCAGCTCATGACGGACAGAAAAAGCAGGATGAGGGCAGTGGTGTGGGTCACCATGTCGCCTTGTTGCCAGAAGTGAGTCAGACCAAATTGAGTTTGCATGTTGTTACCTATCCAGTCGGAAGGTGATGGGAACTTGTACCCAGGCTGCGATCACTTGCTCGCCGCGTCGCGCGGGCACGAAACGCCATCGGCTTACGGCCTCTTGGGCAGCCTGGTCGAGGCGCGCGAAGCCGCTGCTGGTTTTGAGTTCGATTGTTTCTGCCAGACCCATGGCGCTGACATGGACGCGGAGCAGCACTTTGCCCTGTTCGCCTAGTCGGCGCGACGCGTGCGGATAGACCGGATTCGGGTTGTCCAGATAGTCGGCGTCGAAACGTGCGGCGGTGATCGGCACCGGTGCCGGAGCGACTGCGACCGGGGCGACGGCGACCGACGTTGTGACGATCTCTGTTTGCGGCGAGGGCGATACGGTGAAGGCAGCCGGCGCATCGCTGGGTGTGGTAGACGTCAGCAACGGTGGCGGTGGCAGGACTTTTTTTGGTTTTGGTGTTTCCGCAGGCTTCGGCTTGGGCAACTCGGGCAATATCTCGACCAAGCGCACTGACATCGGGTTGAGTGCATTTTTCAATGCTTCGGGCGGTGCAACTGCCGCAACAATGGCGATCAAAGCGACATGTGCCGCCGCCGCCCCAGAGAGAGAGAAGAGCGGGCGTTCGGGTCGGCCGGCGTCGGAAATGCGCGGAAAGAAAATACCCATCGGTGAGGTGACCCGTTAGTGCAACTCAGCTGGCACAGCGGGACTGCGAATGATCATAGTGAATGCGGATAGGGGTGGGGCAACGGAACGCGGCGTATTGTCAAGCCACACAGATCATCCGCTATGCGGCAAAACGCCGCATGTGACGATTCGCCGCACGACAAAAAATCCTTTTCTTGAAGGCGTTCATCATGGACAGTAGATCGGCACAATTCACGCCGAAAAAGGTCGGCGAATACCAATTTCATAGGGAAGGATCTCGACCTTTTTCGGACGAGTGGCTACGGGCGGCATGGGCCGCAAGGAGCATCACCGCGCTGCTAAATGCAGACATACAAGCGGGTCAGCTGACCACGCGCTGAAAAAGTCGGTGCTGGCGAGACGGCGCCTAGTTCGCCGGCGGCAGTTCGCGCGATGCAAGCTGTGGCGCTGGCTGTGCGGCAACGATTGTGGCGGCACGGTGGTGCAGGTTGGCCATGATCTGATCTGCATTGCGGCGCGAGGCGAGCAGCGCTTCGCGTCTGTCGCTTACGGCGATCAGTTCTGCGGCCTGCTGGCGCCAGGCCATCATTTGCGGATGATGGCCGTGATGAGTGTGGGCGACGCGATGCTCGTTGATCCAGCGCCAGCCTTCCCTTTCGTTGACCGGTGTGCCTTCGCCGTTCAGGTACATCGCGCCCAGACGTGACTGCGATTCGCGATCGCCTTTTTCAGCAGCGATGCGGTACCACTTCAGAGCTTCGGCCGGATTCTTCGCCACACCGTCGCCATGTTGATAGAGGGTGCCCAGGTTGAAGGCAGCGTTGGCGTCGCCCTTCTGCGCCAGCGGCGAGCAGCAGCAAGTGGCGTTTCATTCGAGAACTCGGGGGACAGGAAATTGCCAAATTTAGCCCCGCCAGAACGACCGGACTTGCGACATGGCGTCGCAGGTGACGATTAACAGAATTCTTTGTCGATGTTCTGCACGAATATATATCAGCATTCGGCCTTTGCCCAGGGCGACGATCTCCATCTGATCGGTCGTTTCATGATGCGTGAGACCTTGTTTCGCGGCATCCGCAGCGAGGAGGAACTGGCCTACGTGCTCACTGCCTACGATATCAGCACCGACTGGCCGGAAGGCAGCGGCATCAGTTACACCCACCACTTCTTCCCACGGGCGTTTGAAATCGGCTTCCGGCTGACCGACCTGGCGGCCACGCTGTGGAGCATCTATCAAGCGTTGGCGCCGCCCAAACTACAGCCCCATCTAAATGTCGCTATGGAGCATGTGGCCAAACCGGTCGAATCGCTTTTCCGAAACCACGGCGGCAGCGCCATTTCGGTGGAGTTTTCTCGGGACGCATTGATCGAGGCCGTTGAGAGTGCACGTTACTCGGCCTACATGCAGGCGCTTTCGCTGATGCCCCTGGGGGTGCGCCATGACAGTTAGCGCTCAGTCATCACGCGTCGGCGTGTTCGCGTGGCCGCGAATGTCGATACGCCCGGGGGAATCCTTGTGGTCGCTGGTGCATCGATTTTTGTGGCTGAATGCGCCAAGTTGGCGCGATCTGGAACGCTCCTTCGGTTGCCCCTCTTTGGCGCCATTCTCATTACTCTACGGAGTGCGCCTCCTGACACCGCAGGATGTGGGGCGACTTTCGTTCGATCGATCCCGTCTGGCCAGAGCGCTGAGCCTACCCATGCGTCGGTGGGAGTCGGCCACGTTGGCCTGGTTACGCGGCACGCCGGTCGAAGATGCCTGCGCGGACATGCGGTTTTGTCCAGTGTGCCTGCGAATGGGCTATCACACGGTCGTCTTTCAACTGGCCAGCGTGACGACCTGTCCGCTCCACGGCGTGCCCTTGGTGCAAGGCTGCACAGAAGTCGGCTTTGCGCAGTCGCCCGATCTGAATCTGGCGGCGCTGGCGAGTCCGTTTGCTTGCCCGCAGTGCGGTCATCCCCTCGCCCCTGGGGAAGTCCTGGTGAATCCGCCGCCAGTGGATGGCCAGCCCGTGTCCCGAATCTTTACGTGGTATCGCCGCTTGAGTACCCTACCCGTGGTTGCCCCAGAGCCCATCACCAGCGGCATCGGGCCTCCCGCGTTCGCGCCGTCCTGGCGGCAAGCTTGCCTAGCCATCGTCGATGGGCATCCGGTACCCACGTCGGTCGCCATCGAGCGCAAGGATGTCTGTGCCAAACAGGCGGTACGCGCGCGTTGCGGCATCCACCTGACGGAACAGGAAGCGTGGTCCGCGAGGGACAGCATGGGGAATTCTCAGCGACGACACACCCTGATCTACAAAGCCTATCGGCGCCATGTGCAAAAAGCCCTGCCCTACAGAAACCCCCAGATAATGCTGGCACTTGTCGATGGTGCTGCGGATTTGTGGTGCCCCACCTCCGCTGTCGAGGAGCAAAACCGACGTGCGGCCGCGTGGGCGCTACTGCTGTTCCGTTCAAGGATGGAGAGCTGGCCTGACATTTTTACGTATGGCAATCCAGTGCTTGGCCGGCGCCACCTTGACGGTCCGTTTTCGTCGCGGGCTCTGTCCAGCCCGCGTTTTCAGACACGCACCTGCCATCCGCTGTCGGCCGAAGGTCGCTGGTTACTGGACCATCTTTATGGTGAAGAGCTGCGCGCCACTTTTGCGGAAGCCGTGAGCTGGGCAGAGTCTATGGCGACGAGCGGTTGGTATAGGCAGAGCCAGGAATTGTCCTGGGGCCTGAACCTTCCCTACTCGGTCGGGGTTCGCCACAAAGGTTGCATGGAATTTCGTTCGTGGCGCCGATCAATTCGACACGACAAAGAATCATGTGAAATTTGAGCGAAGAATTCTGTTAATCGACGGTGGGCTCTTGCCCTGGAACGATTCCCCCAACGCAGACAGATACGCTGATAACGCCAATTATCAGCGTAGCCAGAAAAAGCGAGATTCTTGCCAATTTGAAAATCATTCTCTCTGTAAATATGGCAAAAATGAAATGTAATCAAGGAGATAACGGTAAGGAAAAGCGTGCGCACTGACTAACCGGGCGATTTCCTATCCCGGCGTTAGGCCATGCTGCGCTACTTTGGTGTACTGACAATGACACTACGCCTGCTATACTGAATTCATTGAACGATTGGATCATCCATGCCGACACCCCCGCTCACCCGCCAACGCGACACCCTGAGTTTGCGCATCAAGCCCGAAGTACGGGGCCTCATTGACCGGGCGGCCAAGGCGCGGGGAAAGAACCGCACCGATTTCATTCTCGACGCGGCTCGCGCGGCGGCCGAAGACGCCCTCCTGGATCAAGCGCTGCTGGTTGTCAGTCCGGACGCGTATGCCGAGTTTTTGGAGCGTCTGGACCGTCCCCCGACCCCCAATTCGATGCTCCTGAAAACCTTGCAACTGCCGGCTCCTTGGGATGGACAGTGATATTTTCTGCGCCAGAACCGTTGGCTGCGCATCACAACACGACGGCCTTTGCTTGCGGCGTCGTCACGTTGGAT
>CAMDMZ010000052.1 GCA_945902805.1 Propionivibrio dicarboxylicus | reverse complement strand
TGGTCCGTTATCTTCTTGCCGGGCACTCAGCGCTCCTTACGCTACTCGTCAGGAGACCACTGTATCCCTCGCTTCCGGTCCTTCCCGGCTTCAGGTCCAACCGGCCAAGATAGTTGTCGTCAACCGGTCAGGCTAATTGTCGCCGGCCATAGGGCTCTCCTTCATGCGGCATGATTGCATGGTACAACAGGTTTCTCCTCATGAAAAGTCTCATTGCGCCATTGGTGGATGATCCTGACGTTGCCTACTCGGACATCAACGCCGTCCAATCGAGTTGACGTAGCACCCATGTGCTACAGTGCGGACACATTCAGTCAGGAGTCCGCCGTCATGACCACCACCACAATTCGTTTGCCCGATGACTTGAAGGCCCGTGTGGCAGACGCGGCAAAGCGTGCTGGTACGACAGCGCATGGCTTCATGGTCGAGGCGATTGCAGAAAAAACGGCGCAAGCCGAACGGCGTGCCGACTTTGATGCGGTCGCTGACGAGCGCTTTGCCACCATCGTCTCAACGGGCAAGTCGATCCCATGGGCGGAGATGCGAAGCTACCTGCAAGCGCGCATTGCCGGAAACACTTCCCCGCGCCCACAAGATCGTATGGTGGCCCCCTGACGTGGCGCGAATCGAACTTGCCACTGGAATTAGCGACGACTTCGATCGCATTCTGGACCACTTGGCGGCTTTCCAGGTTGAGAATGCGAGTCGACGTATCGACGAAATCATTGCGGCACTGGATGTGCTGGAACATAACCCGCTGATCGGCCGACCCGTACTCAATGGCAAGCGCGAACTGGTGATTGGTCACCGTTCGCGGGGCTATCTTGCTTTGTACCGTTATGTGGCCGAAATGGATACTGTGTTTGTACTGGCGATCCGCAGCCAGCGAGAGGCAGGGTATGCGGCAGGTGAAGGTGAGGAATAGGGCCGGAGTCCTCGCTGTTCACACCCACGCATCACGCCGATCAGTATGTGATCGGGTCTATCCAGTCCTCAGGTTTGCGGACCAATTCCCAGCGCAATCGCCGCCATCACCATCACGTAGCGGAAAGCAGGGTTTCCCTCCCGCTGACCTTGGCCATTATCGAATACAGGCTGGATGCCCAGCCACGGGCAGGCCCAATCCGTTCTACCGTTCGGCGGTGGCGACTTGCGGATGGGAATGGAGGAATGGATCTTTAGGGCGGTCCGCCATGCCTTGGCTTGAACTGAATGTTTCGAGGTGACGTCATAGCTGATGAACTCGATCTCGCTCTTGTCGCAGCCCAGGACTTTCAAGCAGCGGACGAATTTCTTCGCCTCGTCCGGGTGTTCCGGGTTCTTGAAGATCAATCCGCTGAAGGAAATGTGAACCTCCCGGACATAGTGTCCAACGACATGCCTCAGCAGGTCCCGGTTTTCCCCGTAGGTGTGTCGGAACGCCATCGCCAACCGAGCCACCAGGGCAATGTCATTCTGTTCGTGCGGCTTCACTGGACACGCAATACGTCGCTTCCTTTCAGAGTCGCGACGGTCAGGCGTCCAATCGATGCATCGATGCCGCCATCTCGACCCGTGATTGGACGGCTTGAGACTTGCAATCCACTCGGCGCATTTCACATACGTTTGCAGGCAGCCGACCTCGATTCCGCATCGTTCAGCAATTTCGTCGAGAGACTGATTGCTGGTTTGCGCGACAAACACCAGACGCCAGATGCGCGTCAGCGAATCCCCGGCATCGTCCTTGTTGTGGGTACCGGGGGCGCTCTTCGCCACTGGGACCGGAGTTTCTGGAGTCGGAGCCGATTGTGGTTTGCCACCGCGTTTCTCATAGAGGCGCGCCACCCACCGATCAAGGAACTCCCCCTGCCGATCGCGGTATGCCTGCGCCGGCGGCGCTCCGGACGCTGTGATAACCACGGCCTTTTCGGGGGCGATCGATGAATGGGCCAAGGATTCCGCCAACAGGATATCGAGATGATGAACGTAATGCTCGGCCGAAACATCCGGTCCGGAATGACCCAGTAGTGACGAGACTGCCCAAAGGTCCCGGCGGGTCATCCGACAATTGCCGAACAGGCGTTGCCGGAATTCTCCTGCCTGTTCGAGGGCTTCCTTGAATCCAGGCAAGGTTGGACTGATCCGCTCGCCACATTGGCCTGCACTCGCCGCCAGTACGAGTAAGGTGCGCGAGGCGAAGCTATGCCTGAGATGATGGAAACGCAGCGTCGAATCTCCGGCCACGTCACGCATGACACGATGGAGGAGTTTGAACAAAGTGTCCTGCGGAACAAATACAAAGCCGCGCCCCGGAATCGCAAATACAAAGGGGGAATAGGGTCGCTGCGCTTCGTCCACTTGACGTTGTCGGAACCAGTCCCTCAGGCGCTCGATCTCGTCCGCTTTGAGCAACGCATACAGCGGCAGTTTTCTGGTGGAACTCTTGGACTTCAGGCGCCTCGATTCTGTCGGTCGAACCAGCAGTTCAGGTCGGTCGAGAAGCAGCATGTCGCCAAGTTCCAGCTTCAACACTTCCATCCTCCGGAGGCCGCAGCGGTAGGAAATGGTCAGGATCAGCCATGCCACGTCGGCGAGCTTGGAACCGTCTTGCCGAGTGGCGAGACCCGGTAGTTCATCGGCAATGCCGTCGGTGAAGCGTTCACGAATCCGTAGAAACTCAGGTTCACTGATGACATTCGCGTCCACCGGCACCAGTCCGTTGGCAACGGCAAAAACCTCCGCGCCACTGATCGGCTCGGCTCCGCGCTCCTGCTCCATGTAATACTGAAAGTCGCGCAACGCCCGCACCAGTTTCCGTCGTACGCCCGGAGTCTCTGCATCGCTGACGGCCTCTTCATACAGGCCGATCCATTCTTCCGCGCCGAAGTTGGAGATGTCACAGCCGACCAAGCCCCCCAGGCGGACAGAGACCGAAAGGGCGACGCCACGGGCCGAACTCACAGCCATTCGCACCTTGTTCGTGTTGCTGGTAGCGAACAGTCGGCGGGCAAAACCGGCAAAGAGCTCGCCCACGTCGCCGCGAATGAATCCAGGGGCGGGTGCGGTCAGCAATTCGTCAATGCGCTGAATAATGCTGGCCCGGTCATCACCTTTCATCGCCGTTCGCAGTCCTGCCAACCATCGTGGCTCGACGTCAGCGTTGAGTTCTGACTCCGTAGTCAGGCCGCTCCCCGGGTTGCCAAGCTCATCTCCCGAGGCGTCCGACGAGTGTTGGTCGAGTTGAGAGTCAGCTGGCCATCCGTGCAGACGGCGATAGACGGAGGGTTTCAGTGAGTGCGATACAAAGCTACGGGCGGCGTAGTGCGCCAAGTAGATTGGAATCCGACTCTCGAGATCGAGCTGGATGGCGTCGAGCAGTGTTGTCAGGGTGAGCGGGAAGTTCGGCAGCGAGGGCGTAGTCCGAATGAAGGCACGGATACAGCTCCAGATAAGACCCCGTGCGGCCGCTGCCGAACGGGGTTCGTCGCCGGCGGCGATCTTCGCTGTTCCCGCCGGCAGATTCATCATGAGGACGGCCGTCAGGGCATCGGGGTACCAGCGCCGGAATTCAGCGCTCGTCTGCTTCTGGTAACCAAGCGACAGCTCAACAAACAGTCGGCCGCCCAACCCCTGCATTGCCGGTTCGGCGTCGGCCAGCTTGTCTAACAAGGCTTCCAGGACAGACGCCGAAACCAAGCCACCGTGGACGATGGCGGAGACCATTGTCTGGCCAAGCGCGATCATCGCAATTCGTTGCGGCGGGTGTTGACTGCGTTTGATGGTCACCGGCTGACGAATGGATTGTGCCAGCACCTCGCGGAGCCTGGGACCGATCGCCAGCGTTGGCCAGCGATCCTCCCGAAACGGACTCGACTGGCGTTTGATGAGGACTGCAATCGGTGGTGGACACAGACTGACCATCCCCTCGGCGTTGCCACGATCGATGAGCTTTATTATCAGGGACACGGCGTCGACACCGTGCGCTCTTGGACGAAAGCGCGCCAGGACATCGGCGGTCAATTCCTTGGTGATAGCGGGCGAAATGGCCTCGGTCGGCTTGCCGATCAGATAATCAGCGAGAGCGTTGTTACGCCGGCGCGCCAACCATTTGCGGATCTCGGGTAGAAGCTTTTGTTGCGTTGGCGTCAGGTTGATATCCTCGGTTCGCCAGAACGAGGCCAGCTCCATATCGGTAAGGCAGACAGTCTCACGGAGTGAGCCTTCGACCAATTCAACGGGTTCTGCTGGCGGTACGTCCTCAGTCATCGTCAGCGCGCGAGACGGCCAATCAGGGGGCGGGTGAGCCCGATATCCGAGAGCAGGGGCTCGAGGTAGCAGTGAAGTTCGGCAACATAGGCGTCAAAGCTGAAGCTGGAGAAGGTCCCAAACGGTTCTTCGCCATCCTGCCAATGCCCCAGAAATGCATCGATGATTTCGGGGGAACAACCGCGCTCAAGCAGCTCCGTACGGAGAAACCGGCGATGCGTGTTGGCCCGGACATTCAAATAGTTCGCCAAGAGCGGTTCAAGGGTCTTTGGTCGGACCAGCGCAGCCTTGAATGGCGGATTCAGGAACAGGACCGGTTCCTTGCGCAGCGCCGTGGGTAGATCGGATAACTGGGCTTTCAATGCCTGGAGGTGGAGTTCCTGGGCCTCCATGTGGCGGTAAAGGTCAGGCGGAATCCAGACGAGCCGGGTCTTGTGCTTCCACTCGTCATCCTTGTCGCTGAGGGACGCAATCCCGCGCTCTGGCGCGATGTCCCCCACCGGCAGATACGGTGTCACGATCGCCCGGCAAGTCGTCGCATAGGCAAAAAACTGGACCGAATACAAAGTCAGGAGGTTGTGGTATCGGGCAAACCCCGCCCGATCGTAATAGTCGCTGGCCCGTTCGATGTCATGGGTCAGTTTCTGGAACAGGGTGCGTACGGCAGTTACCGTTGGACACATGCGCGCGCCGGCCGTAGCGACCGGCTTTTGCGGAAGTGGAAATGCTGTCGTGCTTGCGGTTGCAAGAGTCCCAATCGGAGGAGCCAGCAAACGCATCGCCGTTACATAATGGCGTTGGAGATCGGCCACCCACGGCGCCGTGTAGTACAACCTGACGCTGGCCAACCGATGACGCAGACCTGTCGTGCAACTGGCAATAGCGACGTCGCCGGTCCGATCGAGAACTGAGTTCCAGAGTACGGATTCGATCTTGGTACGAGTCACTCTGCCGTCCGGGAAATTCGACCTCAGCCAGTTGTCGGCTTCGGTGGCGAGAAACTTTGGATGAAGGCCAAAGATTGCCCGGCGATGTAGGACGCGTTGTTTTGGATTCAATAACCGTTCAACGAGGGGGGCAATGCCCAGGAGCTCGGGTAGCTCGAAAGCGTCCACCTGGGGACGTATTTGTTCCGGCGTCGAGGCGAGGTCGGTCTTATAGTCGGGACGTAGTGTCTTGATCCGCCACTGGGTATTCTGGAGCGGTCGTGGCCCAACAAACAGGAGGGCGATTGCCACGTCCTCTGCTTCGCGAAGCGCGTCGTGCAAGCAGATATCGGTGATCGTTTCAAAATCACGGCCAAGTGCGAGGCTTATCAGCAGGCCGAGCACGACTTCCGCAAGGGTGCGTTGCCCCTCCGACCACGATGGAGATCCCAGCAACGCATCTCGTTCCGCGAACAGTTTGTTGACCAGGCGTTGAACCTCTTCGGTGGCCAACCGGTCGTAGGCCCACGACAACATCTGATTGTGCTTTGATACATGCCGCGCCTTGGAACGTCCGTTACGGGCCTGAGCACCGGGATCCTTCTTGGTGATTTCACAGTCGAAGTCACTCAGCAGGACTTCTTCGTCTTCGTCATCTTCGTCCGGACAGAGATCGCTCTTCAGGCGCACGTTCTGTTTATGCGTCGATGGCGTCTTGAATGTCACGATATCGATGGCGCCGACGCTGATCGCGGGATCGGTGTCATAGCCTGAGCGATCCGGTTCAATTATCAGGCGGCTACTCTCCAGCCGCCCTCCAACCCAGCGATGACCACCCCCGGAGCCTCCCCCTCCGCCACCATCCCGTTCGTTCCAATCGATTATTCCCCATGCTTTTTGCAGGAAGCGATACAGGCCAGGATGATCGCGCTGGAGATCCGGATCGGATGGAATGTCCTCTTCCTGAAGGTCTTCGGCAAATGTTTCTGGTAGTCGATTCAACGGCAACCGAATGAGTAACTCATGTCCCCTTGGCTCTGCTAGTCGCCGGACGGCTCTGGCCGCCGTGTCGACCTGATTGGGTAAGAATTTCCACTGACGGGCGGGACCATAGGTCTCGTAGTCGGAAATTGTGGAATTTTCACGGATAGCGATGACGTAGGCGAACAGCAAATGGGCGCTTAGCAGGATGAATTGGTCGCCAGCCTGGCCTTTGGGTGTCGGTTCGCAAAGCATGGCGTAGAACGGGAATTCTGTGCTGCCGCTACCTCGCATCGGGTTTCTGCTGGTCGTATTAACGCTACGAGCGAAATGTTCGCCGATTTCTTTGGCGAGCGCGACTTTCTCGCGGACAACCCAGTTCAACACCACGCTCCAACGCTGAATATCGGCTTTCGCTTCCGCGGGTCCCCAAGTCTCTGGAATCCCCTCAAGAATAGTGCGTAAGCGCTCCGCAGCCGTCGAGAACGAAAGCAGGTGGTTATGTGTCGTTGTCAGCCAGAGAATTTCGCGCAACACGTCAGAGTCGACGTTGGCCTTGTTGGCGGCTTGAAGAAGCTTCTGAACGCTCGGACTGTCATCCGGTGGAGTATCCGGGTATTTCACGTGTCCGATCCCAATTCGAGCGGATTGGCGACGGGCTGCGCTGGCTTTGGAACTGCCAGGGACTCTTCACGGTCTGGCAAAGGGACAGACGGCGACTCGGGCGTTGCCGCCGGATTGGGTTCACACTGACGAATCTCGATGTCGTGCTGCGCGGAAGCCAATTGATCGAGTCCGTGGGCGTCCACCGGCTGAAAATGCCCCAGCAGGATGCCAGCCTTTCGAATCTCGTACGTGACGGATTTCCTTGACGGGTTCTCCGCGAGTGGAGAGGGCTTTGCCGACAGGGGCGTCGTTGATGTTGGCGGTTCGGGCAATGATTCTGCCCCGTCCGTACTATCGTGGTTTGCCGGCTGATTGGTGTCCGGGTCTGGAGCAACCGGCGCGGATGTGTCCGTTCTCACGTCATTAGCAAACTGACGACGATCCACGCCATAGACCTTTGCGAAGTATCGATCGAGAGGTTCCGGCGAGTTCCAGATTCCCGCAACGGCGGCACGACCGGCGACGGCATGGAGGATCTTGATTTCAGAAAAGTGTACGCCAGCGATCACAGGCAGGTAGATGAGCTCGTTGATGCAGTCCATCCGGATTTGATCGACCGTCGTATTGCTCACTTCAATGCAGGAAATCAACTGGTCTGGCGGGGCAACGGCGAGCAATGCTTGATAGGCACGAATGTTCCCGACGCAACGCAGACGATGACGTTCACGGGTGACCCGGATTGGTAGATTTGCTAAAACTGCAACCAATGCGGGATCGGATTTCGCCTGAAGCACCGGGAATCGAAAAACCGGAACTGATAGCGATTCATAGGCTGCTAAGACGGCGGGGTGCAATCCCGCAATTTGCGAGAGCTTGATCGTTAGCTCGGTCAGGCGAGCTGCTTCGATGCTCTCAGCGCAATCCGTCTGCTCGGGATCAGATTTATCCCGTCTTGACGCTTTGGCCATGGCATCGTTGGAGATCAGTGATCAACTGAGAATTGTTGAGAGCCGATGCTGACGATCGCATTCTCAGTGGTTGGTGGCTGCCGGGAGCGTAGAAAGTTCGTCAGCGGGACCTGACAACCAGTTTTCGGTGGTTACACCGGGGTATCGGGCGAAATCCTTTACGTTGTTGGTGACTACGGTGACATTGAGCGATACGGCATGCGCGGCAATCAGCTTATCAAGGTGATCCCGTTTGTTGTCGCGGGTAGCGAGCCGAATCGGTCCGTAGGCGACCCCGGCTGCTCCATCGAAGGGGACGACGGGAATATCCGCAACAAGGTTTGCCAATTGAGCGCGTTCTCGCTCAGGATTGGCGCATACCGTCACACCGTATTCCAATTCCGCATAGGTGATCGCGGACATCACCACATCGCCAACGTAACACTGGGCAAAGCGCCGCGCGACTTCTTCCGGCTGATTCTTGATGAGGTAGATACACATGTTGGTATCCAGCATGTAGCGCGGCACTTTAGAGTCCATCCCGTTCGTTTTGCTCATGATCTTCGCGGCCCTCGGCCATAAAGTCGGGTGAGAAGTTGGCGAACTTGTTCAACACGCCGGCCAAGGACCGGCGCGCCGGCCGGATTCGTAGTTCATCTCCAGTGCGTTCGATCTCAAGTTCAATGTCAGTCCGCTCATAGGCGATATCGGCCGGGATGCGAATCGCTTGGGAATTGCCGTTCTTGAACGCGCGGGTGGTATGCATTGCAAACGCTCCGTAGGGTGGATGTACTTAGTGTGTACACTAGCCCAACACAAAGAAAATGTAAATCCATGGATGTACATTCAAAGGTAATTCTTCCGTCCAGCAGTGCGATTTGGAAATGCACCATCTTGGTGCGTATTGGTCTGGAATTTTGTGAAAATGAAGAGCAGTACTCAAGTCATGGCTAGATAATTGTTATTCGGAATTTACCATTATTTAGCCGTTAGTAGTCCTCTTGCTGTTTTCTTTGATTTCCCGATATCCGATATTCAATAATGTAACTTGTTGATATATATCGAATAAAACCTAGAAAGTCATAATATTGTATATTGATATAATGGTGTAGGTGTAGACTCCGAAGCCAGGGGTTGTGGGTTCGATCCCCGCCAAGCGCACCAATACCTTGTTTTACAAGGTTTATTTTAGAAATCCCAATCAAACAAGGCACAAATCAATCTCACTTGGGATTTGTGGCCAGGAGTCGTTCCGTCGTCCAAAATCATTCGTTGCAGCTAAGTTTGTCAACGATAGCCGGAGATTCAGCCAAAGTCTGTCGGCGGGGGCTAACAAATACTGCCTTATCAGCGGTCGAGCAACCGGCAATCAGATTAGGCGGTGCTTGCTTTCTGCATCTCGCCGGCGTCAAGATAGCTTGTGGCGATGGCCGCGAAATCGTCGAAATTGACAAGAAAGACGTCGACGACATCGGGATCGAAATGCTTGCCGCTTTCGCTGGCAATGATGTCGCGGGCATGCGTGTAAGGCATCGCCCGCTTGTAGGGGCGCGCCGTGATCAGGGCGTCGAATACGTCGGCCAGGGCCATCAGGCGGGCCGAGGCAGGTATTGCATCGCCGGCCAGGCGGTCGGGATAGCCGGTTCCATCCCATTTTTCATGGTGCCAGTGAGCAATTTCCTTGGCCAGCGTAAAGAAATCAACGGTTGCGTCGATATCCTGTTCGGCCAGTTCGATGGCATCGCTGCCCATTTTGGCGTGGGTGCGCATCATGTCCCATTCCGTCGCGGTGAGGGGGCCCGGCTTGAGCAAGACGCTGTCGGGGATGCCCACCTTGCCGATGTCGTGCAGTGGCGCCGAGCGCACCAGTTGATCGATATAGTAGTCGGTGAGCAGTGCGGAAAAACGTGGATGCGGCGCCAGGGCAGTAGCTAGCCTTTGCACATAGCCTTGCGTGCGGGCGATGTGGTTGCCGGTTTCCGGATCGCGGGTTTCCGCCAAATGGGCCAGCGCGCGAATGCTGGCCTTCTGGATCAGATCATTTTCCGCCATGCGACGGGCGACTTCGGCTTCGAGCGCGGCGTTTTGATCCTTCAGCCAGTCACGCGCCTGCTTGGCTTCAAGCTGGGTGCGGACGCGGGCCAGTACGATCGTGGCGCGGATCGGCTTGGTCACATAATCCGCTGCGCCAAGTTGCAGACCGTGCTCCTCGCTTTCGATATCGACCAGTGCGGTAACAAAAATAACCGGCACTTCGCGGGTGACGGGGCTTTCACGCAGTCTCGCCAGCACGGCATAGCCATCCATGTCGGGCATCATCACATCCAGCAGGATCAAGTCCGGCGTGGGCTGGATGTTGGCAATGCGCAAGCAGGATTCTCCCGACGTTGCGGCCAGCACGCGATAGTGAGGCGCCAGCAGCTCGCTCAGCACGACCAGATTCTCCGGTGCATCGTCGACGATCAGCAGGGTGGGTCTTTTCTGTGGTGCCATCGTATTTCCCTGTTCAAAGCAACTTACGCAGGACGTGTCGTGCGGACTGGAAGTCGAACTGTCGGATCTGGCGGGTGATTTGATCGAAAGCGCCGCCGAGGGCGACCTGCAGGGCGCCGGCATTATCGCGCAGCAGAGCCAGCGCCGCGGTATCGCTGCTGGCCAACAGGGTATCCAATTGAATCAGCAAGGAGCGCTGTACTTGCGGGTCGGCCTGGACCGGAGCGATTGATTCAGCTGGCGGTATGGCAGCCGCCAAGCGGGTTAGTTCACCACGAATGCTTGCCATGTCGGCCTCGATCGACACATGATCCAACGGCATCTGTGGGTCGGCGCGGAACGCTTCTTCCAGGCGTCGCGCCGGGTCGGTAATCTGTCCGGCGCCCAGCGTGGCGCTGACCCCCTTCAGAGTGTGGGCGAGATTGCGGGCGGCGGCGCGGTCGTCGGCAGCTACCAACACTGTCAGCCGACTCATGTCATCGGCGTGGCCGGCAACAAACTGGCGCAGCAGGTCCAGGTATTTGCTGGGTTTGCCGCGCAAGGCGGCCAGGCCGCGGGCGACATCGAGGCCGGGCAACTGCCTCAGCTGTTGCAGAGCGGCCGTCGCATTGGCCTCTGCTGACAAAACTGCCGTGACGCTGGCGTCTGGTTTGGATGGCCTGATGGCCGTCGGCGATGCTGCTGTCCGCGTCCGCGCCGGCAGCCAGCGCAACAAGGCGGCGTAGAGCGCATCGGGATCGACCGGCTTGGCGATGAAGTCGTTCATCCCCGCCGCTTCGCAGGCATGGCGATCCTCGTCGAACGCATTGGCTGTCATCGCCAGGATCGGGGTGTGCCGCCGCTCCGGCAGGGCGCGAATGGCCTGGGTGGCTTCAAGGCCATCCAGGTTGGGCATTTGCATATCCATCAGGATCAAGTCGTAAGGGTGGTGCCTCGCTCTTTCCAGAGCTTCCAGGCCGTCCACAGCTGTGTCCACGGCCAAGCCGACCCCGTGCAGCAGTTCCAGCGCCACTTCGCGGTTGATGGCGTTGTCTTCTGCCAGCAGCAGGCGCGCCACACCGCCATGTTGCACGCGCAATTGAGTTTCGGCGTCTGCAGCACCATCACTTGACACATGGGGCTGTATGCCGTGTCCACGCTGCAAGGGAAGCGTAAACCAGAAGGTGCTGCCCTTACCCACCGTACTGTCAGCGCCGACTTTTCCGCCCATCAATTCGACTAGGCGACGCGTGATTACGAGGCCCAGTCCCGTCCCGCCATAGCGGCGCGTGGTCGTGGCATCCACCTGTTCGAAGGCATGGAACAAGCGCTCGATCTTGTCCGGTGCAATGCCGATACCCGTGTCCTCGACTTCAAAACGCACCTGTAGCGTGTTGCCGCTGTCTTCCATCAGCCTGGCGCGCAGGGTGATGGACCCATGCTCGGTAAACTTGACGGCGTTGGCAGCAAAGTTGAGCAGAGATTGGCGCAACCGCATCGCGTCACCTCGTAGCCAGAGGGGCACGTCGTCACCATCCACTGCCACGCGCAGGTTCTTGGCTTGTGCCGAATCGGCAATCAGCGAGCGCACATGGTCAAGCACCGAAGCCAGCGCAAAATCGCTTTGCTCCACTTGCAGCTTGCCTGCCTCGATCTTGGAGATGTCGAGGATATCGTTGATGACCGAAAGCAGGTGGCGTCCGGCACTGTCGACCTTGTCCAGCCGCTCGGCCTGTTCGGGTGTGGCCCCGTTACGCAGCAAATGGGTCAGGCCGAGGATCGCGTTCATGGGCGTGCGAATTTCGTGGCTCATATTGGCCAGGAACATGCTCTTGGCGCGGTTGGCGCCTTCGGCGGCTTCTTTTGCTTGAATCAGCTCGGACTCGACGCGCTTGCGGTCGGTGATGTCGAGATAAAAGGCGATGAAGAAGTCTTTTTCCGGGTCGCGCTGCAGATGAACGGTGACTTCGACAGGGAAGGTGGAGCCATCCTTGCGCCGGTGAGTGGTTTCGACCTTCATGCCGCCGCCGCTCCCGCTTAGTTGCGCCGCAACTTGCGCCAACGCGGCGGGTTGAAAGTCCGGGTTGATGTAGCTTACAGTTAAGCCCAATAATTCATCCTGCGTGTAGCCCAGTTGGCGACAGGTTTCCTCGTTGGTATAGAGGAAGCGGCCGGTATTGACTTCGTTCCAGGCAATGCCAATGCCCACCCGGTCCATGGCGAATTGGGTATCGGCCAACTGTTTGTTGGATTTTTCCAGTGCGGCCGTACGCTCGCGCACGCGCGCCTCCAACTCGGCATTGAGTGATCTGATCTCCGCTTCGGCCCGCAGCTTCAAGGAATTGCGTACCTCGTTACTGAGGATCAGGGCGACGTGGCTGAAGAAGATTGGCAGATAGTCGCGCAGGCGGTTGGCGCTGACGTGAAGGTTCTCCAGTTTGATGACGCCGACCAGTTCGTTGCCGGTCAGCAGGGGAAAGGCCCAGGCCCAGGCACTTGGAATCACGTCGCCTTGAATCAGCGCCGCGTCAGCGGTCACCGTCTGTTCGACGAACTGGCGCGTTGTGGCCGCCTGCGACGCCAACGGGTCGTCGATTTCACGCGTCTGACGTGTGCCTTCAAGGAAGTCGGCGTGGCGGATTTCATCGCCGATCCAGTACCACAGATGGATGTTGGTACCACCAATGGCATCGATAATCGTGATCAGCATACTGCTGATCATGGCGTCGAGGCCGGGCAGCGGATTCAATTGCTCGATCAGGCGAATGACCAACTGCAAGTAGGACTTGTCGTCGGCCAGGCGCTTGTTGCTTGCCCGCAGTTTGTCGAGTTCTGCCGCCATGACAGCAGCGTCAGCGTTGCTGTCGTTCATTTTGGTTCTTGTGCTCGGGCGATGATTGCGTCGGCGAGCACCTTTTCCAGGTGGTCGAGGTCGACATCCATCCATTCCAGCGGCAGGTCGATGAAACGCGCCGCCGCCTCGGCCGCCTCGGTGAAATTAGTGGAGCAGGGGGTACGCAGGGCGATGACCTTCTTGTGGCTACTGTGGAATATTTCGCGAATCACGCCGAGATTCTTGCCGAACGCCTCGGTGATCATTGGCTCCCACGTCAGCGCCCAGTCTTCGACCAGAAAGTAGGCGCCCTGCTCGAGCTCCACCATGAACTTCTCGTAGCCCAGCAGCATCACGATGCAGTTTTGCCCCTGGGTACGCAGGGTGTGGTGCTTGTCGAGAATGTCGTCGATCTTCGGGTGACAGGCGCCATAGAAGACGATGGTCTGGCGGCCCTTCTGGTCATCAAAGTCGAGCGCGCCGTCGAGCTCCTTGTAGAGCTTGTCGAAATAATTGTGCAGTGATGAATGCAAAAACTGGGTTTCGATGTTCCAGCTGTTCTTCTTGATCAGGTAATCAACTTCCTTGTGTAGGATACCGCAGCCGACCATGACCATCGGTTTGCCGGCAACAACCACCGGCGGCATGACGGTTTTCATGACGAACCTCCCGTATATTTTCCATACTCAAAGGCGGTAGCCAGCATGGCTTTGATATTGGCCTCGGGTACATCGAGCGGCATCACGCCGGTACCAAAGAGGAAATGCTCACCGACCATGCCGATTTCGCACATGCGCTTGACTTCCGCAGCGGTCTGTTGCGGTGTCCAGTCGATCAGGCTGATGTCGTCGATGACGCCGCAGGTCAATCCTCGGGTACCGATGATCGCCTTGGCCTCGGCCAGGTCGGCAAGCGGGCTGATGTAATAGACACCGATCTTCAGTTCGTCCAGCACCTGCTGGATCACGTTGTTGAAGGGCGCCATACCGCAGTAATAGACAATACTACCGACCCCACCGGGCGCCAGGTCGCGCTGCATCCACGGCATCGAAAACTCCTTGAAGCGCTTCATGCCGACAAAGGAGGTGGAGCCGAAGGGCGTCGAATACACCAGCACGTTAGCGCCCGCAGTCCGATAGGCGGCGACTTCCTTCTGGTAGAAATCGGAGCACTTGCGCAGCAGTTCATCGCGGACATCGGCCGGGCCGGTGAGCAGCAGTTCCATCCATTTGTCCATGCCCATCAGCAGGGCAGGCAGGGTAGTCGAGGCCGTAAGGTAGGCGCACACGGGGTGTGTGGCGCCGACTTCGTCCGTGAGGATCTTCAAGCACTTGGCGGTCTCGGTCCAGGCCGGGTGGGCGGTAAGGTCGTCCGGCACTTCCAGCTTGGCGATGTCGTCGTACGTCTTGATGACGAAATCGCCGACGTTGGGCGGGCCGTCTTCGCTGAACAAAATTTCATTGCAGCCGAGCAATTCGGCTTCCTTGCCAACGTAGAACAGGCTCCAGACGTTGTCCTGGCCGTAGCGCTCACGCATCTTCAACTGACCGGCGGCGACATGTTCGCCGTTGGCGTAATACGCCTGCTGGCTCATGCCGAGTTCACGCGCGCCCTGATCGAGCAGATTGCAAAAAATGGGGATGCGCGATGCTGGCGTGCCGGTCACGGCGGCGACGAGGATTTCAAGCGGGGTCATGATGGCATCACCTCACCTTTGACCTCCTTGATGAGGTCGATGATGATGCGGCCGGCATTCACGCCATCAGACGCCCAGCCATCGGCGCCCACCGTTTTGTATAGCTCGTTGTCGAAACGATAGGGCGCACCACCGACAACCAGCTTGAAACGCTTTTCCAGACCACGTTCCTGCAGAATCTGTCGCACCCGGCGTGCGCCGCCGTCGCCGGTGGCGGTATGCACCATCATGGCTGATACGGCAATGACCTGAGCGTCGCGGGCGATGGCCTCATCGACGAATTTCTCCGCCGGGACATTGACGCCTAGATCGGTGACATCGACCATCAACGCCTTGAGGCAGCCCATGACGATGCGCTTGCCAAGCGAATGCAGGTCGCCGCGCGCCGTGCCGATTACCACGCGACCGATGATCTCGGGGGGATGCTCAAATTTCAACAACATCTTCTCGGTCACTTCGGCGGCGATCTGCGCCGTCATGAAGTGCTGGGCGAGGTTGGCGTCCGGGTCCTTGGTAATGTTGGACATCATCTCCTCGACCGCTGGAATGACGACCTTGAAGACGATTTCCTCCGCTTTCATTCCGTCGGCTAGCGCGGCATTCACCACCGCAAAGGCGGCTGCCTTGTCTGTTTCGAAGACGGCCTCGTTGTAAGCCTTGATGATTGCGTCCAGCATGGTTTTCTCCCTTTCAACGCACCGTTGGCATGGGTTCCAACCGCAGGTGGTTGATATAGCTTTCCTCGTACTCTACTAGCAGTGACAGGTTGATGGCGCGAATCTTGGTGCCCATTTCGGTGAACAGGGTTTCGCTCCGCTGGGCGAGTAACGCGCGTTCGCAGCCGGCCAGCGTCGCGTCGGCGTTGAGTTCGATCCGTGCCGGATCGATCGGCGGCAGCAGCCCGACGGCTTGTGCATGGGCAATGTTCAGCGTGCGGCCAAAAGCGCCACAAACACAAAGACGCTGCAGATCGTCCCAGTTCATGCCGGCATTCTTCAGCAGTGCGACCAAGGCCGCCGCCGTGGCGGCCTTGGCGCGCTGAAACGCATCGACATCACTGCCCGTGATGGCGGTACGCGGATTGCTGGGATCAATACAAAACCCGTCCGGACCGGGCGAAACGGCAAACCGCCCCGACGGCTTGAGCAAGCCGGCGGCCAGCAGCACGGCAACCGCGTCGGCCAGCCCGGAGCCACAGAAACCACGGGGCTCGGCAGCGCCGATGGTTTCGCAGGCGAACGCCTGGCCGGCCGCTGTCGACCGCGTTTTGACCCGACAGATGGCGCCCAGTTCGGCGGCCATGCCGAAGCGGATGCCGACGGCCTCGAAGGCCGGCCCGCCGGGCACCGAGGTGATGTGCAGGGTCTCGCCGTCCCACAAGGCGATTTCGGTGTTGGTGCCGACATCCAGCAGCAGCGCGCCGGCGGGTCCGGCAGTCAATTCTGTGGCGAGCAGATCGGCCAGCAGGTCGGAGCCGACGAAGCCTGCGACCGGGCCGGGTAGCACCATATGCGCGTGCGGCATGAACCACTGCGCCTGCCAGGCCGGCGTGTCGTACGGCTGGTAATCTACCGGAAGTTGCCAATAGTCGGGGGTCAGCAAGTCGTCGATGCCGTGCCCGGTGAGCAGGGCCAGCATGGCCGTATTGCCGACAATAATCACCGCGCCGATTTCGGCCAGCATGGGCGTGACTTCCCCGACGTCGCGCTTGAGGATGTCGCGCACTGCCTGAATAATGGCGGTTCGTGCCAGCTTGGCCAGTTCGGCGGCTTGTGCGGGGCTGCCTTGGGCGGCGCTGAGGCGGTTCAGCACGTCGGCGCCGAAAGCGCCCTGTGGATTCGGGCCGCGCCGCGTCGCGATGCGTTTGCCGCGTTTGCGATCCCACAGGGCGACACGGATATGGGTGGTGCCGAGATCGACGGCAACGCCGTAGATGTGCTCGACAAGTGCCGGCAGGCTGCCCGGCGCTGGCGACAAATCCTCGGGTGGTAGACTCTTCCAGCATGAAGGCGGCGCCGGGTCTTCGAGCAGGATGGCCATGTCGCCCTGCGGCCGCAACTGGCAGGCCAGACGCATGCCTCGGGCACGCTCGTCGGCCGTCAATTTCTGGTATTCGGCCAGCGTCGGCGGATTACTTGCACCGCTTAGCCACTGGACCCCGCAGGCACCGCACATCCCCGTGCCGCCACAGGCGGCGCGTACTCGCAACTCGGTCGTATCGAGCAGGTCGCGCACCGATTGCCCGGCCACCACCGGCAAGCGCAATTCGCCGGCGCTTGAGCGCACCAGCAGGCTCGTCAGTGGAGACGTGTCAGTATCTGCGTAGGTCGCTGGCGCAGCGGGCAAGATCGTCGCGGATTTTTTCGACATGATCGGCTTCAGTCAAGCGCGAGTCGTCAGCCACTTCAGCAAGGTTTCAAACAGTCGATCCGGATCAACCGGTTTGCCGATATGGTCGTCCATACCGGCGACCAGGCAGGTTTGGCGATCTTCGTCGAAGGCATTGGCGGTCATGGCGAGAATCGGGGTTGTCTGGTTCAGTGACCCGGCACGAATGGCTTTGGTGGCATCGACGCCGTTCATGTGTGGCATCTGCATGTCCATGAGGATCAAGGCGTAAGCGTTGCGCTTTGCCAGCTCGACGGCTTGTTTACCGTCCTCGGCCAAATCCACGCTGAGTCCCGCGTCTTCCAGCAGGCCGCGTGAAACTTCCTGATTGATGGGTTCATCCTCCGCCAGCAGGATGCGTACGCCCGCGTAACGGGACTTGATCTGCACCTCGGCGCTGTCCCCGATAAAAGTCGGTGCTGGCGGGACGGCGCCTGTAGCCTTGCCGAGTCGAACGGTGAACCAGAAGGTACTGCCCTGGCCGACAGTGCTGTCGACGCCGATGTCGCCTCCCATCATCTGCACTAGACGCTTGCTGATCGCCAACCCCAGGCCGGTGCCGCCATACTTGCGAGTCATCGAGCCATCCGCTTGCTCGAAGGCGGTGAATAGGCGCTTCTGATCTTCCGGAGAAATGCCGATGCCGGTGTCCTGTACCTCGATACGCAACAGCGCCTCGCTGGTACTTTGATTGACCATCCGGGCACGCACGGTGATGGAGCCCTGTTCAGTGAACTTCACGGCATTGCCAGTCAGGTTGAGCAGAATCTGCCCCAGACGCAGCGGATCGCCGGTCAGTACCATGGTGGGCAAACCGGCAGGCATATCAATATGGAGCTTCAGCCCCTTGTCGATGGTCTTGTGGCCGATCAGGCTCATGAGGTTTTCCAACACTTCGCCGAGCCGGAAGCCCACCTGTTCCAGCGTCAGACGATCCGCCTCGATCTTTGAGATGTCGAGGATGTCGTTGATGACGTGAAGCAGATGCTGCGAGGCACTGTCAATCTTGCCGAGCTGATCTCTTAGCTTGGGATCTTCAGCATGACGAAGCGCCATGTTGGTCATGCCCATGATGGCATTCATCGGCGTCCGCAACTCGTGGCTCATGTTGGCCAGGAAAGTGCTCTTGGAGCGGCTCGCGGCTTCAGCAAGTTCCTTGGCTTGCCTTAGTTCTTGTTCGGTCAGATGCCTGAGGGCGATCTCCCGCGCCAGCGTGCGGTTCCAATAGAAGACTGCGAGCAAGAGAAGGCCGGCACCTGCCAGGATCTGCCAGATCAGCGTGTAGTCGATATGTTTCCTGAATTCCACGATACCCCATTTCTGGTCGATGGCACTGCGCTCTTCCCGCGACATGGCGGCTATACCTTTGTCGATCAGTCCGGCGAGTATCTGCCAATCCTTGCGTACCGCCATCGCCTGGGTATGGGCGCCGAAAGGTGTTGGTGCGGCGACGGTCAAGTTGTGCAAACGGTTGTCTCGGATCAGGTAGTTGGCATTCGCCAGGTTGCCGATATAGGCGTCGGCCTGTCCGGTCGACACGGCCAGCAGGGCGTCGGCCGAGGTGTTGACTTCGAGGAGTGTGATCGCCGGGTAGTCAGCCTTCAGCTTGCCGGTGGTGACATAGCCTTTTTCCGAAGTGATGGTTTTGCCATTCAGCGCCAGCAGCCCGCTGTAATAGGGGCTGTCGTTGCGGGTGTAGATCACCCACGGTGCGGTGAGATAGTCGGACGTCAGGGCGAACTGCTGTTCCCGTTCCGGCGTGCGGTTCATGGTCAGCAGCAGGTCGTAATGCTGGCGTGGTCCCATGACATCCTGCATCGATTCCGGCCAGCCATGTACCGCCGGTACGAAGTCGATCCGAAAACCAATGCGTTTGGCAACGGCGGTAAGGTACTCGACCGACATTCCCATGGGAGCTGGTTTGCTGATCATGTAGGGTGGATAGTCGCTGACGCGGGCTCGCACCGTGTGTTTCTCGGCCAGCCACTGGCGCTCCGCTGGCGACAGATCGATGCTGGACACTGCACTTGTGGAGGTGGATTGTGCCTGTGCGCCGCCGGCAAGCAACTCGCCCAACAGCAGGCCGATAAGCATGATCTGCAGTAATGGGTACCAGCCTATTTGCGCGCGCCGCTTCATGATTTTCCCAGCCACTTTAGCAAGGTTTCGAACAGCAACTCGGGATCGACCGGTTTGGCGATATGGTCATTCATTCCGGCGTCGATACAGACCTGACGGTCCTCGTCGAAGGCATTGGCGGTCATGGCGAGGACGGGGGTATCGGTGTTGAGGGAATCGGCGCGGATGGCTTTGGTAGCGTCAACCCCATTCAGGTTCGGCATCTGCATGTCCATCAGGATCAGGGCGTAGCGGTTCTGCCGGGCCAGAGTTACGGCCTGTTCGCCATCATCGGCCAGATCGACGACGAGGCGGACATCTTCCAGTAGCCCTCTTGAAACTTCCTGGTTGACCGGCTCATCCTCCGCCAGCAGGACACGCATGTCGGCGAATTGAGCCTTCAGCCGGGTCTCCGCACTGTCTTGAGAAAAAGTCGGCGCTGGCGAGACGGCATCCGTGGCCTTGTTCAGTTGTACGGTAAACCAGAAGGTGCTGCCGCTGCCGGGCTGGCTGTAGACGCCGATGTCGCCACCCATCATCTTCACCAGGCGCTTGCTGATCGCCAGCCCCAGCCCGGTGCCGCCGTACTTGCGGGTCATCGAGCCGTCGGCCTGCTCGAAGGCGGTGAATAGCCGTTTCTGATCGTCAGTGGCGATGCCGATGCCGGTGTCTGTTACCTCGAAGCGCAGCACGGCCGTGGCGTCGGGTGCCCTTTGTTCTGGCTCTGACTCCCTCTCCCCTTGCGGGAGAGAGGCGACGGGAGATGAGTCGGCTGTCTGCCTTACACGCAGGGTGATGGCACCCTCCGTGGTGAACTTGAGGGCGTTGCCGATGAGATTGAACAGAATCTGGCCCAACCGCGTCGGATCACCATTGAAACGGCGCATGGGCAGCCCGTTCTGTAGGTCGATCAAGAGTTTAAGGCCCTTTTCCGTTGCCCTCTGACCCATCAGACTGACCAGGTTTTCCAGAACCTGACCGAGCGCAAAATCGACGTGTTCGAGCTGCAGTCGTTCGGCCTCGATCTTGGAGATATCCAGGATATCGTTGATGACGTGCAGCAAGTGCTGGGAGGCGGTCTTGACCTTGCTGAGCTGATCGATCTGCGTCGGGTCGCCGGACCGGCGCAGGGCCAGTTCGGTCATGCCCATGATCCCGTTCATCGGCGTGCGTAATTCATGGCTCATGTTGGCCAGGAAGGTGCTCTTGGCGTGGCTGGCCGCTTCGGCGGCGTTCTTTGCGTTGGCGAGTTCGGCCGTGCGTGTTGCCACCAGGCGTTCGAGGTTGTGCCGGTGCGCCTCGATTTCCGTGAGGTCGTTAAAGACCACCAGCGTACCGTGACTGCCACGCGACATGCCCACTTCCACCACGCGCGTGCTGGCGTCGCGGCAGCGTACGTTCGCCTGCACCGGCTTGATGTGGTCGGCGCCAGCACGCTGCATCTCTTCCAGGGCAACCGCCCACTTGGCCGCAACCTCGACACGATAGGCCGGATCCGGGTAGGCCAGTGGCCACCAGGTTTCGATATCGCGCACCTCGTCGAGGGTGTAGCCGAACATTTCGGTGAACTGGCGGTTCATCAGCAAGATAATTGCCGACGGCGGCGGCGTGGTGACCAGCATCGGCAGCGGCGAGTTCTGCACCAGCAGCCGGAAGCTCTCCTCACTCTCGGCCAGGGCTTGGCGGTCGGCTGCGATCCGGTCGAGCATGGTGTTGAAGGAGCGGGCCAGGTCGCCCACTTCATCCTCGCCACCCACCTGTACCCGCCGCTGCAGGTCGCCTTCACGAATCGCGCGTGCGGCATCGGCGACAGCGATCACCGGTTGCGTGATGCGCCGGGTCAGTGGGATCAGCAAGGCGAAGGCGGCTGCCAGGGACAACAGCAGCAAGGCCACGGTGAGCTTGCCATCCTCGACGGCCGGGGCCAGCGCCAGTGCAGCATCGCGTTCCGCCACGACGCGGAAGCTGCGTTGGCCGACGATGAATTCTTGCGTCGCAAGATAAGCCTGGTTACCGTGCAAGCCGGCTTGGCGGTGCACATCGGGCAATAGCCGCAGGCGGCTTTCCTTGAGCACGATTGACGGATTGCGGTGCGCGATGACGCGGCCATCCTGGTCGATTAGATAAACGTCTTCGCCAGCGTCCAGCGCCAGTGTACCGATCAGGTCCCAGACCGGCTTGAAGCGCACTTCGGCTACCAGCACGCCATAAAGCGTACCGCTGCGCTTGTTTGGAACGGGAACGCCGAACAGCATCAGCGGTTCGTTATCGCTGGCGTGGTGATAGATCGGGCCGCACCAGGCTTGCCCGCTTTGCGCCGGGACGAGGAACGCATCAGCGGCGCTGTGCGGGTCTTTGTGGCTGGGGTCCAGCAGGCGCACATTGGAAAGATGGTGCACCTCGACACCCGCCGAATCGAGGAAAAACAGCTCGCGGAAATGCTCGCGCGCCGCCAGCAGGCGGCTCATCACACGCCGCTGTTCCGGCGCCGCGAGGCGGCCGAAATCGCTGACATGGATGCTGTTGTCGAGGGTTCGTTCGAGATGCTGCAACTCCGCCTGCAACTGCACCGCGACGCGACGCGCCAGCTCCTGCTGGCGGGCATGAGCCACGCTAACATGGGTTTGGTAGTTGCGCCAGCCCAGTCCGAGTCCAGTCAGCAACACCGACATGGCGACCAGCCCCATGAAGGCAACTTGCAGGCGACGGCGGATCGAGGCTTTGACCATGAGTTCTACTCGCGAATCACGTGGTTGGCCTGAACCAAAATGTCGTCGGGGATCTTGATGCCGAGCTTGCGCGCGGTGGTCAGGTTGATCGACAGGCTGTTCTCGGCCATTTCTACGGGCAGGTCACCCGCAGATGTGCCCTTGAAAATCTGGTCGGCCAGACGCGCCGCCTGGCGACCGACATCGCGGTGTACGAAGCCAAAGCTGAACAGCGCCCCGGCTTCCACCTGGATCAGGCTGGGGGCGGCAATGGGCAGGCGGCGGCGCGCGGCGACGTCAACGAACTCGGCGATGGCGCTTTCGACGCGGCTGTCGCGCGGCAGGAAAATGGCCCCGACATCGGCCGGCATGGCAGCAATCGCACCGGGCACCGTGCTGCCGGCCGGGATCGGGTGCGGCACCAGTTCCAGACCGAGCTTGGCCGCGGCGGCGGTAACCTGCTCGACGCTGCTCAACGCACTTTTGTCGTCGGCCGAATAGGGCAGGAAGATGCGTTTGGCCTGCGGCGCAATGCGCGTCAGCCATTGCAGTCGCAGATCGTCGCCGAGCGGCAGGCGTATCCCGGTGATGTGGCCGCCGGGATGTTTGAGGTCGGTGATGAGGCCGGCGGCAAGCGGGTCATTGACCGGCGCGAAAATCACGGGGGGCTTGCCGCTGGCTTCGGTCAGGCGCTTGACGGCCAGTGCCACCGGTGTGCTGGAAACCAAAAGCAAGTCCGGCTTTTTATCGAGATGGCTGCGGATGATGCCCTCCAGTTTGTCGACGCTGCCGGCGGGCGGCGCATCCACATAGGTGACGCGCTGTCCGTCCTGATAGCCCAGCTTGGTCATGGCGGCCTGGAAACCGGCGACGGTATGGTTATCCACCGCCGTCAGGCGCAGCATGGTGATGACTCGTGGCGCTCCTGCGGCGGGTTTCGCGCTGGCCAAGTCGTCGCGCTGGCAGGCGGCCAGGGCGAAAAAGACCATCAACAAGGCGGCGGGAAAGGTGCGTTTCATGTTGTCGTCTCCAGCCACTTCAACAAAGTTTCGAACAGTCGATCCGGATCGACCGGTTTGCCGATATGGTCGTTCATTCCGGCCTCGATACAAACCTGACGGTCTTCGTCGAAGGCATTGGCGGTCATGGCAAGGATGGGCGTGTGTGCGTAGCCGGGCAGGGCCCGAATGACTTTGGTGGCGTCGACGCCGTTCAGGTTGGGCATCTGCATATCCATCAGGATCAACGCGTAGCGGGTGCATTTGGCCAGCTCAACAGCCTGTGCGCCATCCTCGGCCAGATCGACCGCGAAGCCGACATCTTCCAGCAGGCCACGCGAGACCTCCTGGTTGATCGGCTCATCCTCCGCCAGCAGGATGCGTGTGTCGGCAAATTGGCTCTTCAGCTGCGCTTCAGCCGTGTCCTGCAAAAAAGTCGGCGCTGACGGGACGGCGTCAGCAGACTTGCCGAGCCGGACGGTAAACCAGAAGGTGCTGCCTTGCCCCACCGCACTCTCGACACCGATTTCGCCACCCATTAACTCAGCCAGCCGCTTGCTGATGGCCAGCCCCAGCCCCGTGCCGCCATACTTGCGGGTCATCGATCCATCGGCCTGTTCGAAGGCGGTGAACAGACGTTTCTGATCTTCGGCGGTAATCCCGATGCCGGTGTCGGCGACTTCGCAGCGCACCAACACATCGTCCGGGTGGTCTTCGATTATCCGGATGCGTACGGTGATGGAACCCTGCTCGGTGAACTTGAGGGCGTTACCGGTGAGATTCAGTAGCACCTGGCCGAGGCGCAAGGGATCGCCCACCAGCGTGAGGCGGGCAACTTCAGGCGAAAGGTCGACGCGCAGCTTGAGCTCTTTGTCGGTGACCTTGCGGCTGATCAGGCTCATCAGGTTTTCCAGCACCTCGCCGAACTTGAAGCTCACTCGCTCCAGTTGCAGGCGCTCGGCTTCGATCTTGGAAATGTCAAGAATGTCGTTGATGACGTGCAACAGGTGCTGCGACGCCTGGATGACTTTGCTTAGCTGGTCGCGCAGTTTTGGCTCGGTAGCATGGCGCAAGGCCAGATCGGTCATGCCCATGATGGCGTTCATTGGTGTGCGCAACTCGTGGCTCATGTTGGCAAGGAAGGTGCTCTTGGCGCGGCTGGCGGCTTCAGCAGCGTCGCGGGCAGCCTCCAGGGCGGTCAGCGCCCGGCGCAGGCTGATGCTCTTCCAAATTCCGTCGCCGATCAACTGCAACTCGCGCAGATCGGCATCCTCGTAGAGCTTCGGCTTGTTGCCGACACCCAATATCATTCTGACCTGATCACCTTCCATGATCGGCACGGCAATGTGGCGGATCAGGGGGAAGTGGCCTTCCGGATAGCCCCGAAGGCCTTTCATGTGCTGATAGTCGTTGTGGAGCACCGGGCGCTTGTTGCGCACCGTATCCGCCCAGATGCCGGCCTGGGACACGGGGTAATGGTCGTCATGGGCGGCCTGGCATTGGTTCAGCGTGTTCTGGCTCCAGGTAGAGAGCTGGATGGTTTGCTGATCGTCATTGATGAAATGCAGATAGGCGATCGTGCTGCCCGAGAGGCGCTGGGCCTCTTCCAAACTGAATTGCAGCAGTTCGCGCTCGCCCAGGCGCGACGCCTCTTGGCTGATGCGCAGCACGCTTTCGATGTTGCGTGACACGTCGATCTCGCGCAGGTGGCTGCGCAGTTGCCGGTAGAGCAAGCTGCCGAAGGTGATCAGCACCAGCAAGGCGAGACCGCCCGTCATTTGCAGTGACTGCCGCCATTCCTGCAAGTAGTTGTCGGTAGCGCGGCCGGCGATGACGACGAACGGATAATCAACCAGCTGCCGGAAGGTATAGCGGCGCTCGACGCGGTCCACCTGAGAGGTGAGCTTGATTGTGCCGGCAGGCGCGCCGGCATCGAACAGCTGACGCATCGGGTTGCCGGGTTTCAGTGGAACGTTGATTTCTTCGTTCTTCTCCGGCCAGCGAGCGAGCAATGCGCCATCACCGGTGCGGCGCAGGACCGTGGTCCCCTTGGCGCCGAGGTCGAGGGCGGCAAAGAGCTGGACGTAGTAGTTCAGGTCAAGCGAAGCGAGCACCACGCCACGGAAGTTGCCCTGGCCATCGGTCAGGGGCTTGGCGATGGGCATTACCGGCGTTTTGGATATCTTGCCGACGATGGCTTCGGAGTAGTAGAGCGGCAGCGTGGGTTGCGCCTTGAGGGCGCGGAAGTAGCTGCGGTCGGCTACGTTGTGGCGGGGCCCACGCTTTCCGCTGTAGTAGAGGTCGTTGCCGTCGGCGTCGTAGATGCGATAGGCAACCAACTCGGGAAACAAGTGTGCCCGCAACTCCAGCCGTTGCGTGATCGCGGCATCATAGCGCTCGCGGTTCTCTTGAAGCAGGGCCTCCGGCGGGATCGTCTGCGCCAGTCCGCGCAGGTCGGTATCCATGCGTTGCAGGGTGGCGGTCAAGCGGGTCTCGACGATGGCCACGGTGTTCTGCAAGCTGGCCTCGACTGATTTTTCCGTCTGCCGGTAGCTGTTCCAGAAGAAATAACCCAGCAGCACGGCGGTGGCCAGCACAGCGCCGAGAAACACGCCCAAGTACTGCGCAATGAGGGGGCGGTATTCGGTTTTCATGGGCAGGCTCCTGCTGTTACTTCCTCACCTTGTTGCCGGGCTACACTTTCCGAACCATATTAGCAAGGTTGCGAACAATTTGTCCGGATCAACTGGCTTGGCGATATGGTCGTTCATGCCGGCATCGATGCATCTCTGGCGATCCCCGTCGAAAGCATTGGCGGTCATCGCCAGGACAGGTGTTTGCGCATAGGCGGGCAGTGCCCGGATCGCCACGCTGCTACCTGGTCCGTTTTGACGAAGTAGCCGACGTAGACAGGATAGACCGGGACGTGCTCGAACGAGGATCGCAACCTTTACGGGTGGCTCCGGGAAAGCGCGCTGAGGCCGGGGCAACCCCGGTCCGCCTACGCGCGGAATTTCCTCGCGGTATGGACCACGCTCAACACGATGATCGCGTCGGGCGTCAGGTTCACGAAAACGATGTACGGCAACCGGTTCACGACGAGTTCGTACGCGCCTTGAATCCGGTCGCTTTTCCGGATGCGTGCGGGGAACGGAGGGAGCCCGTCGACCGGCTAGGCGATTCGGCGCTCGACCAATTCGGCCGTGCGCGGGCT
>CAMDMZ010000051.1 GCA_945902805.1 Propionivibrio dicarboxylicus | reverse complement strand
AGCGGTATCCTGATGCCGAGTCGATCCGGGTTGTGCTCGACAACCTGAATACGCACAAGCCCGCTTCCCTCTACGAAGCATTTCCACCCGAGGAAGCGCGCGCCATTGCCAGAAAACTGGAGTTCCACTACACCCCCAAGCATGGCAGCAGGCTGAATATCGTCGAGATCGGGTTGGCTGTCTTGTCCAATTCCTGCCTTTCCAAACGTATCCCCGACGCAGAAACCCTACAACGCGAGGTCGACGCCAATGTCCGCGAGCGCAACGCCAAAGCAATTCCGGTCAAGTGGCGATTCACCACACAGGATGCCCGCCGCAAGCTCGCACGCCTTTATCCTCGCGTTTCATCGTGACTGACTACTAGGGCGGAGCCGACAGTGGCCCAAGCTTCCGCAATACTCCACTATCCAACCAACGCAACTTCGCCACAATGTAGCGCATCAGCTCGTGTGTGTCTTGCACATCCATCGCATCAGTCGAAGCCGCGAATTGGCCGATGCTCTTTCGCTTGATCGCAAACCCACCCCCGGAAATAGCACATCAGGCCGGCCTTTCGATTCGCGAGGTCCAACATCCAACTGGCTTACCGATCTTTCAAAGTAGTGTCCCACACATCGATAGCCATACCGCCAACTACATGATAGAAAATAACAGGCTATTGGAAACAACTAGCGCATATTGAGTAGATAACAATAAGGAGAAAAATATCTGCTCTCGCTTCTAATCTAGTGTCCGCTACCCTTCTGCGCAAGATTTTTATCTTCTATTGTAAGAATTCCGGCTTTGGCATTTTGATCATCAACTTCGGTCGCTTTTGCTCCCGCAAATTCCTTCCTTGAAATCGCACTTTCGACGGTGGCCACCAGGGTTTTCTGGCAATTGAAAATCCAACTACGAACCGACAAAGATGATACGACTGCAACTAGTGTGATCCATATCAGTATCGCTGCTAGATCAGGTGACATGACACCAATTGCAACGCAATATCCTAGCACGGCGATGGTAGAACCGATACCTACGCCCATCTTTAACACTAAACCAAGCGATAGATAGAATCTGCGAAAAACCTTCTTCACGATGGCGCTCCCTCTTAGCGGTTTTTGGCGCAAACCGAATATAGCGTATTGAAGAGATGCGTATGGAAGTATCGCCTTGCGTTCCCACGGGATGACACTGGATAACATAATCATTCGTGAAAATGACTTAAGTTGACTACGCAAAGTACCGCGCTGAGCCATTGTCGTCAGGTATTTGTCGCAATGCGCCGGCTGATGGGTTCGGGTGAGAAGCACCTCATCCAAATAGGCGAAGCGCGTTGCCAAGGCGATCTGACAGATAAACTGACGATCACCGCCTAAAACATCCGGAAAGTTGCGTATTGCACCACGGAGTAGTCGAGTCCGGAATAACCCGTAAATAAAAAGATTGAATTTCCCACCCGCAAGTATCTTGCTCAGCAAATGAAAATTTCCTAGGCCATTGGGATCGTTGTCACCGACGAAGCGAATTAGGTCAAATGGCATTCCATTCGGGAAGCGGCGATCTACCGAGCACATCGCGACACCAACCAGGGAGTCCTTCTGCAATAGTGGCAGCAAGCGACTTACAAACTGAGGGCTCCAATAATCGTCGGCAGCCGCCCACATAAAAAACTCCCCATCTGCAGCGTCCAACACGGTGCGGAAATTCGCCACTGCGCCCTCATTCTGGCTCTTGCTGAGAATACGCACTCGGCTATCGTGCAGTGTTAGCGCTCGACATACCGAGAGTGTCGCATCAGTAGAGGCATTATCTGAGATGATAATCTGCAAATTGGGATAATCAATTTGCAACAAGGTCTCCAACGACTGGCCTACTGTTGGCATACCGTTGAAAACGGGAAGTCCGATTGTCACCAACGGGAATTCGGCAATTTCCGGCATACAATGACTTCAGGGCTTCTGAAAACTTCGCAACATGCTAAATAGCAAGTTAGATTTCTTTCTACGCTCCCACGTTCTAGCAATATGCAAAAAGTCTTGGTATGCGTTGCGAGCCACTTCCCCAATATAGCGCCTTTCTTGATCGCTTAGGTAGTTGGTACGGTCCAATGCTTCCTTCAAAATGCCATATTGATTGGACGAAAAGGATGAGTCTGCCTTGATAGGTAATTGGTTGAATGTCGGCAACGCCTTACTATCCGGCTGGTCAATGCCGACAAACCTGAGCACGGCCTCCTTAGTTCTGAGAGTGTGTTCGACCAAATTCTCGAACGGGACCAGCATTACACGGCAAGGAAACTTAGTGGCCAGAGCTATAGCCTTTTCCACGCCCTCGCGCCATAACGCAATCGATTTCCCAATATCGCAATATTCCAATGGCATATGTGCCCTAGCCGATGCGAACCAGGAGTCTGGGCGCCGCGATAGGAGCACCATCTTCCCGTCCGGGTAATCGATGAAGAAGCGGCTGACGCTGTCGTCCTGCAGATACAGCCTAGGCACGAATCCCACCCAATAGTTGACCGACTCCGGGTTGCGATAAAGTCCCTGATAATCAATCCAAGCATTGAAGTAAGAGGTGAAATAGCAGTCTAGTATATCGCGCTGCGAAGTTACGGCGGTGCGATTTAGGCACTCTACAAAAATTTGGTGCTGCAACTTAGGCGAAAACGCAAAAGGCAATACATCATCTCGAAACGCCGGAATTCCTTTGCGCGAATATGCAACCTTAAAATAGCCCTCGGTAGCATGCAACTGTGCCGCATTTTCGCGCAATGATTCAAACCATTTGTCTGCCGTGTCATGAATGTCCAACGATGGCCAGTGATACTTTGTCGGCCTCCCGACCTGCAATTCCTGAGGATGAACATGCAAATTTGGATGTCCATCTAGCAATTGCGAGAGCAGAGTACCTCCGCAGCGCTGAACTTCGGATATAAGCAATGCCGACTGTGTGACTGGAATTATATAGCCGAGGCGATGCTGAGTAACCAAATCGTCGGTATTGTCCAGATCCGCTACGCGGGGCTTTACCATAGGCTTCAGTTGTAACTGCCTGCCACTGCACATGCTTCTTGTTTTCATTTACACTCTATCGATCTACCAAAAACTACGCGGATTCAACCTATCAATCTTGCCCCTCGCATGCCCATGCGTAGTCTACCAATACGTCGCCAAAATTTCCGTTCTGCAGGCGGCCGGTACCGTAATAGTCGTTATCCGACACTGCAATATGGCACACTCCAACGATCTTGTCCGCCAGATCGCGATCAATCAAACAACTTGCCACCACATCGTAATTTCCCGGTAGTAGCGGCATTTTAGGTATGGTGCAAATGAAACGTCCGCGCGGCCTATCTAGTCGCAATTCCGAACGAATAATGTCGCTGCGCATCCCGAATAGTCGATGCCCTTTGCTACCCACCAAGACCAGACTTAGAACCACATCGTCCGAAAACGTGTCCAATTTACTCTCGTAATCGAAAATGACACGGACCCCAGTGCCGGCTGGAATTGCTTCAATCACTTTTCCGTCCAGTGTTTCCAGATGCAACCCCGTAAAACGGACAACTCCAGAGCCACGGCGGCCCTGGGACTGGGACAGGTCAGCGCCCCCATCCGGCCCCTGCAGTAGTTGAGTATAGGCCTTGATGACCGTTCCAGTGTCGCCCTCTGTGTGTAGGTAACTGTTCTCAATGAGAAGCGCCCGGTTGCACAGGGATTGGATCGCACCCATACTATGGCTGACAAACAAGATAGTCCGCTCTTCGCTCTGGGTTAGCTGGTCCATCTTCTTTAGACATTTTTCCTGGAAGGCAATGTCGCCGACGGCTAGCACCTCATCAACCATCAGTATCTCCGTATCTAAGTGCGCCGCTACTGCGAACGTCAGTCTAGAACGCATACCGGACGAATAAGTCTTCACACGAGCATCGATGAACTTTCCGACGCCGGAGAAATCAACGATGTCTTGAAGTTTGGCCTGGATCTCTTTAGGGCGCATGCCCAGGATGGTGCCATTTAGCAGTATGTTCTCTCGCCCTGTTAGTTCTGGATGAAACCCAGTGCCTGTCTCAAGCAATGTACCTATGCGGCCCCGTATACGGGCTTCGCCCTCGGTAGGATCAGTAATACGGGACAACACGCGCAGCATGGTCGTCTTTCCAGCACCGTTGCGACCAACGATACCCAGCACGTCTCCTCGCCGTACATCAAAGCTAATTTCGCGGATAGCCCAGTACGGCTTATTACCCAACTGGTACCGCTTTCCCAATCCTCGGACACTGATAACGGTATCTCTCATAACTACGCGCTTACAAAGAATCGACCATCGTACGTTCGGCTTTGGTGAACACGACCAGCGCATAGTATCCGCTGATGAGTGTTAGGACAACTGCAAGCAGCACGGACCAAGTAGGCGGCGACACCTCACCCCATAGAGACCAGCGCACACCTTGGATTAGTGATGCCATTGGGTTCATGTAATAAAGTGTTATCAGCCTATCCGGTACCATGTGAACTGGATAGACGCATGGCATGCCATATATCATCACCCGCAAGATCACTGGTAGCGCCATCATAATGTCGCGACTTTCGATAGAGTGTGCCGCCAGGATCAGGCCAAGAACAAACGATGCAAGCGCTAGCCCACCCAAGAAAACCGGAAAATAGATCAGGTCCCAATTTGGGGAAACGCCGTATATCACCATCAATAATGCAATTACCACAAAAGAGGCCAGAAGATCCATCAAGTTGACGAATAGCGCGGTCAGCGGGACGATAAGTCGCGGGTAGTAAACTTTGCTCAAGATACCCGCATTATTAATAAGTGACGCGGCAGTGTCGCTGACTGTTCCGGAAAAGAACAGGTATAAACTAATGCCGAGAAATACAAACAACGGAAACGGAATAGGATCGGTCTTGACCCCCATCATATTGCCGAACACGACGACATACACTAGGCAAAGCAGCAAGGGTCGAAAGATGATCCAGCCGTAGCCGAGCGCCGTTGGGCGATAGCGGCCACGAATCGAACGCAGAACGAAAAACATAAGGAGATCCTTACTTCCCCACACTTGCGGCAATCCCAGCCGATCAATCTTGAAGCCCGGGCGGATAACGATCACGTCTTCCCCTGTGATCAGCTCTTGAGTTAGATCAATTTGGCGAAAGTTGCCGACGCTATCTTCGGAAGATGAATGTGTGGTCATTGCGTTTAGATGATAGCCTGTAAGTGGCCTGGCCGTGGTATCAACCCAACATTTCGGCAAGTAGTATGGCCTGTTCGCCACTTAATGGCGCCCCGCATGCATGCCGGTAAACCGTATTGAACATCTGGGCAACCGTTGCCGAATCTGGATAGTCCTCAGCAAGACGACGAGGTCCCCGCTCGCGCAATATGTCGAGCAACCCTGGCTTCTGCATAACATCCAGTAATACTCGACAAATATCCGCCTCATCAAATGGATTGAAAAGCAATGCTGCATCACCAACCGTTTCAGGAATACACGCGGCGCGGGATGCTACAACTGGTAGGCCATGATAAAACGCCTCCAGCAAAGGCAATCCCAATCCCTCAAAAATCGAAGGGTGAATTAGGAAATTGGCACGCCTAAACAATGTATTTAGACGCTCCACCGGGACCACCCCTAAGAACCGAATCTGGTCCTGCAATCCCCTAAGCCGAATCTCGTCTTCAATCTTATGAGATTCCGGGGTATCCGTACGACCAGTGCACACAAGGTCGAGACGGACGCCATGCTTATCACGTAGCGCCGCAATTGCCCGAATTAGTCTTATATGGTTCTTGGTAACCCAGGTGGCGGAAGGAAATAACGCGAATGAGGTTGGAAGGCCTGCAAGCGCCTCTTCGTCCGGCATAAAACGACCCGCACTATCAACTCGCGGTAGACGAGGGATGACCGCAATACGTTCCTCAGCGATACCATACTTGGCGATTATGTCCCTCTTAACCCAGCGAGTCGCCGTCACTACCATTGCTGCCTCACGGCAACCATGACCGAACAGACGATCCATCCAAGCAGCCTCGCCGGGACGAAAGCATTCTGCCTGGTGGTGGTGCGGCAACCCCCACGGTTCATAGACAAACGGCAAGCGGGTTTCGAAATGAAGGGGATAAGGGAAGTGTACGACGGATACACCTTGCGCCTTGAGCAGGCGGTCGGCGTTCGCCGCCAGCATCGGCCTATTTGCCTCCTGGTGGATGCCACGGAATAGCCGATAGGCGGGAGGCACCAAGGATTTGAGAGGCCCAAACCATTGTGCAATGCGGATCGCCTTGGGGGTCATTGGCGTATTCTTGTAGGCCAAGCAGCGGTGATAGAGATCCACGACGCCGCCTATGGGGCCAAGCATGGACTGGAACCGACGCCATCGGATGCTCTTGCTTTCCTTTCCGTCGATTGCTGGATCAAACCAGCGATAACTGTCCGGCCAGACAATTTTCTCCATGTTCGCCCCAATGAATGGGGTCAGTTCATGATCGTACCCTTTTAATCCGAGCAGAAGGAAGCGCTCGCCACCTGATAGACCTTGCAGCGCTAAGAGCAACCCAAGCAATGCTGTTTCGGTGCCCCCGGCAGTCTTCGGTGATATCTGCGAATCGATTGCAACCTTAATTTCTGGCTGACGCGCATTCATCATTCTTCACGTACCAACTCGAGACAGACAACGGCACGTGCCGCCGCAGCATAATCGGGATCAAAATCCGGCGTTTTTACAATGTTGAAATACCTAAGACTCCTGCACTCATCAGCACTCGTAACCTGCCAACCATCCCCGCCGTGACGATAGTATACTTCCGTCACGCACACCCCACCAAAACTCTTTTTCACATCTTCGATCTGCTCGGGGCCAAATATCTGCAGCCAGTCCTGATCTTCAGGTACACCATAAGGCACTGTTAACAATAGCCTGCCGCCCGGTTTCAGCAAGTCATGGAACGTCCTAAGGACGCCGCGATACGCCGTCTGATCCTTCACCGGCTGGGGAAGCTTCAGAGTTTCCGAATAAGGCGGTTTCGGAATTGGCCACATCCCAATATGTTCCAGCGTGCTGATGCAAACAATGTTGTCAAAAATGCCGTCCCTCAACACCGGATTGCGGAAGTCCCCGTGCAAGTAGGACAACCGCGGATTCAGGTGGACTGAGTCCAGTTCCAGCGAATAGATGATAATGTCTTGGTGTCGTAGTTCCGGTGCATTTAGAAACATTGGGACATTCAGGACGGACCCGGCATCCAATAGTAGGCCCGGGCCAGGCGCAATCCGGGAAATAGCCCATGGACACTCTACAATTCGCTCATCAATACGCAGTCCATACCCCTTTGGCAGTTGCTTTCCGTACTGGAATGCTTGCATCAAAGACTTGTCGGCGAGAGCTTCGACCATCAGCATATTCTTGTACTTGGCGTAACCGGGTGACCAAGGGATACGACCGTTCTTCTTGTATCGCTCTATCAGTATGAGGGCATTAGATATGTTTTGAGCATTAGCAACCACGTTCCGGTTGCTAATGAGGTGTTTGACGCCCAACCCAATGCGGGCTATGGTCTTATTGAAGGTTGTCATGTAAACCAAAATCCTCAGCGTGATATATAAACGGCGAACCATTCAGGATGCCATTGCAGATGGTATCAAGACCTTTGTAACTGCCCGGAAGCAAAGCATCCAAAGCCGGTAGCGCGACTTCGAATGGTGGCCAGGATTCCGGCTTAGGATCCAGGAAGGGCATTGGGATCATGCGCCGAAAGAAGAAATGGTAGGCGTATTTGCGTGCGCGATCAATTTGGGTAGCATCCATTCGCTTGCGCAACGGTAGAGTGTCCAGTATACGAAAATAGGATTCGGCGTTGGTTGCGTCCAAGGTCAGACCCTTATTGCGTATCCAAGCCTCGCCGGCCACTATCACAGGAATACCCACGCTAGTTAGCTCAACCCCAGTCTTGGTACCGTAAATGATCACACTATCGCAACGATCCATCGCAGCATAGGTGCTGACAGTGCTTTCTGGTCCAATGATAAAGACGTTATTTGGCATGTGTGGAAATTTGCTGTGAATTTCCTCGGCGATTGGTTGGCGGGAAACGGTGGAACCACCTGGCGGCGCCAACTCACCTGGGTGGACACGTATCAGCAGTTGCAGGTCTGGTCGACTACGAAAATACGCTATGGTTCTCATCACCCAATCAATCATTCCTGGAAAAGCATTGTTTGGGTAATGCAACTGGGCATCCCACACCACATTGGTCAGCATACCGATTACCGGCTTGTTCCAATCCAGCCCGACCTCTACGGCAAAGCGGCCCATGTCGTCATCTGCGTCGCGATTGAACCAGATCCAATCACGACTTCCGGTGCGGCGACTGTTCAAATACCTGAGAATTTCGAAATCCTGTTGCTCGCTCCAAATCATACTTTCCCAAGTATCTACCGGCTCTGACATCAGCGTATGGTGATATGTATCGCCGTGACTAAATATCGCGCATTGCTTGCGGTAGGCAAGGTTCCAAGAGACAGTGCGCACACGGTCACCGCGGCAAACCGCACTGACGATCCCGTGCGGCACGTAGATGCCATGATTATTGACAACCACATCATATCGGTTCTTCGCCAAGAGGTTGCGCATGCAGAACGCCGTCAGCAGCGAGGATTCCAGATAGCGGCGCAGTACCTCCTGACCTTCTGGTTCGAGTGTCAGATCACCTATCCCGTAATACCGCAACGCACCAGCCAATGCATGCTCGCCGATGGGTAACTCATTCCATTGATAACCCGGGATCTCGTCGGCTGTCATCGAGTTTGCGATGTCGTTCGCCCGAAGTCGCTCAGCATCACTGATATTCTCACTCATGTGCTGCATCGTCATACCGGGAACTGAAAACACCTCGCTGCCAGTCGCCACGCAGCCCTGACAGAACACCTCCGCCAGGCGCCCCTCCCCCAATGCCGGTGGCTTTATGCCGGAAATCTTGGCGCGCTGGCAAGCCGGCATCGCCATGTCGCATAACAAGACATCCACTTTGGCTCCCCGCAGAGTAAGGGCAACACTAAGCACGCTTTCCAGAACGGTAAACTGGGGGTGCCCACCTATAGCGGTGGCAATCAGGACGCGCGGACCTGCCTCGGCCTTAGCGAGCGACTCTTGCCACAGCCTTTCGTTGCTACCAACAATTGCCTTCCAGTCAGGCAGCTCAGCTCGACGCTTCTGCTTGCCGACCGCTACCTGTTGATGCTCACGCAAACGAAGAGCGAACTGCCTCAAACGGTGATATAAGTTTAGTATCGACAACTTGATTGCATCCACATACGTCTACCGTTCACCTTAGTCCGCCACGCATTCAAGGTAACCATCTGGCGCGACTGTCAATAACAACTTATCTTGTATTTTGTGGTCGATCCGAAAGCGCGAAGTGGCCTTGAGGAACTCCCATACCGCCGTTCGTGGGTTATTTCCCCTACCCCATGGACGATCAGGAAAGGAATCCTCAGGCATATCCTCAATCACGGTGTCGAACACAACCAAGTAGCTGCCCTTTCTGATCAATGGGGAATAGAGTTCGAGCTCCCTCAAGACGTGCGCATGAGTATGGTTTGAATCCAGGATCACCATTATTCGCTCGCGATCCTTTGCCATGACACCAACCTGTGCTGCGATCATTTCGTCGATCGCAGAGCCTTGGATCATACTGATGCGGCGCGACAAGGGGTGACTCTCGATCGCTTTACGATTATGGGATCGAATGTCAATGTCGATGCCTAGCACCCGAGCGTCTTGCGGGCCGCCACATGCTGCGATTAACTCCAATAGTGAAGCAGAAAAGATCAGCGACCCTCCGTGCGCGATTCCGGTCTCCACGATTAGATCTGGCTGCACACGCCAAACGATTTCCTGGAGTGCGACCATATCTTGAGGATATTGAATGATGGGACGCCCTAACCATTCGAAGTGATAAGAATATTTTCTGGGATTCGCCAAGTCCATCCAGTCACGCGACGCCTTTGCGAGTGCAGAGTCGCCACCTTGGATTGAGATTTCATTGGCACATTCCCTCTTGAAGTTCTCGTATGGATTCATATTGCTTTGCGCCCTTGAAGAAATAAACATTGACCTGAATCACCAACTGAAACTCAGCCGGGTTTGCCCTTGACCACCGCTCCGGCTGGGACATTCCGCGTAACGACGGCGCCGGCGCCAACTATTGCATTCTCGCCGATCGTGATGCGCGGTAGCACCACGGAACCAGCTCCGACCATTGCATTCCTGCCAACGCTGACGCAGCCGCACAAGGTAGCGCCAGGCGCGACATGAACTCCATCAGCCAACAAGCATTCGTGATCCACCGATGCAGAGTGATTAACGATGCAAGCAGCTCCTAAGCGCGACCCTGCCGCGACTACCGCCTGGGCCAGTACTTGAGTACCCGGCCCTAGTTTTGCTGTACGACATACAAACGCCCGTGGATGAACTAACGGTTCGATGCGAATGCCATTGGATTGCAAAAACCCTTGCAACATTAGTCGATCAGGTCCGCGAGCCCCACCAATCGCCACCAATCCGTATGTACCGGGACCATCGCCAGAAACGGCCAGCCATTCCTCAAAGCCCGCCTTACCAATATACAAAGGGACATCTGGTAATGACGCGATCGCCTGATCATCATTATCGAAGAGCGCAATAACGCGAGCCCCCAATTCACCGATAAGGCTCGCCAAGACCTTAGCATGTCCTGCGCTACCCCACAGTATGTAGCCGCGCTCAAGCACGGAACTTCGCCCTAATGACATCTATCACACGTGCTTGCTCTTTAGGCGTGATGTCATGGTAACTGGGTAGATTTATCGCGCGCCCGGGAATATCCCAAGCATGGGGATTATCCCGCGGCGTAAACATCGGGAGACTTGACAAAGGGTGAAAAAAAACTCGGGCATCAATATTCTCACTCGCGAAAGCTGCCTGCAGCCCATCGCGTGTGACGTTTGTTTCCGGGGCGAACACTACGGTGGGCATCCAGGCGCCGTTGACACCCTTCTCCGGTTCCGGGTTCATCGTCACTCCCGCCAGGCCCGCCAATCCCTGTCGGTAGATATTCAAAATTTCACGTTTGCGGACGATGAGCTCTTCGATACGCTCTAACTGCCCGCACCCAATGGCAGCCTGGATGTTTGACATTTTGTACTTGTAGCCCACTATGTCGGGCCAGAACTGCTTCGCCTGCTTGCGAGAGCGTCCGTGGTTACTCAACGTCAGCACATGGTCGTATAGGGTCGCATCGCTGGTAACGAACATTCCCCCCTCGCCGGTTGTCATCGTCTTCGTGCCATGAAAGGAGAAAACTCCGAACTTACCCAAAGAACCAGCCCTCCGGTCGACATAAACCGATCCCAAAGCCTCCGCCGCATCTTCGATCACTGGAATGTCATACTTCTCACCTAGAGCAAGCAACTGCTTCATGGAGCAGAGATTTCCATATAGATGAACAGCAACTATTGCTTTCGTACGGGGCGTTATCGCCCTTTCGACCGCACACGGGTCAATGCACCACGAATCTGGCGAGATATCTACAAACACCGGCGTTGCTCGGAGATGCACGACGGGTGCAACGGTCGCGATCCAGTTGGTATCGGCCAAAATGACCTCGTCGCCTAGACCTACCCCGCAGGCCGCGAGTCCCATGTGCATGGCACCAGTGCAACTTGATGTGGCAATGGCGTATCGGACTCCCAAGTAATCGGCGAATTCTCCTTCGAACCGATCGATGTATTCGTAGCATCTCTCGCCCCAACCATGGGTGGCCGCGTCGGTAGCGTAGCGGACCTCCAGTTCCGTAATTGATGGTTTCGTGTAGGAAATGCGGGATTGTGTCATGCGATCTCCAGTCTGGGGACCGCAGTGACAAACTTCGTGCCAAGCGCAGCCAGATCGGCATTTTGGTGCTTCACTTCTACGGCGATGTTCCAGGGAAGAATTAGGAGAAAATCGGGACGCTGTGCAATTAGCATCTCAGGTGGCATGATTGGGATGTGGCTACCTGGCATGTACTTTCCCTGCTTTGCGGCTGCAGCGTCGTACACAACGGGTAGCAGATCAGTCTTGATGCCCGCATAGTTTAAAATCGTATTGCCCTTGGCGGCGGCACCATAGGCTGCAACCTTGCGATTCAATCGCTTCTGCTCAATTAGGAACGTCACCAAGTCGTCTTTTATACGATCCGCTCGCGACTGGAAGTTGAGGTAGGTTTCAAGCGTACGAAGACCGCGTTGCCCTTCGATCTCAAGCATGGCCGACACCGCAGATGTGGTAGCGTGTCCGGCGTGGGCATGGCAGCCATAAACTCTGAGGCTGCCACCATGCGTTGGGATTTCCTCAACGTCCCACACACGTAGACCTACGGTCCGAAAAATCCGATCGACCGCATATAGAGACAGATAGGAAAAGTGCTCATGATATGCAGTATCGAACTGCGTCTGCTCCAATAGGCGAAGGACATGAGGGTATTCGAGCGTGATCACTCCTTGTGGTTTGAGGGCAGCTTGGAGCCCGCGTGTAAAATCGTTGATGTCCGGTACATGCGCATAAACATTATTGCCCACAATCAGGTCCGCCCGCTTTCCCGAGGCAGCTAGTTCGTCGCCTAGGCTCTTTCCAAAGAAGCGACGTAAGACGGGGATACCGAGTTTCTCAGCCGCTGTCGCCGTGCTCTCGGTTGGCTCGACCCCCAAGCAGGAAACGCCATTAGCAATAAAGTTTTTTAGCAAGTAGCCGTCATTGGATGCTATTTCCAAGACAAGACTGCTCTTATCCAGACCGAACCTGCGAGTCACCATCTCGGAATATGCCGCTGCATGGGCCAGCCAACTTGACGAAGTGCTAGAGAAGTAGGCGTAATCTTGGTCGAACAAATCTCCTGCCTGTGCATGATCCTCAGTTTGAACCAACCAGCAATTGCTGCAAACCTTGAGGCGAAGCGGGTAATATGTTTCTGGCCTAGACAAGGCATCTTTAGAGAGATAGGCATTCGATGGCGGTGCAAAACCGAGATCGAGAAAAGTTGTTTCGAGCGACGCACAGCAGTGGCGACAATTCACAATTGAATCCCTCGAAAGTCCAAAGTGATAGGCGAATGATTCAAATCACGCGCCGAAAGGTCGGACGGGGGGAGTGGCCATTTAATGTCAATTAGGGGATCGGCGTAACTTACACCACCTTCTGCACCCGGAGTGTACGCGGAAGTATGGAAATAGAGTAATTCACTATCCTGTTCGAGAACCTGAAAACCGTGTGCACATCCTTCTGGAATGATCATCACTCGACCATTACCAGGGCTTAGCTCTTCGGCATGCCACATAAGGAAAGTCGGCGAGTTTCGGCGCAAGTCGAGAGCAACATCCCACACACGACCTTTCATGCACCGGACCAGTTTCATTTCAGCATGAGGGGGATTCTGGTAGTGCATACCGCGGACTGCACCTGCCATGAGGGTACGGGAATGATTAATCTGCATGATACGGCGCCGCCCGAGTATTTCTGACAACTCGTTCTCACAATAGAGCCGACTAAATGCTCCGCGGTGATCAATATAATGACAAGTTTCTGCAACCCATAGACCACTTATTTCTTTTTCATTTAGCTTCACTTACAAGTCCAGTACGCATTTGTTCTCTTGGCGGTCTCAATATAGTGATCTAATTGTTGCAAGGTCAAGAGTTGATGCGAATCCAGCCATGCGCGGTACCAATCCACGGTGGCAGCAAGAGCAGCATCGAGTTGCCATACCGGCTTCCAACCAAGCATATTGAGTGCTTTGGCACTATCAAGGTAAAGCAGGGTAGCCTCGTGCGGCTGCGGCTTATCAGTCATATGCCACATAACACGGGGCCAACTCTTAGCGACTCTGCCCAGAACATCCGCAACAGTCCGATTACCTTCCGCATCCGGGCCGAAGTTCCATGCGTCAGCAAACTCCCTCTCCCCGGCAAGCAGCTTTTGGCCAAGGAGCAAATAGCCGGTCAGAGGTTCCAGAGCGTGCTGCCATGGACGCGTCGCTCCTGGCGAACGCACCTCCAACGACCGCCCTTCATCCAGCGCACGTATCAGGTCAGGAATGAGCCGATCCTCTGACCAGTCGCCCCCGCCGATGACGTTCCCTGCTCGCGCCGTTGCCAGCAAAGGACTGTTATTCGACCCAAAAAAGGAACGGCGGTAACTTGCAGCGACAAGTTCAGATGCTGCCTTTGAGGCACTATAAGGGTCGTACCCACCCAGTCGATCGCTCTCACGGTAGCCCCACGACCACTCTTGATTTTCGTAACACTTATCGGTCGTTATTACAACAATCGCCCTAACAGTGGGTGTCTTGCGGCATGCCTCAAGTAAACTCGCTGTTCCAACAATGTTGGTTGTCCAAGTTTCCAGTGGGTCACGATATGAGCGCCTAACAAGAGGTTGCGCGGCAAGATGGAAGACAATTTCAGGCTGTTTCTCAGTGAAGACTTTCATTACCGCATCGGCTTGCCGGATATCAATACGACGATCATCGATTGGCAAATTAAGCAGCGTCCAATGATTAGGGGTCGTTTCCGGATTCAGGGCTATTCCCGTCACCTCTGCGCCAAGTTTTTCCAGCCAGAGTGAAAGCCAACTGCCCTTGAAGCCTGTATGGCCCGTCATAAGGACTTTCCTGTCCCGGTAGACGTCTCCGAACAACTTCATCCCCAGCACTTCCAGGGCGCTTTGCCAGAGTCCCAAAGCTGCTCAAGATGATTCTTGTCCCTCAGTGTATCCATGGGTTGCCAGAAACCACGATGTTCAAAGGCCTGCAGTTGCCGAGATTCGGCGAGCATGGTCAGGGGTCCTCCTTCCCAAGATGTATCGTCCCCTTCAATCAAAGCCAGTACGTCAGGATTCAGAATGAAAAATCCACCATTGATCCATGCTCCATCGCCCAGTGGCTTTTCTTGGAAACCTAGCACGGAGGCTCCATCATTCATTAGCGCCCCATAACGTCCGGGCGGCTGTACCGCAGCTACGGTAGCCAATTTGCCGTGCGCTTTATGGAAAGCGCACTCGGCCGTGATGTCGATATCTGCTAAACCATCTCCATATGTAAAGCAAAATGACTCTTCACTTCTTATGTAGCTGATGACACGCTTCAACCGTCCGCCAGTAAGAGTTGCTCCGCCTGTATCGACAAGCGTTACGCGCCATGGCTCCGCTTTCTTTTGATGAACCTCCATCGTGTTCAACGTCATGTCGAAAGTCACATCCGACATGTGAAGAAAATAGTTAGCAAAATATTCCTTTATCAAGTAACCCTTATACCCACAACAAATAACAAAGTCATTTACGCCGTGCGCGGCATAAATCTTCATGATGTGCCAAAGAACGGGCATGCCGCCAATCTCAATCATTGGCTTCGGGCGAAGATGCGTCTCCTCCGATATCCGTGTTCCTAGGCCACCGGCAAGTATCACTGCTTTCATAGCTTAGTATGGAGATTACCAATCAACGGTTTATCAGTTTTCCGATTTTCCAGGAACGTTCCCGTGGTCTCAGTTCGGGATAAGTGATCATCGATTTGCTATGAAACACTAGCCGATCGCGTCATCTGGGCATTCACGAGCAGATCAACTATGTCGACCATGCGCATGTTTGCACGCCAATCTAATAGCTTATCGGCTAAAGAAGGATTTGCATAGCTTGCGACCAGATCGGATTGCCGCATTATTGTGGAATCCAAAACGACATGATCGCGCCAATCTAGACCCAGAGCCTGAAACGCCGTTGAGAGAAATTCTTCTAGAGTATGACTTTCCCCTGTCGCAATTACGAATTCCTTTGGAGTCTGCTGCTGCAACATACGCCACATTGCCTCCACATATTCGGGAGCCCAACCCCAATCACGTATCACCTCAATGTTACCAAGACTTAGCTTTTCACGGGAGCCGCGCGCGATACGGCATGCAGCGGCGACAATCTTTTTGGTGACAAAGCGTTCAGGACGGAGCGGCGACTCATGATTGAACAGAATACCGGTACATGCATAAAGACCGTAGGCATCCCGATAACTAGCCACCGTCCAGTGCGCCGCCGCCTTGGCAACAGCATAAGGGCTTCTTGGATGAAACGGAGTATTTTCGTCTGCGGCTCGAGCACCTGTATTGCCGAAGCATTCGCTCGAACCCGCGTTATACAACCTTGCCGTGGCGCCTAGAAAACGAATTCCCTCCAACAGATTCAGCGTACCAACCGCGATACTTTCCATCGTTTCGACAGGTTGATCGAAGGAAAGCCCAACCGAGCTTTGTCCGGCTAGGTTGTAAATCTCGTCAGGCCGCACCTTCGAGAGTACATGAAGCACGCTTCTGAAATCATTCAAGGCCATCGATTCACAAGACACATGACTCCGTATCCCCAACAACTCCAAATTGCGAAAAGACGCCGTCTGGGCATCACGCGAAGTCCCAAATACGGCATACCCTTTGTGCAACAACAACTGCGCGAGATAGGCACCATCCTGTCCGGAGACCCCGCAAATCAAAGCTCTCTTAATTGTCATCAGTTAATCTACTCCAAGTAGTCCATGGTCTTGTACCCATGCTTCTTGACGAGTTCGTCGCGTTCAGCGGACTTAAGATCTTCGCGCACCATTTCTGATACGAGCTCGTCGAAGCTGATCTTCGGCGTCCAGCCAAGCTTCTGCTTGGCCTTGCTGGGGTCGCCGAGCAATGTTTCGACTTCCGTGGGACGGAAGTAGCGGGGATCGACAGCGACGATGCACTTACCGCTGGTGTCGTAGCCCTTCTCATCCACACCTTCGCCTTCCCACCGAATCTGAATGCCGAGCTCCGTGGCGGCGGCATTGACGAAGTCGCGCACGCTGTGTTGCACACCGGTGGCGATGACGAAGTCTTCGGGATGTTCTTGCTGCAGCATCAGCCACTGCATTTCGACGTAATCCTTGGCGTGACCCCAGTCGCGCTTAGCGTCCATGTTGCCTAGAAAGAGGGCGTCTTGCAGGCCGAGCTTGATGCGGGCCAGGGCGCGAGTAATCTTGCGGGTGACGAAGGTCTCGCCTCGTATCGGACTTTCGTGGTTGAAGAGGATGCCGTTACAGGCATAGATGCCATAGGCTTCGCGGTAGTTCACGACGATCCAGTAGCCATACATCTTGGCCACTGCATACGGGCTTCTTGGATAGAAGGGTGTGGTTTCCTTCTGGGGTATTTCCTGCACTTTGCCGAAGAGTTCGGAGGTACTGGCCTGGTAGAAGCGGGTTTTCTTCTCCAGACCGAGAATACGGATGGCTTCGAGTACTCGCAGCACGCCGAGTGCGTCGGAGTTGGCGGTGTATTCGGGTTCTTCGAACGACACGGCGACGTGGCTCTGAGCGGCGAGGTTATAGATCTCGTCAGGTTGCACCTGCTGGATGATGCGAACCAGACTGGACGAGTCGGTCATGTCGCCGTGGTGCAGAATGAACTTGCGGTTATCGACGTGGGGGTCCTGATAGAGATGGTCGATACGGTCGGTGTTGAAAAGACTGGTGCGGCGCTTGAGGCCATGCACGGTGTAGCCCTTCTTGAGCAGGAACTCGGCAAGATAGGCGCCGTCCTGGCCGGTAATGCCTGTAATGAGTGCGGTTTTCATGAGTATTCCAAAGGCTTTCAGCCAATTAATATTCTGACAATTGCTTCCGCGTCGAGCCCCATCGTTTTCAATACTTGTGAATTCGTGCCACCCGGTGGTAGGGTAGAAATACCATAATGCTCAAAAGCAAAACCCTTTCCTGCCTGAGCAACAACCTTGGCGACCAGTTCGCCCTGACCACCGGCCAAGAAATGGTTGTCCAGCGCGATTACCCTTTGGCAGTTACCCAATGCACTTATCAACCACGTATCGTCGATCCGGTTTAACCAAGGCAAGTCGATCACTTTAACGCTAAGGGCTTTTGACTTGACGGACGTTGCTGCCTCGACTGCAGCACTCAGCAAGACTGGGCCATAGGCAATAATAGCAATGTCGGTACCCTCAACGAGTGTGACCCCTTGGCCAAGCTTCAATCGATAGCCTTGAGGAATCTGATATGGTATATCCCAAGGCAGTGAAACCAACCGGATGTAGCAACTCCCAGGGGCCTCGTCGATGCACCAATCCAGCAACATGCCTACTTCAGCTTCGCACGAAGGTTCAACCAAGGTCATATCCGGAATGGCGGCCAGCGCGGAAATATCCCGTACCGCCTGATGCGAATGCCCCGGCCCCCCGGGAACCACACCTGCTAAGGAACCAACGTAGATTACCTTGGTTTTCTCGGTAGCATTGTTGTAAATCTGCTCGTTCGGGCGCGCCGAAAGAAAACAGGCGAAGGAGTGGACGATGGGAATCAAACCCTTCAGCGCCATGCCACCCGCCACAGAGACCATGTCCTGCTCGGCAATACCGCATTCGAAAAAGCGCTCAGGGAACTTTTCCCGAAATGGGATAAGCCCGGTATCGAGAATCAAATCGGCATCGAGTGCCACCAGATTGGGATGCTTTTCAGCCTCCTTCAACAAAGCCTTGGTATAGGCAGGAATCAGACGTTGTGCCGTGACTGGCAGAGGCAAGGTGGCCTCGCGTTCGCTGGTTGCAAATTGCAATGGAGCCATTCCGGCGATGCCCATTCTTTGCTGCAGGCGATCCATGATCTCCTGCGCCGCCAAGCGATAAGAACGTGCATCTGGCGCTCCGCTGTGGAAGCGATACGTGGCCACATCGGAATCGAGGGATGTATGCTCCATAAAGGATACCCCCTTACCTTTGACCGTGTCAGCAATAATAATTTGGGGGCGCTTGTCTCCGCGAAGCGAAGCAATCGTGTTTGCAAGCGCATGCACGTCATTACCGTCACAGCGTTCAACCCGCCAGCCGAACGCATGCAGTTTGGCTTCCAAATCGCCTAAATCGGAAACGTTCGTTACAAAAGTATCCGATTGCAGTTTGTTGTGATCGATGATCACTGTAATCTCGTTGAGACCAAAATTCACGGCGGAGCTCAGTGATTCCCAGAATTGGCCTTCCTGTAACTCACCGTCACCCGTGAGTACAAATACTCGTCCAGTACGTTTGGCCAGTCGATTGGCCAAGACCATTCCTTTCGCCTTGGATACCCCCATGCCAAGCGAACCTGTGTTGGTGACAACACCGGGAGTACCAATATCGGGATGTCCGGGTAAGCCATCGATGCGGCGCAACTTGTGGATCATCTCGAAGGGGAGTCGGTCCATGGCCATCTGAACTGCGTAATAGCCCGGAGCATCGTGCCCCTTCGAACTAAAGAACACATCTCCTGATTCCAGCGGCGAGGGGGCGATACTCAGTTCCTCTGTGAGCAGCCAGGCAAAAATTTCCATGCTGCTGAAGCTGCTGCCGATATGACCGGAACCGGCGCGAGCGATCATGTAGAGCGCATTGAGGCGGCACATGTCGGCGACCAGCGCTGCGCGTCTCTCGCGTGACAAATTCGCATTTCGAACCCGCTGAAATTCAGACAGGGGAATGTAATACAGCGTGCCTTCTACGGCTTCTCCAACTAGGTCGCCCACAATATGCTCCGATTATTCTTTGTCGAATTGATAGGGTGGCTGTCCAACGGACGGCAGTGTTACCGATTGGGTGGCAAGGAGTCGTTCAGCCATCCACCAGTCTTCCGGTTCGTTGATATCAAACCCTTCGTAGCCATGGCTAACGAAAGGAATGATCACCTCGCCGGCAATGCTGTTCTGCTCCAGCGCTACACGCGACCAGGCGATTTCGAGGCTTGCGTCTTGCGCATAAACCTCAGGCAAAGCGGCATACTGGCTACTATGCCAAGGGGTTGTTCCGAGTGAGAACGGCATCAAAGGCAGCATACGCGTACCGCGAATGACCCACATCTTACCGGGGTGCTGCCTGCACTTCTCGACGGCTCGCAGGGAATCTGCAGAGGAATCTGCGATAAACGCGTCCCACGCTCGCTGTATGGTCTGGGCTTGGCGGAAGGGGCTCGTTGGACGCAGGATGCTAAAAATCTCGAACTCGCGCCCGGTACTCTTCAGCATTTTCAGCATCCAGACCACCCATTCGATGTCGGGCGACTTGTCACCGGATATCGCATTTGAGCGTAGAAACGGTACTTTGGCGCCATAGTATCGGGCAACATCTGCGTAAGCCTCGCTATCGGTAGCACAGATTACGGCATCGTAGACACCGCTATCGATGGCAGCAGACACGGTATAGGCGAGCATCGGGTGGCCACCGATCGGTCGGATGTTCTTGTTCGGTACGCGTTTGGAGCCGGAACGCGCTGGGATGAAGGCAACAGCACGGGGCTTGTTCATAGCAATTGCGGACGAACCAGGAATGAAATGCTCTTTAGCTCAGAATAGACATCAAGAGCTTCTATCCCCGGCTCACGCGTGCCGTTGCCCGATGCACCGAAGCCGCCGAAGGGCATATGTGGTTCGCTTCCGTAGGTGCCCATGTTGACGTTCGCCACCCCCGCCTTGACCCGCTGCGCGAACCACATGGCGCGGTCCACGCTACGGGTGTGAATGGCTGCCGTTAGCCCGTATTCGGTGGCGTTAGCTAGTTGGAGCGCCTGCTCAAGACTGTCGACTTCGTGAAGGGTAACCACCGGACCGAATAGCTCCTTGCAACTCAGTTCGGCATTGGTCGCCAAGCCCTCAATGACTGTCGGCTGAACGTAGTAACCATCCTCGAGTTCCGGGTCATTCGGCACGCCCCCGCCGCAGAGTACACGCCCCCCTTGGGCTTTAGTGGTCTCAATGGCAGTGAGGATCGATTGTTGTTGACGTTGGCTAACCACCGGTCCCAAGTCGCATCCAGCCGCTACCCCGAGCTTTAGGCTGCTCACCTTGGCCAAGAGTTTGTCGCGGAATGCTGAATAGATCGATCCGAATACGATGATACGACTGCCGGCTGCACAGCGCTGGCCCGCATTACTGAATGCCGAGAGCGCCGCCCAGTGCACCGCATGTTCCAGATCGGCATCGTCGCAGACGACCAACGGGTTCTTGCCTCCCAGTTCAAGCGAGACTCGGGCCAAGCGCTTACCGGTGACTTCGGCTATCCAACGGCCAACGCCTGTCGACCCGGTAAAGCTGATGACATTGACTCGTTCATCGGTAACCAGCGCAGCGCCTGCGGGCTGACCACGTCCCTGGATAACATTGAACACCCCGTCAGGAAGCCCTGCTTCCTTGGTCAGTTCAGCGAACAACTGGGCAATGCGTGGAGAATCCTCGGCGGCTTTGAGTACCACCGTGTTGCCGCAAATCAAAGCAGGGAAGGTCTTCCAGGCAATATTGGCGATCGGGGTATTGGCCGGAACGATCAGGCCGGCTACCCCACGCGGCTGGCGTACGGTATGGCTGAATTTTCCAGGCATTCCCGAGGTCAGGGAACGACCATATAGGCGCATACCCTCGCCCGCCCAGTATTCCGCCTGCAGGATAGCGCCACCCGTTTCACCCTTGGCGTCCTGCGGCGGCTTGCCGGTTTCAATAGCAATACAGTCGGCCAATTTATCGGCATGGCGCTTCATTGCGGCAACAATTTCCGACAGGATCTGGCCGCGCCCGACCGGCGTGAGATCAGACCAGGCGGGGAAAGCCAACGCAGCAGCCGTCACCGCCTGTGCAACATCGGCAGAGGAAGAATCCGCGACACGACACAATAGCTCACCTGTGTGGGGATTGAACTTGTCTATCGTTCCCTTGGTTTCAGGGTAGTGCTCGCAGCCATTTATCCAGTTCGGAATCACGTGAATTTCTTGCGCCATGATTAGATCGCCGTCCAGCCTCCATCAATGATGAGATTCGCGCCGGTCATGTAGCGCGAGGCCGGGCTGGCCAGGAACAGAACCGCACCGTTGTACTCATCTGCGCTGGCCATGCGCCCGATCGGGATGCGTCCGCAATACACATCGAGAAACGCCTGCTCCTGGTTATTGAACACTCCGGCTATCGTTAGTGAATTGACGCGGATATTCTTCTTGCCCCAATAGACCGAAAGGTAGCGACTGAGATTGAGGATGCCGGACTTTGAAGCCGAGTAGGCCACCGGCTTGTAAAAGATCTCGCCCCGCTTGCGACGATACTCATAGAGATTTTGGTCGGGTGAAACGACACCATAGATGGACGCCACATTGATGATCGATCCCCTACCAACCTTCGCCATTGCGGCACCGAAAACCTGACAACAGAGGTACACACCTTTGAGATTGACGTCGATCACCCTGTCCCATGACTCTTCGGGGTAATCCTCAAAAGGGCCGTTTTCCTCAGGCGGCGCAGACGGTGGGGAATCGATGGCAGCATTGTTGATCAATACTGTGGGAGTGCCAAACTTGGCCTCCATTTCCAGCATGGCTTGCTTGAGCGATATCTTCTTCGTCACATCTGCGGCGATAAACAGAAAGCGTTCAGAGTATTCCGTTGCAAGCCTATCGCAACCTGAAGAAGAGCGCATGTCGAGACCGACAACTCGCGCCCCGCGTTGCAGAAATGCTCCAGCGTACTCACCACCGAGTTGTCCTGAAACGCCAGTTATAACAACAATCTCGGCGCTGACATCGAAGAGTTGATCAGTACTCATTCTGACTTCTACCCAAGGTTGATTTCGCGAAAAAGATCAGATCGCATATCTCACGCACCGCACCGAACCCACCAGGCTTTTGCGTACGAAACCTTACATGAGGGAATACTTCAGGATAGGCATCGGCAACGGCGACCGGCAAACCGACTGACTGAAATGCCGGAATATCGTTGATATCATTGCCGACAAACATGGTCTGCTCTGGCGAGACAGCGTATTCATGACATGTCGCCAGTATAGCGGCTGCCTTGTCTTCAACGCCCTGCTTGCACTCCAGTTTTAGCTTCCTGGCCCGCATCGTCACGACGGGGTTTGTTTCAGTTGAGATGATAAACGCTGTTACCCCAACGTTACGCAATCGGGCCAAGCCTAAACCATCACTGCGCCAGCATTGGATAGACTCAATACCATTCTGATCGACCAGCACGGTGTTATCCGTAAATACACCGTCAAAATCGAAAGCAATCAGTTGCACGCTAGCGAAATCCAACTGATCCAGCATTACTGGACGTCCTCATAGTGAATCGGCTCGCCTTTGGCAATGTCGCGCTTGGCCATTCGGCCGATCAACTGATTAGATTCGCGGACAGGAACGTGTTGCGCATTGAAGATGCGACCGGAGAGGTTGTCGAGTGAAATGATCTCGCCGGCCTTGATATCCACAAAAGCAACAAGGGACTTGCCAAGCTTCTTGAAGACACGCTCGTCACCCAACTCTTCTGTAGGCTTTGGATTCATCATATGCCGCACTCGCTTGATATCGCGCACAAACTTTCGAAAACCTTCCGGCTCGAGTGCAAAACTGTGATCCGTGCCCCTCCATGCGCGGTTAAGCGTGACGTGCTTCTCAAAAACACGTGCGCCCTTCAGGTAAGCCACGGGGCCGGAAAGCGTGCCGTTGAAATGATCCGAGGAACCTATCGAACATGCGGGAAATTCTTGAATCAGCTGCTCGATGTTATCGAGACCTAACCGATTGTATTCACAGGGGTACTCAGAAACGCAATGCAAGACGGCTACCTCGTGGTGGTGGCTAAGCACCGCTTCAACGCTTGAACGAATTTGTTCTATTCTCCCACCACCCACGCTCATTACCACGGGCTTGCCCAGACTCGCGATTCGGTGAATAAGCGGTAAGTTCCCAAGGTCGAAAGACGCAACTTTCAGGATATCGACATCGATCTGCTTAAGCAGATCCAGACTCGGCTCATCAAAAGGCGTCGACATGAACTTGACTCCATACTTGATGCAATCCTCTTTGAGGATCGGTAGCCATTCAGGCTTTAACTCCAGCTTCTCGCGATGGGCGCCGTATGTTGCGGCGAAGGCGTTTTCGCTCTCGTAGGGCGCGTCATAGGCATCCTGCGAGAACAGATACCGATTGTTGCGTGTCTGAAATTTGACGGCATCGGCACCTTCAAAGGCGAATATTCGTACGAACTCGCGCGCAATTGCTAAGTCCCCTTGATGATTCTGGCCAACTTCCGCGATCACAAACGCGTCATCGCCCATTTCTTCTTTCCTGAACATCGTCATCTCCGCCGTGAAAATATGAACTTACTCTTCAGACAAACTCTAGTACGAACGACTATTGCACAACCGTATCCGAGGCTGGATATCTGGCGGCAATCGATCGCATCAGGAGCCCGAACGTTCTTTGACGGTGGACGCGACAGCCTCTACCGTCTTGAGGCGCCACGACTGTGCCTCGCGAAGGGCTCTTAGCGCTTTGTACAGATCGTTATCGAGCGCCGTCTGGTAGCGCGTCATCAGATCGATATTGTCCGGGAGCTGGCTTCCGGAGGTCTTTTGATAGGCTTGGACAAATCGCCTGAAGCGCGGCTCCAATTTGGCTATAAGCGACTTGGTGCATGAGGAAATATTTGCCAAGAAATATTGAACGCGGTCTTCCGGGGTTGCTCCCGGGAAAAACTCCATGCTCTCTGGGTTAATCACACTAGGGTCGACCTTGGATGTTTCCATCGCTTGCTCCCATAGCAAGGGAAACTGACGTTGCAATCCCTCTGGCGTCAGCCTAAGTTGCGCAGCTACGCGGGCAGCCCTAAACACCTCACTCGCCCAAGTGAAATCCGAGTATTCCTGTGGACCAAAATCGTTCGTCGGGCTTTGAGGCTGTTTATCAAGCGAGACCAAGGACGTCGAGCTGGCCCTTTGGATTTCTGAAAGCGCCGGGTTACGCGCCAGATCGATGGTGTCCGCCTCCACCTGGTTGAGTCGACATTGCTTCCAGATAGCCACCGCAACACGTTCGACCAGCAGCAACTCAAGCGCTCCTGAAGGACGCAGATCCTGCACAAGGGATTGCAGCAGGCTGTCAAACTCCTCGGGTATTTCACCATGCACAAACAAGCGAGCACTCAGCACACCGTGTTTGCGGGCGTTCTGACTTGCTTTCGCCTTACCCGCCACCGTGCGCGGGCCAGAGCTGTTGCTGGCGTTCTGCCGATTGGCGCGCAGCTTCTCTTGTGACACCATGGGCTTATTGCTCGTGCTCAGGTACAGAACGATTGACTGGCTCACCCGTGTCCAGTTTCGCCGTGATGGTGCCGTCCAGCATCGCCAGTCGCTGGGAAAGACGCCGGATCTGACGTTCCATCCGGGTCATCGTCAGGTCTGCCTCTAGGCCCTTGATTAGCAGAATCAGTATGGCGGCGAAGGCAAAGAACATGGGCGGATAGCTTATCCCTAGCAGGCCGCCAATACGATCCATCAGACCCGGCACCCACCCAGTCGCGAGCACGACCAAGGTGATCGCCAGCCAGAACGCGACTTGCCGGATATACAAATGATCGCGACGTAGCAATACGAGTAGGACGGCCGCAAAGACCACCGAAAAAATGGCCGCCGTGACCTGTGCACTATTCATCATAAGTCAATGGCTTGGCATTCCAGTGCGCCAGACAGAGCACGGTCGTCTCCAGCATATAGCGGGCAACGGCCCACCATGACGAATATATGCGGGAGTGGCCGGTTTGGCGGGGGCGCATCTCAACGGAAAGCTCGGCGAACTTCATCCCTGCTCGCCTCAGGAGTAGGAGCACACCGATGTCCTGATAATCCAAGAGGGTCGCTTCCGGTCCCGACAGAAGTTCAATCGCTTTGCGGTTATAGGCACGGAATCCGGAGGTCAGATCTTCTATGGAAAAACCGGCCAGTCGACGGAAGTAAGTCCAGGCGAGCTTGCGGGCCAGGCTCCCGCGCTGCGGGCACGCACCGATTGCCACGTCGGCATCACCATTCTTCAGAACGTTGATCAGCGGTAGCAGAGAGCGCGGTTCGTGCTGGCCATCAGCATCCATGGTAACCACGCGATCAAAACCATGGCAACAGCCATAGCGGATGCCGGTTTGCATGGCACCCCATGCTCCCAACGGAACCGGCAGGGTTAGCACTTGGGCACCCGCCGCAGATGCTACGGCTACGGTAGCGTCCGTGCTGCCATCATTAACGACCAAGACAGGGAATGACCCCTCAGCCGCAATTGCGCGTATTACGTCGCCAATCGAATCGGCCTCGTCACGCGCTGGGATTACGATGAGTGTAGCGTCCATAACGGCTGGGATCAGGTCGCAAAATGAAAAGGTAACTTATCATTTTACCGTTTCCGGCCAGTCACCGCTGATCAAATGGCGAGTGCGGGGTGTAATTGAAAGTGGTGAACGCTGATGTATCGAAAGGGAGGAACAGAGGGGTAAAACCGAGGAAGGATCAAGAAGGTCGAAGACATGCCGAATCTGCGAGGTAACCCCGACCGAAGGAGATGTCGATGGACGCAGAAGCGACGCA
>CAMDMZ010000050.1 GCA_945902805.1 Propionivibrio dicarboxylicus | reverse complement strand
CGATCAGGTCTTCCGGCTTGCGGTAATCCGCCAGCAAACCCGCTACCCACTCCTTGCTTACTTCTCTTTTTGCTACGGTCATCATCGCTCCTTCAAATTCGGCAGTTTCCTGCCTGAGAACCGTTTACACAAAAAGTCTTACACGCTCGCATTTGATACTCTAAAATTTGTCGAAAAGTTGAAGCTCGCGGGAATCTCTGAAGCTCACGCGAAGGCTGAGGCTCTTGTTTCTGCTTTTTCAGAGGCAATGGATGCCCAACTTGCAACCAAGTCAGATATCTATGAGCTTAAAACCGAGCTTATCGGACTCAAAGGCGAGGTAGGTAGCATAAAGTGGATGATGGGCGTACTGATAGCTCTTGCTATCGCCAATTTTGCCAAACAGTTTTATTGAGGAAAGCGCCAGGGCGGCTGCATAGGCGATGGCAGATTACGACTCCCATTTTAGTAAAGTAGAGGCCGATTTATTGCTGTTGAAATGGATGGTAGGCTTTGTGCTTGCTGGTGTTGTGTCGATTGTCGCAAAGTCGTTTGCCAGCTAGAAAGAAAAGGGTACGAACAAACCGGAACAAGCCGGGTCGTACCACGGTATGCTATTTTCGGCAACATCAAGCACGTTATCCGTGAGTCGAGAGCTGCCGCTCCGGCGACATTTCACGGAGATAATCAGCGTTTGACAACTGTTGTTAGTGGTTCTACGATATGCGCACTATGAGCCGAAACACACTCAGCTTTGCCCTGCCGGAAACCATGCGCACCTACATCGATGCGCGTGTCGCCTCTGGCCACTACGGCAACACCAGCGAATACATCCGCGATCTGGTCCGCAAAGATCAAACCGAGGAGGCCAAGGTGCGCTTGCGTGCCCTGATCGAGGAAGGTTTGGCTTCCGGGCCAGGGCGTCCGCTGACACAAGCCGACGAAGACGAATTGCTCGCCATCGCACGCGGCGAAATCGATTGAAGCGCGCTCACCTGCGCCCCCAGGCGCTGGCCGATCGAAAGGATGCGGCGCGCTACTATCGGCTGGAAGCCAGCACGCATATCGCGGAAGAGATGGTCGCTGCAACAAGAAAGGCTCTTGATCAAATCGGAGCAAACCCAGGCATCGGATCACCGCGCATCGGCCAGGAGCTCGGCATTCCCGGTCTGCGCAGTTGGCGGGTGTCCGGTTTTCCGTTGATCTGGTTCTATTTCGAGCGCGAAGATTGCCTCGATGTCGTGCGGCTGCTCGGCGAACGGCAGGACATTCTGTCCATCCTCAACGTGCCCAACGCTGAAACTCGTGCAGCGATGGCCGAAGCCGACGAGATCATCGCCGCGCGTCGCGACCGGCTCAAAAAAAGCTGAACCATCTATCCCGCCATTCCTTCGTCGTCGCTGTTCTGGCTTCATATCTGGTCAGCCGATCGGCCTCAGCTCATTGCCGAAAGTCGGTGCAACGATAGCGCTCCGAGATCACCTCCCACCTCGTCAAAAAAACAAACGCCCCACATAAAGCGGGGCGTTTGGCAAAACGAACGTAGCTATTTCAACTGGGCGCCATCATCAATGGTCAATAGCGCCCATGTTTTCAACACTTAAGCAGCCAACTTGCGACGTGGTGCGGCCGGTTTGCGAGCAACTGCTTTCTTGGCAACGGGTTTCTTCGCTGCAACGCGCTTGGCTTTCGGCGCGCCTGTGAATTCGACTACCTGCGCGGATACCTTGTCGAGGCCTTTACCGACCAGTTCCACCCCGAATTGAGCCGGGGCGGCTAGACCGACTTTACCGAGTACGGGGATGACGCGATCTTCGATGACGTGTTCAACCGCATCCCACGCGACATGCACTTTGTCGTTTGCTGCATCCACCGCGCCTTTGAGCAATTGAACGTTGGTGGCGACCAGAACGCCGGCTCTGTCCTTGACGGCGAAGAACACTTTCTTGCCCTCATCACGGGTAACGTACAGCACATTCATGTTGGCTGAAAAGACATTGACGGCGGCTTCTTGCATGGCGACCGAAACAGGATTGTTTTTTACGGTCTTCGGCAGGGTTTTGAGAGTGTTCAACATGATGAGCTCCTTGTGCGGTTGTCAGTGCGGCCAATCACCCGATCGACCTTCCATGACCCGAAGTGTAAAGAGCACGAATAGAGGCCACACCTTAAAATCCTAGGCGACGAACTCTACTTTCAGGGCGCTTCCTCCTGCAAGAACGCTTGCGCAGCCGTGGTTTGGGGGCGACGAAAGAACTCCTCGACTGGCGTTTGTTCCAACACCCGGCCGCCATCCAGGAAGATCACTTCTTCCGCGATACGTCTGGCCTGGCCGAGGTTATGCGTGGTCATCACGATGCGCGTGCCGGTGGCGGCCATCTCGCCGATGATGCGTTCGACTTCGCGGCTACTCGCCGGGTCGAGGCTGGCCGTCGGTTCGTCGAGGAACAGCAGTTGCGGCTCGAGCGCCCAGGCGCGTGCCAACGCCACACGTTGCTGCTCGCCGCCCGACAAGCGCCGGGCGGGTCGGTCAGCAAGTTCCGGCAAGCCGACGCGGTGGAGCGCGGCGATGGCCTTTTCCCGTCGTTCGGCGGCCGGAATGCCACGCAGCGCAAGCCCGTAGTCGACATTGGCCAACACCGTGGCACGCAGCATCACCGGCCGTTGGAAGACCATGCTTTGCGTCATGGTCTGCGGCCAAATGAGGCGTCCACCGGTCGGCTTGAGCAGGCCATGCATCAGGCGCAGCAAGGAGCTCTTGCCGGCGCCATTGGGGCCGAGAATCGCCGTCCTGCCAGCACCGACTTTTAGCGTGGCGTTGGCGATGATCTGCACGCCGTTTTCGCGCAGGTCGAGCCCCTGCAGTTCCAGCCAATGTGTGCTCGTCATCTCAGCCCCAGCGGTTTTCTGCCCACTGACGCAAGGCATAGGCGGCGGCATTGATGGCCAACACGACCGTAATCAGGATGACGCCCAGCGCCAGCGCTAGCGGCAAATCACCCTTGCTGGTTTCGAGCGCGATGGTGGTGGTCATGACGCGCGTGACACCGTCGATGTTGCCGCCGACGATCATCACCGCCCCCACTTCGGCGATGGCTCGGCCAAAGCCGGCGAGGGCGGCGGTGAACAGCGAAAAACGCGCGTTCCACAGCAGGGTGCGCGCCGCTCGGGTGCGGCTGGCGCCAAGGCTACGCAGTTGTTCGCGGTATTCGCGCCATTCGTCTTCAATCACTTGGCGCGTCAGCGCTGCAACAATGGGCGTGATCAACACCGTCTGTGCGATCACCATCGCCGTCGGGGTGAACAGCAGGCCGAACTGCCCGAGGGGGCCGGCCCGCGAAAGTAGTAGATAGACCAGCAGGCCAACCACCACCGGTGGCAGTCCCATCAAGCCATTGAAAATCACCACCAGCACGCGCCGGCCGGGAAAGCGCCCGACCGCCAGCAAGGCGCCGAGCGGCATACCGAGGAGGCAGGAAATCAGCGTGGCGGAGAAACTGACCGCCAGGCTAAGCGCGACGATGGCGGCCAGCCGGCTGTCGCCAGCGGTGACCATGTCGGTAGCCAGCAGCAGGCTGTTCGTGATTTCCGCCACGAACGACTTACTTTGTCGCGTTGGGGAAAAATAGTTGCTCGCCGCCGATCTTGTAGTCGGCGATCGCCTTTTGGCCATCGGTGGTCACCAGCCAGTCGATGAACTTCTGGCCGTCGGCCTGTTTTACATGCGCGTGCCGGACGGGATTGACGAGGATGACGCCGTACTGGTTGAACAGTTGCTTGTCACCTTCAACGACGATGCCGAGTTCGCCACGGTTCTTGAAGTTGAGCCAGGTGCCGCGATCGGCGAGGATGTAAGCATTCATCGAGGCCGCCGTGTTGAGCGCCGGGCCCATGCCGGAGCCGGTATCGCGGTACCAGTCGCCCTTTTTCGCCGCCAGATCGATGCCAGCGGCTTTCCAGTAACGCAACTCGGCGGCGTGGGTGCCGCTCTTGTCGCCGCGCGAGACGAAAGGCGCTTTGGCCGCTTCAATGCGGCGCAAGCCGTCGAGGATGTCCTTGCCGGTTGCTTTGGCGGGGTCGGCTTTGGGGCCGATCACCACAAAATCGTTGTACATCACTTCTTGCCGCTTGACCCCGTAGCCTTCGGCGATGAATTTCTCCTCGGCGGCCTTGTCATGCACAAACACCACGTCGGCATCGCCGCGCCGCGCCATATCCAGCGCCTGGCCCGTCCCCAGGGCGACGACACGGACCTTGATGCCGGCGGCTTTCTCAAACGCCGGCAGCAGGTGAGCAAAGAGTCCCGACTGCTCGGTCGACGTGGTCGAGGCGACGGTGATGAAGCGTTCCTGGGCGTGTAGGCTCGCAACGAGCAAAAAAGCACAACTGGCGAGCAGGGAACGGCGAACGATATTCAGTGTGGACATCAAGTGAACCTCCGAGGGAAGTGGCGCGATAGTGCATAACCGTGGCAAAGGTTAAAGTAGCCACCGAGAAGACCAAATATGTCAAAGCCTGCGACAACTTTTAGCTCCCCATCACTCGCCGCGCGCCTTCCGCGCTTGCGCTGGCAGTGGGATTTCGGTGCCACGTTGAGCGAGGTTGAAACCCGGCGCCTGTTGCAGTTGTTGATCGCTCTGCTCGATACGACCGCGCTGCGTCAGGCCGCGCTCAAGGCGGATATGTCGTATCGCGCCGCCTGGGGTCTGCTGCGGCGCTGTGAGGATGAGCTTGGTCTGGCCCTGGTGTCGATGCAGCGCGGACGCGGCACGCGCTTGACGGCGCTGGGTGAAGCGCTGGTGGAGCTCGATGGCGCTGCGCGCTTGTCCCTGGGCGACGTGCACGCGGCCTGGGAGAATCGCATGCATTCCCTGGTGGCGCCCTTGTTACGCAGCGAAGGTGAGGCTAGAAATCGTTTGCGTATATTTGCCAGCCATGATTTGGCGCTGGCCGACTGGATCGAGCATGGCCGTCAGGTACCGGTCGATATCGCTTGGCGCGGCAGCGAAGATGCCTTGGCGGCGCTGGGTCGCAGTGAATGCGATGTGGCCGGTTTTCACGCTCCCGAAGCCTGGAGTGCCGCCCATCTCGGCGCCTGGCTGAGTCGTTGGCTCACGGCCAAGCTGCATGTTTGTGTGCCGGTGATGCGCCGGCGCCAAGGTTTGCTGGTTGCCCGTGGCAATCCCCTGCAATTGCGCTCGCTGGCCGATGTGGCACAGCGCGGCGCACGCATGGTCAATCGCCAGCGCGGCTCGGGGACGCGTAGTCTGATCGATCAATTGTTTGCCGCTAACGGCATCGACGCCAGTGGCATCGATGGCTATGCACGCGAGGAATTCACCCACGAAGCCGTGGCCGCCGCAGTGGCCAGTGGCCAGGCGGATGCCGGCTTTGGGATTGAAGCGGCGGCCGCCCGATATGACCTGGATTTTGTGCCGCTGATTACCGAGCGTTACGGTTTCGCCATGCGCCATGGCTTGGCCGCCAGTGAGCTGGGGCAAGCGTTCCTGCATCGGCTGGCCGGCCAAACCTTCCGTCAGCGTCTGCTTTCCTTGCCCGGCTACGAGCCCCTGATGCTCGCCGAACCGGGCGCCTGGAGTGACTTCCTGGCGAAGTAAAAGTGGCGCGGCGCCGGCTTCAGTTTCCGGCGGCCAGCAAGGCCAGGGCGCTGGTGAGTTCTTCTACCTCTGCGGGACGAACCACGCGGGCGAGTTCCTTACCATGCTTGAGAAAGATCAGCGTGGGCCACAGCTTGACTTGAAATGAGCGTCCCAGCGGTTTGCCGCGCCCATCTTCGATTTTCAGGTGGCGCAGGCTTGGATAGGGCGTGAAGGCTTGGCGGATCAGCGGTTGCGCGCCCTGGCAATGGCCGCACCATGGGGCGCCAAATTCGAGCACCAAGGCGTCGGCCATGGCATCCACTTCAGCGCGTGTGGGGGCAATATCCTGGTACAAATCGGTCATGAAAACTCCTTGGGTTATTGGGTGACGTCGATCAGGGCGAGCGGCGTGGTGTCAGTTGCAACAGGAAGAACGCCGCTGCGGCCCAGGCCACCACCGGCCACCAGTCGGTCCCCGCTTGCCAGGCCTGGGGTGTTCCCGCCAGGGACAAGCCGATCCGCGCCAGGGTGCCTAATGCCAGCAGGGAGAAGAACAGCCCGCTATAACGTCCCTCGGCGCCACTGCGGCCGCTGGTTGTCGCCAAGCCGATGCCGCAGGCCAGCGTTAATGCCCATGCTGCACCGGCGAAACCGTGGGCGACAGCCACCGTACCGACACTGCTGGCTTCGGCGCCACCGGCCAGGGCCAAGGCTCCGAACACGCAACCGAGTCCGGCGGCACGAGCGTTGCCGAGACGTTCCCCCATCTTGCCGGCAAACAACAGTCCAAAGGCCAAGCCGCCCCAGAACACGGGCAGGATCAGCGGTAGCCAACTGGCATCGGCGACGCGCTTGACCTGGCTTGCCGCGTTCAGCGCGACATGAAACTGGAAGCCCAGCGCCGCCGCCAGCAATCCCGCCATCATCAGCAGCGCCAGCGGCGAAGGGAAGGCGAGAGGCTGTTCGGCTTCAGTGCTGGCCGCGGTGCTGCCCGTGGTGCTGGCGGTGTGCGCCAACCGCTGCTCGGCCCACACCAGGCCGCCACTACTGGCCAGGATTGAAAGACTGGCCAAGGTGAATGGCCACGCTGGGTCGATGCCCTTCAATGCCAGGCCAAGGTAAGGCGCCAGTGCTGACGCGAAGGCCAGGCCGAACAATTGCAAAGCGACCAGGCGAGGCACCGCTGATTTCGCCGCATAACGGCCGAGCAGGGCAAACGGTGGCGCGCGCAATGCGGCCGAACTGGCAACCCAGAGCAGGGTCAGGCCGAGAAAAAGTGTGCTGCCAACGCCGGCCGCGTGCGGCATCACGAGCATGGCCAGGGTCGATACGGCGACCAGTCCTAGCAGTAGCGGGCCGATTCGGCGCAGGCCGGCGCGCGCACGATCGACCGCCAGCCCCATGGCGAGATCGGCGACAGCAAACACCGCCTGATCCAACGCCAGCACCCAGGGTGTCCACGACTTATCGACCCCGGCCCGCGCCAGCAACTCTGGCAGAAACAGCACATAAACCGTCCAGCCGAGGGCAAAGAAGCACTGGACGACGGCCAGGTAAAGGGCTACCGGGGTCATCGGGGCAAGGTGGGCGGCATTCGTGGACATCCGCCGATTGTAGAGTCGCCGTCCCGCCAGCACCGACTTTTTCGAGCGGCACCGTTGCGCCATCCACGGCCAACTTGGAGGACAATCGAGACATGAGCCTGAGCAAAACACGTTTATGGATCACCGCTGGCGCCGGGGCGATTCTCCTCGTCCTTGCGCTGTTGCTGCTGCCAGCGGATTGGCTGGCGCCGCGCGATACCGCGATTGAGCCAGCGGCCTTTGCGCAGCCAGCCAGTGCCGCCGCCGTGGCGCCGGTGCCCTCGCCGCCCGATTTGCCGCCGGCACGGGTTGCGCTCGGTGAGCGCCTGTTTCGTGATCCGCGTTTGTCCGCTGACCAGACTCTCGCCTGCGCCGGTTGTCATGATCTAGCTCGGGGTGGCGTCGATCGCTTACCAGTCTCGATTGGCGTCGGCGGCAGCAAGGGCGGCATCAACGCGCCCACCGTCTTCAATGCCGGTCTCAACTTCGTGCAATTCTGGGATGGCCGTGCCGCCACGCTCGAAGAGCAGGCCGCCGGCCCGATTCACAGCGAGATCGAGATGGCCTCGGACTGGGCTCGCATCCTGCCGCGCCTGAAGGCTGACGGCGAGTATGTGCGGGACTTTGTCACGGCCTATCCGGATGGAATTACGGCTACCAATGTGCTGGATGCCATTGCCAGCTTCGAGCGCACGCTGGTGACGCCAAATTCGCGTTTTGATCGTTACCTGAACGGCGAGTCTGCGGTATTTACGGCCGATGAGCTGGAGGGCTATCAGCGCTTCCGCGACTACGGTTGCACGTCCTGCCACCAGGGTCGCTTGCTCGGTGCCAATATGTACCAGAAGTTTGGCGCGGTGCGTGATTACTACCTCCATCGACCAATTACCAAGGCCGACCTCGGTCGCTACAACGTAACCGGCCGCGACGAGGATCGCCATGTGTTCAAGGTGCCGAGTCTGCGCAATGTGGCCGTTACTGCGCCGTATTTTCACGATGCCTCCGCTGCTACTCTTGAGCAGGCCGTGGTGGTGATGGGGCGTCACCAGTTAGGGCGCGATCTCGGTCAGCGTGACGTCGCTCAGATCGTGGCTTTCCTGCGCACCTTGACGGGTGAATGGCGCGGCAAGGTGCTCGAATGAGGCGCCCATGCTGAATCGCTTGACCGGCAACCGTGGGCAGCTGCTGGCGCTGGGCGCCCTGGCGGTCCTCCTGGTCTGGCTGTTCATCAAGGCCGGTGCGGTTTCGCCGGCCGAGCACTATCGTTATCTGCGCGACCTGCGCGATCTCGGTCAGGCCGATATCGAGGTCAATGCCGATGTTTTGGCGGTACATGCCGAGCTGCGCCTGAATTACGACGGTCTCATCGCCCACGTCCAACGCAGTCGTGACGATCTCGACGCCGTGGCCCGCATTCCGGCCTTTGTCGACGCCGAGACTCGCGCCGCGTTACTGGCCCAGGTGGTCGAGTTGAAAGCCACGATTCTGGCCAAGGCGGCAATGGTCGATCGCTTCCAGCGCGCCAATTCGGTCTGGCGAAACTCTGTCGATTACTTTCCACGGACCGCCGAGGTTTTTCTCAAGCAGACCGCTACCAGTCGTTTGCAAGCCTCGTATGGGCGCTTTATCCGCGACATGTTGGTCCTGAGTCGGACCACCGATCCGGAGCGAGTGACCGCGCTCCAGAAGCAGATGAGTGATCTCGTCCAAACCCGCGTTCCCGAAGCCGAACGCGCCGCGCTTGAGCACCTGATGTTGCATGCCGGAATCATCATTGCGCGCCATCCCGAGCTTGATCAGCTGGTGCGCGATATCGGTGCTGCGTCGACCACAAAACACCTCGAATCGCTGACCCAACTCTATACCGCCGGACATGAGCGCTCGCAGCGTTTGGCCACGGGCTACCGTTTACTGCTCGTTGCTTTGGCATTGGTGCTTCTGATCTACGCCGCGCTGGCCTATTGGCGTCATGAGGGCGACCGCCTTGAGCTGGTGACGGCGCACCGTGAGCTAAGCGAGCGTTTCGAGTCCCAGCGCGTGGCCGAAGAGCGCGTGCGGCTCTACGCCAATGTCTTCAGTCACGCCCATGAGGGCATGACCATTACCGATCCCGCCGGCCATATCGTGGCCGTCAATCCGGCCTTCTGTGGGATCACCGGTTATGCCGCTGAGGAGGTTATCGGGCATACGCCGGCGCTGCTCCAGTCGGGGCGCCAGGATGCCTATTTCTATGAGCAGATGTGGTCCGCACTGCGCGATACCGGCGTCTGGAGCGGCGAGATCTGGAACCGACGTAAGAGCGGCGAGGTCTATCCGGAATGGTTGTCGATTACGGCCATTTGTGACGAGCAGGGACGCCACACGCATTACATCGGTGTCTTTGCCGACATCACCGAGCGTAAGGAAGTCGAGCAGCGCATCCATTTTCTGGCGCACCACGATGCGCTCACCGGTTTGCCCAATCGACTGCTGTTGGAAGACCGTATCGAGCAGGCGGTGCTCAAAAGTCGCCGACGCAACAAAGCGGCGGCGGTGCTGTTTCTCGATCTTGATCACTTCAAGAACATCAATGACACGCTGGGTCACAATGTCGGCGACCAACTTCTGGTCGAGGCCTCGCGACGTGTTACCGATGCACTGCGCGAGACAGACACGCTCTCGCGTCAGGGTGGCGACGAGTTTGTGGCGGTACTGGCCGAACTCGATTCGCCGCAGGACGCGGCGCACGTTGCGCGCAAACTGCTGGCGGCAGTTGGGTCGCCCTACCATCTGGCCGGGCATGAACTGGTGGTCACCGGCAGCATCGGCATTGCCTTGTCGCCGGATGACGGCGAGACTGTCACCGACCTGTTGCGCAATGCCGATACCGCCATGTATCGGGCCAAGGAGGAAGGCCGCAATGCCTTCCGTTACTACGATTCCGGGATGAACTTCGCGGCCCTTGGCGAATTGCTGCTCGAATCGCATCTGCGCAGTGCGCTCGATCGGGGCGAGTTGCTGCTGTACTACCAGCCCAAGGTCGATGCCGTGAGTGGCCACCTGATTGGTGCCGAAGCATTGATGCGCTGGCAGCACCCTGAACAAGGTCTGATCCCACCCGGCCGCTTCATCCCCTTGGCCGAAGAGCGTGGGCTGATCGGCGCGTTCGGTGCCTGGGCAATCAATGCTGCCAGTCGGCAGCAGCGCGCCTGGCTCGATGCCGGGCTGGCTGCGGTGCCGGTGGCCGTCAATGTGTCGGCGCAACAGTTTGCCCAGGAAGACGTTCCGCAGTTGGTGGCGGCAGCGCTCAAGGAACATCGCCTGACACCCAACCTGATTGACCTTGAGTTGACCGAATCCTTGTTGATGCGCAACGCCAAGCAGGCCGGCGAAGTTCTGCGGCAGTTGCGGGCGATGCAGATTTCGGTCGCCCTTGACGACTTCGGCACCGGCTACTCGTCGCTCAGCTACCTCGAACAGTTTCCGGTGCAGGCGCTCAAGATCGACCAGAGTTTCGTCCAGGCCATCAACCCGGACGGCGGTGAAGCCAAGCTGATCGCCGCCATCATTGCACTCGCCCATAGCATGGGCATGTATGTGATTGCCGAAGGGGTCGAGACCGATACCCAGCGTCACCTGCTGGTGCGCCACGGCTGCGACCAGTGCCAGGGCTATCTGTTCGCCAAACCCATGCCAGCCAACGAGTTCGTCGATTGGTTGGCAAACCGGAAGCAACCGCCCGCACCACGTTAATCCCTTGCGCTGACGATAGGCGCCGTATCGCCAGCGCCGACTTTTTGATGGGCTAGGCGGAGACCGAAAGCAACGAGGTGCTGCTGCCGCCGCGATTCTCGCCGACGTTGTAGGCCTGCATCAGACGCATGATCTGTTGCATGAGTTTGGTGCTGCTGGTGTCGGCGGTTGTGCTCGCTGTGTCGGTGGCGTTGGTGGAGCTGGTGGACGTCGAACTGGTGGCAGAACTGCTGCTGCGCGACGCCTGGTCAAAAGTCATCGCCTCCTTGAAGCTCACCTTGCCGTCGCCATTGGTGTCAGCCGCGTCAAAGTTTTGCACGATGTTGGAGATCAGGCTCGAGAGATTGCTGTCGGTGCTCCCGATTTCATTCAACTGGGTAGACAGTTCGTCCTTGGTGAAACCGTTGTCCTTGCCGCCCGGTGGCGGCGGTGGCGGCATTCCACCACCTTGGCCACCACCCATGCCACCCATGGCCCCGCTCATGCGCATGTTGGCGAACTGTTGGTCCATTTGCTGCGCCATGCTGGTGAGGACATCTGAGAATTCCTGTTTGGTGACCTTGCCATCGCTGTCCGTATCCAGCTTGGAAAACAGCTCATCCGCTGAACTGCTGGCCGAACCTGACTTGACGCTGTCCAGCGCGGACTGCAGATCGGTCTTGCTGATGAATCCCTGGCCTGCGGCGTCAAGCTTGGAGAACAGGTTCTCCGCCATCTCGGTCGGATTCGGGCGCTGCCGGTGATGCGCGCCCTGTGTGATTGTGGTGCTGGACATCCCGGACAGGCTGCTGATGCTGCTCATGGTCATTTCCTTTCGCAAGTGGGGCGCTTCATATGATTTCGTACCTGACCCTAAGCAATTCATCGGCCTGAAATTCCCTAACTGCAGGGCCAACGATGTAAAAGACGGTAAATGCAGCCGCACCTGACCGGCCCGCTACGGATGCCGCCGTAACAAAATCGGGCCAATGGCGGCAGCCCTTGCCGCGCCCTTGCCGCATTGGGTGCGTTGTTGGGACGTGTTAAGCGATGTAAAGCGAGCATGCTTACAACACGGTATGGGATTCGATGCAGAACAAAGCGGCAATCCTTGCCGACGTAAATCCCGGTAAAGCGCTGCGCAGGGGTGTTTGCTTGCTCTACTATCGCACCATGCCTTGCTAGAAGCGAACGAAATGAATCCACGGGTACTACTGGTCGACGACGATGTCGAGCTGCTGGATCTGCTGCGCGATTATCTCGACGGTGAAGGATTTGCCGTCGAGTGCGCCTACGACGGTCGCTCCGGGGTGACGGCCGCGCTGTCGGGGCGGCACGATATTGCGATCCTCGATGTCATGATGCCGGGGATCAGCGGCTTGCAGGCGTTGGCCCAGATTCGTGCCACCAGCACCTTGCCGATCATCATGTTGACAGCGCGCGGTGATGATACGGATCGCATTGTCGGCCTTGAACTGGGGGCCGATGACTATGTGCCCAAGCCGTGCACGCCGCGCGAAATTGCGGCACGCCTGCGCGCGATTCTCAAACGCTCCGGCACCGCCGAGAACGCGGGCAACTTGATCGCCGGGGGTTTGAACTTGTGGCCGGCGCAGCGCCGTGCCGAATACGACGGGCGGCTATTGGAGCTGACCAGTACCGAATTCAGCGTGCTCGAAGTCCTCGTCCGCCGGGCCGGACAGGCGGTGACCAAGGCCGAGTTGTCCGATCAGGCGTTGGGTCGATCATTGAGCCGGTTTGATCGCAGCATCGACGTCCATATCAGCCGCATTCGGCACAAACTCGGCAACCTGGCGGACGGGCGTTCGCCGATCCAGACCGTGATCCGCAAGGGTTACCAACTGGTGCTTGATTGAGGCGGGAGAGCCAGCATGGGTCGTTTGTTCTGGAAATTCTTTTTCTTCTTCTGGCTGGCGCAGTTTCTGACCGCGCTGGGTGTCGGAATCGCGATCTGGGCGCATTTTCCAAGTCATTCTGGCGGCCATCCACCACCGCCTCCGCAGGAACAGGGCATGGTGCCACGCGAGCGGGATTTTCCGCCACCGCCGCCGCGTCCAATCCTGCCGCCGCTGATGCCCATCATCGCCGGCAGTCTCGTCAGCCTGCTCTTCGCCGCGTTGCTGGCCTGGTATTTTGCGCGTCCAATCCGCAGCCTGAAGCTGGCTTTTGCCGCCGCCGCCGAGGGTCATCTGGATGCCCGCGCCGGCCCCGCCATGGGCACGCGGCGCGATGAATTAGCCGATCTGGGCGCCGATTTCGACCGCATGGCGGCGCGCCTGCAATGCCTTATCGATGGTCAGCGCCGCCTCTTGCATGATGTTTCGCATGAGTTGCGTTCTCCCTTGGCGCGCCTGCAGGCGGCGGCCGACCTGATCCAGCAGCGACCCGAGCGCACGGCGGAACTGATCATGCGTATCAGCCGCGATATTGGTCGCATGGATACGCTGGTGGGCGAGCTGCTGACCTTGGCGCGGCTGCAATCAGGAACGCAGGGTGGTGACATGATCGCGGTCGATCTCAATGAACTGCTCGAAGCGATCGCCGATGACGCCCGCCTTGAAGCCGAGGCCCGGCGCTGTCAGCTGAAGCTGAATCTGGCGACCATCGCCACGATTCAAGGGCAGCCGGAGTTGCTGCATCGAGCGCTGGAAAACGTCGTGCGCAATGCGCTGCGCCATACACCCGATGGTAGCTGCGTCAGTCTGTCGAGTCGAATCGAGGACGATCACTGCTGCATTGAAGTCGCCGACCAGGGACCGGGTGTCGCCGAAGGCGAACTTGCGGCCATCTTCGAGCCCTTCCGTCGGGGTGCCAATGCCGACGGTTTTGCCGGCCATGGACTTGGTCTGGCGATCACTCGTCGCGTGGTCGAACATCACGGCGGTACAGTTAGCGCCAGCAATCGATCCGAGGGCGGATTGCGCGTCGTCTGTTGTTTTCCGTGGGCCAAGGATTAACGCGACGAGTCTTTACCCAATCGTTTTAGTCAGATATAGAATCGGTGCATCTCTGTCACCGATCAAGGAGTTCCTGATGATTCGACGCGCGTTCATTGCTGCTAGCCTGTTTTTCCTTGTCGTGCCGCCTGTGCTGGCCCAAACCGCCAACACGGGCGTGGTAATACAGATTAGCGACGAGAGCGAAAAGACCTGGAACCAGGCGCTCAACGTTACTCGCAACATCCAGGCCGAGTACGGCAAGGACAAAGTCGATATCGAGGTGGTGGTCTTCGGTAATGGCGCCAATCTGCTCAAGTTCGACTCGCCGCTGGCCAATCGCATCGATGACACCCTGGCCAGCGGTGTGCAGGTATTGATGTGTGAAAACACGATGAAGGGGCGCAAGCTCACCGCCGCCGACATGCATCCGAAAGTTGGCTACGTCAAAGCCGGCATTGTCGAGATCATCGAGAAACAGAAGCACGGCTGGGCGGTCGTGCGGCCATAGTGCCGTCTCGCCGTCTCGCCAGCACCGACTTTTTAGTGCCTGGCATGCGTTTTGTTTTGATCGTTGTCGCGTTCGCGCTGACCCTTGCGACCACCGTTGCTCGCTCGGAAAGTAAGCCGTCCCCGTGTGGTCAGCCGGGCCAATGGCTGACGCCGGGTAAGGGCGCTAGCGCGATCGACAATGCTGCGTTGCTTGAACGCATGGCGACGCAGCAGGTGGTGTTGCTCGGCGAATCGCACGACAGTGCTGAGGATCATCGCTGGCAGTGGCAACTGTTGGCGCAGTTGCACGGCCGCCGACCGCAACTGGTACTCGGTCTTGAGATGTTTCCGCGCCGCCTGCAACCAGTGCTGGATCAATGGATTGCAGGCAGTTTTTCGGAACAGGAATTTCTCCAGAAGTCCGAGTGGGACAAGGTCTGGGGTTACGAGGCGCGCGATTACCTGCCGCTATTTCATTTCGCGCGCATGAATCGCCTGCCCATGATTGCCCTGAATGTAGAGCGCAGCCTGCCCGAAGCCATCGGCAAACAGGGCTGGGATGCCGTGCCGGCAGCGCAGAAAGAGGGCGTCAGTCGCCCGGCGGCTCCGTCTGCGGAATATCTCAAGCTGCTGCGCAAAATTTACGATCATCATCCTGCCGCCGAACGCGAGGGCAGCGATTTCGCGCGCTTCGTTGAGGCGCAAACCGTATGGGATCGCGCCATGGCGCAGGGCATCGCCGACCACCTGAAGAAAGCGCCCGACGCCCTCGTGATCGGCATCCTGGGGGCCGGGCATGTACGCTACGGCCATGGCGTTCCCTACCAGCTGAAAAGTCTCGGCATTGCCCACGTTGCCGGCTTGCTGACGTGGAATCAGGCCGAAGGTTGTGGCCAACTCGTCAGCGGTATGGCGGACGCGGTGTATGTGGTGCAGGAACAGAAGACCAATCCGCCGCGACTCGGTGTGGCCACCGAAATAGTGGCCAACGGCTTGCGCATCACCGCCATCACCGCCGATAGTGTTGCCGAGAGTGCCGGATTGAAGGTGGCGGATGTGATACTCGAAGTCGCCGCGCAACCAGCGAAGAACGTGCAAGTGCTGCGCAATGTGGTCCAGCGCACGGTACCTGGCACCTGGCTGCCGCTGAAGATCAAGCGCGGCAACGACGAACTGGAGATCGTCGCCCGCTTCCCAGCTCAGCCATGAAGCGACTGTGGTTGTTGATCCTATGTTGGCCTATGCTGGCTGTGGCCGCGCCGTACCTTGAACTGGATGTGCGCCTCGATCCCGCCAGCCGTCGTTTCGAGGCCACGGCAACGCTCAGCGACGAGCAAGGGCTAGCTGGCTTCAACCTGGCGTCGGAATTCGAAATCACGGCGCTGGCGGCCGACGGCAAGCGCTTGGTGCCGGTGGCGAGCGAGCGCCATGGCCGACGCTGGCAAGCACTCCCGCGCGGGACGCGCCAGATCACCCTGAGCTACCGTGCTGACTTGCAACCCCTGGCGGCGCTCGATCATCGTCAGGTGATGACGTCGCGCGCGCCAACCGCGTCACCCGAGGGCAGCTTTTTACCCGCAGGTGCTGGCTGGTACCCGGACCCCGGTGCCTTGTTCAGCTATCGCTTGGCACTTGCCTTGCCGGCTGGGCAGAAGGGCCTGGTGCCAGGTGAGTTACACAAGGAAAGCGATAGCAAGGACGGCTACCGGGCTGAATTCGACTTTCCACAGCCAGCGGAAGGCATCGACCTGATGGCTGGCCCCTACACAGTGGCCGAGCGCACCCTGAAGCTGCCCAGCGGCCGCACGATCCGTATCCGCACCTGGTTCCATGGTGAACTCGCCCCGCTGGCGCCAGCCTATCTGGCTGATTCGGCGCGCTACATCGAGCGCTACAGTCAGCTCATCGGCGACTACCCGTTCGCCATGTTCAGCGTGGTCTCCAGCCCGACCCCCACTGGCTTTGGCATGCCGAGTCTGACCTATCTCGGGCGCGACGTGCTCAAGCTGCCCTTCATCCGCGCCACCTCCTTAGGCCACGAAGTGCTGCACAACTGGTGGGGCAATGGCGTGTATCCCGACTGGAGCCGTGGCAACTGGTCCGAAGGGCTCACCACCTTCCTCGCCGACTACGCCTACAAAGAGGACGAAGGCGAGGATGCCGCGCGCGACATGCGTCTGGGCTGGTTGCGTGACTTGGCCGCCGTACCGCCGGGCGAGGACGGTGCGTTGAAGGATTTCACTTCGCGGCGGCATGGCATATCGTCGGTGGTCGGCTACAACAAGGCGGCGATGGTGTTCCTGATGTTGCGTGATCGCATTGGTGCCCCTGCTTTTGAGCGTGGCCTGCGCCTGCTCTGGGAAAGCAAGCGCTTCCAGACCGCCTCATGGACCGATCTGGAAACGGCGTTCACTGCCGCGTCGGGGCAAGCCCTGGGCGAATTCTTCCGGCTGTGGGTGTCCAGTCCCGGTACGCCGAAGAGCGTTGAACCCGATCCGGATTACCGCGTCTGGCGACGCATCGATCCGGCACTGTTGCCGGCTATCCTGCGTGAAGTTTTCATTGCGAGCAAGGTCACCGTCATCGCCCCGGATGCTGAACTGCGTGCCGCCGCGCTCGCTCTGGCCGGCCGTGTGCTCGATGCCAAACCCGCCGTGATGCAGTCGGACCGCCGTCCCGGAATCCCGGCTCTGGTGATCGGACTGCCAAGCAGCATCGATACCTGGCTGACGCGCGAGAAGCTGCCACCGCGTCCGAGTGTTGCGAAGCTGCACGGCACCGCTCAGGTCTGGGCTGGTCGTGATGAAAAAGGCATTCCCTACGTGGTCGTCTCGGCGCGTGACGCGACCGCAATTACCGCGCTGGAGCGGCCCTTGCCGCACTATGGCAAGCAGGGCTGGCTGGTGTTCGATGGTGTCAAGGCGATTGAGAAGGGCGTCGATGCACCACGGGCGAAGCCTGCCGCCGTCTCGCCATAACCGACTTTTTACGCCGTTCGCAGTGCCAGAGACTTGGAGTAAAGTCTGAAACCTAAAATATTTTCCGTTCGGGAAATGTCATAAATCCATTGGAGGCCAATCATGTCATTTCGTTTTCGCGCCCGTTTGTCCAGTATTGCTGTTGGTGGAGCTCTTGCATTTGCGGCCATGACGGCACAGGCGAGAGATTTTTCCGGTGTCTATGTGTTCGGCGACAGCTTGAGCGACGCCGGGGCATTTACGAATCTGGTGACCGCACTTGGCGCACCGACCGGCAATCGCTTTACCACCAATCCAGGTAGCGTCTGGGCCGAGACTCTGGCGGCGTCCTATGGTCGTAGCGCATCGACGGCGTATGCGGTCAATCCGCTGACCGGCATGTTTGGCGAGGTTGCGACGGGGACCAATTTTGCGGTGGGTGGTGCGCGGACCAATGCGCAACCCGGTGTGTTCCCTGCCAGCGGCGCGATTGCCGCCAACATTCCGTCGGTGAACAACCAGGTCAGCGCCTTGCTGGCACGCGGTGCGCTGGATGGCCAGGCTTTGTATGCCGTCTGGGCGGGCGCCAATGATGTGTTTACCCAGATGGGCATGGTGGGCGTTGTTGGCGCCACGGCGGTGCCCACGGCGATGGCCGCGTTGACCACGGCGGCAACGGATCTCTCCGCCCAGGTTTCGCGCCTGAAGAGTGCGGGCGCGAAGAATATAGTCGTGATCGGCGTGCCGGATATCGGCGCGACGCCCTTTGCGGTCTCTGGAGGAGCGGCTCAAGTCGGCTTGGCGACCATGCTAACCGGTACCTATAACGCGGCCCTGGCGCAGTCTTTGAACGGTAGTGGCATTTTGTATTTCGATGGCCCGAAATTGTTCCAGACGATCCTAGCCAATCCGGCTGCTTACGGCATCACCAATACGGCGATTCCGGCCTGTGGCGCATCGAGTTCGCTGGGGTGCACAACGGCGGCGAATGGTGCCCTATTTGCCGATGGTGTGCACCCGTCCACGCTCGGCCATCAAATCGTCGCCGACTGGGTTCGCGCCACATTGGAAGGCACCGGACGGGCCGGCTTGCTGGCGGCCTTGCCGATTGGGCGCTCGGGTGCGCAGTGGCGTTCTGTGGATGGTCGACTACGCGAATTCCAGAACTTCGGCAGCAAGGGCGGCGGTGTCTTTGTCAGCCTCGACCGCGCGCCGGGTGGAATCGATGCCACGGCGAACTCGTCGTCCGCATCCGGTCATTCCAACGGCCTCACCGTCGGTTACGAACGAGCCCTCGGCCAGCAATGGCTGATCGGTGCGGCGCTGGGCTATGAAGAGGCGCCATTCGACTTGGGCAACAACGCCGGACGCATCACGTACGACGAATGGAATTTGACTGCCTTTGCCTCCTTCAAGTCGGGACCGTGGTACATAAACGGCCTGGCCAGCCATGGCCGTCTGGATTACACCAGCAGTCGCAACTTCAACCTCGGCCCGCTCGCGGTCACCGAAAGTGGCGACACCAAGGGCCGCCAGAACGGTGTGCGCTTGCAGGCAGGCTACTTGATGACCAACGGCGCCATCCTGCATGGCCCCTTGGCCGGTGTCGATTGGGAGCGTGTCACAGTAGATGGCTACAGCGAAAAGTCGGGTAGCGCATCGGCATTGACCTATGGCCAGCAGGAGCGCAAGGCACTGCGCTCACGGATCGGTTACCAAGTCGCCGGCGAAACCCAATGGGGCGGTATGCGCGCCCGGCCCTACGCCCAGTTCAGCTACGAGTACCAGCATAAGAAGGACGAGCGCGACACGCTGGTCGGTTTTGCCGGCAGCAGCATGATGGCGGTGCCGACCTCGAATCGTACCGGCGGCTATGGTGTCCTGGCCGTTGGAACGACGTTGCGCGTAAGCAAAGAAATCGATCTCGGTGTCGGCCTGATGGGCACCTTGGGCCAGCCGGGTGGCCGTAACAGTGCCTTGCAAGTGACGCTCAGCATGCCTTTGTAAGCAGTTTGTGATGGGCGGGACTAAGGTCCGGGATTGATGGCGAGCCGTCATCCCATCACTTACGTCAGGCTGCATGCCGCCGTCCCGCCAAAGCCGACTTTTGGCGCGCCGTGCAACGGTTGCGGTGCCTGTTGCGCGGCCGAGCCTTGCCCGGTCAGCCGCGCGCTGCTCGGGCATCGCAACGGCGCCTGTCCGGCCTTACATTGGCAGGCGGGCGAAAACCGCTATCGTTGCGGCATGGTCGAATCGCCTATCGATCATCTTGCCTGGCTGCCACAACGCCTGAATGCGTTGGGCAGCCGGCTTTTCCGCCGCTGGATTGCCGCAGGCGCCGGCTGTGATTTTGATGCTGAGGTCAGCGACGGCTGAGGTCAGTGCTGATGCATGCTGCCCATCGGCGCCGCAGCGCCAAGCGCCCTCACCGTGGCTTTGAGCTCGATCTGGGTTTGCTTCTTGTCCCGCCCTTCAATGACCAGGGTGAGCGGCACCACGTCGCCACCTCTGATCTGCTGTTTTAGATCCATCAGCATCACATGAAAGCCGCCGGGCTTGAGTTCTACGGTCTTGCCGGCCGGTAGCTCGAGGCCATTCGGCAGCGCGCGCATGCGCATGATGTCTTTTTCCATCGCCATTTCGTGAATTTCCACGACGCCAGCGACGGGTGAGCGGGCGGCCACCAGACGCGAATTTTCGGTCGCCGTCAATTGCATGAAGGCCCCGGTCGCCTGTTGGCGGGCAACGGTGCCACGCACCCAGGGTTCGCTGACGCTGACCTGGGCCAGTGCCGGCAGGGCAGAAAAGAGCAGTGCGGCGAGAAGTGTGATTTTCATTGGCTGAACGAGAATGGAATCGGGAATCGTCATGCTATCTTACTTGGGCAGAAGCGAACACAACCCATGTAATCCTTCTTGAAAGCCGCTTGGAACCATGACCACAGGTAGCCTTTTCATTATTTCCGCGCCCTCCGGTGCGGGCAAGACCACGCTGGTTGGCCGTCTGATGGCCGCCGATTCGCGCGTGGTGCATTCCGTTTCCTACACCACGCGTTCGCCGCGCCCGGGTGAAGAAGACGGGCGCGAATATCATTTCATCGACGTGCAGACGTTTCTCGCTATTCGCGAGCGCGGCGAGTTCATGGAATGGGCCGAGGTGCATGGCAATTTTTATGGCACCTCGCGCGTTTGGCTCGAAGAGAGCATGAAGAGCGGTAGCGATGTCTTGCTTGAGATCGACTGGCAAGGCGCGCAGCAGGTGCGGCGCACGTTTCCGGAAGCCGTATCCATTTTCATTTTGCCGCCGTCGATTGCCGAGCTTGAACGCCGCTTGCGCACCCGGGGCTCAGACAGCGAAGATGTCATCGCACGCCGTGTGGCCGGTGCTTTGGGCGAAATGCGCCACGTGAATGAGTTCGACTTCGTTATAATCAACAAGGACTTAAATGTGGCGCTTGGCGACCTGTTGGCCGCCGTGCATTCAGCGCGGCTCCGCTTCCCGCGGCAGCGCGCCCGCCACCCCGATGTTTTCAGTTTCTTTGATCAGGATTAACACTCATGGCCCGTGTCACCGTCGACGATTGCATTCCCCTCATTCCTAACCGTTTTCAACTGACGCTGGCCGCTACGTATCGCGCCCGCCAGATCACCATGGGCAGCACGCCGCTGGTGGAAGCCGGCCGCGATAAGCCCACCGTAATTGCTCTGCGCGAAATTGCTGCTGGCAAGGTGGGCGTCGATATCATCTACCGCACGCAGCCCTAGCATCCACTAAGCAACATGTGTCCGGGGTGAACCGTGAGGGCCATTGCTTCAGGTGCCAACGATTCATCCCGCAATCCTCCTGCGGCGGATATTGACGAACCGCCGCTGATCCCGTCGGACATGCATCCGCCGGTCGATCTGGCCGAAGATCTCGAACGTTTCAACGGTCGCCTCGCGACCTACCTCAAACCGGAAGACATCGCCCGCATCGGCTCGGCCTATGTCTTTTCCGATGCGGCGCATCGCGGCCAGATGCGCAGTTCGGGTGATCCCTACATTTCGCATCCGCTGGCCGTGGCCGAAACCCTGGCCACTTGGCATCTCGATCCGCAAGCCCTGATCGCCGCCCTGCTGCATGACGTGATGGAAGACACTCACGTTACCAAAGAGCAGATTGCCGAGCGTTTTGGCAAGACGGCAGCCGAGTTGGTCGACGGCGTGTCCAAGCTTGATCGGCTTGAACATCAGTCCTACGCCCAGGCCCAGGCGGAAAACTTCCGCAAGATGCTGATGGCCATGGCGCGCGACGTGCGCGTCATCCTGATCAAACTGGCCGACCGCCTGCATAACATGCGCACCCTGGATGCGGTGCGGCCCGAAAAGCGCCGCCGCATCGCCCGCGAGACCATCGAAATCTACGCTCCAATCGCCAATCGGCTGGGGCTCAATTCCCTGTATCGTGAATTGCAGGAGCTGAGTTTTCGGCATGCCTGCCCGATGCGTTACCGGGTACTGACGCGCGCCGTCAAGCAGGCACGTGGCAACCGACGCGAGGTGCTGAGCAAAATCCTCGACACCATCAAAAGTGCTCTGCCGGCGGCCGGCATCAACGCCGACGTGATGGGGCGCGAAAAGCATGTGTATGGCATCTACCGCAAGATGCGTGACAAGCATTTGTCGTTTTCTCAGGTGCTGGACATCTACGGCTTTCGCATCGTGGTCAAGGATCGGTCCACCTGCTATCTCGCGCTGGGCGTGCTGCATGGCCTGTACCAACCCGTGCCGGGCAAGTTCAAGGATTACATCGCCATTCCCAAAGTAAATGGCTACCAATCGCTGCACACGACGCTGATCGGCCCGTTTGGTACGCCGGTCGAAATCCAGATTCGGACCAACGGCATGCATCATGTGGCCGAAACCGGCGTCGCTTCGCACTGGCTCTACAAGGACGACCAGTCGCTGGATGCCCTGCAAAAAAAGACTCACAAATGGCTGCAGTCGCTCATCGAGCTGCAGTCCGCCTCGGGCGATACGGCCGAGTTTCTGGAGCACGTCAAGGTTGATCTGTTCCCCGGCGAAGTCTATGTATTCACGCCACGCGGCAAGATACTTTCTCTGCCACGCGGGGCGACGGCGGTGGATTTCGCTTATGCCGTGCATACCGATATCGGGAATCGCTGCCTCTCCTGCCTGATCAATTTTGATCCGATGCCCTTGCGTACCGAACTGCGCAGTGGCGATCGTGTCGAGATCATCACCTCCCCACACTCCAACCCGAATCCGGCCTGGCTTTCGTATGTCCGTACCGGCAAGGCGCGGGCCCAGATTCGCCAGTTATTGAAGGCGCGGCAGAACCAGGAGGCCAGTGTCCTCGGCGAACGTCTGCTGGTTCGCGCCCTCGAAGAAATCGGCTACACCTTGGCTCAAGTCGACCAGTTGGCCTGGGATCGCTTCCTGCATGACACCGGTGCGCGTAGCCGCGAGGACATTTATTCCGACATCGGTCTCGGTATCCGGCTCGGGCCGGTGGTTGCCAGGCGTCTGATGGCGCGCGATGACAATCTGCAACTGGAAGTGCGCAAGGCTGGCTCGGTCACCATTCAGGGCACGGAAGGCGCGGCCGTACATCTGGCCACTTGCTGTAGCCCGATCCCCGGTGATCCTATCGTCGGCCTGATCCGCAAGGGGCAAGGCATGATCATTCACACGCACGACTGCAGTACCCTGAAAAAGCTTAACCGGGCCAAGACCGAATGGGTGGATGTGGAATGGGAGCCGGCCATTGGCCGCCTGTTCGACGCCCACATCCGCGTTATCGCCAAGAACAATCGTGGTGTTCTGGCACAACTCGCCTCCGGTATCGCCGAGACCGATTCCAACATCATCAATGTCAGCATGCAGGACGATGATGATTTGACCACCTCGCTCTACTTCACCTTGCAGGTCACCGACCGCATCCACCTTGCCCGCATTCTGCGGTCGTTGCGGCGCGTACCGGAAGTGCTCCGCATCCACCGCCACGCCCAACCCGTCAAACTCAATTAAGGAGAAGCTTTTCATGGCCATGTACGAATCCGAGCACACCAAATTCATCCGCGAATGGCTGGAGAAACATCCAGAGGAGCTGGTCGAGCAGAAGAACGGGCGCGCGCTCTGGTGGGACAAGGTGCCGCAGGACCCCGATAGCCAGCGCCGCACGATCGAAGCCAGCGTGCCAGCAAAGTCCTACTATTACGACGCCAACTGATTTTTCAAGGCGTTCGTGGCCGGCGCTACTCCGCTGGCATCAAATGAATATGCTGTGCCAACAAAGTGACGCTGGCGCTACCGCCGGGGCGCAGCTTGTTGCGGTCGACGACATGGCTGGAGACTTGAAAGCTTAGCGGCTGGGTTTCGCCGGCGATCTGCAGGGTGAGTTGTGTGAAGCTGCCCAGGCGCAGCACTTCGCTGATGGTTCCAACCACCGGGTTTTCGGCATCGCCCTGCGTCGGGCGTTCGGGACGATGCAATAGCACGCCTTCCGCCGGAATCACCCAGCTGACCGCATCACCGGGCGCGAAGCCGAAAAAGTCGGTGATGGCGAGACGGCGGCTGCCCCACTGCAGGCAGGGCGCGCCATCCGCCACTGCTACCGTGCCGGCAAACACATTGTTCAGCCCGACTAGTCGTGCCACGGCGGTATTGCGCGGCCGGTTCAGCACCTGCTCTGGCGTGCCCGTCTGCAAGGCCTGACCGCGATGGAGGACGACGATGCGATCGGCCAGCGCGCGCGCCTCGTCAAGATCATGCGTGACCATGACGATGGGAATCTTCAGCTCGCCACGCAGGCGCGCCACCTCGGTGCGCAGCTTGCGCCGCGTGACCTGATCGACTGCCGAAAACGGCTCATCAAGCAACAGCACGCCAGGTGCGGCATCGGCCCGCTCACCGCCGCCAGTGGCGCGCGCCAAGGCTCTGGCCAGCGCCACACGTTGCTGCTGGCCGCCGGAAAGCTGTCCGGGGCGGCGCTGCTCCAAACCATCCAGATGCACGCGGGTCAGCCATTCGTCGGCGTGTTGCAACTGTGCCTGCGGGGGTAAATCGCTGACCCCCAGCATCACATTCTGCCGTACCGTCAAATGCGGCAGCAGCGCGTAGTGCTGGAATACCAGCCCGACCCGACGCGCTTGCGGTGGTCGCGCAATGCCGAGCGAGGTATCGAGCCAGGTGGCGGCACCACATTGCACATTGCCGGCGGCAGGATGCAACAAGCCGGCAATCGCGCGCAGGACGGTGGTTTTGCCACTGCCAGACGGTCCGACGAGCGCCAGCAATTCGCCCGCCGCGCAGGTGAAGCCGCAGTCGAGCGGAATCGGCTGGCGTTGCCGCAGTTCGACACGAAGAACAGAGTCAGTCACGCCGCCCGACCCCTACCCGATGTGTCAACCAATGCAGGCCACCGACAGCGGCAAAGGCAATTACCACCAGCAGCGCCGACATCTGCCCGGCACCGGCATCGTCGAAGCCCTGCACGCGATCATAGATTGCGATCGACAAGGTGCGCGTAGCGCCGTCGAGATTGCCTCCAACCATCAGTACCACGCCGAATTCGCCCAAGGTATGGACGAACGTCAGCACCAGCGCCGAGATCACACCCGGCCAAGCCAGTGGCAATTCAACCCGCCACAATGTCTGCCACGTACTCAGGCCACAGCACCAGGCCGCCTCGCGGGTTTCGCGCGGAATGGCGGCGAAGGCGCGCTGGATTGGTTGCACGGCAAACGGCAGATTGACCAGCAGCGAGGCCAGCAAGAGGCCATCGAAACTGAAGACCAGGCTGCGTCCGGTGAGCCCGGACCAGGTTTGACCGAGGATCGAATTCGGGCCGAAAACCGTCAGCAGATAGAAGCCGAGCACAGTCGGCGGCAGCAGCAGCGGCAACGTGACCAGCGCATCGACCAAGCCTTTGCCACGGAATTCGCGCCACGCCAACGGACGCGCCAACAGGACAGCCAGCGGTAGCAAGAGCACGATGGTGGCCGCCGCCAGTTGCAGCGAAAGTGAGAGCGCCCCCCAGTCCATTACGCGTGCTTCACGATGCGGCTCATGGCGTCCCGAAGCCGCTGCGGCCGAGAATGGCGCGCGCTTCCGGCCCGCGCAAAAAATCGGCGAAGCGCTGGGCATCGGCACCGGCGTTTTGCGTCAGCACCAAAGTTTGCTTGAGTGGTGTGTGCCAGTGTTCAGGCAGCGTGACATACGCACCGCGGGCAGCCAGTTCAGGTGCGCGTGCCAATGAAAGCGCGATCAATCCCGCTTGGGCGGCGCCACTAGCGACAAATTGAGTGGCTTGCGCCGCGTTGTCACCTAGCGCCAAGCGTCCTTGCACGGCGGTCCAGAGTTCCTTGCGTTCCAGCACCTCACGCGCCGCGCGGCCGTAGGGCGCATGTTCCGGATTGGCTAGGGCGAGACGTTTCAAGCGGCCATCATGGACGGCGGCGGTGAGATCGGTGAGATCGCGATCAGCCACCAGAGGCGAGCCCTTGGGCAGAAACAGCACCAGGCGGCCGGTGGCGTAATGCACGCCGGGGCCGCGATTGCGTTGTCCGGCGATGACCTGGTCGACGTAGGTCTGGTCAGCGGAAAGGAAAAGCTCGAACGGCGCACCCTGCAAAATCTGGCGCGCAAAATTTCCCGACGAGCCGTAAGAAACCTTGGGCGCCGTGCCGCCTTGTTTGACATAGGCGGCAATGATTTCGGGCAGCGCGAATTGCAAGTCGGCCGCCGCCGCGACATGCTGGGCAAAAGTCGGTGCTGGCAGGACGGCGGCCAGCAGGATGCCGAGCCAGTGCCGTTTCAAGCGTGTCACTCCTTGATGATCTTGCCGGCGTTGTCGCGCACCGTCACCTTCACCGGGAAGCCGCTGCGCACGCTTTGCGTGACGACGCAGAAATCTTCAAACTGATCCAACACGCGGTCGAGATGTTCGAGGCAATCGGCCGGCGAATCGATCTGGATCAGCACCTCCATGTTGCCCACACGCAAACGTTTGTCTTCGTTGCGCTCCATGTGCGCCGTTACCGTGGCGGTGATTGGCCCCGGATTGTTCTTGAACTTGCGCAGCGAGAACAACAAGCTGGCCGAGAGGCAATTGGCCACGCTAGCCGCCAGCAGCCGCGAAGGATTCGGCCCGGCATCCTGGCCCAGCGGCGGCGGCTCGTCGGTCAGTAGCGGTGGCAGATCCTTGTCGAAGCGGATCAGGAAGGCGTAGTCGTCTTGCTGTTCAAGCGAGAATGTAAATTGTTGGTGTTCGCTCATGGGGATCTCCGTGGTTGATTCATGTTCCAAGTTTGATGCCGGGAGTGTACGTGCCAGACTAGCGAAAAACAGGATTTGCGGGGTGGCATGGGTGTAATTGAAAGTGGTGGACAATAGATGCTCACGCGGCCCGTTGATCCCAGTAGTCATTCCAGCGGTGGTTGGCACGCAGACAACGGAGGTTGAGCATGGCTTGGGCGTTGCTGGCGTTCCACCAGGCACCGGGAAGCTTAAGGCG
>CAMDMZ010000049.1 GCA_945902805.1 Propionivibrio dicarboxylicus | reverse complement strand
CAGCAGCCCATAACCGTCGTGTTTGCTCATCAAAGAGAGGGGCTAGCAAATCAAGCTTTTCGCGTACCGCAGTTTCAGCATGAGCATCCATGCTGCGTAGCATAGCTTAGAACGTGATATTGTTCAAGTTATATATGGACGGCTCCTTAGCGTGAATAGCGTTACCCGCGTCTTGAGCGAGCGCCACCAAACCATGGAGTGTGGAGGGGGGGCCAAGTGGGATGTGGGTGTTGCCACTGTTTCAGGCGCCGATCAGTAAAAGTGCGGATGAATGTTACACCGTTCGTTCGCTGAGGCTGCGACGTTGCCCGATTGCAGATGCACCATCGTGCGGCAATCGTTTGTTGCAGCGCACTATGGTGGTGCGCTACGATGGCGAAATCCTGTGGCAAAGGTCGAAAAACCGGCGCGAGGAGGCCAAATCGACCGGGCACGAATTTCGCTGCTGATGAGGCAATGTGGAGTAAAGCGATGAAACCAGCCTACGATGAAATGCGTGATGCCTTTGGCAGCGTCCGCCCCAGTTACCAGCCCTACGCCAATTGGTTACAGTCGACACCGCCGGAGGTGATCGCGCGCAAACGCGAAGAGGCCGATCTCACGTTTCACCGGGTCGGCATCACCTTTGCGGTATATGGCGAAGAGGCGGGCAAGGAGCGTCTGATCCCCTTCGATATCTTGCCGCGCATCATTCCCGCAGCGGAATGGAAGCGGATGGCAGAGGGTCTGCGCCAGCGCGTCAAGGCCCTCAACATGTTCCTGCACGACGTCTATCACGACCAGGAGATCCTCAAGGCCGGGCGCATTCCGGCGCAGCAGGTGCTGGGCAACTCGCAGTACCGCAAGGAGATGGTCGGTATCAACCTGCCGGGACAAATTTATTCGCACATTTCGGGTGTCGATCTGGTGCGCGCCGATCATGGCGACAAAGCGGGCGAGTATTACGTGCTGGAAGACAACCTGCGCACCCCGTCGGGCGTCTCGTACATGCTTGAAGACCGCAAGATGATGATGCGGCTGTTTCCCGAGTTGTTCGCGCGTCAGGCGATTGCCCCGGTCGATCACTATCCGGATTTGCTGCTGAACAACCTGCGCTCGGTGGCGCCATCGACGACGAGTGACCCGAACGTGGTCCTGCTTACGCCCGGCCAGTTCAACAGCGCCTATTTCGAGCATGCCTTCCTTGCCCAGCAGATGGGCATCGAGTTGGTCGAGGGCAACGATCTGTTTGTGCGCGACGACATGGTCTACATGCGTACCACGCACGGCAAGCGTCGCGTCGATGTGATTTATCGCCGCATCGATGACGACTTCCTCGATCCGCTGGCCTTCCGCAAGGATTCGGTGCTCGGCGTACCGGGGCTCTTTTCGGCCTATCGCGCCGGTAATGTGACGTTGGCGAATGCGGTCGGTACCGGCATCGCCGACGACAAGGCGATGTACATCCATGTCCCGGAGATGATCCGCTTTTATTGTGGCGAAGAGCCGATTCTGTCCAATGTGCCGACCTGGGAACTGAGCAAGCCGGACGATCTGCGCTATGTGCTCGATCACCTGGCCGAACTGGTGGTCAAGGAGGTGCATGGCTCCGGCGGCTACGGCATGTTGGTCGGACCGGCGGCGAGCAAGGACGAGATTCGCCTGTTCCGTGATCGGATCATTGCCTCGCCGGAGAAATACATTGCCCAGCCGACGCTGGCCTTGTCGACCTGTCCGACCTTCATTGAATCCGGTATCGCGCCGCGCCATATCGATCTGCGGCCGTATGTGCTGGCCGGCAAGGACGTCACCATGGTTCCTGGCGGCCTGACGCGGGTAGCGTTGAAGGAAGGTTCGCTGGTGGTGAATTCGTCGCAAGGCGGCGGCACCAAGGACACCTGGGTTCTGGAGAACTGACATGCTTTCATCCACCGCCGATCACCTCTACTGGATGGCGCGCAGCATGGAACGCGCCGAAAACGTCGCGCGCATGCTTGATGTGACGCACCACATGTCGCTGCTCAAACACTCGACTGTCGGGCCGAATCACGAATGGAGCGCGATGCTCGCTATCAGCGGCTTGCAGTACGAGTTCGCCGAGCGCGAGCTGGATCTGTCCGCTGAAAACGTGATCCATTTCATGGCGCTGGACGAAACTAATCCGGCGTCGATCTACAACAGTCTCTACAACGCCCGTGAAAACGCCCGTGCCGTGCGCGGCACGATTACTTCGGAAATGTGGGAAGCGCTGAATCACACTTGGCTTGATATTCGTGACATGTCGACGCAAAGCGTGGCCAACGGCAATGCGGCAACGTTCTTCGGCTGGGTTAAGGAACGTTCCCATCTCTCACGCGGTATCACCCATGGCACCTTGCTGCGCGACGATGCCTTCCGTTTCCTGCGCCTGGGCACTTTCCTCGAACGCGCCGATAACACCTCGCGCATTCTCGATGTCAAATACCATGTCCTGCTGCCCAGTCTGGCCGATGTCGGCGGCGCGGCGGACTATTACCAGTGGGGCGCGCTGTTGCGTTCGGTGTCGGCCTTTGAGTCGTATCGCAAGGTGTATCGGGATCTGATCACGCCCAAGCGTGTTGCCGAGTTGCTGATTCTGCGCGCCGACATGCCGCGTTCGCTGGCGGCCTGTATGAACGAAGTGAATCGCCTGGCGCAAGAGATCAACGGCCCGCGTGCAAGCGAACTCACGCGCCACGCCGGCCTGCTGCATGCCGAACTCAAATTCGGCCGCATCGACGATGTGGTCGCGCAAGGCCTGCACGAATACCTCACCGGTTTTCTGGCGCGCATCAACGAAATCGGCGAGTTGGTGAATACCACCTACTTCTGGTCGATGGACGAGTGAGAGATGTTCTTGTTCTCGCGCGGCACTTCGGCTAAGGTGGCGCGCTTCCCCATTCTGGATTTTGCCTCATGACTTATTGCGTCGCCTCCATGATGAATGCCGGCATCGTGTTTGCCTCGGATTCCCGTACCAATGCCGGGGTGGACAATATTGCCACCTTCCGCAAAATGAAGACCTTCGAGCGGCAGGGCGATCGTGTCATCGTGCTGCTCAATTCCGGCAACCTGGCGGTAACCCAGGCGACGCTGAACCATCTCGATCTCGCGATCCGGCGCGAGACCGGTCCCAATCTGATGAGTGTCGGTTCGATGTATGAGGTGGCCGAGTTGGTGGGCGCCGCCTTGCGCTCGGTGCGCGACCACGACACGCCTTTCCTGATCCAGAGCAACGTCGACGCGAGTGCCAATTTCATTGTTGGCGGCCAGATTTTTGGTGAACCGCAACGCCTGTTCCTGGTCTATTCCGAAGGTAATTTCATCGAAGCGACGGCCGAGACGCCCTATTTCCAGATTGGTGAAGTGAAATACGGCAAGCCAATCATTGATCGCGTGATCACTGCCGAGACCAGCCTCAATGACGCCATCAAGTGCGTGCTGGTCTCATTTGATTCGACCATGCGCTCCAATCTGTCGGTCGGCTTGCCGGTCGATCTGCTTTCCTACAACCGGGATTGCCTGCGCATTGGTCACACCTGGCGTTTTGATGAACACGATAGCTATATGACCTCGCTGCGCAAAAGTTGGGGCGAGGGTGTGCGACAGGCATTTGCCGAACTACCGAATCCCGACTGGAGCTGACGGCGCATCCCGCGCAGGCGGGGCTATGCGCCATGGAAAAACACAATGACCATCCGCGTTGCGCTGAATCACCGAACCGCCTACCGTTTTGATCGCACGGTCAAGTTATGGCCGCACGAAATCCGTCTGCGCCCTGCCGCGCATAGCCGCACGCCGATTCTCAGCTATTCGCTGAATGTCGAGCCGGCCGATCATTTCCTGAACTGGCAGCAAGACCCGTTCGGTAACTGGGTCGCGCGCCTGGTTTTCCCTGAAGCGGCTGATACGCTGACGGTGACGGTCGATCTGGTCGCCGACATGACGGTGATCAATCCCTTCGATTTCTTCATCGAGGAATACGCGGAGTCCATTCCCTTCGCCTATCCCGATGGCCTGCGGCGCGAGCTGGGCCCGTATCTCGAAGCTGATGCGCTGACCCCGTTGCTGGAAAAATGGGTAGCGGCGGCGCGTAAGGATCTGGTCACCGGCAAGCTGCGCACGGTTGATTTTCTGGTCGCCATCAATCAGCGCGTGCAGGCTGATATCGGCTACATCGTGCGTCTCGAAGCCGGTGTGCAGACGCCGGAGCAAACGCTCGATTGCAAACGCGGCTCCTGTCGCGATTCGGCCTGGTTGTTGGTGCAGGTGTTGCGTCATCTGGGGCTCGCGGCACGCTTCGCGTCTGGCTATTTGATCCAGCTCAAGGCGGACCAAAAGGCCTTGGACGGCCCGTCCGGGACCGAAACCGACTTTACCGATCTGCACGCCTGGACCGAGGTGTACATCCCCGGCGCCGGCTGGATCGGCCTCGATCCGACCTCCGGTCTGTTGGCTGGCGAAGGCCATATTCCGCTGGCTTGTACCGCGCAGCCGTCATCGGCGGCGCCGGTGATCGGTGCTACCGAAGTCTGCGAAACGCATTTCGATTTTTCGATGCAGGTCACGCGCATTCATGAAGATCCGCGCGTCACCAAACCCTACACCGAGTTGCAATGGCAGGCCATGCGCGACCTCGGGCATCAAGTCGATGCGGAGTTGAAAAAGGGTGACGTGCGCCTGACCATGGGCGGCGAGCCGACCTTTGTTTCGATCGACGACATGGAAGGTCCGGAGTGGAACTTCACCGCGCTCTCGCCGAAAAAGCGTGAACTGGCCGGCGAGCTATTGGAGCGTCTGGCCGGGCGTTTTGCCAGCGGTGCGCTGCTGCATTTTGGTCAGGGCAAGTGGTATCCGGGCGAGCCGCTGCCGCGCTGGGCGCTGGGCTGCTACTGGCGTACCGACGGTTTGCCGTTGTGGCGCAATGCATCGTTGTTGGCGATTGACGACGGCGATCAGAAGCACACCACCGCAGACGCACGGCGCTTTGTTTGTCTGCTGGCGCGCGAACTCGGGCTGGATGAAGGCTTTGTCATTCCGGCTTACGAAGACGTCGCGTTGATCGTCGATCAGGAGCAGCGCTGGCCAGAGAATTTCGATCCACTGGCGGCCGACCTCAAAAGTGCCGATGAACGCCGTCGCGTCGCGCAGTTGATGGATCGCGGTTTGGGCGAGCCTTCCGGTTATGTGCTGCCGATCAAGCCTTTACCGTGGGAAACCACGGGGCGCCGTCCCGCCAACACCGACTTTTCAGCCGAGTTCCGCTCCAGCCCATGGCCGCTGCGGCGCGAACATCTCTACCTGCTGCCCGGCGATTCACCGCTTGGCCTGCGTTTGCCGTTGGATTCGCTGCCTTGGGTGGCACCCGAGGACATGGAGCACGATCACGTCCGCGATCCCTTCGATATTCCATCCGATTTGCCGCCGACTATCCGCACCAAGCGCACTACTACGGTACCCAAAGCCAGCTACGATGCCAAAGAGATCGTGCACACCGCGTTGTGCATCGAAGTGCGCGGTGGCGTGCTGCATGTTTTCCTGCCACCGGTGCCCTTGCTCGAAGATTTCGTTGAACTGCTGAATGCCGTCGAAGACACGGCGGCTGCGTTGAAACTACCGGTCCGTGTCGAAGGCTATACACCGCCGTCGGATCCGCGTCTCAAGGAATTCAAAGTCACACCCGATCCCGGCGTTATCGAGGTCAACATCCATCCGGTGAGCACCTGGCCGCAACTGGTCGAGAACATCGAAACGCTCTATGAAGAAGCGCGGCTGGCGCGGCTCGGCACTGAAAAGTTCATGCTCGACGGCCGCCACACCGGTACCGGCGGGGGCAATCACGTCACCCTTGGCGCCGCGACGCCGGCCGATTCGCCCTGCCTGCGCCGGCCCGATCTGCTGATGAGCCTGATCACCTACTGGCAGAATCACCCGGCGCTGTCCTACCTCTTCTCGGGCCTGTTTATCGGCCCGACGAGCCAAGCGCCGCGTGTGGACGAAGCCCGCCACGAGAGTCTTTATGAGCTCGAAATTGCCTTCCAGCAGATGAACGAAACCTTGAAGTCTGGCGAAGAAACGCTCAAACCCTGGCTGGTCGATCGTTTGCTGCGCAATCTGCTGATCGATCTCTCCGGCAACACCCACCGCGCCGAATTCTGCATCGACAAACTGTATTCGCCCGATAGCCCAACCGGTCGTCTCGGCTTGCTCGAATTCCGTGGCTTTGAAATGCCACCGCACGCACAAATGTCGCTGTTGCAAATGCTGTTGCTGCGTGCGCTGGTCGCCCGCTTCTGGCGCGAACCGTACAAAGCCAGCCTCACGCGCTGGGGCACGCAACTGCATGATCGCTTCATGCTCCCGCATTACGTGGCGCAGGACATGCGTGACGTGGTGCAGGATTTGCAGCGCGCCGGCTACGCCTTCGAGTTCGAGTGGTTCGCGCCCTTCCTCGAATTCCGCTTCCCGCGCTTCGGCACCGTGGTCTATCACGGCATCGAGATCGAGTTGCGCCAGGCGATCGAGCCCTGGCATGTCCTGGGCGAAGAAGTCAAAGCCGGCGCCACGGCGCGTTACGTCGATTCATCGGTCGAGCGCATGCAAGTCACTGTGCGCCACATGAACGACACGCGTCACATCGTCACCTGCAATGGTCGTCCGCTGCCGCTGACTCCCACCGGCGTGCGTGGCGAATACGTCGCCGGCGTGCGCTACCGCGCCTGGGCGCCGCCTTCCGCCTTGCACCCGACCATCGGCGTGCAGAGTCCGCTGGTGTTCGATCTGGTCGATAGCTGGAGCGGCCGCTCGATTGGAGGCTGTACCTACCACGTCGTCCATCCCGGCGGCCGCAGCTACGATACCTTCCCCATCAACGCGAACGAAGCCGAAGCCCGCCGAGTCGCCCGTTTCTGGAACCACGGCCATACGCCCGGTCCGCTGCATGTGCGGCGCGAAGGGCGGAACCCGGAGTACCCGGCGACGCTCGATTTACGCCGCGCACCGGAGGCCTGGATGGAAGGTGATCCATCGGTGGCGACGGAGGAAGTGCAGCAGCAGACCCAGCAGTAACAGTCGGCACCGTTAGTGGTAATCCTCCTCCCGTTGGTGACGCACGGCTAACACGGTTACCCATTTCTTGCTATCAATTTCAAACGGCAACGTAGCCCGAAGACCCAAACGGGATGACCAGTTCGCGCAGAAAAGAGTTGCTTGACGTAATTTTTCGGCAGGTGAATGACGTCGATGCCAGTGTGCCAGCCTCAGGTGAAATCGAGGCCTTCGGAGTTCATATGACTGCCGATCGCGGCCGTTGGCACCGCCAGTATGGTATCTGGTCACCAAGGCAATGAAATAAAATCATGGCGTGACTGCATAATGATTCCTCGTTGGATGGCTCAACACGAGGCAGGCTAGGCTAGCACTGCCAGACCAGAAATAGCATCCTTTTGGCATTTCTCTAATCGGAATCGGTGAACGCGAAATGAGGCGCCGTACTCGAACCCGGATGGACGTTTGCAGTTTTTTTATTGCGCGCCTGTGTGCGTTGCTACTGGCATGCTTGCCGATCGTCGCCGGCGCCACCGAATTGCGCATCGGAGTGTTGGCCTGGTTCGGTGATCAGACCGCCGCCACTCAATGGCAAACGCTCGGCGCCGCCCTACAGGCGCATCTGCCCCATACGACAGTACTGATGTCCTACCACGACATGAACGGACTCGAAAAGTCCTTTGCGGCAGGCCAACTGGACTTCATCATTACCAACCCCGGCCATTATGTCGTGCTCGAAGCGCGCCACCGCGCGACGCGTATCGCGACCCAAAAGATCGAACCGGGCCGCGATTCTGAGCATGTCGTCGGCTCAGCGGTCATCGTGCCGAACGAACGCACTGACTTACGGACGCTCGATGACTTGCGCGGCAAACGCATCGCCGCCACCGTGCCGGACGGCTTCAGTGGCTGGATGACGGTATGGGCGGAGCTGAAGCGACGTGACATCGATCCGGAACGCAAGGAAGTGACGCCGCTGTTCGCCGGCCTGCCGATGTCGCGCGTTATCGAAACGCTCGATCGCGGTGAGGCCGATGCGGGCATCCTCCGCGTCTGTCTGCTGGAACATCTGGTACGGCAGGGTCGCCTTCCGGCCGGGCGCTATCGCGTGCTCTCACCGCAGGAGCCCGACGCCCCCTGCCTCCGATCAACTCCGGCCTATCCGGGCTGGGCGTTTGCCGCCGCCGCACAGACCCCAGATGCACTGGCGCGCGCCACGCTGGTTGCCCTCCTCTCGCTAGATGGCCGCGATAGCGTCCTGCGTTGGGGCGTTCCGGCAGACTACCACCCCGTGCATGAGATGCTGCGCGAATTGCAGGTTGCTCCTTACGAGTTTCTGCGCGAGCATAGCCTGGGAGCGCATATCCTCCAGTATTGGCCGATAGGTGCTGGGCTGCTTGCCTTTCTAATGCTGTGGCTACTCTATACCCTGCGCGTCGATGCCCTGGTACAGCGCCGTACCCGCGAGCTCTCGGCAGCCCTCGCGGCCCGTGAAGAGCTTGAAGAGAACATGCAAACGCAGTGCCAGAAAATGGAGCATATGTCACGACTATCCGTTCTTGGCCAACTGTCCGGCACGCTGGCCCACGAGCTCAACCAGCCGCTCGCCACCATTGGCAACTATGCGCGCAGCCTGACGAGGCGCTTGTGGTCGGGGAATCTCTCGGAAGAGGCCATAGGGCAAGCCGCCCACGAGATTGCCGAGCAGGCGGAACGTGCGGCAGGAATTCTCGACGGCATTCGCGACTTTGCTCGCAAACGCCCCAGCCGGCGAGAGGATTGCGACGCCCCGAAGCTGGTGGGCGAAGTTGTCGCCTTGTTCCGCGGCATGCTGGTGCACGCTCCGGAAATACGGATCGAGGACAAGCTGCGTAACGAAAAACACAGCATCCATGTCGACCGCCTGCAAATTCAGCAGGTTGTGCTCAATTTGCTGAAGAACGCCTACGATGCGCAAGTCGAAATCGACCGGGCCGGACAACCAATCGACATCGTGCTGGAACCGGAGGACGACCGCATGAGAATCACCGTTCGCGACCATGGTCCTGGTCTTCCCGACGCAGACCGCGAACATCTGTTCGAACCCTTCTTCACCACTAAGCCCGATGGCATGGGACTCGGCTTGTCGATCTGCAAGAGCATCATCGAAGCCCATGCCGGCCAACTGGTCGCCACACAGCCGGACGACGGCGCTGGACTTCGCCTTTCATTCACTCTTCCTTTCGCTGCTACCGCACGCCATGACGCCACATAAACCCGACCCGGTCATTCACGTCATTGACGACGAAGCACCCTTTCGGCGCTCCCTGATATTCCTGCTTGAATCCGTCGGATGGACTGCTTGCGAGCACGAATCGGCAGAGAGCTTCCTCGCCGCACCGCCGTCCCTGCATGCCGGTGGTGGCTGTTTGGTACTCGACATCCGCATGCCACGTATCAGCGGCCTCGAACTACAGCGCCGCCTCGCCGCCATCGACTCCCCCTGGCCCATCATTTTCATGACCGGCCATGGTGATGTCGACCTTGCTGTGCAGGCCATGAAAGATGGTGCTGTCGATTTCCTCCAGAAACCGTTCAAGGATCAGGCCTTCCTCGATACGATCGAGCGGGCCGTCGAACTCAGCCGCACCCGGCAACAGGCCAGCCGACGCCGCGGCGAAGCACGTGCGCTACTCACCTGCCTCAGCCCGCGCGAAATGGAGGTCGCACGCCTTCTGGCCCTCGGTCTTTCCAACAAGGAGATCGGCCGCGACCTCGCTATCAGCGATAACACCGTACATGTTCACCGACAGCATGTGATGGAAAAAACAGGCACCGGAAGTGCGGCCGAACTCGCGCGTCTGATCCTGCGCGCCGACCCCGCAGGCCTCGACGGGTAATAAGCGATTTCGGTTAGTCCGATGCCATAAGACGGCTATTGGCATGCCGCCTTGGCACGCATATCGTTCGGGTTGTGTCATACAGCCCGGAGGGCCATTACCGTTATGTCGTCGGCGCTTGTCGAGCCTGTCATCCACGTCATTGACGACGAAGCGCCTTTCCGCCGCTCGTTGATCTTCCTGTTGGAATCCGCAGGGTGGACGGCGGTCGGCCATGACTCGGCGGAATCCTTTCTCGGCGCCGATCCGGCCATACCACCCGCAGGAGGCTGTCTGGTCCTTGATATCCGGATGACGGGCATGAGCGGCCTCGAACTGCAATGCCGACTCGCCTCCCGATCCTCGCCCTGGCCCATCGTCTTCATTTCCGGTCATGCCGACGCCGCAATGGCGGCCCACGCACTGATGGCAAGCGCCGTCGCGTTCTTGCGCAAACCGTTCAAGGACGATGTCCTGCTCGACGCCGTTGAACATGCCGTCGCGGCCAGTCTCCATTCGGTCCGAAGCGTTGGCAGCAAGCCAGCCACGACGGCGGAAATGGCGGATGCAGAGGGTTTAGTGCGACATCCAGCGTTAACCGGTTTCGATTAGAGCTATGGCAGAAACAAGTAATGGTCAGGATGCCCAAGCCTACCTATAGTTCTGCACAGAATTCAGTTTCCGTAATTCCAACGAGGAAAAAACATGAAATACACCATCGTCCTGCCACTCATTGCCGCAGTCACTCTTTGTTCCGCTCCCGTTCTCTCGGCTGAAAGCGACTGGAAGCGTGGCCGCATCTACTACCGCAGTGTATGCACATCCTGCCATGTCGCTATGCCAATCGGATCAATCAATCCGAGCACGAAGTCCAAGGCGGAGTGGGCCACCTACCTCAAGAGTGACAAGCATGCCAAAGGCAAGGACACCGTCAGCCAATACGTCAGCAAGGCCTACCGCGCAAGCATCAAGTCGGCCAACAAGGCCGCCGAAAAGTTCGCGGATATTCCCGACCAGGAGATGGCGGCTGACCTCGATGCGTTCCTGCAAAAAGGGGCCAAGGATGGTGATGCGCCGGCCTCCTGTAGTTGATTCGGCTAACACTGCGACGAACAGAAACGTCATGGTGAGAGTCGTTTTGCCGTTTGAATATTCTTGGGAGCTGGATTATGAGTAGCGAAAACAATGCCAGGTGGCTCGGCGGATTCAAGGATGACTACGAGCGCATTTTCATCGAGGAGTGGTCACCTTATGTTGGCGCCATACTGCTGGTTCTCGTCATCATCGGCCTGATGGTGAATGGCTTGTTCTGGGGCGTATTCGGTGGCGTCAAGTTCTGGGGCGACTGGATCAACAACTGGATTGGCCTCGGCCCTATGCTTGGGGTGCCTAAGGAGCTGGATGGATTTCTGGCGCACCGCATGTCGTTGATGAACATCCTGCTAGTGCTGGGCGCCTTCACCGCCGCGTTGCTATCGCGCCAATTTGCGCCCAATAGACCGCCAAAGCTCGAATACATCTGGGCCGCGTTAGGGGGGAGCCTGATGGGTATCGGTGCTGCGCTTGCGGGTGGCTGTACGACCGGAGGTTTTTTCAATCCCGTACTACATTCGTCACCGGCCGGTTGGGCCATGTGTGCCGGTCTTCTGGCGGGTGCTGCGATTGGTCTCAAGCTGCTGCTTTGGACGCTTGAAAATATTGAATGGGGCATGCAGGCGCCGCCAAGGCTGAATGTTCCGGATTCGATTACCCGTGTCTATCCTGTGTTCGGTCTGATTGTCTTACTGGCAGTGGTTATGTGGGCGACACAGTGGTTCGGTTCAGGCAATGAGCAATTGGCATCACGTGCCGTGATCGTGTTGGCCGGTTTCGCCATCGGTTTCATCATGCACCGCTCCCGTCTGTGTTTTGCCCGTGCCTTTCGTGAACCGTTCATGACGGCTGAAGGTGACATGACCAAAGCCGTGATTCTTGCTCTTGCGATTGGGATACCACTCGCGGGACTGTTATTCCAGAAGAAGATCATCGACCCCTATGTTGCTATCCCACCGACCTTCTGGATCGGTTCCATATTGGGTGGAATCACCTTTGGTATCGGCATGGTGTTTGCGGGAGGGTGTGCGTCCGGCGGCCTCTGGCGGATGGGCGAAGGGCACCTTAAGTTGTGGGTATCAATGTTCTTCTTTGCCTGGATCGGATCAATTGCGAGCGCGTTGTTCAAGCGTTTCAACTTCACTGCCATTGACGAGACCAATATCGAGACCTTTGAGGTGACTAGCGTTGGATTCCAGGCATATCTACCAGAAATGTTCGGTAGCTGGGGGTTTGCGTTGCTGTTTAGCGGATTGCTATTGCTGACCTGGTACGCGCTAGTCCGCCACAACGAAACCACCGAAAAATTTACCCTACTGTAAAACTCTTCCACAAGGAGACCACTATGAACGCGAAGAAACTCACTCTTCTGACCGCACTTCTTTTCAGTCTCGGAGCTGCCCCACTGCTATACCCTGTGGCGACAAATGCAGCGGACGCTGTGGTCCTGCAGCCCAAGGATGGTTGGTACAAGAATTTGACCAACTTCGACTTTGTCCGCCAGAACGTCGATATTCCCCTCAAGAAAGGTGTGATGTTGATCGACTCGCGGCCAGCAGCGCGTCAGTACGATCCTGGGCATATCACCGGGGCGATCAATATTCCAGACAGTCAATTTGAAAAACTGGTCGATAAGCTTCCGGCTGATAAGGCCACGCTACTGATCTTCTATTGCGGCGGCTTGGAGTGCATGCTCAGTCACAACTCGGCAGTGAAGGCCGAGAAGCTGGGCTACACGAACGTTAAAGTTTACGCGGAAGGAATGCCTGACTGGAAAGTGAAAGCCGGGCTGGTTTCCGTTTCGGCGGCTTATATCAAGAAACTAATGGACGACAAGTCTGCATACACTCTCGTTGATGCGCGGCCGAAGCGCGTCGCCGACAAGGGCATGATTCCGACCGCAATCAATGTTTCGGACACCGAGTTCGATAAGCAGATTGACAAACTCCCAGCGGACAAGGCCTCACTCCTGATTTACTACTGTGGTGGACTTGAATGCGTGCTCTCGGACAAATCGGCAGAGAAGGCACGCAAACTTGGTTATATGAACGTGGTTACTTACCCCCCCGGCTATCCCGAGTGGGAGAAGCTTCATGGTGCTCCCGTCGCGTCAACGTCCGCCGTGACTGTTGCGACTTCTTCGACCAGTGCCGGCGCAAGCTTGGTGGCCGGTAAGGAGAAGGGAACGGTCACCGTCGCCTCGTTTGAAAAGGTATGGAAAGAAGCACCCGCTGCGGTGATGTTGGTCGATGTACGTGATGCGAAAGAGTTTGCCGTCGGGACAATGAAAGGTGCGGTGAATATTCCGATGAACGAGCTGGAAAAGAAAATGGGATCGTTGCCGACGGACAAGCCGGTTGTGTTCGTTTGTGGCACGGGAGCCCGTTCCGGTGAAGCCTACGACACCGTGAAGATGCTTGCGAGCAGCGTCCGTGCTTCATTCATTGATGCTGAAATCAAGTTCAACGCGGATGGCACTTACGCGATGATCGAGAAGAAGTAGTCCCACCCCGGGGCTCGCATGAAAATTGAAAGCGCGCCCCGTAACCAAAGGATAGAAACATGAAGAATATTTTTGTCGCGATAGTCGTTGGCGCTTGCATCACTCTACCGGTACAAGCGCAGAGCTCCTCGGAATTGCTGGTTACAGTCAATACCGGAAATCCACAAACTCAGGGCATGGCGTTGGTTTTGGCGACGGCTGCCAGTGAACAGAAGGCTGTCGTTCGGGTCCTGCTTTGCAGTGAAGGTGGGCAATTGGCGATCAAGGGCAAGGAATCCGTGGTTCTCAAGCCAAAAAATGTCACGCCTAAAGATATGTTGCAGGGCCTAATCAAGAACGGTTCAAAGGTTGAAGTGTGTGCCCTGTTCCTGCCCAATAGTGAATGGAAACCGGCCGATTTGATTGAAGGCGTTGCCATTGCCAAACCAAGCGACATTGCTGCCTACATGTTGCTGCCCAGCGTTAAGACGATAAGCTACTAATCGAAACGCACCTGAAAACGGAGGGGGTCTGATGGTTCGCGTGAGTTGGCGGGCGACAGAAGACTGGCCCCCTTTGTATCCGGTGATCTATCTGTCCGATCGGCAATCGCTTAACTGACCAGTTTGCGGCATCGATCCTAGCCGGTTGGGCCTGAGGCATCTCCATCTGTTCACCAATCACACGATTTAAAACGCCGCAAGGCCGTCGAACAGCAATTCCTGTATTTTCTGCTAACCCTTCGCTAGTTCCCGCCCTTATGAATCCACGCGAATTGTTGCAGCAGATGTTTAGCGCCGCCATCGCTGCGGCACAGCCGGCGCATTGCCTTCCTGCTTATTTGCCACCATGGCCATTGAGCACCGGCCGCCTGCTAGTCATTGGCGCGGGTAAAGCGGCAGCGGCGATGGCGCGGGCGGTCGAGGATCATTGGCCCGGTCCGCTTGAAGGGCTGGTCGTTACTCGTTATGGCTACGGCGTCCCATGTCAGCGCATCGAAACTGTTGAAGCGGCGTACCCGGTGCCGGACTCCGCCGGGCTGGCGGCCGCGCAGCGTATCCTGGCGCTGGCCCAAAATGTCGGTGCTGACGATACGGTGCTGTGCCTGATTTCAGGCGGTGGTTCGGCCTTGCTGGCTTTGCCGCTCGACGGCATTACGCTGGCAGAAAAGCAGGTGGTCAATCGCGCGCTGCTCACGTCGGGTGCGACGATCGGCGAGATGAACTGCGTGCGTCGCCATCTGTCGGCGATCAAGGGCGGGCGACTGGCGGCCGCCTTTCATCCAGCCACTGTCGTGACCCTGGCGATTTCCGATGTGCCCGGCGACAAACCGTGCGATATCGCCTCCGGCCCCACGGTCGGTGATGCGACGACCTGCGCCGACGCCTTGGACATCATTCGGCGCTATGGCATTGACCTGCCGAAGAGTGTGCGCGAGGTGCTGGAAAGCGGTCGCGGCGAATCGGTGAAACCCGACGATCGCCGTCTCGCCAAAGCCGACTTTTCCCTGATAGCCACGCCGCAAATGGCGCTTGAGGCAGCGGCGGCGGTGGCGCGTGACGCCGGATTCGCCGCGCATATCCTCGGCGACAGCATCGAAGGTGAAGCACGCGATGTCGGCAAAGTGATGGCCGCCATTGCCCGCCAGGTAGCTTTGCACGGGCAACCTTTTAGCGCTCCCTGCGTCTTGCTCTCCGGCGGCGAAACAACGGTCACGGTGCGCGGCAACGGTCGCGGCGGGCGGAATGTCGAGTTTCTGTTGGCCTTGGGCATCGCGCTCGATGGCCAGGCCGGTGTTTATGCGCTGGCCGGTGATACCGATGGTGTCGATGGCCAGGAAGAAATCGCCGGCGCGATTCTCGCCCCCGATACACTGCAACGGGCGTGGGCAAAGAATATTCGTCCCCGCGACGCCCTCGATAACAACGACGGCCACGGCTTTTTCCAGGCGCTTGGCGATGCCGTCGTCACCGGCCCGACGCTGACCAATGTCAATGACTTCAGAGCCATCGTGATTCTTCCGCAATAGCCAACTGGTCGCAGTCGTATTTGCTTGGCGCGGTTTTTGCAGTAGCTATGAGATGCTCCACATCCTCGTTATTGACGAATCCCGTGCTCGCGCCGCCGAACTGTGCGGCGGCTTGGCCATGGCCGGTCATCAGGTGGCCGCCGTGCTGCCTTCGGCGCTGGATCTTTCGGCGCAGATCGAGCGCATCAAACCGGACGTGATCCTGATCGAGACCGATTCGCCTTCGCGCGACACGCTCGAGAATCTGGCCGTGATGGATCGTGACATGCCGCGACCGGTGATTATCCTGACCTCGGAAGACGATGCCGACGTGATGCGTTCGGCCTTCAAGGCGGGTGTGTCGGCCTATGTGGTTGATAACCTGGATCTGGCGCGGCTCAAATCCATTGTCGATGTGGCGGTTGCCCGCTTCGAATCGCATCAGGCGGTGAAGCAGGAACTGGCTGCGGCCACGAAAAAGCTTTCCGACCGCAAGGTGGTGGAGAAGGCCAAGGGCATCCTGATGAAAACGCGTCGCCTCGATGAGGAGGCGGCCTACGGCGCCCTGCGCACGTTGGCGATGGAACGCGCCCAGCCGCTGGCCAAGGTGGCTGGCGATCTGGTGGCGATGGCCAAGTTGTTGCTCTGAGTTGGTGCGCCACTGCAGCGGCGCGCACGATGGCGGTGCAGGGATTGTTGCCGGCTATCGTCGGGAAGCGCCGCCGTAAAGGTGGCCTCAGGTTTTTTCCGGGCGCTTCGCGAGTAGCGTCGGCACATCCAGGATCAAAGCGACGGCGCCGGTGCCGAGTATGGTGGAGCCGGCAATGCCGGGCAAATTCTGGAACAGCGATGGCATAGGTTTGATGACCGTTTGTAGTTCGCCATGAAGCAGATCAACGACGATTCCGGCGCGGTTCATTCCCGCCCGGACCACCACCACATTTTCGCGTTCTGGTCGGGCGCTGCGCTCACCGAATCTTTCGCGCAAACGCAGCAAGGGCAATACCTGTCCGCGTAGATTGAGGTAATTGGGCTCATCGTCCCCGTTCTCCAGTTGCAAGCACTCGACCACCGTGTCCAGCGGAATGACGTAGCAGGCCTGGCCAATACCTACCAGGAAACCATCGATGATGGCCATGGTCAGCGGCAGGCGAAAAATGAAGGTTGAGCCGCGCCCCAGTTCGGTCTTCACCTCGATTGTTCCGCGCAGCGCGGTGATGTTGCTGCGCACGACGTCCATGCCGACCCCGCGCCCGGAAATGCTGGTCACGGTATCGGCCGTCGAAAAACCGGGCAGGAAAATCAGGTCGATAATTTCCGCTTCGGAAAGACTTTGTCCGGCATCGACCAGGCCACGCTCGATTGCCTTGGCGAGAATTCGCTTCGTGTCGAGGCCGGCGCCGTCGTCGGAAACCTCGATCACGATGCCGCCAGTCTCGTGATAGGCGTTGAGTTCGATGGTGCCACGGGCCGGCTTGCCACGTGCGCGACGCACGTCGGTGGCTTCGATGCCGTGATCAAACGCATTGCGCAGCAAATGCAGCAGCGGGTCACCGATCTTCTCCACCACCGACTTGTCGAGTTCCGTATCCTCCCCGCGAACGATCAGGTCGATGTCACGGTTCATTTCGTGAGCCATGTCACGGGCGGCGCGCTTGAAGCGGTTGAAGACATCGCGCACTCGCACCATGCGCAGTTGCATCGAGAGTTCGCGCATGCTTTCGACCAGTTGCACCAGGCCCGAATTAGCCTCGACCAGTTCGGTCTGCCGGCTCTTCTGTGCCTTCAGATGGGCGGATGCGCTGGAAATCACCAATTCCCCAACCAGGTCAATCAACTGGTCCAGTTTTTCGGCTTGCACGCGAATCTGGCGTGCTTCCAAGGTTTTCTTGACCGCAACCTGCTCTTGTTTGACGGTAGCGGCGGCCACCACCTCGGGGCTTACCCATTGTTGCGCGACCAGAATATCGCCCAGATGCAGTGGCGTAGACGACTGATCCGGTGGCGTGCTGGTAGACGCGCGCAGCAGCGCCAGGCCCTGGTCCACTTCGGCGGCGGTCAGCGCCGTGCTTTTCACCAGAATTTCACCCAGCTTCATGGCTTCATCCGGCAAATTCTCGATCGAGTGAATGTAGTCATCCAGCTTGCCGCCGGGCGGAAGAATCTTCAGCTCGCAGTCGTGGCGGACGAACTCGAACGCCCGCTCGATTGACTCACGCGTCTCGCTACTGCGCAGGTACAGCTCAAAACCCAGGTAGCAGGATTCCGGGTTCATCTGTGGCGCTGGCGGAATCTGGTCAACCAGGGTGGTCAGCCGCACAATTTGGCCCTTGGTTTGCAGGTAGCGCAGTATGTCGAGTGGATCCATCCGGTTGCGCAGTACATCAACACCGAAGCGGACCGAGAGGTGCCAGCAATCATTGCAGGCAGTGCAGTCGGGGTCATCCGCCGGGCGGATTGCCGGCGTTGCGGTGTGGGTGATGGTCGGCGGTGTGAGCACTTGTTTTGCACCGCTGCGCTCGCCCAAGGCCGCGACCAGGGCTGTTCCCACCGTCTGCAAACCAGGGTCCAGGGACTCTCGGCCGCTGCCAGCGTCAGCGATCAGCGCCTTGATATGGTCGCAGCCACGCAACAAAACGCTGATCAGCGGCGGGTTCGCTGTGATTTTGCCGCTGCGCAATAGGGATAGCGTGTCTTCCAAGGCATGGGCAAATTCTTGTACATGCACCAGATCAACAATGCCGGCGTCGCCCTTGATGGTATGCGCGGCGCGGAAAATGCTGTTGATGGTTTCCGGATCGTGGTTGCCGTCTTCGATTCGCAGCAGCCCCGACTCCATCTGCGCCAGCAATTCGATCGCTTCTTCGTTGAAGGCGACCAGGATTTCGTCCATGAAAGAGTCAGTCCGGTTGCGGTTCGCTGATCATGGCGGGCTGAAACTGGCAATATCGGTTGCGCCCTGCCCGCTTGGCCGCGTACATCGCTAAATCCGCGCACTTCAGCAAGGCCGCTTCGTTGTCGGCGTCGGTCGGGAACACGGCAATGCCGATGCTGATACCGCTTTGCATGTCCATGCCTTCGATGTCGAAGGGTTTGGCGAACGCGGCAGTCAGTTTCTCTGCCACCAGGGCGGCATCGGTGGGTGTGGTCACGGCGGGCAGCAGCACGGTAAATTCGTCGCCGGCCAAGCGTGACACGGTATCCGATTCGCGTACTGTGGCTTTCAGGCGACTCGCCACCTGCTGCAAAAGCAGGTCGCCGATGTTATGGCCATGGCTATCGTTCACCTGTTTGAAATGATCGAGATCGATAAACATCAGTGCCAACATGTCGCCGGAACGCTTTGCCAGCGCCACGGCCTGGCGGAAATATTCATTGAACAGCACGCGGTTGGGCAATTCGGTGAGCACATCGTAGTGGGCCAGATGCTTGATTGTGGCTTCGGCTTCACGCGTCGCCGTGATGTCTTCGAGGATGGAAATGAAATGCGTGGTTTCGCCATTCGCATCCCGAATGGGCGTGATGGTTTGCCGCACGGAAAACTTCGAGCCATCCTTGCGTCGCTCCACGGTCTCACCATTCCATGCTTCGCCTTCGCCAATACTGGCCAGCAAGTCTTCAAACAGACTTTCGTCGCCCGTGCCTATTCTGAGCAAGCGCGGTGTGGCACCGATGGCCTCTTCTTCGCTGTAGCCGGTCATGGTGATGAACGCCGCATTCAGCCACTGGATGTGACCGAACTTGTCGGTGATGAAAACCCCGTTGGCGGCGGTGGACAAGGCGGTTTGCAACAAGAGCAATTGCTCGTGGTCGTTCGCCCGCTCCTGGGCGACGCAGATGCGACTGGCAATATCGGCCAGGCGTTGCACCGTGGCAGGGTTGTCAAAGGTGTTGTCCCGCGATGAGGCAAGGGTGAAACAGCCGAATACTTCGCCACGGAGAATCAAAGGAATGCTGTAACAAGCATGCAGGTTGTGATCGGCTGCCGCCGTGCGCCAGGGTGCGAACTCGGGAGCGTCTCCACGGACCTTTTGCGTTTGGCCGGAGCGCGTGGCCTTACCTGCTGGACCCTGTCCTAGCGGGGTATTGTCCCAACGCACACCGACGGCATCGAGGCGGGAAAAATAGGTTTCCTCGGTTCCGCCCCAGGCAGCAACCGTCAGCGTGCCGTTGGCCCCCTTGCGCCCGATCCAGACGAAGGGATAGTCAAAGATGCGTGCAACCTCGGCACAAATGAACTGGAACAGATTCTGCCGCGCATGGCCATGCAGAATCTGTTGATCGATCTGGTGGAACAAGCGGTCGACTCCGCTCTGCTGCAGTGTTTCAGTGACATCGGTGGCATAGACGGCGATGCTGACGACCTTCGCCGCATTGTCAAATACCGGATAGACGTTGATGCCAAAGTGAATGCCGTTCCGGACATCCTGCAGGTTCGCTGGCTTGCCCGTGCTGAACACTTTTTCGGCGATGGCCTGGCGCGCTGCAGCCACATCGGGTGGCAGCAGGGCGAAGAAATTTCTGCCGCTCAGCTCGCCCGAGGTCTTGCCCAGACGCCGGGCTGCGACTTCGTTAATGGCCAGGATGCCGCCCTCGCGGTCGAGCAGAAACGCCGATTCCTGGGTCGCATCAATCAAGGCGCGGGTCGTGGCCTCGGCCTGCCGTCGCGCCGTGGTATCGCGGCCGACGGCGAGCATGGAAATTACCGTGCCTTTCGCATCGCGCAGCGGGGTGGCGTTGGTATCCAGCCAGCAGCGCGTTCCACGGCGTCCTTCGATCTTGAACTCGAAGCGGTCGTGCTCGCCGGCGAATACCCGTTGCACCATCGCCGAAAATGTCGCCTGATGCGCGGGCAGCACAAAATTGAGCAGCCCGTGTTGCCTCAGTTCGTCCAGGTTCTCCACTTCGAACAAGGCCAGACCGGCCGGGTTCATCTGGATTACGCTGCCATCCGCAGCCAGGACCATGACGCATTCGGGTTCGCTGTCGAGAATCGTGTTGAGAAACTTTTTCTGTTCGTTGATGGTTTTTTCGCGATGCACGGCGAGCGAAACATCAAAGATCTCGATCAGGCAGCAGGGCGGCGATTGGTTCTTCAGCAGCGGCAGAACATTGATTTTCTGCTGAATACGCTGCTTGGGACCCGTCGGCGAAATTTTGGCGAACAGCGGGAACGGCGACCGGTTCAGTGATTGCGACAGGATCGAGGGGAAGCCATCCTGCAAGGCACTGTCCACGGCTCCCTGGACCCGACTGCCGGCGAGTTCCGGGAAATTCTCCAACAGGGTGCGGCCCAGCGCCGCTTCGGTGCTGATGCCGGAGACCTTCTCCAGCCAGGCGCTCCAGAGAACGACACGCGCGTCGGCGTCGAGCACGATCTGGCCATAGCTAACGACGTCCATCAGTGCTTCCACCAAAGCGACCGCCGATAGCGCCACCCGGGCGTGAGTTTGCGGTGTGCCGTCGCTCTTCGCAGATCGGATGTCCGATGCTGACTCGTGTACCGAGTCGATTATCGGAACCAGCAGCGATCGTTGTAAAGGGGTCATGCTGAAGGGGCGGCGATGAAGCGATCGACGCTTTCAATCAGGCCGTTAATTGAGGGAACATCCATCAGGAACGCCATGTAGCCTTGAATCGTCCGCGCGGCGATATTGAAGTCGATGAAGATAAGCAGAACCGTATCGTCGGCGCTGCGTACGCTCACCCGTAGCAAGTCGTCCCCGTTGCCCAGGCGCACCTCGGGCATGGTGGAATCAAAGCGGCTGCTGATGAGGTTGGCAATACTGCCGATACAGGCATTCAGCAGGATATTGCCAATTTCGGACATGGCTTCCTGTTCAAGTTCTGAAAGCTCGTCCATCGAATACGATTCGCCCAGCATCATGCGCACGATCTCAAGGCTGCGGTCTTCCGGAAACATGAGGATCGCTTCGGTACTGAAGGGTCCGCTGAACTCCTGCGTGACGCCGCATATACGTTGAGTGTTGAGGCCTAGGCGCTCGGCGGCCTCGTTGGCCTGCATGAATTGCAGGGACGGCACCGCCAGCACGATCTTTTCGCCAACGATCCGGCTCAGCGCGGATGCCGCGCGGCCAATGCTGATATTAAAAATCTCGACGAGTGCATCCGACTGGTCTTCCGAAAGATTGATCACGGTGTGCTTACTCCATGTAGGCCATCACCTGGGCCATCGCTGCCGCCGTGATGGGCTTTTCGACAAACCCGACCGCTAGCTGCGCCGCCTGGGCACGCATGTCGTCCTGGATGTTGCCACTTAACAAGACGATCTGGGCCGACGGGCAGTTCTGGCGCAATCCGGCGATGGCCTCCAGGCCACTCATTTCCGGCATGTTGATGTCGATGCTGATCAGGTCAGGCTTGATGGTCAGTGTTAGCGCATGTGCTTCCTTGCCGCCCGCCGCCTCATGCAATTCCCACTCGGGATGATTTTGCTGGACGACCTGGCGGATTTTCATCCGCGAAACACGGCTGTCGTCGATGAACAGGTAAATTTTCTTATTGCTCATTGCTACTCCTCGAATCTATGTTTGGTTTGGCTAACGCCGGAGTTTCACCGGCACGGCTCGGGAGCGGCGGCGTCAGAAAAAAACGCAGGCTCGGTTTGATCGCGCCAAGGCAATCAGCCGCCGTGCCGCCGCGTAGCACCGCATGCCGGTAGCCCACGTAATACAGTGACCAGATGCCCACGCAGCGGGCGGGAATTTCGTCCAGCCCGGCCGCTAACATCCAATCGGCGACGGGCTTGACCAGTTGGCGAACCTGCTCGCTCACCCTTTGCTCATACGCTGCCGACCACATCCAGCCAAATGCCGCGCCAACCGACCGGATGGGCAAAAATTGGACGTCTAGCGTATAGAGTGCTTGCAGATACGCGCAGATGCGCGCAAACGGATCGGTTGCGTTGATGCGTGCACAAATGTCGGGCAACTGCTCGATCTGCTCATGGTTCAGTTCGATGATCAGCTCCGCCAGGATGTCGGCCTTGGACAAATTGAGGCGATAGACCTGTACCGGCTGGCGACCCACTGCCTGTGCAATTTCGCGCATACCAACGGCCTCATATCCTTGCGCCATGAAGAGTTCGCGGGCAGATTTGAGAACCTGCTGCTTGAGCGAACCGGCAATTTGATCCGACATCCGATCTATATCCAAAGCACTATGCAAATGAGTCAGAGCGCAGCGTAAACGTGTGTACGTCCGACGTCAATGATCATAGTCAAGGAATTGCTCTGAGTTGGTGCATCGATTTTAACTCTCGCACTGCTGCGGTGCGGTAGATCCATCCCGGAAGCGCCGTCCCGCCAGCGCCGACTTTTTGGCCAATGCAGTAAACGCATGGCTTTCGGCGTGGCTCTGGCGAACTGGCACAGTCGTTGCATTGGAGAATTCATATACGGAATCAACGGCGGTTCCGGGCGAAATTAGACAACGGTGTCTGGTGCGTGAGGCGAGAAAAGTTTTTCCGCCTTGCGTCCCGGGCGCCGTTTTGCTTTTTTGATTTTGATTTTTCTTTTGGAGATTGCGAGATGAGCCATGAAAACAGCTTCGACCCACGTAACCCACGGCGTGACTTCTTGCGTCATGGTGTCAATTTGGCGACTGGGGCAGCGCTGATGACAGTCCCTGCCATCCGTTCTGCGGCCTGGGCCGCTGGTTCTGACGCGCCGGAAAAGAAAGAAGTGCGCATCGGTTTCATTCCGCTGACCGATTGCTCATCTGTGGTGATGGCGGCGGTGCAGAAATTCGACGAGAAATACGGCATCAAGATTATTCCGACCAAGGAAGCCTCGTGGGCCAGCGTGCGCGACAAGCTGGTGAATGGCGAGCTGGATGCGGCGCACGTGCTCTACGGCCTGGTGTATGGCGTGCAGCTTGGCATTGGTGGGCCACAGAAGGACATGAATGTGCTGATGACGCTCAACAACAACGGCCAAGCCATCACCTTGTCGAATCAACTCAAGGACAAAGGTGCCACCGACGGCGCCAAGCTCGCCGCGCTGATCGCCAAGAAGGAACGCGAATACACCTTCGCGCAGACCTTCCCCACTGGAACGCATGCCATGTGGTTGTATTACTGGCTGGCGGCGCACGGTATCAATCCGTTCAAGGACGTGAAGAACATCACCGTGCCACCGCCGCAAATGGTCGCCAACATGCGCGTCGGCAACATGGATGGATTCTGTGTCGGCGAGCCGTGGAACAACCGTGCGATTGTGGACAAGATTGGCTTCACGGCGGTGACGACGCAGGACATCTGGGTCGATCATCCGGAAAAAGTGCTAGGTACGACCGCTGACTGGACCGCGAAAAACCCGAACACCGCGCGGGCCATGACGGCCGCCATCATCGATGCCGGACGCTGGATCGATGCGTCGTTGGCCAACAAGCAGAAGACGGCGGATACCGTGGCTCAGAAATCCTACGTCAATACGGATTCGGATGTCATCGTCGCCCGCATGCTGGGCCGCTATGAAAATGGGTTGGGCAGAAGTTGGGACGACAAGAACGCAATGAAGTTTTTCAACGACGGCGCGGTGAATTTTCCTTATCTCTCGGATGCCATGTGGTTCATGACGCAGCACCGTCGTTGGGGACTGCTGAAGGACGATCCGGACTATCTCGCCGTGGCGAAGAAAGTGAATCGCATCGACATCTACAAACAGGCGGCGACAGCGGTTGGCGTGGCGGTGCCGAAGAGCGACATGCGGTCGCACAAGTTGATCGATGGTGTGGTCTGGGACGGCAAAGACCCGAAGAAGTACGCGGCCTCGTTCAAGGTCCGTGCCTGAGTCATGAAAGCAAAGGAGAAGTGCGATGAGTGCCGTACTCGTATTCAAGCCAGCGGAGACTGCCATGTCGGCCGCCGCTGAAACCAAGTCGACCGCTAAGTCGACTGCCGGGCCGGCCCTGACCGCCGTACCGCCAGCGCCGACTTTCGCGGCACCGTCAGCGGCCGGCGAAGCCTTGCGTGATTTCCTCAAGGTGGTGATTCCACCGCTGTTCGGCATCGGTTTGCTGATCGGCATCTGGGCGCTGGTCGCGATCAAGTCGGGCAATATTCCGGGGCCAGACAAGACCTGGGAAGCGGCGCTCAAGCTCTTCGCCGATCCGTTCTATCGCAACGGCCCGAATGACCAGGGCATCGGCTGGAACGTGCTCTCCTCGTTGCAGCGGGTCGCCATCGGTTTCGGCTTTGCGGCGCTGGTCGGTATCCCGATGGGCTTCCTGCTTGGCCGCTTTACCTTCATGAATCGCATGTTTGATCCGATCATCAGCCTGCTGCGCCCGGTCTCGCCGCTGGCCTGGCTGCCGATCGGCCTGCTGGTGTTTCAGAAGGCCGACCCGGCGGCGACCTGGACGATTTTCATCTGCTCGATTTGGCCGATGATCCTCAACACCGCCCAAGGCGTGCAGCGCGTGCCGCAGGATTACCTCAATGTGGCGCGTGTGCTTGGCCTGTCTGAAGTCAAGGTGATTACGAAGATTCTGTTTCCCGCCGTGCTGCCTTACATGTTGACCGGCATTCGTCTGTCGATCGGCACGGCCTGGCTGGTGATCGTCGCGGCAGAAATGCTCACCGGCGGCGTTGGTATCGGCTTCTGGGTCTGGGATGAATGGAATAACCTCAAGGTCGAGCACATTGTCATCGCCATCTTTGTCATCGGTATCGTCGGCCTAGCGCTGGAATACATGCTGCTGATGCTGGCCAAACGCTTCACTTACGAAAGTCGCTGATCATGAAACCACTCGTGCAAATCGAAAGAGTTGGACAAACCTTCAACACCAAGAGCGGTAAATTCACCGCGCTGCGCGACATCGATCTCCAGATCAGGCAAGGTGAAGTGGTTTCGCTGATCGGGCATTCGGGGTGCGGCAAGAGCACGCTGCTCAACCTCATCGCCGGACTCACCTTGCCTACGACCGGGGTGCTGCTGTGCGAACAGCGCGAGATTCCCGGCCCCGGCCCGGAGCGCGCTGTAGTGTTTCAGAACCATTCGCTGTTGCCCTGGATGACCTGTTTCGAAAACGTGATGCTGGGCGTCGAGCAGGTTTTTGGTCGCAAGGAAGGCAAGGCCAAGCTCAAGGTACGTGTCGATGCCGCGCTGGAGATGGTGCACATGAATCACGCCAGTGGCAAGTTTCCGCACGAAATTTCGGGCGGCATGAAGCAGCGCATCGGCATCGCCCGCGCTTTCGCCATGGAGCCGAAAATCCTGCTCATGGATGAGCCCTTCGGCGCACTTGATGCGCTAACACGCGCCGCCTTGCAGGACGAACTCAACGGCGTGATGGCGAAGACCGGCGCCACGGTGGTGATGGTGACGCACGATGTCGATGAGGCGGTGCTGCTCTCGGACCGCATCGTGATGATGACCAACGGCCCGGCCGCGACCATCGGCGAGATTCTGCTAGTGGACTTGCTACGCCCGCGTGACCGACTGGAGTTGGCCCACGACCCGAAGTTCGCCGACTACCGCGCCGCCGTGTTCGAGTTCCTTTATCGCAAGCAGTTGAAGAAAGCAGCGTAAGGAGAACGGGACGGCGAATCCAGATCGCCGTCCCGCCAGCACCGACTTTTTACGTCAGTGCTCACCTTTGGTGCGCCGCACGCCGGCCAGCCGGTTGCCTTGCTTTTGCGGCCCGCCGCCGGGGAAAAGGTCATGCAGGTAATGATTGTTGCCGCGCGCCGGCCCCCAGGTTTCACTGAAGTGCTTGATCATGTCGCGCACTTGCGGCTGCACCTGATGTTCGGCGCAGCGTTCGCGGATGAAGCGGATCACTTGCCAATGTTCGTCGGTCAACGTCAGGCCCTCCAGTTGCGCCAGTGCCTGGGCATAGTCTTCGGACCATAGGTCGAGATCCTGGATGTAGCCTTCCTGGTCAGTGGCGATTTGTTGCTCGCCGACGGTGACATAGCGAATCTGGGTAGCGTAGGGGTTGGTTTTCATGAGCGTATTCCGGGAAGGGTGGCCAAGAGCAGCATGACGATCAGGGCGAGAACGAGCGCAAGGGTTTTCCAGAATACCAGCGGATTGCGCTGGATTCGCGGCGGGGCACCGGTGGTCTGAAACACCCAATTCGGATGCCGGCAACGCGCGTTGAGCCGAAATCGATGAGTTTCACCGTTCCGGCGCTGTCGATCATGATGTTTTCCGGACGCAAATCCTGGTGCAGCATTTCGAGCCGGTGAAAGGCTTGCAAGCCTTTCGCAATCTGCTCGACGAGACCGCGCACGGTTTCGAGATCGGGTTGCGGGTGATCAATCATGGCGGTTTCAAATCCCAAGCGCAACAGACCTTGGTTAGTGAATTGGAACTGGGGGTTGATGAATCTGGGCAAGCATCATTTTGAATACCGCAAAAGGCGTGTTGAAGTCATGGGTAGCGCGAGGCCGGCTATTCAGGCTGTCGGCGAT
>CAMDMZ010000048.1 GCA_945902805.1 Propionivibrio dicarboxylicus | reverse complement strand
CCAAGCCCGTCGATCCCGTTCTATTGTTCGAAACCTTGCTCAAGTGGCTGGCACCGACACGATAATGATCAAGGTATATCGATGGAGTCCGCGATGAAAAGCACTTACGTTTTACTTTTGGCTCTCCTACCCCTGCTGTTTGGCGTTGCCGCCCGCGCCACCGAGGCCACGCCGTCCGATGTCTACGCCCAGGCGGTGCGCATCGAGGCGGAAGTCGAGTCCCTCAAGCGCTACTTCAAGGCCAGCGGCGACGCCCACACCGAAAGCAAGAGCGGCGACCTCAAGCCGCGCCATACCTGGGCGAAAAGCTACATCATTCTGCTCAAGCTCGGCAAGCTGCGGCGCAAGCTCGGCCGCACCTACATCGAGCCGGTCAACATTGAACCGATGCTCGAGATGCCACCCAACCAACCCTGGGACATGACCCAGCGCATCCTCGGCGAGATCGCCATTCTCAAGCACCACCTCGACATCCCCGGCCAGCCACCGGCGCTCGTACCGGTGAGCGGCAAACGCCCAATCGATGCCTACAACAAACTGCACCACATCTCCGGCGAACTTGATCTGCTGACTGGCGCGGTGACTTCCAGCGAGGTTTATAGCGAAGTCAAACGCCTCGACGAGGACGCCAATGCCATCCTGCGCGCCCAGCATGTCTTCGAGAAAGCAGTGCCACCACCACGGCGCGAGAATCTGCAACCGAAGGATTCGCTGCGCACCGTGTTCGAGGTGATGTCCGAAATCCAGCGCATCCAGCGCGCCAACGGACTATCCACCACCGATTTCAAGGGTTTCGAGATGGGCGACAAAACCACGCCCGACGATGTCTATGGCCTGGTCGCGCTGTCGCTGGCGGAGTTGCAGCGCGTCAAGGCCCAGCTCGGTCTGATCCATCTGGTCACCGCGCCCGGCGCCTACGCGGAAAACAAGACCCCGACTGATGTCGTGCAACTGCTCGGCTACGTTGCCGACAAGCTGCGCGATATCAAGACAAAGTAGGAGCCCCGCATGCCAAGCAGACCATTCGCAGACCTTCTCGCCAGCCTCGCGCCCAAGGCGCGCAAACTCGTTGGCTTGTTGCCGGGCAGCGCCGCCTTCCGCGCCGCCGGCATCCGCACCAAACTCAAGACCCTGTTCTATGCCACGGCCTTCTTTGCTATCGCCGCCATCGGCGCCTATGGCTATTTCAATGCCAGCATTGCCTATCGCGAACGTGCGGTGCAGTTACTGGAAAGCAGCCGCAACGAGGTGGCCGCCAATATCGACGAATTCATGACATTGCAGCGCAGCGATCTCACCTTCATCAATCATTTCTACGCGACCCTGCGCTACGCCTACTGGAAGGACATCGGCGACACGGCCAAGATGGAGGAATGGCGCAATGTGGCCGGCGATACCCTGCGCAACTTCGCCGAGAATTACCACTATTACTCGAAGATTCGCCTCGTCGACCTCGCCGGGCACGAGTTGCTGCATGTGGTGACTGACAATGCCAGCGGCAAGGCGCAAGTGCTGGACGATGACAAGCTGCAGAACGTGGCCGACCTCGATTACTTTTTGGCGGCGCGCGCGCTCAAGCGCGGCGAACTTTATGTCAGCGCACTCGATTTTGGTCGAAAAGATGGCCAGATCGAAAAGCCGCACGTGCCGGTAGTGAGGTTTATCCAGCCGCTGGTCGGCGAGAACAACGTCACCTATGGCCTAACGATTTCCAACATCCGCGCCAGTGCGATCTACGACTACATCCGGCATGCCAACCAGAACGATCAGGACCGCCAGTTCACACTGATCGACAGCGCTGGTAATTACCTGTTCCACCCGGATGCCGACAAGCAGTTCGGCCACCTGCTTGGTCACGGCTACAACTTCGACAAGGATCATCACAACCTGCTCGCCGAGATGCGCGGCAAGACCGAGGGCGTCATCACGCGCGGTGGCCATATCCATGTTTTCCGCACCATCGTGCCCAACCCGCGCCAGCCGGAACTGCAATGGTTCCTCGTCGGTGTGGTGGACGAACGCGTCGCCCTGGCCGAACTGAACACCTTTATCGCCGTCTTCTTCGGCCTGCTGGTCGTGCTGATCCTCATCGTATTGGCGGCGACCCGCTACATGAGCGGCCAGTTGATGACGCCGCTACAGTTCGTCAACCGTCAACTCGGGCTGTTGGCGCGCGGCGAAACCCGTCCCGATACGATTGACTACCCGGCCCAGGATGCCATCCGCGAGATGCTCGATGCCACCGGGCGCGTCGTGGAAAACATGGACGTGCTGGCGCGGCAAGCCGACGCCATCGCCGGCGGCGATTTCTCCGGCCAGGTGGTGCCGCTCTCGGAAAACGACCGGCTCGGCAATGCGCTCAACAACATGACGCGGCAACTGGCTGACAACGAGCGCGACAACACGCTGCGCAACTGGCTCAAGGACGGCCTGGCCGAACTGGCCAGGAACCTCACCGGCGACCTGACGCCTCAGCACCTGGCCGAACTGGCCATCAGCCAGGTGGGGCGCACTCTGGAGGCTGGCCGCGGCGTACTGTATGTCTGGAACGAGGCCGACCATGCCCTCGATCTGCTCGGCAGCTACATGTACACCGAACGCAATGCGCTCGGCGCCCGTGTCAAACCGGGTGAAGGTGCTATAGGCCAGGTGGCGCGCGAATTGAAGCCGATCATTCTGCATGCCACAGACGGGGCACATGCCGAGCTGCCGCCGATCACCACCGGCACCACCAGCGTGGCACCGAACTACACCTATACGTGGCCCCTGCAACGCGAAGGCGTGTTGCACGGCGTGCTGGAAATTGCGCGCAGCGCGACGCTCGATCAAACCCAGCTCGACTACCTCAACGCCGCCACCGAAAACATTGCCGCTTTCCTCTATGCCGTGCTGCAACAGAGCCGCATCAAGGATCTGCTGGTGATTTCGGAAGAAGCCACGCGCCAGGCGCTGGAGCAGAGTCGCCAGTTGCAGCTGACCAATGCCCAGATGGAAGAGCAGCAACAGCAGTTGCAACAACAGACTGCCGAACTCCAGGCCGCCAACAGCCAGATGGAAGAACAGCAGCAACAGCTGATGCAGCAGACCGCCGAGTTGCAAGCCACCAACGCCCAAATGGAGGAACAACAGCAACAGTTGCAGCAGCAGGCCGCCGAACTGCAAGCCGCCAACAGCCAGATGGAAGAAGCGCAACAGACCCTCGAACAGCGCAACCGCGACCTGCTGCGCTCACAGGAAGAGCTCGATGCGCGGGCCAAACAACTGGAACTGTCGAGCAAATACAAATCCGAGTTCCTCGCCAACATGAGCCACGAGCTGCGCACCCCGCTCAACTCCATCATCCTGCTGGCCAAGCTGATGGCCAGCAACGAGGACAACAAGCTCGACGCCGAGACGGTAAAACGCGCCGAGGTCATCCATAGCGCCGGCAAGGATCTGTTGCGCCTGATCAACGACGTGCTTGATCTTTCCAAGATCGAGGCCGGGCGCATGGAACTGCATTCGGCGCCCATCGCCACCGCGACGCTGGCCGAGGAGTTCCGCGACCTGTTCACCGCGCCAGCCAGCGACAAGGGGCTGGAACTGGTGGTCGAGGACGCGATCGATGCCGAGATTGAGGTGGATCGCGACAAGCTGTCGCAGATCATCCGCAATCTGCTCTCCAATGCCCTCAAGTTCACCCGCCAGGGCAGTGTCACCCTGCGCTTCGCGCGCCGTCCCGATGCGAACCGGCCGCTCGCCATCAGTGTGCGCGATACCGGCATCGGCGTCGCGGAAGACAAACAAGCCTTGATCTTCGAAGCCTTCCAGCAAGCCGATGGTTCGACCAGCCGCGAATATGGCGGCACCGGCCTCGGCTTGTCGATCAGCCTGTCTTTCGCCCACCTGATGGGCGGAAGCATCGAACTGACCAGCGCGCCCGGTGCGGGCAGCACCTTTACGCTGTGTCTGCCCGACGTTCCGCCGACGCAGGCCATGCACCATGAACCGCATCTGCTCAAGGCCAACCACTCGCTCAAGGCGACCCAGAGCGACCGTGCCGCCGTCTTGCCAGCACCGACTTTTTCACTCCCGGCACCGTCGTCACCCTGGCCCGACGACGATCGCCAGACGATTGGCGACAAAGACCCGGTCTTGTTGCTGATCGACGACGACCCGGTGTTCGCCCAGGCCATTCTCGACATCAATCGCCGCCTCGGCTACAAAACCCTGCTGGCGTCCAGCGGTAGCAGCGGGTTGGATCTGGTACGTCGCTTCGAACCCAGCGGCATCCTGCTGGATCTCGGTCTGCCGGACATGGATGGCAGCGCCGTGCTGCACTACCTGAAGACGACGGCCGGCCTGGCCGAGATTCCCGTCTACATCATCTCTGGTCGCGACCGCGACAATGCCTTGCTCGGCCAAGGCGCGCTGGGCTGGCTACACAAACCGGTCGATGCCGAGCAGATCGCCCGCGTCGAAGCCGAAGTGTTGGCGAACGGCGCTGGCAAGGCCGGCAACGACGTACTGCTGATCCACAGTGGCAGCCTCAGCAGCGCCGAGGTAGCGCCGCTGCTTGGCGAGGAAGGCGGGGCGCTGATTAGCCATACGGCGGCTGCAGCGGCAGCGATGGATGCCAAGACTCTGCTGGCCTGTGGCCATTTCCGCGTCGCCATTCTCGATCTTGGCACCGACCCGACCAGCCAGGCCGCCACCCGCGCCATTGCCGCCAAGCTGCGCGCGGCCGCACCGGATCTCGGCCTGCTGTTTTACGGCAGCACGCCGCTGGGCGACGAGGCCGACGCCAGCCTGCGCCAGTATTCGGAAAGCATCATTATCAAGACACCGCATTCTGACCGCCGCCTGCAAGAAAACATCGGGCATTTCCTGCAACAGGTACCGCCACGGCGGCGCGGCCACACCGCCCCAACCGAATCGATGGGCAGTGGCAAGAAACGCCTGGCCGGCCGGCACATCCTGGTGGTGGATGACGATCCGCGCAACCTTTTCGTGATTACTGCGGCGCTGGAACAACAGGGCGCCAAGGTGGATAACGCCCTCAACGGTCGCAAGGCGCTCGAACTGTTGACCACGCTGAAACCCGACCTGGTGATCATGGACATCATGATGCCGGAGATGGATGGCTACACGAGCATCGCGGCGATGCGCGCCGACCCGCGCTTTGCCACCATCCCGGTCATGGCACTGACCGCCAAGGCGCTGCCAAGTGACCGCGAAAAAGCCATGGCGGCGGGCGCCGACGACTACCTGGCGAAGCCGGCCGATTATGACGTGCTGGTCAGCATGGCGGCCGCTTGGTGCGAAGGACGGCGATGAACATCTCGGTGCAGAACGCACTAAACGCAGCCGGCGCTGCCTGTCGGCGCATTAATCTGCTCGGCCGCCTCGAGCATGCCGGGGAGGTCGACGAGTTATGCGCCTTGCTGGCCCGGCCCGATCCGCAGCCGGTGGAATTGGTCTGCTTCGATGCCGACGTGTTGCCTGCGGTCGTGATCGAGGCCATGACCGCAGCGCTTGATCGCGGTGTCGATGTCAAGGTGCGTGCTTATCGTCCCTTGCTCGCTTTCAGCCTGCTACGCCTGTCACTGCCGGTGGTGCCGGTGCCACTCCCGGCACCACCGGCCCTGCTGGCCACCTGTCGCGCCGTGGCCCTGGCCGGCTCGGCCAATAGTCTCGACAAGATCATCGGTATCGTCGAACGTCTGCCGGATAGCGAGGCGGCCATTTTCGTTGCCCAGCACGTTCAGGAAGACCAGCCCAACCTGCTCGACAAGCTGCTCAAGCTGCACACCGACTACAGCGTGGTGATGCCGCAGAGTCTCATGCCAATACAACCACATACGATCTACGTCGCACCGCCGGCCCACCATATGAAGGTGGCGCATGGCCTGGTCTACCTCACCCGCGATCGTAAGATCAGCTATGCCCGCCCCTCGATCGATGTGCTGTTCGAATCGGTCGCCACCGAATACGGCGCCGACGCGCTGGTCGCCCTGCTCTGCGGTTTTGGCCAGGACGGTGTCGCCGGCTGTGCCGCCGTGCGCGCCGCCGGCGGTTGCGTGCTGATCGAGGACAGCAGTGACTGCGCCGAAGCCACCATGCTGACCGAGCAAGCCTACAGGGCCGGTCATTTCGATCATCGGCTCAAGCAGCGCGGCATCGCCAGCATCGTCGCCGCTGCGGTGTCGCCCCGCAGCCGCTCGACGACTGCCGATGAAGGCCCTCTGCTGAATGATTTTCTCGAGGCGGTACATGAGCACACCGGCTATGATTTCCGCAGCTACCAGCGCGGCACCATTGAGCGTCGTATCACCAACCTGATCCAGCACGGCGGCTTCGCCTCGTTCTTCGACTTCCAGCGCGCAGCGCTATCAAACCCGCAGGTGACGCAACGCCTGTTGACCGAACTATCGATCAACGTCACCGAATTCTTTCGCCACCCCGAGCAATTCCGCCTGTTACGCGACGAGGTGCTGCCTTATCTCGCCAGCTTCCCGCTGATCAAGGTCTGGTCAGCCGGCTGTGCCACCGGCGAGGAAGCCTATTCGCTGGCGATGCTGATTGACGAGCTCGGTCTGCTCGAAAAAAGTCGCGTCTTCGCCACCGACATCAACCCCACTCTGCTCGACCTGGCCCAGGCCGGCCTTTACCCGCGCGAAGTGCTGCAGAAGAGCCAGAACAACCACCAGGTAGCCTGCGGCTGCAACAAATTTTCAGGACGGCTGGAAGATCACGCGCGCTACCTCAAGGTGAACGATCGCTACCGCGAACGAGTGCTGTTCCATCATCACGCGCTCGGACAAGACGGTGGCTTCAACGAATTCCAGCTGATCGTTTGTCGCAACGTGATGATCTATTTCGAGCCGGACCTGCAACGCCGCGTTTTCGCTTTGTTTACCCATTCGCTGCACCGTGAAGGCTTCCTGCTGCTCGGCCCCAGCGATGGCTTGCGCGCCATGGCGCTCGAATGCGGCTTCAAACCGCATCCTGCCGGGGACCACCTCTACCGCTACGCCGGTAACACACCATGAATACTGCGGACACCACGAACCCGACGATTGCACCGTTTGTCATCCTGATTGTCGATGACAACCCCAACAACCTATTCACGCTGCGGGCCTTGCTCAAGCGTCTGCACGACTGCGAGGTCATCGAGGCCGATTCCGGTGCGGCGGCGCTTGGCTGCGTGGTCGAAAAGTCGGTCGATCTGATCCTGCTCGACGTGCAGATGCCGGGCATGGATGGTTTCGAGACCGCGCGCCACCTGCAGATGACGGAGCGCACGCGCGGCATCCCGATCGTGTTCATCACCGCAGTATTCAAGGCCGATGAATTCATCGGTCGCGGTTTTGACATCGGCGCGGTGGATTACCTGACCAAACCGATCGACGACAACCTGCTGCTCAACCGTATTCGTCTTTACCGCAGTATCCACCTGCGCGAACGCCAGCTGGCAACCACGGTGGAACAATTGCGGCGCAATGAGCAGGCGCTTTCGATTGCAAAGGATGTCGCCGAAACCGCCAGTCGCGCCAAGAGCACCTTCCTCGCCAACATGAGCCACGAGCTGCGCACGCCGATGAACGCCATCATGGGCATGACCGGCCTGGCCTTGCGCCATACCGACGACCCCAAATTGCGCGATCAACTGGGCAAGATCGAGCAAGCGTCGCAGCATCTGCTATCAGTCATCAACGACATCCTCGATATTTCCAAGATCGAGGCTGAGCGACTGACACTGGATACGGTCAATTTCACCTTGGGCGAAGTGCTCGCAAACCTGATCAGCCTGATTGCCAACAAGGCAAACGACAAGCAGCTCAAACTGCTGGTGGAGTTGCCGCCCGAGGTCGCGCGCTTGTCGCTGCGTGGCGACCCCTTGCGCCTGGGCCAGATTCTGCTCAACCTCACCGGCAATGCCGTCAAATTCACCGACCAGGGATCAGTCACCGTACGTGCGCGGATGATCGAGACCACCCCGCACGACGTGCTGCTGCGCTGCGAAGTTGCCGATACCGGCATCGGCATCGCGGCGGATGACCAAAATCGCCTGTTCACCGCCTTCGAACAGGCGGATGGCTCGACGACCCGCAAATACGGTGGCACCGGCTTGGGCCTGGCCATCAGCAAGCGCCTGGCCAAGCTCATGGGTGGCGATGCCGGCGTCGACAGCAGCGTCGGCGTGGGCAGCACGTTTTGGTTCACCGTCCGCTTGGAGACCAGCCAGGACGCCGTCCCGTCAGCGCCGACTTTTTCGGGCGACACGGCGGAATTGCGTCTGCAGGCCGAGTTCGCCGGCGCCCGCGTTCTGGTGGCCGAAGATGAACCAGTGAATCAGGAAGTCTCGCGCATGCTCCTGGAAGATGTCGGCCTCAAGGTTGATCTGGCCAATGACGGCATCGAAGCGCTGGCGCTGGCCCGGCAACACGGCTACGACTTGATCCTGATGGACATGCAGATGCCGAATCTGAACGGCGTCGATGCGACGCGGGCAATCCGGGCGCTGCCCGGTTATGCCACGACCCCCATCCTGGCGATGACCGCCAATGCTTTCGATGAAGACCGCCAGGTCTGTCTGGAAGCAGGCATGAACGACCATATCGGCAAACCCGTCGATCCAGACCTGTTGTTTGAAACCTTGCTAAAGTGGCTGGTCAAATCGCGCGTCTAAACCTTATCCCTGATCGATGTCATTGCCCTACCAACCCCGCTCTGCACGGGATCTCTCGACACTCATCGCCCTCCTGGCCCTGGTTCTTGGCCTGGTCATCACGGGCGGCCTGACGCTGTGGCATGAACAGCAAAACCAGACGATTGCGGAGGCCTTGTTTCTCAAGCAGAGCGATCGTCTATCGGAAGCATTGAAGCAACGTGTCGCCGGCTACAACCATGGCCTGCGCGGCTTGCGCGGCATCTTCATCGCCAATCCCACCCTCGATCGGGCGACGTTCACCGCATACGCGGCCTCGCGCGACATGGAAAACGAGTTTCCCGGGACGGTCGGCATGGGCTTTGTGCGCCATGTACCCCGCTCGCACGTCGACTCCTTTCTGGCGCAGCGGCGAATCGAGCTGGGCCAGGAGTACACCTTGCGGCGCGAAGGCAGCAATCCGGGCGATGCGCTCGTGCTCGATTACTTTGAGCCCATGTCCGCCGACCGTCGCGAGATTGGCGTAGACATCGGTGCCGAAACCTCCCGCCGCGAGCCGGCAATGCGCTCGATGTGGACCGGCGAAGCCGCTTTATCCGCGCCGATGCCGCAAGCACCCGGTGGCACGCGCCTGGCCCTGCTGCTGCCGATCTACCGTAGCGGATACCCCATCGAGACACCCGAGCAACGCAGCACGGCGATCTTTGGCTGGTCGCTGATGGCACTCGAAGTGGAGAAGATCCTGGCCGGATTGACCGACGAACCCATCGATTACGAACTCTTCGACGTGGTGACCGATGAAGAACCCATCCTCATGTTCGATGCCGATCATCATCTGCCCACCGGCACCCAGATTGCCGCCGCCGAAGCCAGCTATGCCTCGCGTGGCATGGCAAAGCGCTATGAGCTGAAGTTTGGCAACCGCTCCTGGCTGCTGATCATTTCGCCGCAAGCCCCGTTTTTCGAGCGCTTGCATCAGGTGTCGCCGACCTTCACGGCGGTCGTTGGCGGCGTTGTCTCGCTGCTGCTGACGCTGGTCATCTATTTGCTGCTGGTAACACGGCGCCGTGCCGAGGCGCTGGCCGCGCACATGACCGAACGGCTACGCCTGGACCAGGAACGCGCTAGCGACTTTTCCCGGAGTGCCTCCGACTGGTTCTGGGAGACTGACGCCGCGCACAATTTCTGCTTTTTTTCCGATAATTTCGAACAGGTCTATGGCCGTGCACCCGCACAAATCCTGGGCAAGAACCGTCGCGAACTCTTGTTGTCGAATCCGCACAATCCGCCGGCAATGATCGATGCGCACTTTGACGTTCTCGATGCACATCGACCCTTCAAGGATTTCGACTATCAGATCCGTGGCAACGATGGTGAACTGCGCTGGGTGTCGGTTTCCGGCATTCCGCACCACGATGCACAGGGCAACTTCGCCGGTTATCGCGGCACCGGCACCATCATTACGACACGCAAGGAGGCCGAAGCCCATCTGATCGAAGCACGGGAACAGGCGCAGGCTGCCAGTCGGGCCAAGAGCGACTTCCTCGCCACCATGAGCCACGAAATCCGCACACCGATGAATGGTGTCATCGGCATGACGGGATTGCTCATGGATACCGATCTGACCGACGAACAGCGCGAGTTTGCCGAGACCGTGAAAAGTAGTGCCGAGGCGCTGCTGACCATCATCAACGACATCCTCGACTTCTCCAAAGTCGAGGCCGGCAAGCTCGATCTGGAAAGTCTCGATTTCGATCTGCGTTCTGCGCTCGACGATGTCGCCGACCTGGTCGGCTTCCGGGCGCACGAAAAGGGCCTCGAATTCATCCTCATGGTCGATCCCGAGGTACCGCTGGCGCTGCGCGGTGACCCAGGTCGCTTGCGCCAGATCCTGATCAATCTGAGTGGCAACGCGATCAAATTCACCCAGCAGGGCGAGGTTTCGCTGCATGTCACGCGGGAACACGCCGCTGAAGAAGTCGATATTCATGGTGTCGATACTCATGCCGCCGCCCCGGCCTTGCTGCGCTTTGAACTACGCGATACCGGCATCGGCATTCCGCCAGTCAAACTGGCCACCCTGTTCCAGCCCTTCTTGCAGGTCGATGCCTCGATGACGCGGCGCTTTGGCGGCACCGGTCTGGGTTTGTCCATCTCGAAACGCCTGGTCGAGTTGATGGGTGGCGAAATCGGCGTGGAGTCCAGCGAAGGCGAAGGCTCCACCTTCTGGTTCACCATCGACCTGCCAACCGCCATGAGCGTTCCAGCCCCCGAGCAACGCGCCGACCTCCTGGCCGGCCGACGCATCCTGGTGGTCGATGACAACCGCACCAACCGTCGTCTGCTCGAACTGCTGCTCGCCCACTGGGGCTGCGAACCCCTGATGGTTGAGGGCGGCGCGGAGGCGCTGACGCTGTTGCGGGCCGAACTGGCCAGCGGCCGAACGATCGATGCCGGCCTGATCGACATGCAGATGCCGGAGATGGATGGCGAAACTCTGGTCGCCACGATCAAGGCCGATCCCGCACTGGCGGCCCTGCCCTGCATCATGCTGACCTCGGCGGGCGTCTCGCTCAACGCGGCCGAAGCTGAAGCCTGCGGCTATGCCGCCTATCTCTACAAGCCGGTCAAGGGTGCGCGTCTGCACGGCGTACTCGCTGGCGTGCTCGGCATGAGTAGCGCCGCCGCAACCAGCGCCACGCTGCCCGATCCGACCGGCACAACGCCGGTGTCTGCGGCTCGCATCCTGGTGGTGGAGGACAACGCAGTCAATCAAAAAGTGGTGCAGAAACTGCTGGAACGTCAGGGCTATCGTAGCGATCTCGCCGGCAATGGCTTCGAGGCTTTGGCGGCACTGCGCGAGCGGCCTTACGATCTGGTGCTGATGGACTGCCAGATGCCGGAAATGGACGGTTTTGAAGCCACACGACAATTGCGCGATCCGGCGACCGGCGCACGCGATACAGCGATTCCCGTGATCGCCCTGACCGCCAACGCCATGCAGGGCGACCGCGATCGCTGCATCGACGCGGGGATGAACGACTACCTGACCAAGCCGATTGCACCGCAGGCACTGGCGGATGCCTTGGCGCGCTGGTTGCCGGGAAAAGTCGGTGCTGGCGAGACGGCGCCTGCGCCTGAGGATCATCTCAAGGCGCTCGATGGCGCCGTCTTCGACGCCGAGAGCATGTTGTCGCGCTTTGGCGGCGACATGGAAATCGCCGAGATCGCCGTCGCCGGTGCGTTGGAAAGCGTTCCCGAAGAACTGGCCGGCCTGCGCCGGGCAGCGGCGGCGGGCGATCATGAAACGGCGCGGCGCCACGCTCACACCATCAAGGGATTAACCGCAGCCATCGGTGCCAAGCCCTGTTCGGCGGCGGCAGAACACATCGAGCACCGCCTGCATGAAGAAGAAGCCCATGCCGCGCTGCATGCATTGCCGCACCTTGAAGAGCGGTTCCTCATGCTTTCAGAAGTCTTGCAGGACTGGTTGAAGAACCACGTAGATACGCCGTAGAGCCCTTACAAGGAAGTTGGGACGTCCCTCGCGGCAACTTTGCCTGAGTCGATGGTCAAGACGATCTCACTGCCGTCCTTGCGCGGCAGGAAGGCACGGTGAATTTGTTCTAACCGATTCGCCGTCCATTCCCGCGCAGGCGCGTCTTTCTGTTACCCATAATTTTCTCAAATCCAACTACGGCACAATGAAGACGGCTTTTTCTTTGAGATGAACCGACGAATCTTCGGTATCGACGATGTCGAAATGGAAGGGATGCGATCCCTTCTTTTCCGCGTCGTTACGAATGCGAACCGAGAACATAAAGGACTTGGTTGAAGCGCCTTCCAAGGCAACTTCCGGCTCGCCCATCACTTCCAGCGAATTGATGCCGGTGGCCGTCACCCGATATTGGCGCGGGCGCTCATCCGTATTCATCAGGCGCAGGGTGTACATGTTTTCGATCTTCTCGTCCTCGACCTCGCGCGCCAGCGTGGCGCGGTCGCGGATGACGTTGGCCTTGAGCGGACTGCGCACGGCGATACCCCAGGCGGCAGCGATGATGATTGCGATCAGGATCGCGGAATACAGGTAAATCCGTGGCCTGAAAATGTGGCCGACGATTTCGCGCATCCCCCATTTCTTTTCGATCGCGTTTTCGGTCGAATAGCGGATCAGGCCGCGCGGATAACCGAGTTTGTCCATCACCTCGTCGCAGCCATCGATACACGCCGAACAGCCGATGCACTCGTACTGCAGTCCGTCACGAATATCGATACCCGTCGGACAAACCTGGACGCAAATTCCACAATCGACGCAATCGCCCTTGCCAGCACTCTTGTAATTCTCTTTCTTGCCGCGCGGACCGCGACTCTCGCCCCGCGCCTTGTCGTAGGTCACAATCAGGGTATCCGGGTCAAACATCACACTCTGGAAGCGCGCATAGGGACACATGTACTTGCATACCTGCTCGCGCAGGAAGCCGGCCATGCCGTAAGTCGCAAAGGCGTAAAAGAAGATCCAGAAGATCTGCCAGGGGCCGAGCGAAAAACTCAGGAAATCGGCACCCAGAGTCTGAATCGGCGTGAAATAGCCGGCGAAGGTAAATCCGGTCCACAGTGACACGGCCAGCCAGGCGGCGTGCTTGGTGATCTTGAGCCGCAACTTGCGGCCATTCATCGGCTGTTTCTCCAGCTTGATACGCGCGCTGCGCGGCCCCTCGATCTTCTCCTCGATCCACATCATGATCTCGGTGTAGACCGTTTGTGGGCAAGCGTAGCCACAGAACAAGCGTCCGCCGACCGCCGTGATCAAGAACAAGGCGTAGGCCGAGATGATCAGCAGAATCGCCAGGTAGAAAACATCCTGCGGCCAGAACACCAGCCCGAACAGATAGAACTTGCGTTCGACCAGATCGAACAGCACGGCCTGACGCCCGTTCCACGGCAACCAGCACAGGCCGTAAAAAATTAGCTGGGAAAGAAACACCGTGCCCCAGCGCCATTTATTAAAGAAGCCGGTCACCGAGCGCATGTGGATGATCTGATGCTTCTGGTAAAGGCTTTCCTTGATTTCAGTGACGGGTGGCGAAGAGTCCGGCGTGCTCATGGTCTTATCTCATTCATTAGTTGGGGTTGAAGTCGGCTGAGGACCGAATCTATTAGCCGATGGCAGTCAAGTGGCAGCAATGTGGCAGTAATACGGCAGTTGATTTTCAACGTGCAGCGCTGGCCATTCACCTGCCGCAATAAATTCCGGATCGTGCTGATTCCTGGTGTCGATAGCGTGCCGGCTGCAGCCCGCAACACACCCGGCACCATCATCATCAGGCGTTGCGGATGTCGCGGGTCCAGGTTTCCATAGCCAAATTCGCAGGCTGCATCGGCGCTTCCATGAAACTGATGACGAACTTGTCGCCCATGTCGGCAATGCCGATGGATCGCGGGCGAAGCGCGAGGATCTGCGGATTCGGCAAGGCGAAACCGAAACAAAAAATCACATCCACCGCTGCGACCATGCCGGCCGCAATTTCGCCACCAATCTTGGTAGTGTGGGCAAAATGATCGAACACGCCGATAAACTGGACCTTGGGATTTTCTTGAATCCGCGCCTTGTAATAGGTCACGATCGCATCAACCGATTTGAGCCCGGTCTCGGTCTTGGCGATCTCGGCAATGAAAACGGGGTACTTTTCCTGCAGCATGGCTTGTTTCATAAGACCTCCCGAAATAAGTTGGATTGCACTACTCAGGAATGCAATGCAAAAGCTGGACCATATCCCATGGAACCGACTTAACTATCTGTTTTTACGAGATATCGAAGAAGTTATCAATGTTCTGACTTGACATCAGGCGCCAAGCAAACTGCCAATCACTGCCAAATCCGGCGTAGTGGCAGACAGACAGATGCTCATGCGCTCCGAATTTGGGAAAGTCGGTTCTGGCGAGACGGCGCCCGTTCGCCCAAATCGCGTGCGCTGAAGATCTCGCGCCGAATGCCGTTATCCGTTCCATGTCGGCAATCCTTACATCCAGCGGCAATCACAAGGTCACAGCTTTGCTTAAGCCATTGTTGCGACGCATCAATCCGTGACTGGAGTGAAAGTTGCTTGATTGATGGCTAGCAGAGAAGCACGAACAGCCGCCTGGCAATCGTTTCGATGGAAAGAGGTGCACACATGATCACTGAATTCACCCGACCGACCTTCCTGACTCCAGGCCGCAGCGACGAGCATCGCCTGACGCAAGGCGAACAGATTGCCGCTAACGCAGCACTTCCCAATCCCCCCGAGACCTACCGCCAGACCATGCAACTGCTGGAGGCAAGCGAAGATCTGTTCAGCCTGGTCTTTGGTCCGATGGCAAAGACCTCAAGCTACGGCAGGTAGTCGCCGGCAGCGCTTCAAGGATTGCCGGGGTGCCGGGGTGGATTGATTGAACAAATCTACCCCGCACTATAGAATCGCCGGTCGCGGCGCGACTGTCGCCATCGTATCGTTATCCACGCGACAAAGCCCCCTATGACCAAACTACTTACAGCAATCATTGCCTTGCTTCCCCTTGTCGCCAACGCGGCAGATGAAAGAGCCGGCACCTTGCAGAAGATTGCCGAAAGCGGCGTCATCGCCTTGGGCTTTCACGAGTCAACTCCACCGTTCACTTACGCCGCAGCGGACGGCAAAGCGCAGGGGTATTCCTACGATTTCGCCTTGAAAATCGCCGATGCCATCAAGCGCGAACTGAAGTTGCCCAAGTTGCAGATCAAGCAGGTGCCGTTTACTGTCCAGAATCGTTTTGCCATTGTCCAGAACGGAACCTCCCATCTCTCCTGTGGAGCGACCACCAACACCCTGGAGCGACAGAAGACGTCGGCCTTTTCCAACACGATTTTTGTTGCCGGCTCGCGCCTGATGACGCGCAAGGACTCCGGCATCCAGGATTTCCCCGATCTGGTCGGCAAGAGTGTCACCACCTTTGCCCGATCGACGTCCGAGAAGATCTTGCGCAAGATGAACAGCGAGCAAAACTCCCGCATCAATATCGTCACCACATTCGACCGTGGCGATACGCCCTTGTCCGTGTTGCAAGCCGGGCAAGCCGACGCCTACATGATGGACGATGTGCTTCTCTATACGACCATCCACGACACGTGGCGACCCGATGAATGGAAGGTGACCGGCAAGCCGCAATCGTTTGAGGCCTACGGCTGCATTCTGCCAAAAGACGATCCCACGTTCAAAAAAGTGGTCGACCAGGAAATTGCGCGGCTCATGACGTCGGGTGAAGCCGAGGCGATTTATCGCAAATGGCTGCTGTCGCCGATTCCGCCCAAGGGCGTCAACCTGAATTTCCCGCTGAGCAGTGCGATGACCGATCTCTACAAAAACCCAAACGACAAACCGTTTGATTGATAGCCGCCACTCGCCCTGAACCCAGCCGCTTGCCAGCACAGACAACTCTTTTCAAGAAATATGCCCTGATCTTCAGTGCGTTGATTGGCGGATCGCTACTGCTCAGCGGTCTGCTGGGTATCAGCTACGCCTATCAGGAAAACCGGCTCGCGCTGATCAAGCTGCAGCGTGAGAAGGCCGAAGCGGCGGCCGCGCGCATCGCACAATACCTGTTTGATATCGAAAAAAGGATCGGCATCACCAATGTCAGCAGCGGTGTCAATAGAACCACTGGTGTCGGCGCGGTCCTCGAACAACGTAGCCAGGAACTCCAATGGCTGCGCCGAACGTCGGCGATCAATGAACTTGCGCTGATCGATCGGCAGGGCAAAGAGTATTTGCGGGTGGCGCGCCGGGCTGCCGATGTCGCGCGTAGCGGGGTGGATTTTTCCAGCACCGAGATTTTCCGGCAGACCCAATCCGGACGCCCTTATCGCAGTCCGATCTACTTCCGCGAAGGTGGTGTGTTCATGACCACGGCGATGGCCGTCGGCCCGGTCGATGCAGGCGTGACGGTCGCCGAAATCGATCTCGAATTTCTCCTGGCGGGCATCAGCCAAATCAAGGTCGGGGAATCTGGCCATGCCTACGCGGTTGACGCCACAGGTCGGGTGATTGCTCATCCCGATATCGGTTTGGTGTTGAGAAACACCAGTTTTGCCGAACTTCCGCAGGTCCAGGCAGCGCTCAAAGAGCCCATGCAAAGCGCCCAGGAACAGATCCACGGACACGATAGTGAGGGTAACGAGGTGTTGACCGCCTTCGGCGCGATTCCTCAACTCGGCTGGTTCGTTTTTGTCGAGGAACCGCTCACCGCCGCCTATCGGCCCCTGTATGGCCAAGCCATCCGCAGCGGGTTTTTGGTGCTGATCGGCATGTTGGTAACCCTCTGGGCCAGCGTTGCCTTAGTGCGCAAGATGATCCGCCCCATCAAGGCCTTGCAGGACGGGGCCGCCCTGATTGGTAGCGGTGTTCTGGATCATCGCATTTCGGTCAAGACAGGCGACGAGCTGGAAGATCTCGCGAACGACTTCAATCGCATGACCATGCACCTGCAAGAGTCGTATGCCACGCTGGAACAGAAGGTCGAAGAACGCACGCGCGAACTGGCCGAATCAAATCGAAAGCTGGCTGCGTTGAGTACCACCGATGCCTTGACCAATATTGCCAACCGTCGCCGCTTCGATGAAGTCTTCGCCATCGAGTGGTGTCGTGCCGCGCGGATACAGCAGCCCTTGGCCCTCGCCATGCTGGATATCGACTGGTTCAAGAGTTACAACGATCACTATGGTCACCAGGCCGGAGACGAATGCCTGCGACGTGTCGCCGCCGTCTTGACCGCCAGCGTCTGCCGTACCGGTGATCTGGTGGCGCGTTATGGCGGCGAAGAATTTGTCTTCATCGCCCCAGTGACCTCGGCAGAACATGCCTTGGCTATGGCCCAGAAAGTCGGCGAGAGTCTACAAGCGCTGGCCATACCTCATGTGCTCTCCGAGTTTGCTTGTGTCACCGCGAGTATCGGTATCGCTGCCATGATTCCAGGCGCCGGCGATACGTCAGAAATGTTATTGAAAGCCGCCGATGATGCGCTGTATCGGGCTAAGGCTCTGGGAAGGAATCGCGCCGTCGTGGCGTGACGATGCAAGCTCAGTCAGTCTCCGCAAAAAGTCGGCGCTGGTGGGACGGCGCCGTAGCACCCTAGCGCAGTAGCGAGATATACACCGCCGCGATGATGGCAGTGGTGATCACACCGCTGATGTTGGCGCCCAGGGCCTGCGGCAGGACGATCGCGCCAGGATTGGCTTCGGTCGCAATCTTCTGCACGATCTTTGCCGTGGTCGGCACGCAGCTCACCCCAGCGATGCCAATGATCGGATTGAACTTGCCCCCGCTCCAGAAATACAAAATATAGCCGCCGAGCAAGCCACCCAGGGCGGATATCAGCAGCGCCAACATGCCCAGCAGCAGCAACTTCAAGACTGTGGGCTCAAGCAGCGTATTGGCTTCGCACAGCACGCCGAGCGTCAAGCCGAGAAAGAACGTCGCGCCGTAAAGAAAGGTGTCTTCCAGCAGCTTCTTGAATGGTTCGATGCCGCTTTCACGCACCGCGACGCCAACGAACAAGGAAAAAAACAAAGGCGCCGCCACCGGAAACAACAGGCACAGCAAGGTGCAGGCAACCACCGCAAACACCAGCTTCTGCGAGCGGCTGATGCTCGGCCCGCGCTCGGCGGCCATGCTGATGCCGCGAATATGTTTGGGCACCAGCCATTTGATCAGATAGGGATAAGCGCCATAGGTCAGGCCGAGATAAAGATAGCCAACCACCGTGATCGGCACGAAAAGATGCTTGGCCAGCACCAGCGAGGTGAACAAAACCATCGGCCCGTCGGCACCGCCAATGGTGGCGACCGACGCGGCCTCGCGCTCGGTCAGGCCGAGACCGACCGCAATCGGAAAAATCAGAATGGTGCCCAACTCGGCAAACAGCGCGATGAACATGCTCTGAAACGGCCGCGCCATGACGTAACCGACATCCAGCAAGACGCCAATGCCCATGAATACCAGACAGGCGATCAAGCCGTTGCTGAAGGTCAGCGTATAGACCGGCTGCAACCAGTTGATCTGCAGCATGTTGATCAACTCGACCGGATCGGACAGCAGCGGATCGACAAATAAGGTGCCGACCTTGTTGCCTTCGAGGAACATCACCCCGGCATTGACCGAGGACATGCCCAGGCCCATCGGGATCATCAACAGCGGTTCGAGAACGTTGCGCGAGCCCAGGTAGATGAGCACAAAACCAAGCAGCATCAGGAAGATGCGGCCAAACATGATCTTCGGCTCGGCCGCCACCAGCGTGGCGATACCCTGGAACAGATCGAGAAAATGTATGCCGTCCATGCCTATCAGCCCTTTCTCGATTGACTACGCCTCACGTGATCGTCACCAGGGCCTGACCCGCTTCGACCCCTTGATTCGGCACCACAAGAATGCGCGCGACCTGACCCGCCCGAGTGGCAATGATCGGCGTTTTCATTTTCATGGCCTCCAGCGTCAGAAGCTGATCACCGACGGCGACGGCTTGACCGACCTTGCAATGAACCTCCACCACCACCCCGCCCATCCCGGCCACGATGTCTCCCGTTCCCGCCACCGGCGCGGCCGCAGCGATCGGCACTGGCGCTGCTGCTGCGAGCGCCGGGGCAAAATTTGTCGGCGCTGGCGATACGGCGCTGGCACCGGGGGTGAGTTCGAGCACGCTGACGTCGTACTCGCGGCCATTGACCGTTACCTTGAATTGTCGTGGCATGGACTTCTCCTGTTTCTCTATCGTGGCCGTGGCGTATGGGTATGCTGGGTGGCACGGCCGCCGCTGGTCCAGCCGTGGGCCGTGGGGGCAATGTGCAGGATGCGATGCGAGCCGATCATGGCGAAAATGGCCGCCGACAACGCCGCCACATCTTCCTCGGGAATGCCGCGATCGATCGGACACACCGTGCCGAGCGGCATGCCGGACGGCTGAGCTTTCTTCTCCAGCCGTGCGCCGAGCACCACCATGCCCTTGATCAGCAGAGCCACCAGCAATGAAATCACAATGGCAATGCCATAGACCTGGAGCGCTTTGATAATGGCTGCGGTGATCATGGATTCGGTCCTCGTCCAAAGTCACATCGGAATATTGCCGTGCTTCTTGGCCGGCCGGAGTTCGCGCTTATCCAGCGTTTTACGCAGCGCGAGGGCGAGCATCCAGCGCGTATCGCCGGGCTCGATCACATCCGTGATGTAGAAATTGCTGGCCGAGACATAGGGCGACGCAAATTCTTCGCGGTAGGCCTGCGCCAACTCTGCCGCCTTGGCTTGACGATCTGCGGCCTGATCGAGTTCCTTGCGATAGAGAACGCGGACCGCCGCCTCGGCGCCCATCACGGCGATCTCGGCGGTTGGCCAGGCGAACACCATGTCGGCGCCCAACTCCTGACTGCACATCGCCAGATACGAACCACCGTACGCCTTGCGCAGAATCACCGTAATCTTTGGCGTAGTACATGAGCCATACGCCGAGAGCATCTTGGCACCGTGGCGAATGATGCCACCGCGTTCCTGCTCGACACCCGGCAGGAAGCCCGGCACATCGACCAGCGTCACCACTGGCACGTTGAAAATGTTGCAAGTGCGCACAAAACGCGCCGCCTTGTCGGCCGCATCCAGATCCAGCGCACCGGCCATCACCATCGGCTGGTTGGCGACGATGCCGACCACGACACCGCAGATGCGGGCAAAGCCGACGATGATGTTGCGGGCAAAACCGGCATGCACCTCCAGCAGTTCGCCGTGATCCACCAGATGCCGGATAACGGCATGCATGTCGAGCGGATCGAACGCATTGTCGGGGATGAGATCGTTGATACCGGGGTCGTCCATCTCATCGATTGGCACCGCCAGATCATGCGGCGGATCTTCGGTATTGTTGGCCGGCAGATACGACAGCAACTGTTTGACCAGACTAATCGCGTGCTGGTCGTCCTCGGCGATGAAATGCGCGTTGCCGCTCACCGTGGCATGCATCTCGGCGCCGCCGACCTCGGCCATGGTGGTCGACCGACCGGTCACCGCTTTGATCACTTCGGGACCGGTGAGAAACATGTGCGCGTTGTGGCGCGTCATGATCACGAAGTCCATCAAGGCCGGCGAATACGAGGCGCCACCAGCGCACGGGCCACAAATGACGGCGATCTGTGGCACCACGCCGGAAAGCAAGACGTTGGTGTAAAAAACATCGCCATAACCGGAAAGCGCATCGACGCCTTCCTGAATGCGCGCGCCACCCGAATCCTTGAACGCCACCACGGGCACGCCGATCTTCAGCGCATGACGCATGATGCGAGTGATCTTGCGCGCCTGCATCTTGCCCAGCGTACCGGCGAGGACACTGAAGTCCTGGCTGTACGCAGCGACCTGAATATTGCCAGAATAGCCGCTGCCCGCAATCACGCCATCGGCCGGCAGCTCCCGCCCATTCATGCCAAATAGAGTGGCGTTGTGCGCGGCATGCAGACCCAATTCCTGAAACGTGCCATCGTCAAACAGCGTATCCAGCCGCTCGCGGGCAGACAACAAGCCCTTGGCGTGCAACGCCGCCAGTTTCTCCTCGCTCATGTTCTGCGTCAGCTTGGCGCGCCGGGCACGCAACTGTTCAATCAACTCAGGTCGTATCGTCATCGGAATTCCTGGCTGGCAGCGAGGTGGAATGAAATTGATTGTAGCAGCGACACCCCGCATATAGAGTGATTCTTTCCATAGATCGATCAGCTCTATGGAGTAAAGGAACAGCGGGCGCCGTACCCGCTGCGAGGCATTTCATCTCACCTGGACCGACTTACTGGGACACTGACACCGTCGGCGATTGCTCCCCAACCGCCTGTCTATAATCAAGCCACCCTAGCCCAACGGGAATTCGGCCATGACAATTCGTGCCGCAGCACTCGTACTTCTGAGCCTCACTGCTATGTCGGCAACCGCCACCTGGGTTGAGAACTTCTCGCCGCAAGAACTGATCGACCAGCAGACGCGTGCCACCAGCATCTTCAGCACCGACATGGTCACTCTCGGCCAGCCCCTGGCGCCGGCACCGTTTCGGGTTGATTGTGGCACCGTTGCCGGCAGCGGGCGCTGGCTCGATACCAAGAGTTGGGCCTGGCAATTGGAACGTCCGCTGCAATCCGGCGAACGCTGTGTATTCACGCTCAAGCCCGGACTGCGCGCCGCCAACGGCGAAAGCGTCGATGGTCAGCGCCAGTATCGTTTTTTTGCGCCAGGGCCATGGCCGCGCCAAGTTCTGCCGTCCACCAACAGCCACATCGACGAAGATCAAGCTTTCGTCATTGCCCCGGCCGGTCCGGTGACGATTGAATCGGTGGAACGCAACGCCTGGTGCGAGGCCGATGGCATCGGCAACCGCATCACCGTGCGTGCCGTGCCCGAGAAGCAGCGCAAGGAAATCCTCGCCAGCCAGCACCGGGAAGGACGCGACGAAGTGGTAATCGCCTGCGCCGAACGCCTGCCGCCAGGGGCGCGGATGAAGCTGGTCTGGGGCAAAGGCATCCAGGCAAGCAACGGCGCCGTTACCGCCAGAGAAGAAAGCTTCGCTTACACCGTGCGCGAACCCTTTCGCGCCACCCTGAGTTGCGAGCGCGAAAAGGCCAGCGCACCGTGCTCGCCGCTGTCGGCAATCACACTCGAGTTTTCGGCGAGCATCGACGCCAAACTGCGCGACAAGATCAGGCTGATCACCCCGGAAGGACCGCGCCTGCCCGTCAATCCGGACGCCAAGAGCAGCCAACGTGAAACCGCAATCGGTAATGTCGTCTTTGCCAAGCCGTTTGCCCAGAATGCCGAACTGACACTGGAACTACCGCCCGGCCTGCAGGATGACGCCGGCCGACCGCTAGCCAATGCAGCCAGTTTCCCGCTGCGCTTCAAGATCGGCAGCTTGCCGCCGCTGGCCAAGTTTCCTGGCGATTTTGGCATTATCGAGGCCAAGGAAGGCGGCGTTTTGCCGGTCACCCTGCGCAATGTCGAAGCCACGCTGAAACTCGTCGAGCGCCACCTGACCGACGATGCCGAAATCATCAAGACCCTGCGCGGCCTGGCCCGTTTCAATCGCCAATCGCGCCAGACCACGATTCTGCGCAATGGCAAACCCGAGCAGGTCGAGGACTACCACTATGCCCGCGAACTGTCTTTCCTCGCCCGCGAACCCGGCACCACCACGCGCGAACTGCCCAAGCCGGGTGGCGTCAATGAATTCGAAGTGGTCGGCATTCCGCTGGGCAAACCCGGTTTCCATGTCGTCGAGATCGAAAGCCGCCTGCTCGGCAATGCGCTGTTGTCACAGCCGCGACCGATGTACGTGCGCGCCAGCGCACTGGTCACCAATCTCGCCGTGCATCTGAAACGCGGCACCGACAACGCGCTGGTGTGGGTCACGGCGCTGGATAACGGCAAGCCCATGGCGAGCGCCGATGTGCGCATTCTGGACTGCAAGGCCAAACTCTTGTGGAGCGGCAAAACCGACGCCCAAGGCCGCGCCCAAACCGAGCAAGCGGTTACCCAGACGGATTGTGAAGACGAAAGCTTCGTCTTCGCCAGCGCACGCCTGGGTACCGATTACAGCTTTGTGCGTAGCGACTGGAACGATGGTATCGAACCGTGGCGTTTCGGCGTCAATACCTGGAGCGAGCAAAGCGGCCCGCAAGTCACGCACACCATCTTCGACCGCACCTTGCTGCGTCCGGGCCAGACAGTTTCGATGAAGCACATCGTGCGCGTGCGCGGCAGTCGCGGCCTCGCCTTCCCCGACCCGACCACGCTGCCCAAACTCCTGCTGATCCGCCACGACAGCAGCGGCGCGGAATACCCTGTCAATCTGGCCTGGGACACGCAAGGCAGCGCCACTAGCCAATGGAAAATCCCCGAGGCGGCCAAGCGTGGCACCTACACGCTGGATCTACCCGGCGGCGGCGAATTCCGCGTCTCGGATTTCCGTCTGCCGGTGTTTTCGGGGCGCGTGCAAGGCGCGGCAGCGCGCTACGTGGCACCAAAGCAAGTGCCGCTGGCGCTGGGCCTCAACTTCCTCAACGGCGGTGCGGCCAAGGGGGCCGAGGTCAGCGTCTCGGCCACCGTGCGCCCGACCTGGCCGCAATGGACCGGCTATGACCGCTACAGTTTCCGCATGGATTTCAACGACGAGGCGCTGCGCGCCTTCGGCATCACCGGCAGCACCGAGCGCGAAGAACTGGTGCTCGACAAGCAATCGCTCAAGCTCGACCAGGGCGGCGCCGGCAAACTCGACGTGGCCTTGAAAGCGCCGCCCAAGGGGCCATCCGAACTGTATGCGGAGATGAGTTTCAGCGACCCCAATGGCGAGATCCAGACCTTGCATGGCAGCGTGCCGTTGTGGCCGGCTGGGGTCGTACTCGGCATTTCGATTCCCGACTGGGCCTCGGCGAGTGAGAAAGGCCGTGTCGACATCGTCGCGCTGGATCTTGCCGGCAAACCCATCGCCGGCCAAGAAATCAGCGTCACCGGCAAACGCCGCCTTTCGCATTCCCATCGGCGGCGCATCGTCGGCGGCTTTTACGCCTACGAAAATCGCGAAGAATTCGTCGACCTCGGCGAGGTATGCCGCAACCGTACCGACGCCCATGGCAAGCTGAGCTGCCAACCCAAAGCCACCGACCCCGGCGAAATCCTGCTGCTGGCCGAAACGCGCGACGGCCAGAACAATATCGCCCGCAGCAGCGGCAGTTACTGGAATGGCGGCTCGAGCGAGGACGATGTCTGGTTCGGCGCCGGCAATCAGGATCGCATCGACGTGGTCCCGGAAAAGAAAACCTACAAAGCCGGCGAGACCGCGCGCCTGCAGGTGCGCACGCCCTTCCGCGAAGCCACGGCGCTGATTTCAATCGAGGCCGGCGGTATTGTCGAAACGTTCGTCCAGCCGCTGTCGCGCTTCAAACCCGTGATCGAACTACCGGTCAAGGCCGACTGGGCGCCCAATGTCTATGTCTCGGTGCTGGTGGTGCGCGGCCGGGTCGAGCCGCTGAAATGGTATTCCTTCTTCAAATGGGGCTGGCGCGAGCCGATCGCCTGGTTCCGCGACTGGTGGAATCCGGTGCAGCCCGGCAGCATGGTGGATCTGGCCAAGCCGTCCTGGCGCATTGGATTGGCGGAACTGGAGGTGGGCACCGACGGCATGCAATTGGCCGTCGAGGTGCAACCCGACCGGTCAATTTATCGCCCGCGCGACGAAGCCACGGTACGCCTGAAGGTCACGACCCCGGACAGCAAGCCCCTGCCGGCCGGCACCGAGATTGCCTTTGCCGCCGTCGATCAGGCTCTGCTGGAACTGCGCAGCAATGAGAGCTGGAACTTGCTCCAAGCCATGACGCCGCGCCGCGCCTACGAGGTGGAAACGGCCACCGCCCAATCGCAAGTGATCGGCAAACGCCATTACGGACGCAAGGCCGTTCCACCCGGTGGCGGCGGCGGTCGGGCGCCGGCGCGCGAACTGTTCGACACCCTGCTCTCCTGGCAGGCACGCGTAAAAGTCGGTGCTGACGGGACGGCGGCAGTCAAGGTGCCAATCAATGATTCGCTGACCGAATTCAAATTCGTCGCCCTCGCGACTGCCGGCACCGGGCTGTTCGGCTCGGGCAGCGCCAGCGTCCGCACACGGCAGGATCTGCAACTCATTTCCGGCCTGCCGCCGGTAGTGCGCGAAAACGATAGCTACGCCGCACTGTTCACGGTGCGCAACGGCACCACCAAAGCCATGAGCGTCAAGGTGAGCGCGCGCGTCGGCGAGCAAACGCTGGAGGCCAAGGAACTGAAGCTCGATGCCGAAGGCGCGGCCGAAGTGACCTGGACGGCACGTGCGCCGGAAGGCATCACCAGCCTGCCTTGGGACATCGAAGTCAGCGAAAACGGCGGCGCCAACAAGGACCGTCTGAAGATCAGCCAACGCATCGAGCCCGCCGTGCCGCTGACGGTGCAGCAGGCCAGCTTCGCCCGCATCGACGGCAAGCTGGAAATCCCCATCGCAGCGCCAGTCGACGCACTGCCGGGCAAGGGCGGCATCGAAATCGCGCTGTCGGCCAAGCTCGCCGTGGCGCCGCCGGGGTTGGTGCGCTTTTTCGAGGGCTATCCGTTCTCCTGCCTGGAGCAGAAAACCTCGGTCGCCATGGGTCTACACGACGCGAAGCGCTGGAACGAGATTGTCGACAGCCTGCCTGGCCTGCTGGATAACCACGGCCTCGCCCGCTATTTCCCCGGCGACGGCCCCGGCAGCGTCGCGCTCACCGCCTATGTGCTGGACATGGCGGTGCTTTCCGGCACCGCCCTGCCGGCCGAGACACGAACGCGCATGGAAGAAGGCCTCGTCGCCTTTGTCGAGGGGCGCTTTCAGCACAAGTTGTGGGCGCCAGCGCAGACCGACGCGCTGCCGACCAACAAGCTGCTGGCCCTCGAAGCCCTGACGCGCAGTGGCCGCATTACCGCCAACATCACGCGCGCCGCCTCGGCGCTGGAACTCAACCTGCAACGCCTGCCGACCTCATCCCTCATCGATGCGTGGCTGCTAGCGAAACGCCTGACCAACCTGCCCGAGCGTACGGCCAAGCTCGCTGCGGCCGAATTGGAACTACGCAACCGCCTGAGCTACAGCGGCGGCCGCCTCAGCTTCAGCACCGAGACCAGCGACTATGCCTGGTGGCTGATGGTCAGCGGCGATTCCAATGCCTTCCGTCTGATCGAAGCCATGCTTGACGAACCCGGCTGGCGCGACGAACTGCCCAAACTCCTGCGCGGTGCCATGGAGCGCCAGGTGCGCGGCCACTGGGCGACAACCACCGCCAACGCCTGGGCCGTAGTGGCACTCGATGGCTACGCCAAGCGTTTCGAACGCGACGAGGTCGCCGGCATCACCCGCGCCGAATTTGCCAAACCGGGAAAGAAAGCCGAGCAGCGCTGGCCGGCGACGGATGGTGCTCGCCTCGCCCTGCCCTGGCCTACCGCCGCCGACAAGCTGACACTCAGCCACGAAGGCAGCGGCAAACCCTGGGCCAGCCTGCAGACGCTGGCCGCGATCCCGATCACCGCGCCGCGCGCCTTCGGCTACCGCGTCAACCGTGAAGTCACCCCGATCCAGGAACGCGAAAAAGGCAAGATCAGTCGCGGCGACCTGTGGCGCGTGCGTCTCACGGTCGATGCGGAGCAGGACATGAGTTGGGTGGTGTTGAGCGACCCGATTCCGGCGGGCGCACGCATTCTCGGCGAAGGCGACGGCCGCGATTCGAGGATCGCCACGCAGGATGAAGACACCCGTTCGCGGCGCCTCTGGCCGACCTTTGTCGAGCGCAGCTTTGCGACTTATCGCGCCTACTACGAGGCCGTGCCACGCGGGCGCTTCAGCATCGACTACACGCTACGCCTGAACAATGCCGGCGAGTTTGCCCTGCCCTCAACTCGCGTCGAAGCGATGTACGCGCCGGATCTGTTTGGTGAAGTGCCGAATGGACGAGTGCTTGTGGTGCCGTGAGCGGAACAAAGCACGCTGGCCGCGCAGGTTGCGGTCAGCGCCGTGCTGTCAGAGCCGACTTTTTCGCCCGGTAACTCGGACGTAATTTATTTGACGGAGAAATCAGATGTCTTGTGAATGCCTGAACTGGGGCGAATCCGCAAGAAGTTGAAGCTCACCCACGTCGAAGCCGCGCGCATCACCGGCTGCGGTCCGAATGCCTTCTCACGCTAAGAAACGGGCAAGGCGCATCCGCTAGCTGTTATGATTCCGCCATGCCAACGATTAGCACATTTTTCGGCCTCGTCATCCAGATGTTTTGGCGAGAACATGCGCCGCCACACTTTCATGCGCTCTACGCTGAATACGAAGTGGAGATCGACATTCGCACGCTTGAAGTGTTGCAAGGCAAATTGCCGCGACGTGCACTGGCGCTGGTACTCGAATGGGCGGCAGAACACCGTAACGAATTGATGGAGGATTGGACGCTATGCCAAGCCAAGCAATTGCCGAAAAAGATACCGCCACTGGAATAAGCTTCGCACCGGCGGCTACCGCGCCTTGGCGCGTCAAGGCCGTAACAGTTTTGCCTGGTTACCGTCTGGCGGTGACCTTCATGGATGGTCGTAGCGGAACAATCGACTGCGCATTGATACGCGACGCATCGAACCCCGGAATCTACGCACCACTTGCCACGCCTGAGTATTTTGCGCAAGCCCATATTGAACTCGGAGCGATCACCTGGCCGAATGGCGCGGACCTTGATCCTGCGTGGATGTATGAGGCATTGGCGGATAGACAATTGTGGGCTGTCCCGTTTTAATCATCGACTTTACGTTACAGCCTCATCAGCCAGGAGCACATAGCCATGTCGAAGTACAAGAAGGTCGACGTATCTGAACAACAACTCGAAGACCTAGTTCGCCAAAGCGCTGACCTCATCGAGGAGGGCTTGATCTTCGTCGATCATCAAAAGCAGGCGGCAGGCGGTCGCCTTGATGTTCTGTTCGTTGACAGTGGACGCTCGCTGGTCGTCGCAGAGCTAAAAGTCATCGAAGACGACGGCATGCTCTTCCAATGTCTGGACTACTACGATCACGTGGCCGCAAGAATTGAAACCTACGCACGGCTCTACCGAAGTCATAACGTCGATCCGACTCAGCCAGTGCGACTACTACTTGTCGCGCCGAGCTTCTCCCAAACCCTTATCAATCGGTGCAAATGGATAGATGCACCAATTTCCCTCTTTGCATATTTGTGCATCAAGCTTGAAATGAGCGACGACATCATCCCCGTCTTTTCTGAGCAGGCAATCCCCTCTCCGCCCGATACAGTTGTTGTTCACAAGCTCGACGACCACCTGTCGTACATAACGGATGCGGAAGTCCGCGCCAAGGTGTCGAAACTGCTCGATCAAATGAAGCAGATGAAACCTGGCCGAATTTCCATGGACGCATTGAAGTACGCAATCTCGATGAAAGTCGACGGTCGCGTTTTCGCCTACCTACACCCTCGGCGAAAGCACTACCTAATTTCGACGTACAACGCTGACGAAAAATGGACCGACTACCCCATCCAGAGCGAAGACGATCTTGGTTCCGCTTTACTGCTTGTCACAACCTCAATTGAACGGCGGTCAAAATAAGGCCGCCCCCATCATTCCACCGGACGTTAGAGCCCAAGGACTATATGGAACGCATTTTCTCGCTCATCGCAAAAATCAACAGCACTCTTCTCCTGCTTGTACTGCTTGCAGGAGGCGTTTCAGTCGGGTGGGTCCTATGGACCAACAGTCAATGGAAAAGTCGTGGTGCAATTGAAGTGCCAGCCAGTGACTCATCGTCAAGCAAGAGTGTATTTCTGCGATTTGAGCGCATCCAAAAGGTAACTGGCTCCGATACACAGATGCTCTTGCTATCGGCCGAGGATACATCCAGGAAAGTCTATTCGGGTGGTTCCGGCAGCGAAACTAGAAATGTTCTTTTTCTCACTGGCACTGAAAAGAAAGCGCGTTGGCTTTTCCAGAGCCAAAGCAATTTGATTCTCGTCACCGAACAGCTAAGAGAAGAAAGTGACAACGAACGCAGGGCGCCTACAAAGCTACTGTACTTTGAATTCATCCCTAAAGATACGAATGGCGACGGCAAGATAAACAGTCAAGATCCATCTACCGTAGGTCTTTCAAAACCGGATGGAACCGGTTTTGTTGAGGTGCTAAGAGACGTTACGCGTGTCCTTTCACATGAACTTATCGATGACAAAGTACTTTCAATCGTTTTCCAGTCGAGACAAGCAATTCGTCACGCCACGTTTTCGCTTAGCTCGTTCGCAAAAGTTTCGGAGGCTGAAATAGTAGCTGTACCGGCAGGGCTCTAACCCATATCAAACAGGGACAGGCCAGAATGGCGCTAAGTTAAGGCGTTTTTGCATGATAACGACTGCGATGAGGGATTTCGACCATCTGATGCCGAGGTGCCGTAAGCAGAGCGAACGGTTTTGGGCGTCGCTTCACGGTAAGCGTCCAGCCGTACCACGACGGTTCAGTGCGACGGAGAGTCGGCCGTCGTCGAGCTTGGAGGAGTGACGGCACGCAGAGGCAACAGCGAATCGATGTGGCTATTGGGACAGGTTGGCAGTTTCTCGAGGGTATCGCGCAGCCAT
>CAMDMZ010000047.1 GCA_945902805.1 Propionivibrio dicarboxylicus | reverse complement strand
CGACCGGACTCATAGCGCGATCCGCCGGATTGGGTCACACCGAAACGTGACCAAAAAGCTTGCTGGTTCATCCCGGATTTCTTGCGGGAATTCTGGATGGTGTCGGGTTTGAACGCTTTCAGACGGGCCATGGGGGTGTCCTTGTTCGTAGGGATCGGCGATTGTGCCATGTTCACACAGCTTGATCACCAGGAGCTTGCTGCTGATCGCCATTTTCCAATCTCGAACGAGGGTGTCCTGAATTTTGTGTAAACGGGGTTTGGGTTAAAGGCTGTTTAAGCGGTCATCGAATTGGATAGTAAACCGAGTCAGAGCCGCTTTCCAGTCACGAATCGGCATCGTCCATTTCTGACTGATGTTTTTTAATGCCAAGTAGAGCAGTTTCGTCAGCGCCTCATCGCTGGGGAACGAGCCGCGATTTTTGGTGACCTTGCGCAAACTCATGTTCACCGACTCGATGGCATTGGTCGTATAGATCACCTTGCGGATCTCCGGTGGGTAGTCAAAGAAGGGAATGATCCGTGCCCAGTTGCGTCGCCAGGATTGGCCTATAGGCAGGTAGTCGTCGTCCCATTTCGTCTCGAACTCGCCCAACCGTTGCTCGGCCTCATCGGCGGTGGTGGCGGTATAAATCCGGCGCAGATCAGCGGCCACGTCTTTGCGCCGTTTCCATGACACGAAAGCCAGGCTGTGCCGCACCATATGCACGATGCACAACTGGACGGTCGTGTGCGGGAAGACCGCCTCAATGGCCTCCGGGAAACCCTTGAGACCATCGACGCAGGCAATGAAGATGTCCTGCACGCCACGGTTCTTCAATTCGGTCACCACCTGCAGCCAGAACTTGGCCCCCTCGGTCTGGGCAATCCACAGGCCCAGTACCTCCTTCTCCCCCGCCAGATTGATGCCTATGGCCAGATACACGGCTTTAACGCGCACGCTGCCGTCGCGCACTTTGACGTGGAGGCAGTCCAGATAGACGATGGGGTAAATGGCGTCCAGAGGGCGGGATTGCCACGCTTTGACCTCGTCAATGACGGCATCAGTCACCGACGAAATAAGTGTTGGTGACACCTCGGTGCCATACATTTCCTCCAGATGGCTTTGGATCTCCCGGACGGTCATTCCCCGGGCGTAGAGCGACAGGATCTTGTCGTCAAAACCTGTCCAGCGCGTCTGGTGCTTGGGGATGATTTGCGGCTCGAACGTGCCGTGACGGTCACGGGGAATGTCAATCGGCAATTCGCCAAATTCACCTTTGAGTGTCTTCTTGCTCCTGCCGTTACGGGTATTCCCCGCTACGTTCTCTACAGACTCGTTTTTGCCGTGTCCCAAGTGCTCGGCCATTTCGGCCTCCAGGGCGGCTTCCACCACTAGCTTGGTGAGTTGCTTAAGCAGTCCGTTCTCGCCGATCAGGTCAGCGGGCTTTCGGTAGTCTGCCAGTAGCTCGGCGACGAACTCCTTGGGGATGGCTTTTTTGCCTACGGTTTTTACGATGGTCATCATTGCTCCTTGCAATTTGGCAGTTTCCTGCCTGAAGACCGTTTACACAAAAATTCTTACACCCTCGATAAATTGGATATGGTGACGTCAGCCTTGGAGAACCATCCCTTTGATCCGAACGCTACTACTCACGCAAGTGCACGTTAGCCTACCGGAGCATCGGGTCATTATCCATTGAGATGCATATTTAACGTCAGTTCGGGATAAGGCGAGAATCAGTCAAGGCGTTGGTTGTCTGTAAAGGCAGCCTGGGTTTCCCGTTACTGCCGCGCTTCGCTTGCCAGACAACAATTGTTACGCAATTCATCCGCCGGAAGCCCTGCGGGCGGCAAAGCGTAAAACCGGCATATTCATGCCTGTAATTCAAAATCAACATCACCTGCCGAGCCGCCTCTACCTCACGCCGACGCCAGATTTCTCCGCTGCATGAGCGCCGCCTACAGGCCCCAAACGTGGGCGCAGTCGTGAGGAACAACGAGCCATCTCAGGCTCCTTGGCGCTGCAAGCCGTGGTGAGCTTTGCCCGCACACAAACGACCCGACATTACCAGCGCCAATCTGGCGGTGTCCGGTCCGGTGGCCACGGGGCATATCAATTTTCGGGGGGGACTGCATTTTCCACTGGAGGAACTGGCCGCACCGATTCTGCGGGTGCCGGTTCGACTAGGCGCTCGATAGCCTATTACTTGGGCCAGCGTTGGCGCGCATGCACGACATTGAGGGCTGTGATGGTGTTGGCATCTTCGACCAGGATCACGATGTAGTTTTGATGGGCGACAAGTTCGACGGTGCCGGGCACGCGGCCTTTACGCCGCGGAAAATTGGGATCGGATAACTGATCCACCTGCTCATCGATTAACAGCCACATCTCCAGTGCCGCACGAGGACTGTCGATGGCGATGTGCGCTTCGATCGCATCCAGATCCTCGCGATAGCTGGCCGTGCGCTCAACGTGCTTGGTTTTCACAACGCGCGGCGCTTTTGGTCACGTAGCTGTTTCCATTCCTTGGCGGGAGTTATCGCATTGCTGCCATCGGCAAGGCCGGCCAGCGACGCACCGACTTTCTCGTTAAGCCACGCGTCATAGGCCGCCACTTCGTGGGCATGTTTCATTCGGGCTCTGGCATCCGTACGCTGTCGAGTTGGTTGCAACGCCGTGGGGTCGTAGTGCGATGCATCCACCTGATACTTGACGATGCCTAGGTCGCGCAAGTAAGCCGCCAAGGTTTCAAATCGGCGGAAGATACGAACGGCGCCCCGCTTGGCGGCCAGCGTGCGTTGGGTCATGCCGTACTGAATCACAACACCCCAGCCCCCCGGTTGGCCGACGATTTGTGCAACGCGCACTGCTCCCGCCTCGATAAGGGTGGAGAGTGCGGCGTGGTCAATGGTTTGGGGGGTGTTGGCCATAAGGTCGAACCAGGATAAGTAGGCGACAGTATGATCGATTTATAAATAACTGGGAATCCCCTATTCGGCCGCTAAGACCCGCCAGTACAGGGACTGCTCACAGCTACCGTTACTTTTTGCACAAAAGTGCCGGTACCCCCAACCAAGAGCGAGCAAACGAGATACTTTGTGTACCATGATTTGTTTCTGAAAGCCCCTTTGATCCACCTAGGCTCAGCACATCGCCACCACTCCCGCCTATGAATAGTCGTGCAGGGAGCGCAAGAAGATCGAGACGCTGTTCGCTCACCTCAAGCGCATCATCAAGTTGGACAAGCTCCGATTGCGCGGCTTCAGCGGGGCGAACGATGAGTTCCTGTTGGCGGCCACTACCCAAAATTTGCGCAGAATGGGGAAAGGGCTGGTGCCCGTAACGAATGGGTCCACCTGGGTACACACATAACGGCAGAGCCGGAGCCTTCGGCCTCCTCAAACCTACCTTCCTCGCTGACAAGCTCCGAATTTAGCTTGGACCGAAGAAACCAGTTCCTCGATGCGCGAAAGCAGCAGCACGGCGCACGAGCTCGACATGCTCGCGGAAAACCTGCGCAAGGCGGTGTCGCTCTATCGTATCTGAGTCGCCCCTGCCTTACCTAGTGCTCGCCCTTCGTCCGCCGCACCCCGGCCAGCCGGTTGCCTTGCTTTTGTGGTCCGCCACCGGGGAAAAGGTCGTGCAGGTAATGATTATTGCCGCGCAGCGGTCCCCAAGTTTCGCGAAAGTGCTTGATCATGTCGCGCACTTGTGGCTGCACCTGATGTTCGGCGCAGCGTTCGCGGATGAAACGAATCACCTGCCAGTGTTCATCGGTTAGTATCAGACCTTCCAGTTGCGCCAGCGCCCGGGCATAGTCTTCGGACCATTGGTCGAGATTCTGGATGTAGCCTTCCTGATCGGTGGCGATTTGACGATCGCCGACGGTGACGTAGCGAATCTGCGTGGCATAGGGGTTGGTGCGCATCAAAAACCTCGGGCAAAGAGAAATACGATCAACAATACATTCAGCGCCAGCGAGCCCAGCGCCAGTAACTTGAGCCCCAGTACGGGATCGCGCTGCAACAGCGGCGTGCGCCGCGCTACCCGCAGCGGGCGCTGGGCGCCGCGTTCGAGGGCAAGGAGAAATTCTTCAGGAGTTTCGAAACGCTGCAGCGGTTCGCGGGACACCGCCTTGAGCATCACCGATTCGAGCCAGTCGGGAATGTCCGGCCGGTAGCGTGTGGGTGGCATGGGATCGCCAAATTTCGGCGTCTGGAACGGTTCGATTTCGCCGTACGGATACTTGCGCGTCAGCAGGTGGTAGAGCGTGACGCCGACGGCATAAATGTCGCTGGATTCGTTGGCGGCGGTGCCCGCAAAGAGCTCTGGCGCCATGTAGGACGGCGTGCCGGGATTGTTAATTTCGTTGAAGGTCTCGGCGGCGTCCTGGCCGTCGGCGGCAGCAACGCCGAGATCGAGCAGCCGCAAGCGCCCATCGGCGCCAAGGTGCAGGTTGTCCGGCTTGATGTCGCGATGCACGATGGCCAGCCGATGCAAGGCCGCCAGCGCTTTCAATGTGCGAGTGGCGAGGTCGGTGGCATCGACCGGGGTGAAGCGCCGTCCCTGCTCCAGATGGCGGGCCAGTGAGGCGCCTTCGTGCCAGCTCATCAGGTAGTACAGGTGCGCGCGCGACGGCCAAACGACGACCTGCGGAAAGTCGGCGCTGGTGACACGGCGCGCCAGCCAGTCCTCGTGCGCCAGCGCAGCCATGTCGGCCGCGTCGGCGGTATCGCGCAGGGTCTTGAACACGAAAGCCTGGCCGCTATCGACCGCTCGCACTCGGTAGAGCAGGGTGACGCGCGATTCGTGCATCACCTCGACCACTTCCAGGCCGTCGAGCACCTGCCCGGGCTTGAGGCGCGGCGGCAAGGGCAGGTCGCGCACGCGCGCCAGCGCATCGCGCAAACCATCCGCCGGCAGGGTAAGGATATCGAGCACCAGCGCGGTACAGTTGTCCTGCGCGCCGGCGTCCACCGCATCATTGGCGATGCGAGTAGCAATGGCGTCTGCCGTGCCGGAGTTCGCCAGCAGTGCAGCGAGTTTGTCATCGCCCAGCGTGCCCCAGACGCCATCGCAGACCAGCAGGAAGCGGTCGCCGACGGCGAGTTCGCCATCGCTGAAATCAATGTTCAACGTCGCGTCCAGACCGACGGCGCGCGAAAGCACATTCTTGAGTTCGGGGTGCTCCCAGACATGGTCGGCGGTGAGTTGTTCGAAGCGGCCATCGCGCAGCCGATAGACGCGGGTGTCGCCGACATGGGCGATGACGTAGCGGCGACCGCGTACCACCAACGCCGAGAGCGTGGTGGCCATGCCGGCCGTTTCGCGTGCGCGCCGGCTGTGGGCGTAAAGCCAGCGGTTGAGGGCGCCGATGACCTTGTCCAGCGAGTGCGCCACGGCCCAGGTATCGGGCGTTGCGTAGTAATCCGCCAGCAAGCCGCGCACGCAGTATTCCGAAGCCTCGCGACCGTTAGCGTGACCGCCGACGCCATCGGCCACCGCGACCACGATGCCCTTGTTTTCGAGATCGATCCCTTCCGGCGTCGCGGCGGCGCAGTAATCCTCGTTGGCCGGGCGCGGGCCGGCCAACGAGGCGTAACCGAGATCGACAGTCAATGGCATACGGCGATTCTAGATTTTTGCCGCCGTGAGGTGCGACGCGCCCCAGGTGGTGCGCCAGCGGTTCTTGACGCCGGTGAGGCCGATCAAGGCAAACACCGCCAGTGCAGCGAAGATCAAAAAGCCTGCCTGGTAGCTGCCCGTAGCCTGCTTCGAGTAGCCGAGGCTAGAGGCGAGATAGAAGCCGCCGACGCCGCCGGCCATGCCGACCAGCCCGGTCATCACGCCGATCTCCTTGCGGAAGCGCTGTGGCACCAGTTGGAATACCGCACCGTTGCCCATGCCCAGACACAGCATGGCAGCGACGAAGCCGGCCAGTGCCAGCCCGTATTGCGTGTTGAAGTAGATGGTCAGCGAGGAAGCGAGGCCGACGAAACCGCCGAAGGTGACCGAGTAGAAAAACATGAACCACCAGGCGTCCTTATCCTTGAGGATAGTGAAGTACTCGGTCAGCGATTTCGGCGCCGGGCATTCCGGGGCATCCTTGGCCATCACCAGATAGAGCACGAAGACAAGGATGAGCGGAATCAGTGCCAGGCCGAAGACGTTGGACCAGCCATAGGCGATGGCGAGGCTCGGCGCAATCAGCGCGGCGAGCGCGGTGCCCGAGTTGCCGGCGCCGGCGATGCCCATCGCGGTGCCCTGATGCTGCGGCGGATACCAGCGCGAAGCCAGCGGCAGCGCGGCGGCAAACGAAGCACCAGCGACACCGAGGAAGAGGCCGAGCAACAAGGCCTGCTCATAGCTGTGGATGCCATGCTGCCAGGCAACGAACAACGCGACGATGACGATGATTTGACCGATGGCGCCGGCTTTTTTCGGCTTCAGGTGATCAACCAGCACGCCCATCACCAGGCGCAGCAGCGCGCCGGCCAGCACCGGCGTCGCCACCATCAGTCCCTTTTGCGTATGGGTGAGATTGAGGTCAGCCGCAATTTGCACGCCCAAGGGGCCGAGCATGACCCAGACCATGAAGGCGAGGTCGAAATACAGGAAGGCGGCCAGCAGCGTGGGCGTGTGGCCGGCCTTGAGAAAGTCGCTTTTGAACATGATGTGACTCCTTTTGGATAGGGAATGTCACTTCCTCTGCAAGGCCTGTGTCATGTAATGCAAAAGCCGGGAAACAATTGCCAAACAAGGCTTGGCAAGGGATGGGGTCTTTTATGGCGACGATGACGCACGGCCTTGGTGCGCCGCATCACGCCGCATGCACCACGAAAGCGCTGCACCCGCTACGGGCGCGCCGTACCGCCAGCACCGACTTTTTGATGATCTGTTTTCGATGATCGCTTACTGATCCGTCATGACCAGCCGGAACCCGACAAAATCAAAACGGGCGGAGGGACGGCAGTGCATGTGGCGTTTGCTGCAGCGAGCGAAAAACGCGTCGTGACTCCAAGCGCCGCCGCGCAACAGGCGGGCAGGGCCGTCCGCCTGATAGTGCGGACTTTCGCGCAGATGGCGGGTGTAGGCGTCGGCCGTGTAGACATCACTCACCCATTCCCACAAGTTGCCACTCATGTCGTAAATACCCAGCGCATTGGCCGGGAAACTGCCGACCGGCAGCGTTCCCTCACCGTGCTTGTCAGCGTATTCGGCCGTGTTCGCCCCTGCCGGCGGTGCCAGACCGCCAAACTTCACCGCCTGCCCGCCGGCACGACAGGCAAACTCCCACTCGGCTTCAGTTGGTAGACGAAATGTGCGCTGCGGATGTCTCTCCATCAGGCGCTCGACAAAGGTCGCAATATCGGTCTGATTGACACTGTCGACCGGATGCTTATCGCTCGCGGCATACGCCGAGGGATTCGACTCCATCAGCGCGCGCCATTGCCCTTGTGTCACTTCGAACTTGCCGATCCAGGTGTCTTTGAGGCACACCTCATGCACCGGCAGTTCGTTGTGATCACCGCCGCCGAAGGTATCGCCCATACGGAAGCATGCCGCCGGCACCTTGACGAACTCGATGCCGGTGACCGGTTCGCGCCAGATGGTGGGACCGGTGTCAGCATGGGCGGCAGTCAGCGCAAACAGGCTGGTCAGGAATATCAGTAATTGCATCGGGCGGCAGTGTAGTTGCAGTCGAGTCGCAGCGGGATGATCCCGGTCAAGCGTCCGAAGGTTCGGGTGCCACCGCTTCAACCTGGTGGCGAGGTCTTTATGCTTGAAGCGGCCGTGCGCGTGGAGCACGGGGTGATGCAATCGGCGCCGCCGTCCCGCCGGCACCGACTTTTCGCTTACAGCACGAACATCAGCTTGGCGATGATCACGATACAGAGGCCGAACCCCAGAGCCATGTAGTGGATCAATTCGAAGCGGCCGATGCGGAAATCCTCAGGGCCGCCGGTAACGATCAGAAAGTGCCGGACGCGTCCGCCGAGCGTGGTTTGGCGATGATGCATGAAAAAGAACGGCGAGCCGGCGAAGATGGTCAGCAGACCGAGGGCGAACGCCATCTTCAGCGTTAGCAACTGTCCGAAGGTGGTTGCGATGAACGCATCGAAGCCGCCGAGATTCTCCACATGACCGAAGTACATGTAGAAGCCGGTGACATAGAGCGGAATTATCGCCAGAGGGTAGGTGCGGCGAATCTGTCGGAACAGGTAGAACTCGACCTTCTGGAAGATTTCGTCGCCCATGATCTTGCGCACGGGTTCGAAGATCAATACTTCCATGGCGACCGCGCCGACAAACAAGACAGCACAAATCAGGTGGATAAGGACGACGATTTGATGTTCCATGACAACGATCCTCCGCAGCGGCAATATAGATGAGAGTCATTATCATTAACGATTGGCGATTGCCTGTACTTGATATGGATCAACCGCTGGACAGGATCTCCTGCCGTCCCGCCAGCGCCGGACGAGGTTCGGCCGCGACCGAAACAGGGGAGCTCAACCGATTTCCAGGGCACACTCCTCGCTCGCTCGCGCAGTCACGGCGTTACCCCCTCGTTGCTTGCCCGATTGCGCCCACCACCCTTCCCGCGCCCTCCACCACCGCCACCTCGACGCATTCCATTGCCTTCAGTGGACTGTTTGCTTTCCATCTGAGCGCGCCTGTCGCTGCTGGTCTCGCGCATGATCCTCTGTTCCTCAGGCGTCATGCTGCGCATGCGCTCCTGCATTTGCTCGCGCTGCGGTGTGGAATTGGCAGGTAAAGGCAGATCCTCTGCCAGCGCGCTACCGGCACCCAGCAGGGCGATGCTGATCGTAGCTGATCTGATCATTGGCAATACTTTCATCGTGTTCTCCTGTGCTGTCATGAAAATTTTCGGTGGTTATCAGAAACGGTATTTGATGCCGACCGTCGCCGCCACCTGATTTTTGCTGCCAAAGGTCGTCACGATTGGGCTGTCGGCCACGTCGCCGATCAGTTGCGTGGCGCGCAGTGAGGCGAAGCCGACCCATTCGCGGCTGATCGCGTAATTGGCGGCCAGGCTGGCGCCGACATGCTTGAAACCTGATCCGGCAGTGTATTGAGCGATGCCGGAATTGGCCGACTGCGTCGCGTCGATACCGTAGAAGGTATTCATGTATGCCGCCGAGGCCCAAGTCGTTTCGAGGTTGGCGCGCAGATGCAGGTTTTGGGAAACCGGCATGCCATACCCGGCGGAAAAATTGACCGTCGCACCGCCATCGCCATTCGTGACATCCTTGCGAATATCGGCTCGCGCTTGCCAGCCATCCTTGCGGAAGCGGATAAATGCACCGGCATCGAGGCTGCGGTCGATATCGCCCAGGCCGGCGAGCGCATCATTGTCATCCTCGTCGCGTTCGTGGCGCAGGGCCAGCAACGGGCCGGCGTTAATCTTCAGTCCTTGAGCCGTCGTGTGCCTCCATAGATTGGCGCCTGCCGTCATGCCGGTCAGAAAAAACCTGTCGCCATAGAAGAGGTTGATGTTGGGCGCAAGCCGCGTTTTCCTTTCATCGGCGCCTTCATAAGCAGGGCGTACGCCCACACCGATGCCGATGGAGCCATGCAGACCATCGACCGGCACGTTGGACATTCCCTCTTCCGCCATGGTGGGTACTGCGGCAAAAAGGGGCAGGCACAGGCTAACGATGGCGATACTTTTCATTTCTGATAACTTCACGGTGAGCTTTCTCGGTTTCGGGTTTTGGGAAGAGCATTGTCGCTGCTGGTTGTAACCACACCATGTCGCCACCGTATCGGTTTGTTTCCGTTCATATCCGGGTATTTCGCAAAGCCGTCCTGAAAAAAACCGCCACGCTGATCAACCCGGTGGCGGTGGTGAAGTTGTGGAGCGCACGACCAAGGGCGTGCGCCAGTTTTCCGGTCAGGCGATAACCGACAAACCGGTGCTGCTGGTGGAATTTCCGTTGAGGCCATAGGCCTGCGCCAGATTCATGATCTGCATCAGCACCTGTGCCTCACTGCCTGTATTCGTTGTCGCAGCAGGGCTTTGCTGGCTCGACTGCTTGTAAGCCCGGGTTTCCTCGAAGCTGACCTTGCCATTGCCATCGGTGTCGACCTGATCGAAGTTGTCGATGAGGCTGGAGAGCATGTTGGTGCGATTGCTTTCGGTGTTGCCGATGGCGGCCAGCTGGCTGGTCAGATCTTCCTGCGTCATGCCGTCGCCGCTCTTACGCATTCCCATGCCAGCGCCCATCCCGCCGCCGCCATTCATGCGCAGGCTCTGAAACTGGCTCTCCAGGGCATCCGACAGTTTCTTGATGCTGTCGGACATTTCCTGTTGGGTCACCTTGCCGTCGCTATCGCCGTCGAGGGACGCAAACACGTCGTCGGCGCTGGCGCTGCTCGGTGTGGAGACGCTCTGGAGCGCAGTTTGCAGATCCGCTTTCTCGATATAACCCTTGCCGCTGGTATCGAGCTTGGCGAACAGACTCTCCGCCATCTTTGTTGGGTCCTGGCGCTGCATCCGCCCCATGCCCTGCATCATCATGGAAGAACCGCCGCCAATACCGCCAATTGCATTGCTCATGATTTCTCCTTGTAGGCCCGATTAAGGGTTTGTTGATCGGTCATTGAATGCCTTCATCATCGCAGCGCGATGTAACGGCGACATGTTCCGATGGTTTCGCTTTGTTTCACTTGGTTTCTGCGGCAGACCAGCGCCGTCCCGCCAGCACCGACTTTTGGTGGGTCCGCATGCAAGCGGCTCTGGTATTACTTGCGCCCAAAAGTCATGCGGGCGATCAGTCCATCCTTCACGATCAACTGGTGATATAGGGCAGCCGCCACGTGCAGGGCGATCAGTCCCATGGTGATTTTCGCGACCAGTCCATGCACCTTGCGCGGGGTGAAGGCCTTGAAATCCTCGGGCAGCACGCCGCTGCCGAAGACCGCGTCGAGGGTGCCACTTTGCAGGGCGAGCATCATGCCGCTGGCCGCCATCAGCAGGATCGCGAGATTCAGCGCCATGTGGCCGGCATGGGCGTGTTTGTCGCCGGCCATGGCCGGCGCGGCCGGCAGGCGGCGGCGCATGACGACGCGGGTGATCACCAGCATTCCCGCAAGTCCGCCCAGAATCAGGTGGATGCGCAGGTTGCCGATCTTTTCCGCCGTGTTCGGCATGTCTGCGAGCACGAAGGTGCCCGTGACCAGCAGAAAGCCGATAAGCAGTGCGGCCAGCCAGTGGACGGCGACCTGCGGCAGGGCGTAGCGAAAGTTTTGCATGGGGGTTCTCCTTGGAAGGTAATGGGTTTTGTGGGTGAAATCGTGGGTCAGATTGCCCGCCCCTCGCCGGCTTCCTCGTGCGTCTTGCCATCGCGGATGTGATAAATCCGCCTGAAGGTGGGGATAATCTTCTCGTCATGGGTGACGACAATGATCGCGGTTTGGTATTCGCGCGCCAGATCGTTGAGGATGCGCACCACCGTCAGCGCACGTTCCGAGTCGAGCGGCGCGGTGGGTTCATCGGCGAGGATCACCGGCGCGTGGTTGGCGAGCGAACGGGCGATGGCGACGCGCTGCTGCTCGCCGCCGGAAAGTTGCGAGACCTGCGCGCCGGCCCGGTGTTGCACATCGAGGGCGGTCAGCAGTTCCAACGCGCGTTTGCGGGCGCTGGTGTTGTCCTGGCCGGCGAGCATCGGCAGCAGGGCGACGTTGTCGGTGACGTCGAGGAAGGGAATCAGATAAGGCGCTTGGAAGACGAAGCCGATGCGGTCGCGGCGCAGCGCGCGCAGGTCGGGAATCTTCCAGGCGTCGTCGTAGATGACGTCGCCGGCCAGTTCCATGCGCCCGGCGGTGGGTTCGATCACCGCGCCGAGGCATTTGAGCAGGGTGGTCTTGCCCGAACCGCTGGGGCCGACCAGGCCGACGACTTCGCCCGGCCAGATGGTCATGTCGACGCCCTTGAGCGCATCGACGGCGGCATCGCCTGTGCCATAACGCTTCTTCAGGCCGGTGAGTTGAATCGCGGGAACAGGTTTGTTCATCTTATCCACCGATGGCCTCCGCAGGGTCAATAGCCAGTGCGGCGCGGATGGCGACGCTGCTCGCCAGCGCGCAGATACTCAGCACGATGGCGAAGCCGGCGACGGCATCGCCCGGCAAGAGCAGTACATATTTCGGAAAGGCTGGTCCCCACAGCCCGGCGGCGAGGCGGCCGACGAGGAAGCCGATGACGCCGAGCGCCAAGGCCTGTTGCAGGATCATGCCGGCGATGATGCGATTCTTTGCGCCGATGAGTTTGAGCACGGCGATTTCGCGCACCTTGGCCAGCGTCATGGTGTAGATGATGAAGGCGACGATGGCGGCGGTGACGATGGCAAGGATGACGAGGAACATGCCGATCTGCTTCGCCGAGGTGGCGATCAGCTTGGCGATGAGAATGTCTTCCATCTGCGCCTTGGTGTAGGCGGTGAGCCGTTTCCAGCGCTGGATTTCGTTGGCCACCCTGGCTGGATCGGCGCCGGGAACCAAGCGCACCAGCACCGTATTCACGCTCTTCGCCTGCGTCGCGCTAGCCTGTGCGGCTTCGAGCAGGCCGGGCACGCCGGGGCGGTTGAAGGCCGGGTTGGCGGCGGTGCGGGCACGCTCATTTACCAGCGCGTCGTTGTCTTTGAGGAACTGGATTTCCTGCGCGTCCTTGAGCGGCACGAAGATCATCGGGTCACCACTTGACGACACCATGCGCCGCGTCAGGCCCACCACGGTGTAGTCATGACGACGAATCTTCACCCGCTCGCCGAGCTTCAGTCCAGCGCGCTCATCGGCGATGGCTTCGTAATGACCCTGCAAAATCGGCCGGCCGGCGGTGAGGTAGGGCGGTGCGCCGGGGCGGTTCGGACGATCCACCTCGATGCCGACGATCATCACGCGCGTGTCCTTGCCGGCATGCGCCATCTGGATGGTGAGGTAGGCGGCATTGCCGGTTTCCGCCACGCCCTCGATGCCGGCAATGCCGCGCCACACGTCGTCGCGCAGGCTCGACGGCTCGGCATACGGCCCGAGCGTGCCCTGCTGCACCACCCACAGTTCGGCACCGCTGTTGTCGATCAGCACCTGGCCGTCGTCGACCATGCCGCGAAATACGCCGCCCATGGTCAGCGTGGCGCCGATCAACAGGCCGAGGCCGATGCCGGTAAACAGGAATTTTCCCCAACCATGCAGGACATCACGACTGGCGAGGTTGATCATTTCAGCGCGTCCACCGGCTGGATGCGGGCGCCGTCAGCAAGCGCCTTGGCGCTATGCACGATCACCGCATCACCCACCTTGAGTCCCTGTCGTACTTCCACATGGCCATCGGACGAAATCACCCCGGCGCTGATCGGCACGAAGCGCGCCTTGCCCTCGGCGGGTTGCCAGATGCCGCTTTGGTTGCCTTGTCGTTGTAGGGCAGCCGCCGGCACCGTCAGGGCCTTTTCGATGGCCGGCAGGCGCAGCGTGACTTCCGCCAGTTCGCCGATAGCGATGCCCGTGGGCAAGGCATCGAAAACGACGTTGGCGATACGCTCTTCGGTCACCGCATCGCCGACCCAGTCGACGCGCTCGACGCGGCCGGCCAGCTTTTCGCCTAGATGCGAACGCAGCGTGATTTCAGCCGGCAAACTGACGGCCAAGCCACCCGAACGGCCCTGATCGATTCGTACACGCAGCCACAAACTGGCCGGATTGATCACCTGAACCACCGCCTGCCCCGGCACCACGGTGGAACCCGGCTCGGCGAGGCGCGCTGTAACGATGCCATCAACTGGGCTGACCAGCCGCAGGTGAGCGCGGCTTTGGCCGGTGCCGGCGAGTTCGGACTGAACCCGGCGCACGTCTTCTTTCGCCGCCGCCAAACCTGCTGCAGCGGCTGAACGTGATGCTTGTGCTGCAGCGGCCTCGTGCGCCTTTGCGTCGGCCGCTTCCTGGCTGACGAACTTTTTGGTGCGCAAATCGGCGTAGCGCTCGGCACTGTTTTTCGCCAGTTGCGCGCGGCTACCGGATTCGGCCAAGGCTGCTTCGGCTGATTGCACACGCTGCGCCGCCGCAGCGGCAGAGGCGGCTCCGGCGGCGAGTCGTGCATCGAGATCGACTGGCTCCATCTCCGCCAGCAACTGGCCCGCCTTGATCGCATCGCCCTGATCGACCAGCACCTTGGCCACACGCCCGGCCAACGTCGGGCCGATGCTTTGGCTGCGACGCGCTTCGACGGTGGCGACACCAAATAGTGTGCGTTCCAGCCGGGTTTCCTTGGCGTTCTCGAGCGTCACCTTGGTGGCCGCCAGCGGTCCCTGGGTCGCGACGATCCAGCCAAAGGCGACAATAAACAGAACGGCGAGAACGCCGAGGACGAGATTGCGTTTGACCAATGCGTTCATGACTTCGCTCCGTGAAAACCATTGAGAAGCAGGGGAAAGATTCGTTGCGCCGCTTCGCGCAGGTCGAGCGCGCCGGAAAATAGCGTGCTCTGCACCACGAGCCCCTGCACCGTGCCGACGAACAACACGGCGGCCGCTTCTTCGTCAAGGCTGTCCGGCAGTTCGCCGGCTTCCTTGGCGCGACGAATCAGCGTTTTCAGGCGTTCGCGATAGCCACCGACGATGTTGCGCGCCAGCGCCTGCAAGGGCGAGCCGGCTGGCCGCTGCAACTCGTGGAACAGGATGCGCGGCACGCCAGGATGATCGGCAACAAAGGCGACTTGCGCATGAAACAGACGTTCCAGCACTTCCAGTGGCGTGCCGCCGCTGGCCATGGCGACATCGGCGACACGTCCCAGCCGCACCCCGAGCCAATCGAATACCGTGCGCCAGATCGCGGCCTTGTCGGGAAAATGCCGGAATAGCGCCCCGTGCGTGACGCCGATGCGACCCGCGATGGCCTGCGTGGTGATCCCTTCCGGGCTGTGCTCGCTGGCGAGGGCAATCACCGCTTCGACCGCTTCCTCGCGGCGCTCTTCGGCGGAATGGCGCTGGCGGGGTTCGGCGGGCGGAGTATCGAGAGTGGGCGTGTCGTTCATGGCCTGAAATAAAGTAAGTAAACTGTTACTATCTTATACGAGTCCGACCTATTCTCCAACACAAGGAAAGTAACCAAATGCAATTTCCCGATTTCTTCACCGCCGCCCCCGTCATTCGCGTAATCGACCCGCTCGCCGGTTTTCTCGGTGCGGCAGAGGGCGGCATCATCGATTACCACTATGAAGATGCCGTGCGCCTCGCCGGTCATAGCTGCCCGACGGTGGCCTCGGCCTTCCTGATGACGCGGGCTGCACTCGCCGCGTTGTATGAAGATTCAATGCGGGTGCGCGGCGAAATCCGCGTCGATCTGGCCGAGACCCGCGATGCCGGCGTAGCGGGCGTAATCGCCAGCATTGCGACGCTCATCACCGGCGCGACGGCGGATACCGGCTTCAAGGGGTTGGGGGGACAATTCAACCGCCGCGACAAGCTGTTTTTTGCTCAGCCGCTCGCTCACGGTACGCTGCGCTTCACGCGACTGGATACGGGCACAGCCGTCGAAGTGGTCGCCGACCTGTCGCGCGTGCCGGGCGACCCGCGTGTAGGCAAGCTGATGCCGCTATGCCTGTCCGGGCAGGCGACGACGGCGCAGCAGGCGGAGTTTCGAGCGCTCTGGCAGGACCGGGTGCGCCGGTTGTTGCTGGATCATGCCGATGATCCGCAGGTGATTCGGCTGTACCGTTAAGCCCTACGCCGTACCGCCAGCACCGACTTTTGTGCGGCGTTTTCAACCACGGCGTTGGCTACCCGCCGGGGAGCGTGCAGCGGGGTTGGAGATTGTTGTGCCGTGCCACTTTTCCTTTTACATTGGAATCACCAGAATGACCTAGTAAAAATACTAGATGCGTCTTCTAATCTGCGTATACTCGCCACATGACACACTCTTTCGAACGCGCCTTCGTGGCGCAGCTTGAAAAACGCCTCGTCGAAGCGGCGCCGCTGATTCAGGTGTTGGTGGGGCCGCGGCAAGTGGGCAAGACCACCGGAGTGCGCCAACTTTTGGCGCGCCTGCCGGGTAGCCATCACTATGCCAATGCCGATGATCAGCTGGTGACCGACCGTTCCTGGCTACTAGCCCAATGGCAGCAGGCCTTGTTGCTGGGGGAAGGCGCTCTCCTGGTCATTGATGAAGTGCAGAAGATTCCCAACTGGTCCGATGCCATCAAATCTCTGTGGGACAAGCAAGCGCACCGGCTGCGTGTAGTGTTGCTGGGGTCGAGTTCCTTGCAGATCCAGGTCGGATTAACCGAGAGCTTGGCCGGCCGTTTCGAATTGACGCGGATTTACCACTGGACCTTCAGCGAGCTCAGTGAGGCGTTTGGCTATGACCTTGAACGCTATCTTATGTATGGGGGTTACCCCGGCGCGGTGACGTTCGAGGCTGACCATAATCGTTGGTACGCTTACCTGAAAGACGCGATTATTGAGGCGGTGATCGGCAAGGATATTCTGCAAAACCGCAAGGTAGCCAATCCGGCGCTGTTCCGTCAGGCGTTTGAAATTCTCTGTCGTTATCCAGCCCAGGAAATCAGCTACACCAAGCTGCTTGGCCAGTTGCAGGACAAAGGCAATACCGATCTGGTCAAGTATTACCTGGAACTTTATACTGGCGCATTCCTGATCTATTCGCTTGAAAAGTATTCCGCCAAGGCCTGGCTGACGCGCACCTCCAGTCCCAAAATCCTCCCGGCCTGCCCCGCGCTTTGCACGATGAGCGCGGGAGCTCATGCCTTGGCTGATCCGGAACAGCGGGGGCGTGTGTTCGAGTTGGCGGTGGGCGCTGAGTTGCTGCAACTGCCGGGCGAACTTTCGTATTGGCGTGAAAAGAACGCTGAAGTCGATTTTGTGTACCGCTATCAGGGCAATCTTTATGCGCTCGAAGTCAAATCGGGCAGAAAGAAATCCACCAAGGGGCTGGATACCTTCATGAAACACTTTCCCGACGCGACTCCAGTGATTGTGACCCCGGACAATTTTCCCCAGTTGTCCCGCACGCCGATGAGTTTTTTGGCGGGTTTGAGCGGACGCTGAGTCACATACCTCATCCAGCAATATATTTGTATCTGGCAACTTTCACGTTTGACGTCGATGATGCGGACGTAATCCGGGTCTGTTGAGAATCGGTGCCGTACCGCCAGCACCGACTTTTGTATTCAATCAGTCACGCCGAAGGAGACGCTCATCAGACCGATGACATCTCCCGCTTCCAGCCCGTCCTTCTCGAAATTGACGATGTCTAGCTCCCCTTTCGGCTTACCATGGCAGGTTAGGCAAGGTGACAAAAGGCGGATCGGTTCCATGTGGCGATACACGGTTTGCTTGCCCCACTGCTCAGTAAACGTCTGCGGACGGTTATCGTCTCGAGCGGCCTTGACGTAATGCATCAACGCGGCGCGTTCGGTTTCGTCGGGCGCATTCATCGGACTACGGTAGGCACGTCCCGGCTGTTTGATCACGATGCCGGTCCGGGCGGTAAATACCTGTCCCATCTCGCGCTCCCACTTCGCCGGGAGGAAGTTTTTCCAGCCGACCCCCTTGGTGTTAATACGGTCCTGGTTGTTCTCGATCACCTGGCGGCCGGCCCAGATGAGTTTCTCGTAAAGGCGCTTCTGGATCGGTGTGGCATCGATCATGTCGGGTTCGATCGCGTCGCTCCACTGCCGCTCGAAGACCTCCCCCGAGAAACCCTTGTCGCCCAGTTTCGGATCAACGAACTTGCCAGCATAGGAAAAGATGATCATACGCGCGGCGATGACCGCCTTGGCTAGCCGCTGCGCCGTCGCTTGCGCCTCGGCCTTGGGCACCTTTTCGATGAAGAAGGATTCGACAAAACCACCCTTGGCACGGGCGCCAATTTCTTGCGCATGCACCGGAAGAGACAGCAGCCCGACAGCGGCAAGGGCGAGTGCGATTCGTTGCATCATGAATACTCCTCAATGATTGAAGCAATCAGGAACAGCAGCTGCCTTCCTGCACACCCGCTTTCTTCAGCATGAAGGCCAGCGGGCAGAAGTTGGTCAGCCCGCTTTGCGCGAGATTCAGGCCGACGAAAGCCGGCAGCAGCAGCCAGTTCGGATTGACGTAGTGGGCCAGGGCGACGCCCAACAGCACCATCAGGCCGGCGACGAGATGCACGATGCGATCGACTGTCATGTTTTGTTCTCCTTAAAACTGGTAGCTGACTTGCATGTTGACGAGGTTCTGCTTGAGTTCAATGGTGTTGAACGGCGCGACGTTCGAGGTCACGCTGTTGTTGAAGGCATGGATATAAGAGATCGAGCCCATCACCTTGTCGCTGAACTTGCGCGAAATGCCGAGCGAGAGATGCTTCTCCACCACCGCCAGCGAGCCGAGGTTGGCGTTGACATCCTCCGGCCCGATCGGTGACTTGCCGTAGTTGAAGCCGACCCGTACCTGCATCTTGTCGCCGATATCCTTCTGGATGCCCAGGGCATAGATCGTCTGGTTGCTCCAGCCGAACGGCATGGCTGCTGGCACTGCACCGGCATAGCCGGCTGGACGAGCAAACGCAACGGTGCCGAGCACGTCGCTATACCCGATGCGCTTGATGTCACCTTCGATCAGCAGACCGGGCATCGGCTTCCAGGCCAGCCCGATTGTGAAAGCCTGCGGCGCATCCATATCCAGCGTGATCTTGCCACCCGTGCTGGTAGGCGTCGTGGGTGTATTCCACTCGAACGCGCTCATGTTCTGCTTGCTCGACCAGGCCGCGCCGAGTTGCAATGCCGGGCTAAGTTTCCAGATCAGACCGGCGGTCACGCCCCAGCCGAAGACCTGGTTCTGCGGCAGATCAAAACGCCCGCCTGGCGAAAAACCCGACAGGGCGAGGCTCTGGTAGTTGAGGTTGACCGTGGCGCCGATCGACACGCTGTCATTCACCCGATAAGCGAAGCCGGGGGAGACCTTGAAGAATTGCTTGGTGGTAACGAGTGACTGATTGCCCGGCGCAACCATGGTGTCGGGGAAATCGACGCCCATGCCAGAGATGCCGCCCAAGCCCATGCCCAGCGTCAGCTTGTCATTGACGCGTAAGGCAACGGCACCGGTGGGCATCATGTACAGCTCGGAGTCGCTGTCGAAGCCGTTGATCTGCCGGGGCGGGTTGAAGAGGCCGACGCCCAGGTCGAAGCGTACGTCCTTGATGGCCAGTTCCGCCATGCCGGCCGGATTGACCAGCACCGTGGTTGCCTCTTGTGGTGCGGCGACGACCGCACCGGCCATGCCATTCTGGATGGCCGACAGGCCGACCATGTGGTCGCCATTGGTGGCGGCGGCGTGGGGAGCGAAGGCCGCCAGCGAGGCAGCGGCAGCGAGGCTGACGGTTAGTTTGTTGTTATTCATCATGATTCTCCTCCGGCAATGGTTCTTGGATTATTGTTTCAGGCGCGGGGTGTAGGCGGTAGCACCCGGCTGGCCACGGAAATGCATGTGGCAGGCGACGCAACCAGCAGTCATTTCGCCGTAATGGTGAGCGGCGGAAACCATGTCACCCTTCTCGGCGGCTTCAGCAAGCTTCTGGGCGTTGCCCTCAACCGCCATTTCCATGCTCGGGAGAACTGACAGCGACTCGGTCGTCACCTTCTCGATCGGCAGATAGGGAAGCATGCCGCCTTTGGGCAGGCGGTGCAGGGCCAGACGGCGGGCGGCATCGGCGGCCATCGCTCCGTTATCGGTGGCGATCGCAGCCCCGATCATCTGATGTTCGGCGAGGATTTCGTGCATCACCTGGACCAGTGTCAACGTATCGCTGCGGCGCTCATGACGTGAGGCAACGTGCATCAGGAATTTCTTGATCTCGGGCGACAGGGCATTGGCTTTCTGCACCAGTTCCGGCGACATCACCACCATCTGCTGCTTCATCAGTTCCATGCCGCGTTTCATGTCTTCCGGTTGGCCCTCGGCCTGGCTACCTAGCGCCAGGCAGCTCATTCCGATTCCCAGTAACCATTGTTTTTTGTTCTGCATTGCGTCGCTCCTCTAGTGAATAGGCTGTGTTATGTTCCGAGCCACCAGACTAGGGATGAGGGGTTTCCGGCCTGTTGCGACAGCGGCCGCTTTGTTACAGCCTGTTACAAGCGCAGCGGCACGATGAAAAAAAGGAAGGGGGGGAGATGGCTATCGAACGCAGTTGCATACTGGTGGTCGACGACGACGAGGATCTGCGCGATCTGTTGGTGCGTTATCTGGGCGACAACGGCTATGCCGCTTGCGGAGTCGGTGATGGTGCGGCGATGAAGGTGCATCTCCTGACGCATCCGGTCGACTTGATTTTGCTCGACGTGATGTTGCCCGGCGAGGATGGGCTCTCGCTGGCGCGGGGTCTTGCCGGTGCGGATGCACCGGCAATTATCATGTTGTCGGCGCGCGGCGAGGAAGTCGACCGCATCGTCGGCCTCGAAGTCGGTGCCGATGACTATTTGCCCAAACCCTTCAGCCACCGCGAATTACTGGCACGCATCGCCGCCGTGTTGCGCCGGCACCAGCCTGCGCTGGAGACGGGGCGCATCCGCCGCTTCGGGCCGTTCGTCGTCGATGTCGAGGCGCACCGGCTGACCCGTAATGGCTCCGAAATCGGCTTATCTGGCGCGGAGTTCTCCCTGCTGCGCATCCTGCTCGACTATCCCGACCGGGTATTGAGCCGTGACGCGCTGGTTGAACTGCTCAAGGGCTACGAGCGTGCCCCGTTCGACCGCATGGTCGATGTGCGCGTCACGCGCCTGCGCCGCAAAATCGAAGCCGATCCGGCCCATCCACTGTATTTGCGCACCATATGGGGTGAGGGGTATCTGTTTGCGCCGCGTGGTGCGCTGGCGATATGAAACAGTTTGGTTGGCCCCTGTTACCACACAGCCTGTTTGGCCGCACCGCTTTGGTGATTGCTGCGGTATCAATCGCGTTTCAGTTATTCACCCTGGCGGTGATTTTTCATTTCGCGCTGGTGCCGCTTGGCCGTCATGCTACCGATGATCTGGCTGCGCTAATGCTCTCCAGTGCCAGTGCCTGGCAGCGTGCCGGCATCGAAAATCGCGTGGTGCTATCCGACCGGCTGTTTGCAGAACATGAACTGCAGGTACGTGCCGACACCCTGTTAACCGAGTCGTTTTCTCGCTATCTGCCGTACTTTCACTTTCTGGAAGACGCTCTCTCGGCGCGTACCGGTCAGACTATTCGTCTTGGCCGCGGTACCTTCGGCGACGGCAGCGGATACTGGGCGCGTATTCCAGTGGTTGCTTGGGATGGCACGAGGGTATGGGTACAGGTCGGTTTTTCGCAAGACCGCGTGGCGGTGCAACCTTCCGCCGCCTTGTTAATCATTCTACTGGTCGGCGCCCTGGTGATTTTCCTCACTTCGGGCTGGCTGGCGCGATGGCTAATCGGCCCTTTGGCGCAGTTGGCGAAGGCTACACAGCGCATCGGCAAAGGCCAGCGACCGGTACCGTTGGCGGAAAGTGGGCCGACGGAACTAGCGACCCTGGCGCACGAATTCAACCGCATGGGCGTGGAGGTTGAGACTCTGCTCAACAATCGAACCACCTTGCTCGCCGGCATTTCGCATGACCTGCGTTCGCCGCTGACGCGCATCCAGCTCGCCCTCGGCATGCTCGACGATAAGCCCGACGTCGATCTGCTGGCACGCATTACCCGCGATGTGAATCACATGAACCAGCTGATCGCGCGCTGCCTTGAAGTCGGGCGCGATTTTGCCGAACGCGAGAGCTCGCGCTTCAATCTGTGTGATCTGCTCGCCGAGATCGCCCGCGAACAGGCACCGGGCATCGAGATTCGCGGCCGCAAGGGGCCGGATTGCCAGTTGCATGCCAAGCCGTTAGCGCTGCGGCGCATCCTGTCGAACCTGATCGACAACGCTGCGCGCTACGGCGACCGCCAGCTGATTGACATCGAATATGACGTAATCGACCGAAAGGTTGAAATTCGCATCCTCGATCACGGCCCGGGCATTCCCGAGCATCAGCGCGAGGCGGTGTTTCAGCCTTTCCATCGCCTCGATCCGTCGCGCAGCAGTCGCACCGGCGGCAGTGGACTGGGGCTCGCCATCGTTCGTCAGATCGCCCAGGCAAATGACTGGAAGGTCTGGCTGTCACCGCGCGATGGCGGTGGCACGGTAGCGCACGTCCGGCTGCCGCTGGAGGAATAGCGCAGCCGCAGTGCCGTCCCACCAGCGCCGACTTTCGCGCAGTGCGGTCAACCACGCGTACGCCTTTGGCTACCCGCCGGAAGCGTGCGACGGGGACGGCCATTGTTGGCCTGTGCCACTTTTCCTATTTAACGTCAGTTCGGGATAAGCAGTTGGAAAAAGGGTCGTAAGGTATTGATGTTAGATGGATGAGCGCCTGAGGAGCCAAGACAGAGGCTCACCCCATTCTTCGTCTCTTACTTCTTCGTCTCTTACTTCTTCGTGGCAACTTTCTTGGCGGCCTTGGCAACGGCATCAACGAGTTCGGATTTGTTCATGGGTGTTGCTCCTTTGCGTGGTGTGGGAATTCTGATCAACCGGCGGCTTTGACGACCTTCAAGGCGTCCGCCAGATCCTGGTCGGTGAGCCGCCCGTTTTCGAGAAGCCAGATCAGCATCGACGTCGGCGTCGGGATGTCTCGACCGGACTCATAGCGCGATCCGCCGGATTGGGTCACACCGAAACGTGACCAAAAAGCTTGCTGGTTCATCCCGGATTTCTTGCGGGAATTCGGGATGGTGTCGGGTTTGAACGCTTTCAGACGGGCCATGGGGGTGTCCTTGTTCGTAGGGATCGGCGATTGTGCCATGTTCACACAGCTTGATCACCAGGAGCTTGCTGCTGATCGCCATTTTCAATCTCGAACCAGGATTGACGGCGACGTTCCACCTCTTTTCCTCGTTGATCCGGCTCACTCGTCGCAGGACTGCATGATTATCCACGGCGCCGCAACGCGTGAAACAGTCTCCCTTCTGCTTTTGCCGTCTTTCGGAGTTCCATAACCATTTGTTTTACAGCTGTTGATGGATTGGCTATCCGTAGCCGTTTTATCCCCTTTAACGACACAGCAGCGATTCTTCTAGCGGCTGTGTCGTTCCCTTTCAAATAGGTCCCTTCACCTTTCGGGGCCATTTTCGGGGTTCCCTAGCCGCCGTTTGTTAGGTGCATTTATACCCTTTTGTTCTATCGAGGTTTATTGCTGTCGCGTCTATGCCATTAGGAATAGACGCGTTTTGCGTTAGCAAAAAGCTTCATTAGTTTAGTCTGCGCCCCCGATGGAAACCCGGACAACGTCTTGTCCGGGTTTCTACGGGGGGTGGCGGGTACGCTGGGCGCACTTTTACTCGTTGCCGAGTTGTGCGCCGTGGTCAGTCGTCCTCTTGTCCTTTCCTGTTGTGCTCTGTTGATGGCCCCGCCGGCGCATGCCGCGCCGTGGTTCGAAGTGTCCTGCTGGAATCACGCCGCGACGCGTTACCGCCTTGATCCGGTCGAGCTCGCCGCGCATGCTTGTGTCGAGTCGCGATTACGCACCGATGCCAAGCACGTCAACGCGGACGGCTCGGTCGATTTCACGGTGATGCAGATCAACTCCCGGCACTTGACTCGCTTTGCCCCCTACGGAATCACCCGCGATGCCATGGAACGCGATGCATGCCTGAGCATTCACGTCGGTGCGTACTTATTAGCTGACCTGAAGACTCGCTACGGCGACTCGTGGGAGGCGACCGGCGCCTACAACGCCGGCTGTACCACACTCAAGGGCACGGCATGCCGGAAGGTACGCGCCAAGTACGCATGGCGCGTGTATCACGCCATGGCCAATCTGCGTCACCGCGGTCACTGCTAAGGCTTACACCACCATGCCCCCGTCTCCTGTGCACACTCCCGGCCATAAAGCCATTCTTCTGGCCGACTCCGCCTATGCGCAGCTCAAGGAGTTGCAGTCGTGGCGCACAAGCCAGCAGCACGGAGTGCCCGTACGGTTTGACCTCAAAGATATCGCCACTGCTTTCGTCCAAGAAGCGATGACCGACTCGGATTTTCCGGAACGCGTGTTACAGCGCGCGTTACGAAATGTCACCTTGCAACTTACTCAACTTCAATCTCACCCTTCGGAGACTTTTAAATGACCTGTATCGCATGCTTTACTTCGTCACGCCACCGCGCCGGAATGGCCCTGTTTGTGACCACCATGGTGCTGTCAGCCACGGCCGGGGCGATTGACTTTACGACGCTCTCAAGTTTTGGTGGGCCGCTCGGCACCGCACTTGCGCAACTGAATACTCTCGGCCCCGGCATGCGGGCCTTGGTCGGCTTCATTGCGTTCGTGGTGGCTTTTATTTCTCTGGCCGCGTTGAAGAATTTCGGCCCGGTCCTGTTCTATGTCGGCGCCATGATCTTTGGTGCCGTTGGCTTGACCATCGGCGGCGCGATCCTCGGTTTCACGATTTAGCACCATGGCCAGTGGAAACGACAGTTACATCCTGCGGCGACTGGATGATCCATGGAAGTTGGGCTTGTGGGAACTGGACATTGCCCTCCCGTTTTCGCTATGCGCATTTTTCGGCATGTTGCGCGGGACCGGGCTGAGCATGTTCGTTGGGGTGGTCTTTGGCTACCTACTGGCGCGTGCGGTATCGCGGATCAAGGCCGCGCGTCACCCGGCCTATATCAAGCACGTCGTTTATTGGTATCTGCCGCCCCTCATTTCTCGCAAGAAGGCGTTGCCGCCCTCGGCGCATCAAGAAATGGTCGGATGAAATGGATTCCACTCGCTACGACGATGATCTGGAGGCGTCCAAGGCGCATGTCAAGCGCCTGACGACGGTGGCCGCTGTGCTCGCGGCATGTCTGCTACTCAGCATGATATTGATGCTGAATCTGCTTGGCCGCGATCGCACCATCGTGACGCCACCCGTTATCGAGAAATCGTTTTGGGTGACCGCCGACCATGTGTCGGATGCGTACATCCAGCAAATGTCGCTTTGGATCAGCACACTGATCCTCGATGTGACGCCGGACGACATTGCCTACAAGTCCAAACTACTGCTGCAGTACGCCCATCCGGAACTGCATGGCAGGCTCAAGGAACGACAAGACCTGGAAGCGCAGCGCATCAAGCGCGACAACATTTCCACCTACTTTGTCTTGCAGACCATCCGCACCAGTCCGGAACGCTTGACAGCAGTTATTACCGGCCGGCTGCATACCCTGATCAACGGCAATCGTGTGGCTGACCAGGAGCGGAACTTCCTGATCACGTGGCGCATGGATGGTGGCCGCGCGCAGCTCATCGAATTTGTGGAGGCAAGCAATGCTGACGTCAACAAACTGCTTAACCCCAATGCCACATCGTAATCGTCCTGGCCGTGTTTTGGCGGCGAGTGTCCTCCTGGTAGCCATCGCGTGCTCTGGCGGGTCCCTCGCCGCCGTGACGCTTGACATGCGTGATAGCGATTCCGCGTCGGCGAAGATTTCGCTCAAAGACCCGACTCGGGTGCGCGTCAATGGTGCGCGAATTACCGATGTGCGCGGCTCGGTGATCCGCACCAAGGACAATCCAGGCGGGGTACTGGTGGCCTCGCTCGATGAGGACAAGGGCGATCTGTATTTGCAACCGGTCCATCCACGCGGGGTGCCGCCAGCGACCAGCATCTTCGTGTCGACCGAGCGTGCCACTTACACGCTGCTATTGGTGCCGATGGATATACCGGCCGACACCATTGTCATTCGTGATCGCGGAAGTGCAACCTCATTGTCATCTACGTCGAAGCGCTTGCCCAATCATGAGCGCGAACTGATTGCCTTGCTCAAGAGCGTGGCTGATCAACGCGCACCGACCAGCATGGTCGCCAATGACGTGAATCAACCGGTTGCTTTGTGGCGCGAAGCGCACTTCGTCTTGTTGCGGCGCTACGAAGGGCATCCACGGTGGACTGTCGAAGCCTTCGCACTGACCAATGTTTCGGGAGCGCCCATGGTGCTTGATGAACGTGAGTTTCTGACCGATGGCGTTGCCGCTGTCGGACTGGAGCAGATCATCCTTGCCCCTGGGGAAACCATACCCGTGAGCATCGTTCGGGAGGCAGCACGATGAATTTCTCCGGCCTGGTTGCCGAGGCGTTCAAGCGTCGTGGCAGCACCCCCGCGTCAGTCATTCCCGGCCTCAAGTCCGGCAAGCTGCGTCAATATGTTGTCGTTGGCCTCTTGTTCGCCGCTCTCTATGGCGGCTTGTATCTGCTGTTCGTTTCGTCGGCGAGCGACAAGCCGACCAAGCAGGAAGCCGTTGCCCAAAAAGCCATGGCAGCGACGCATATCACCGCTGCCGGCGAGGCTGTGGATCCGCGCGATCGCTGGATCGGCACGGCGGGTAACAAAATGACCGAACAGGAAGTTCGGTTGTCGCAACAGGAGCAGAGCACCAAAGACCTGCTGGCGAAATTCAATCAGTTGCAGGACGAACTTCGTCATCGCGCCGATACCTCGTCTGCGGCATCACCGGCGCCGTCGTCAGGCACCGTGTACGCCTCGCCGGTGACTAAAATCCTGATGCCGAACGGCCTTCCTGCGGTGACCACGCCATCCGCGCCTCCCGTTCCAGCCGCGACCTACCCACCGGGTACACCGGGAATGGCGGCACAGGGCATGGTGCTACCGCCTCCCGTTATCGGTATCGCCGCGCCGTTCGCGGTCGATCCTGGCGTGGATATTGGTCATGTGCGACTGATCAGCACCAAGCCAGCGCCCCCCGCAGTGGGCACCCCATCCGCCAGTCCGTCCACCATGCCGGCCGCTGCGAGTGGCACGAGTGCGCCGAAGCGCGATGAACGCACCAGCGAACGCACCAGTGGTCAATCGTTTCTGCCGATCGGCTTCGTTCGCTCCAAGCTCTTGGGCGGCATTTACGCGTCCACCGGCGGACAGGCGCAAAGCAATCCCTTGCCGGTCTTTCTGCGCATCAAGGATTTGGCCGTACTGCCTAATCACTTCCGCGCCAATGTTCAGGATTGCATGGTGGTCGGCGCGGCTTACGGCGATCTGGCTGCCGAGCGGGTCTACATCCGTACCGAGTTGCTCAGTTGCATTCGTCGTGACGGTCAGGTACTGGAGGTCAAAGCTGCTGGCGTCGTGTACGACGACGATGGCAAGCTTGGCTTGCGTGGACGCATGATCAGCAAACAAGACAAGATCCTGACACAGGCCTTGCTCGCTGGCGTGATTGGCGGTATTGGACAGGGCTTGCAAACGTTTTCGTCGTCGACCACAGTAACACCGGCCGGGGGCACGATCACCACCCCGAATCCCGGTCAGGAAATGAAGGCTGGGATCGGTGCTGGCGTTGGTCGCGCATTGGATCGACTCGCCAATTACCAGATTTCCTTGGCCGAAAAAGTGTTTCCCGTCATCGAGGTCGACTCGGACCGCGCGGTGGACGTGGCCTTTACCAAGGGTATTGAGTTGTCGGTGCCACTGCCCGATCTGACCGGAGCTGGCGACGATGACTAAGTCCATCGGGCGCTTGCATGTGCTATGGGTGGCAGCGGCGATCGCCAATATCGGTTCTGCATTGGCTGATACGGATGCAGCGAATGCCAATACGGCATCCGCTAGCGGTGCGTCGTCGATCATGGTGGGGGAGGCAAACAGGGTACTTGTCCGCTTGCGCAATTCGTATCCGGCGACCCGCTTCGATGCCATTCGCGTCTCGGAAATCCCCGGCGTGTACGAGGTGGCAATGGGGCGCCATCTGGCCTATGTCGAACCGCAAGGGCGCTACTTCCTGTTCGGGCATCTGGTCGATTTGCCCGGCAATGTGGACCTGACGGCCGACCGCGAGAGTCGATTGCAGAGCATCGCGGCGGGAACTTTGACGCCAGCGGACGGCATTACGATACGACGTTCGACTACCCCAAGGTATCGCCTGAGCGTGTTCTCCGATCCGAGCTGCGGTTATTGCCGGATACTGGAAACGACGTTGGCCAGCCTTGCGGAGGTTGAAGTCACCATCTATCTCCTGCCCCTGCAGCAAGGGTCCGAGGAGCTCGCTGCTGCGGTCTGGTGTGCGCCTGATCGCGCCCAGGCCTGGCAGTCACTGATGAAAGCTGCACCCGGCGTGTCGGCGGCGGCACAGCGACCACCCCAACCAGTGAAGTCCGCCGCTCCCTGCGATACGTCTGTTTTTTCCCGCAATAGGGCGTTGGCCGCGCAACTGGGGATTCGCGGCACACCGGCGTTGATTGCCGACGATGGACGCCTGCAGTCGGGTGCGATGCACCGCACCGACTTGCTGGCCTGGCTGTCGGTCCGTTCCACCGTCCAACTTACGGAGCCTGTTTCACCATGAAAACGATGAACCTCGCGGTGCTATCTGCTGCCGTCTTGCTCGCCGGCTGTGGTGGACTGTCCGGTTTGGGTGGAACCACCGACTACGCCTGTCCAATGCCCGACGGGTCGACCTGTAAATCCATGTCGGAAGCCTACCGCGATACCTACCGGGCGCGACCGACAAAGACTCCTGATGAATCCACGACCAAAGACGGCAACGTGAGCCAGCGCGCGGATGTCCCGGGCGATCGAGTGCGGCCGGCAAGGCCAGTGTCACTGGCGCCTGCCGTGGGCACACCCCTACTCAGCGCGCCACGCCTGATGCGTATCCTGATCGCGCCCTGGACGGATGCCGACGATCACCTGATGGAGGAACATCGCGTGTTCGTCAAGATTGATGCGGGTCATTGGCAACTCGACCATGTCAAGGCGTCCATCGCTAACGCCTACGGTCCGATTGCGGCGCCGACGAAGATCGATGCCGCAGCGGCGGATGACCATGTCGGGCCGGCGGCTAAACCGCCACGCTCGATGTCGTCGTCGGCACCGGAACCGTTTTTCGGGTCCGGCAGCGCCATCAAGGAGGAGTAGGCCACCTCATGTTCTTTGAGTTTGTGAAGACGGTTGCCGGCGAGGGTGTGGCTGAGTCGCTGAAGCACATGTTCATGCCGGCTGACGATGAGGCCGGGGCAGGGGTCGGCCGCGACCCCGGTCAGTTTCGCACCTGGTTGCCCTACCTTGGCTACGATGCCAGCTACGAGATCTTTACGCTGAATGGCGGTCTGGGTTTTGTCCTGGAAGCTGCACCGCAAAGCGGGGCCGATCAAGGCATGGCGGACATGCTGCGCGGGCTATATACCTCGCCCTGGCCGTCCGGCTCGTCCATGCAGATTACCTTGCTGGCGACGCCGCATATCAAGCCCTTCCTGCTGCAGTACGCGAATCTGCGCGCGGTCGACGAAGACCAGCCGGACAAGACGCTGCAGCGCGGTCGCCTGGCCCGGAATGACAACCTGTTTCGCAAGCTGGCGCGACGACGCGCTGAACACTACCTGAACGGCACGCGGACGTCGCTGTCTACCGGGGGGAATTTTCTGCTGCGCGACTTTCGGCTGGTCGTGAGCGGTTTTCTTCCTTGCCGACACCTCGATGCCGGAGCTAAGGATGAGATCACACGTTTGCGCGAAAGCGTGGCATCAATCCTGCTCAACGCGGCCTTCCCGACGCGGCGTTGGGGACCGAATGACCTGATCAACTGGTGTGGCGACTTTTGCAATCCGCATCGCCTGTTCGAGGAAACCGCACCGTCCACCTACGATCCCTATCGCCCCTTGCGCGATCAGATGGTGGACATCAATACACGCCAGTTCGAACACCGCGACGGCATCACCTTCTCGAAATCCAGCCGCGAAAGCCTTGAGTCGCGTTTCTATGCCGTCAAGAGCTATCCCGAACGCTTCTCGCTGTGGCGCATGGGCGCGTTAGTGGGCGATTCCTTGCAAGGCACCTTGCAATATCCCTGTCCGTTCATGCTGACCATGGGAGTCGAGTTTCTCAATCCCGCCGACGTGCGTATGAGCGCGACGGCAAACCAGGCGCGCGCGACACAGAACGCGGACTCGAAGATGGCACCGTACATGCCCGATGCGGCAGCCAAGAAACGCGATTGGGATGCGGCGCTGCATGAAGTCACCACCACCGGCAGTCTGGTCCGCCTGTATCACACCCTGGGACTGTTCGCCCGACCAGAGGACATCAACCGGGCGGAAACCGTGGCCGAAGGACTGTGGCGCGATCAGGGCTTTGTGATCAACAACATTTCCTTCCTGCATCGCGCGGCACTGCTCAGTTCCTTGCCGATGACCTTGACGCGCGCCTTGCAACACGATTTGTACTCGCTCGGCCTGTCGTCCACCAAGAGCATTCCGAATGCGGTTCATATGTCGCCAGTGATCGGCGAGTGGCGCGGCTCGAAGACGCCTGTCTTGTTGTTTGGCGGTCAGCGCGGACAGGTGGCTGGCTACGACCTCTACGACAACCAGGAGGGCAATTTCAACGCCGCGATTATCGGCACCCCAGGCTCGGGCAAGTCGGTCTTCATGAACGAACTGGCCTGGTCCTATCTGGGCACCGGGGCCAAGGTCTGGATGATGGATCTGGGAAAGTCGTTCGAGCGCTTGTGCGGCAAGGCCGATGGGCAGATGATTGACCTCAAATCCGGCTGCGGGATTTGCATCAATCCGTTTACCTCGGTTATTCCGGCCGACTTCGCCGACGACCTGGCCATGCTGTCCGCCATTGTAGAAAAAATGGCGGCGCCGTTCGCCGCCCTGGATGCCTTCCAGCAAGCGGCCATCACCACAGTCATCACCCGGTGTTGGAAAGCTCACGGCAATGCCATGACGGTGACCCATCTGCGCGACGTGTTCCGTGCCGGTCGCCTGGCTGATGACAATCCCCATGACCCACGCCTGACCGATTTGGCTGTGATGCTGGAACCCTACTCCGCAACCGGCATGTATGCGGAGTTCTTTGATGGGCCGTCGACGGTCGATTTCAGCAAGAACCTGATCGTGATCGAGGTCGAAAGTTTGAAACGTTCCCCGGCGCTGCATCGTGTGGTACTGATGAGCCTGCTGTTCCGCATTACCTCGCAGATGTATTTCACCCGCAATTCGCGCAAGTTGTTAGCCATTGACGAGTTGAAGCAGCAATTGGGCAATGACGACGATCCGGTGCTGGCGCGCATCATCGAAGAAGCGGCACGGCGGGCGCGCAAGTATGGCGGCGCACTGATCACGGCCACGCATCAGGTTGAGGACTATTACGAATCCCCAGCACTGCTGACGGCGTTCACCTTGTCCGATGCGGTCTTCATCCTGCGGCAGCGCAAAGAATCCATCGAACTGCTCGCGCGCAGCGGCAAGCTGGCGATGGACGAGGGCAAGAAGCGCATTTTGCAGTCTTTGCGCCTGGAGCCTGGGGCGTATGCCGAACTGTATGCCTTCACGCAATTGGGCGAGGGCGTGCTGCGTCTGATCCTTGACCCCTATACCTTGCTGTTGTTCAGCAATCG
>CAMDMZ010000046.1 GCA_945902805.1 Propionivibrio dicarboxylicus | reverse complement strand
AAAACCAAATCGTCCCAGTCACCGGCTTCCCGTAATAGAAGCGATGCGATCCGGTAAACCCGAATAACCAGAGGACATAGCCGATGGTTTTCGAATGGGTATCCGTGGTTTGGGTCATGGCGTCACTCCTTCAATCGCGAGTTCCAACTTACAGTCTTGCTAATGCTAGGAATGCCCGGGACCGGAATCGAACCGGTACGGCTTGCGCCGAGGGATTTTAAGTCCCTTGTGTCTACCAATTTCACCACCCGGGCGCAAGCGCAGTACAGACTACAGAATTGAGAATGTCGCGCTGCAAGCGACTATGACGGAAAACACTCCAGACCAATAGTCGCGACAATCTGGATGAAAACGATCCAATCTACTTGATGCGAGTCAACTGAGGGCGCCCACCGGGCGGCCGATGGGTTGGTCCCCCGTCGGAATCACTATCGACGACTTGTAGAACGGGTCCTTCCTCAACGCCGCCATCACTGTTTTGATTTGCATCTTCGTCGACCGGTTCAAATGCCATTCCTTGGCCGTTCTCTCGTGCGTAAATGGCTTGTACGCGATCAATCGGGACAACGACTGGATAGGGCCGGCCGCCAAAACGAGCTTGGAAAGTGATCTCATCATTCCCCAAGCTAAGTTGATGCGTCGCATCATGCCCCACATTGAGAACGATTTCACCATCCTTGACAAACTCTCGCGGCACACGCGTCGTAGCATTTACGGCGACGGCAATATAGGGAGTAAAACCCTGATCCGTGCACCATTCATGGATAGCACGGATCAGATAAGGTTTCGTCGACTGCATTTTTGGAGGTCTTACACCACATACAGGCTTTAAAGCCAGTTCAGCGGCGCATCACCTTTTCAGAAGGTGTCAGTGCATCAATAAAACCTTGTCGCGAGAAGATGCGCTCCGCATACTTCATCAGCGGTGCGGCGCTCTTCGGCAGTTCGATTCCATAGTGATCGAGACGCCACAGCAATGGCGCGATGGCAACGTCAAGCATCGAAAACTCGTCACCAAGCAGGAATTTTTGCTTGAGAAACATTGGCGCCAACTCGACCAGACGATCGCGCATGTGTGCGCGGACCTTGTCGGCGGTCTTCAGATTTTTGTCCAGGGCGTCGATGTGACCAAAAAGCTCATGCTCCATCGTGAAGAGAAGCTGCCTGGCCTTGGCGCGAGTCTGCGGGTCCGGTGGCATAAGCTGCGGATGCGGGAAACGCTCATCAATGTACTCGTTGATGATGTTCGACTCGTACAGAACCAAGTCCCGGTCAACCAGAACAGGAACCCGGTTATACGGATTGATCACGGCGATATCTTCGGGTTTATTGAAGAAATCGACGTCGATCACCTGAAAATCCATCTGCTTCTCAAACAACACAATTCGGCAGCGATGGCTAAACGGGCAGGTTGTGCCCGAATACAGATTCATCATGGCGCTAGTGCCCCACGAGTAGTCCGCGTCGCGCACCACTTTGCGCACAGGAGGTGCGTTCATTTCACGATGCCCCATAGTCAGCTAATGTCATCAAATGACAAGAATTAATGAATGTCTTTCCAGTACTCACGCTTCAAAGCGTAAGCAAAGACGAAAATGATCCCCAGAGCGATCAGTACGATAACCCCGAGGCGCTTTCGAAACTCGGACATTGGCTCGCCAATGTACTTAAGAAAGCCTACTAAGTCACCAACCATTTGATCGTACTCGGCGGCGGATAACTTGCCCGGTTTTGCTAAGGTCAATTTGTGATCGTCGCCCATTATCTGATCTCCCTGCAACTCCCAAAGCACGTGAGGCATACCAACGTTGGCGAACACCGTGTTGTTCCAGCCGGTCGGACGTGCTTCATCACGATAGAAACCACGCAAATAGGTGTAGAGCCAATCTGCCCCCGACCCAAACTCCGAAGCGCGGGCGCGAGCAATGACGGTCAGATCAGGGGGAGCTGCGCCAAACCAGGATTTTGCGTCGTTGCGTTGCATCGAAATACGCATCGGTTCGCCAATTTTATCTGCTGTAAATAGCAGATTGTCTTTAATTTGTGCGTCCGTCAGGCCGATATCCTGAAGCCGATTGTAGCGCATGTAGGACGCTGAATGGCAATTTAAACAATAGTTTACAAAGACTTGGGCACCACGCTGCAGTGCCGGTATGTCATTAGCGCGGTCAGGCGCTGTATCCAGGTGCAATTCAGCACCCGACGCGAACGCCAGGATGGGTGCGAATAGCAGAGCAGTCAGAAACTTTTTCATTTGGTCACCCGATCCGGTTCCGGTTGGCACTTATCCAAACTGGTGTAAATCGGCATCAGCAGGAAAAAGGCAAAGTAGATCACTGAACAGATTTGCGACACCAGCGTACGACCCGGCGTCGGGCCGAGCATGCCCAGGTAACCAAGGATGAAGAAGGAAATCAGGAAAGCAACCAGGAAACCCTTGAACAGCGGACCACGATAGCGAATCGATTTCACCGGACTGCGATCCAACCAGGGAAGGAAAGCAATGATGACTGTCGAAGCACCCATGGCGACCACGCCCCAGAACTTGGCATCGAGACCGAATAGCGGATAGGTCACGGCGCGCAAGATCGAGTAATACGGGGTGAAATACCAAACCGGAGCGATATGCGGAGGTGTTACGAGCGGGTCGGCCGGGAAGAAGTTGTTGTATTCCAGGAAGTAACCACCGAACTCGGGCATGAAGAACACGATCACCGAGAACACCATCAGGAACACCACGACACCAACGATATCCTTGACCGAGTAGTAAGGATGGAAGGGGATTCCGTCCAGCGGAATACCGTTTGCGTCCTTCTTTTTCTTGATCTCGACACCGTCCGGGTTGTTGGAGCCCACTTCATGCAGTGCAATGATGTGTGCGGCCACCAGACCAAGCAGTACCAACGGTACCGCGATCACATGGAATGAGAAAAAACGGTTGAGCGTCGAATCACCTACCACGAAGTCACCGCGCAGCCACAACGACAGATCGGGGCCAATGAACGGGATCGCGGAGAACAGATTCACAATCACCTGGGCGCCCCAGTACGACATCTGGCCCCACGGCAGCAGATAGCCGAAGAACGCCTCCGCCATCAGACACAGGAAAATCATCATGCCGAAAATCCAGATCAACTCGCGTGGCTTACGGTAGGAGCCGTAGATCAGGCCACGGAACATATGCATATAGACGACGATGAAGAAGGCCGACGCACCTGTTGAGTGCATATAACGGATAAGCCATCCCCACGGCACATCGCGCATGATGTACTCGACGCTGGCAAAAGCCACCGGGACTCCCGACGCGTTCAATGAGGCATCAGGCTTGAAGTGCATCACTAGAAAGATGCCGGTCACAATTTGGATCACCAGAACCAAAATCGCGAGCGAACCGAAAAAGTACCAGAAGTTGAAGTTCTTCGGTGCGTAATACTCAGAGAGGTGGGCTTTCCAATTTGCGGTTAGCGGAAAGCGCGCGTCAACCCAGTCCAGCGTATCTTGCAGTAATGCGTTTACTTTGCTCATCGCGTGCGCCCCCTTAGGCCTTCTTGTCTTCGCCGATCACGATCTTGGCGTCACCAAGGTACATGTGCGGAGGAATTTCGAGGTTGTCCGGTGCCGGCTTGCTCTTGTAGACGCGGCCAGCGAGGTCAAAGGTGGAGCCATGGCACGGGCACAAGAAACCACCGGGCCAATTGGGATCGACACCTGATTCGGCGCCGGTCTTGAATTTTTCGGTTGGCGAGCAACCCAGGTGAGTGCAGATACCGACAGCCACCAGGATCTCGGGTTTGATCGAGCGCGTTTCATTCTTGCAATAATCTGGCTGCATCGGCTTGTCTGATTTCGGATCAGCCATTTGATCGTCAATGGTCTTCAGCGCCGCCAGCATTTCTGGCGTACGGTTGATAATCCAGACAGGCTTACCACGCCACTCTACCGTCATCATCTGACCTGGAGCGAGTTTGCTGACGTCGACTTCGACCGGAGCACCGGCGGCCTTGGCACGCTCGGACGGCATCATGCTGGCCACGAAGGGTACGGCTGTCGCTACACCGGCCACACCGCCTGCTGTAGCTGTAGCAAGGAGGAGGCGACGCCGACCGCAATCGACATTTTCGTCACAACTCATGGTCTAAATCCCTGAATATGGAGAATGCAATTCTGAAAACCGTGCGATTGTAGCGAAACTCGCACGCCGATTAAAGCCCCCATTAGCGATTACTTATTGAGCGATTTCCCCCAATCAGCGTACTTCGCATGTAATCAACTAGATAGCATCATCCGTTCGAAAACCTGGCCGTCTCAAACATTCCGTGCGTCATTGGTAGTCGCGGCGCTCGAGCAAAGCTTGGGCAACCGTTGCCGCATCGGTGTATTCGAGCTCCCCTCCGACCGGCAGACCACGCGCGATACGACTCACCTTGAGTCCACGCGCGTGCAGAGTCTCGGACAGGTAATGCGCGGTGGCCTCACCTTCGTTGGTGAAGTTGGTGGCCAAAATCACTTCCTTGACCTCGCCATCGGTGGCACGCTGAATCAAACGCTCGAAAGCAAGTTCCTTCGGCCCGATACCATCAAGCGGCGACAACCTGCCCATCAGAACATAGTACAAGCCACTGAACGCGTGCGTCTGCTCCATACTATTGAGATCGATGGGCATCTCGACGATGCACAGTAACGAATGATCGCGTCGCGCCGAGAGGCAACGCTCGCACACCTCGGCCTCGGTAAAGTTGTTGCACTGCGTGCAATGACGCAAATGTTGCAGCGCCTCCGTGATCGCTTGCCCCAGTCGCTCGGCTCCTCGCCGATCACGCTGCAGCAAGTGATACGCCATGCGTTGCGCCGACTTAGGGCCGACACCGGGCAAGCAGCGTAAGGACTCGATCAACTCATCGAGACTCGATAGAAAGGACAAAATCGAGGAATCGAACTAGAACGGCAGTTTCATGCCGGGCGGCAATTGCAGGCCGGCGGTAAAGCCACCCATTCTCTCGGCCGACGTCGCCTCGGCGCGACGATTCGCATCGTTCATGGCGGCGGCGATTAAATCCTCTAGCATTTCCTTGTCGTCCATCACCGACGGATCGATGGTGACGCGCTTGACATCGTGCTTGCAGGTCATGATGACCTTGACGGCACCGGCGCCGGACTGGCCTTCAACTTCCAAATTCGCCAACTCATCCTGAGCCTTTTGCATGTTGGCCTGCATTTGTTGCGCCTGCTTCATCAGCCCGGCAATTCCGCCCTTCATCATTCTTGCTGCTCCTTGAGATAGGTTAGATCGGTTTAATGGTGGATTCGTCGATGGTGGCATCGAACAAATCGACGATGTCGCGGACAAAGGGGTCCTGTTCGATTGAGGCAATGGCGCGATCCTGTCGTTCGCGTTGAATATTCTTGTGCCTTTCCGCAGGTGTTTCTGCAGCCGTTGCAGCGACCTCGATGACGAGACGCAGCGGTCGCGCGAAATGATTCTGCAATTCACCTTGCAGTTTGTCTTCCTGGACCTTACCGAGCAAATGCTTGTGCACCGGTGAAAGACGCAAGATCACCTGGCTATCGTCGCGCTTGGTCAGCTCACAGTGTTGAGCCAGTTGTTTGCTCATACCCGTAAGTGACAAACCCGCCACGAGGGCATGCCAATCCTGATCGGCGCCCGGCGGCACCGGTGGTGAAAAAGTCGGCGCTGGCGAGACGGCGCTTGGCGAGGCGTGTGGCGCATTTGGCGCTACTGGCGAAGCAACGGGCGCAACGAGCACAACGGTTGCCGGAGGACGACTCACCGGTCGCGTCACCGCAGCGACTGGTTGCGCCGGAGCTGCGACGGCCTGCCCTGCACGCTCCGGACGGAAAGCATGCAAACGCAACAGTGTCATCACGAAACCGGAATACTCATCCGGAGCCAGCCCGAGTTCGTCGCGGCCATGAATCGCAATCTGGTAACAAAGCTGGAGAAACTCACCGTCAAATGCCGCCGCGTACGGCTCAAGACGGTTACGTTCGGCCGCATCAAGAATGGCGTCGGGGGCAAACTGGATCAGGGCGATGCGGTGGAAAAGCGTCGCCAGTTCCTGCAATCCGGAATCAAAGGACAAGCTGCGCGTATCCATCAGGCGCGCGACGTCCATCATGCTGTTAACGTCCTGCGCGGCCAATGCATCCAGCAGGGCGAGCAAATGCTCATCACCGACTGTTCCGAGCATCGCCCGAACGCCCTCCTCCTCAACTCGACCAGCGCCATGGGCAATCGCCTGGTCCAGCAAGGACAAAGCATCGCGCATGCTGCCGGCCGCGCCTTTGGCCAAATGCCGCAAGGCGTACGGTTCAAAGGGAATTTGCTCCGCCTCAAGCACGCGCGTAAGGTGATCAATGATGTGCGTCAGCGGCATTTGCTTGAGGTTGAACTGCAAGCAGCGCGACAGCACGGTGACCGGGATCTTCTGCGGATCGGTCGTGGCAAGGATGAATTTAACGTGATCTGGCGGCTCTTCGAGGGTCTTCAGCATGGCGTTGAAGGCCGCACCAGAAAGCTGATGGACTTCGTCGATCACATAAACCTTGTAGCGACCGCGGGTTGGGGCGTAAGTCGCACGCTCCAGCAACGACGTCATGTCGTCGATGCCGCGATTGGAGGCGGCATCCATTTCGATGTAATCAATGAAACGACCGGCATCAACCTCTGTGCAGGACGAGCACACACCGCAAGGCGTTGATGTAATCCCTGTTTCGCAATTCAAGGCCTTGGCCATGATGCGCGCCAGAGTCGTTTTGCCAACGCCGCGCGTGCCTGTAAAGAGATAGGCGTGATGCAGCCGCTGCTGCTCAAGGGCGTGGGTTAAGGCCCGCACCACGTGTTCCTGCCCAACCAGTGTGGCGAACGATTTCGGCCGCCATTTGCGGGCCAGAACTTGATAACTTGCCTGATTACTCATCCGTTGATTTTATCAGGCGGAACCCCGTCGGCAAGATTCTGCACCGACAGGGGATCGATTTACTCTGACAACTCAGCCTTTAGTCGCATCCGGATTTCGCGGCATTGATCCGGGACCCATACGGCCCATTCCGTTGCGACCGCGCATACCCATGCGGTTGAAGTGCATGTCAGCGGCAGCTTTTTGCTCATCGCTCAAGCCAGCATACAGGCGCTTGAAGCTGTCATTCACACCTTCCATGGCGGCAAGGCGCTCCTTCATCATCGCCTGCATCTTTTCCATCCGTTCCGGTGCGCTGAGTTTGGCATCGGCCGGACTACTGCGCATGGCTTGCATGCCCTTGCCCATTTCGGCCTTGGTTTTGTCGGCAAATGCCTGCCACAGGGGCTCTTGCTGGGCATTGATCTTAAGATCGGCATGCAAGCGCTCAAGGCGTTGCTCGCCACGCTGGGCCATCATCGGACCCATCTGCCCCATTTGGCCGTCGCGCATCATGGCGCCACGCATGGGGCCTTGGCCATCGCAATCTCCGGGGCCGCGCGCCTGGGCAAGGCCAAAAAATGCCGCACTAACAGCGATGAAACCGGCGATAAGTTTTTGATGAGTGTTCATTTGTCTGCTCCTGTCGTTGACTGGTGAAAGCCTGTTCGGCTAAGAGCATTTGAACGCTGCGGTGTAAGTCAGATGTGTCTTGCGCAGACGGCTTTGTAAGGGCGTGTTGCGTGCCACGCCAGCAGCAACAAAACATCGAGCACAACATCAGGCGGCAAAATTGAGAGGGCGGCGAGCCTGACCCCCGGCACTTGCAGTAAGTAGCTGTGGCTGCTGCCTTCCGGCCCTGACCAGGTTCACCACCCCACAATGCGGGGAGACCCGCCGCGGCCCGGATTCTAACAGTAGCGTGCAGCGCCGTCGCGCCAGCACCGACTTTTTACGTCGCTTGAGGGGAGACTAGCCACCACCACGTTGGTAATGTTGCGTGAAACGGCGCATGAAAGCATTCTGTTCATCGCCCGACAAACCGCTGAAGCTGATTTCCACACGATGGCGCTCGAGACGCACGCTCCCAATTTCGAGAGGCGCAATGGCCGTCAGACGAATCTGCCACCCCTGCCCGACAAACCCGTCCGGCGTTTCCGTCAGCGTGGGGTCGCCGGTCGCAACTGCCAACAGCCGCACAAAATCCTGGCGCGAAGTCGTTGCTTCATAACGCTGAGGAAACTTCATCCACCGGCCACGGGCGGCCAGATGGCGAGAGTTTCGCCATCGCGCAAGCTACGTGCCGCGCGCTCACCGGGGGGAATAAACTGCCCGTCGATCAGCACCAAATGACAGAGTTTTGGCGGCAGGGCAAAGCGCTCGATGAGCTGCTGGATGGTCGTTTCCGGGTCAATATCAAGCATCAGGGCATTCATCTTCCGCCCCTCCGGCGGCAGATAGTCCTGCAGCGTGGCGAAGAGTTTGAAGGTGATTTTCATCCTGCTATCAAGCAGCTTTTTGCGCCGTCGCCAGATACGCGGCCATAAATTGTGTCGGATCATCGAGCAAACGCTCTTTCCAACTGCCGAGCCGCGCCTTGGTCTGGATCAATCCGCGCAGCGCGCCGATGTGGTCGGTCCAGCCGATGCTGGTGGCGCCGATCAGCACATCTTCCTTGAACTGCAACGAAAGGTAGCGGAAAGCTTTTTCATCGACCATTTCGACGCCGGAACCACCGTCCTCACCCTGCCATTGGCCAAACGAACACGAAACCAGCCCCAGCGTATCGAGCACGTTGATGGCGAGACTGCCGACAAAACCTGTGTCACCGCCGGCCATGTTAATCGCGGCGATACGCGCCTGTTCGACCGCATTCGGCTGAATGGCGTTGATCTGCGATTTCCCTGTCACGCAGTCGCGGGATTCCGCGACGTCGCCAGCGGCATAGATGCCCGGCAGGTTGGTGCGCATGCGCTCGTCGACGACGATGCCATCCCGGATGGTGATGCCGCTACCCGCGAGAAAATCAATGCCTGGCTTAACGCCGACAACACTCAGGTAGATGTCCGCCGGCAAGGTTTCGCCGGTCGTCAATGTCACCTGGAGGGCCGCATCACCCCCGCTGGTGTCGCGTTCGATCTTTGCCGCCTGGGTCTTGCCCATGACGACCACACCATGCTCGGTACACCAGTGCGCGATCATCTCGCTGGCTTTGGGCGGCATCATGCGTGAAACCATGCGACCACTGCGCACGAGTATGTTCAGTTGCGCGCCGCGCGACATCAGTCCCTCAATGATGATGCAACCGACGAAGCCCGCCCCCATCTGCACCACACGCGTCCCCGGACGAATGGACGCGAGAATGGCGCGCGCGTCGGCGAGTGTCCAGCAGGTATGCACACCGGGCAGATCGATGCCCTCGATCTTCTCCCGGCTCGGCACCGACCCGGTGGCGATGAGCAAACGGTCGTAGGGGAGTGCTCGCCCATCAGCCAGACGCACGGTACTGGCAGCCGAATCGACCGCAACAACGCGCGCCTTCTCGATGTCGATACGTAGCGCGGGGTAATGGTCCGGATCGCGGCGCAGGTGCGTACCATCCTCGTCAATCTGTTGCGCTAACAGGTACGGGATAGCCATGCGGGCATAAGGCACCTCACCTTCGCCATCGAGCACCGTGATGCTGGCCGCCGGATCAAGTTTGCGTAGCTGTTCTGCCGCCGTGATGCCGGCCGCACCGGCACCGATGATGATGTGTTTCATGTTTGCGCTCCCGTATCGAGTAGGGGGCGGGATTACTCCCGCCGCCCTCTCACACCACCGGACGTGCGGTTCCGCATCCGGCGGTTCATTGAACACACTGGAGTCGTCGCATTGTATCGAGCAGCGACACCAGACCTAAGCGATCAAAGAATGACTTTGGGAAAGCCTGATTCATGTGGCTTGCGCCACTGTTCCACCAGGGCCCGCGTTGGTTAAACGCGGAGCGAAATGCCCGCTCTTCCTTCAGTCCGGCCTTCATCAAGTTCGTAGCGCGAGTATAGGGACGTTTCCACTGTCGCCACAGGATGCAGCGCAATTTGCGCCTGATCCAGCCATCGGTCTCTTCCAGCGTCCGTTTGACCTCGGTCAGCTTGAAATACGCCATCCAGCCACGCAGGATCGGGTTGAGTTCGTCGATGACCTTCTTCAGGCTGCGCCCTTGCGCGCCTTGGAGTACTTCACGGACTTTGCCTTCCAGTCGGTTTAGGCTGGTCGGCGCAATCTTCAGTTTCGGGGCTTTGTGCCACGTCACACTGTAGCCCAGAAACTTCCTCTCCCACGGACGCGCGACCGCGCTCTTGGCCGCATTGACAGTGAGCTTGAGCGTCTCCGCCAGAAACCGGGTGATGCTCACCATGATCCGCCCCCCCGCCGTTTTGCTTCTGACGTAGATGTTGCAGTCATCAGCGTACCGGCAGAAGGCATGGCCACGGCGTTCCAGTTCCCGATCCAGTTCCGTCAGCAGAACGTTCGACAGCAGCGGACTCAATGGCCCGCCTTGCGGCGTGCCTTCGGTCCGTGGGGATACCATCCCGTCTGCCATCATGCCCGCTTCGAGATACCGGCGAATGAGGCGTAGTACTCGCCCGTCGTCGATCTTCGTTGAGAGTTTCTGCATCAGCAGGTCGTGATTGACCCGGTCGAAGAATTTCTCCAGATCCATGTCGACCACGATCCGACGGCCTTCGGCAACATACTGCTGAGCTGCTTTGACCGCTTGATGGGCACTTCTCCCCGGTCGGAAACCGTAGCTTGACTCGGAGAATTCCGCCTCGAAGATCGGCGAGAGCACTTGATGCAACGCTTGCTGGATCAATCGATCCGTCAGCGTCGGAATGCCGAGTGTGCGTACCCCGCCTTGCGGCTTGGGTATGTCGACCCGGCGTACTGGCGAGGGCATGTACTCCCCAGCCAGTAATTTGGCCTTGATCGTCGGCCAGTGTTGCTTGAGGTTATCCTTGATCTCGGCGATGCCGACGCCATCGACGCCGGCGGCGCCTTTGTTCTTGACCACTCGCTGATAGGCGAGCATCAGGTTGCCGCGTTCGCACACGACGTCCATCAACCCGCTTTCCCCCGCCCACTCCGCTTTGGTCCGCAAACGGGTCGTCACGTCAGTCTCGGCACCGTGCAAGGCGCCCTCGAAGTTCTGCCCCGATTCCTCTTCGCCGGTATTCACTTGCCGTGAATCTTCTGCCTTCATCGACTGTCCATGTGGTCCCGCCGCCTACTTGCGGCTTTCAATGTTCGGCCCTTCGGTTCGTGCTGACACTTACTATGGCCTCGGCTGACTTCTGCACGAGCGTCCCGACACCTCGCAATGTCGGTAGCACAGAGGTTTCCCTCGGCACCCGTACAGATCTCCCCGGGTATTGCGCACCCACTTTCACGCTTATACCTGTCGGATTTACGTCACAGCGTTCTGTACAAGTTTCGGGCTTTGACGATAATCGCCGCCTTACCCCACCGTGCCGCCTCGTATCCGCTTCCTGTTCGTCAGGCCAGCGCTTTGCCTTCAGCTTCCTCCAGATTCACAGTCACCCATGACACCCTTGCCGTTCAGCTAACTCTTCCCCTTGTTGGGCGAGTAGAGGACTTTCACCTCCAAGTAAGTGCACCCTGCCGGGCGCACGACGAAAAAGGGGACCGGCTTGGCCGATCCCCTTTGGTTTCATTGCACCGCCAATTGCACCACTTACAGGCCTAGACGTCCGAGCGTTTCCTTGGTCGGCACGCCTTGCTCATCCCAGCCACGCACCTTGTAGTACTCGGGGCGCATCTTGTCGATACCGCTCACCAGTCCCTTGGCCGGACCTGTCTTGGCCGCTTCGGTCTTAAGTCGCGGTGGCAGATCGTCATCTTTGGCCGTAAAGCCGGCCGCGTTGTTGAACAAACGCTCCATGTTGTAAATACGCTCGCCCACTTCGGCCAGTTTTTCCATGGTCCAGTTGCCTTCGCAGGCCGCGTCCAGTTGCGGTTGCAGGTCAGCAAGTGTCCAGGCGAAGGTGGTGAACACACAAACGCCAGCCGAATCGAACACTGAAGTTGCATCCTGGAAGGCCTTCACCAGATCGGCCTTGCCCTCGGTCACCAGTGGATCGGTTTTGACCGGGATACCCAACACCTCGGACGCCACGGTGTAGCCGCGCAGGTGACAGGCGCCGCGGTTCGACGTCGCGTAGGCCAACCCCATGCCCTGGATACCACGCGAATCGTAGGCGGGGAATTCCTGCTTCTTGACCCCCATGGAAAGCTCTGGCCTACCGTATTTTTCACACAAACGGGCTGATCCCAAACCCAGTTCCTTGCCGAACCCGACGCCGCGTGCGGTCATTTCGGCCAGCTCGCACACCGCTTTGGCGGAACCGAACGGTGCCTCAAGACCGATTTGTTCTTTGGTCAGGATGCCCAGTTCGTAGAGTTCCATCGCCGCACCAACGGTTGCACCGAAGGTGATGGGATCGAAACCGGCTTCATTACAAAGTAGATTGGCATACTGCAAGGCTTCCAGATCGCCTACGCCATTGGCCGCGCCCAGTGCCCAGGCGGCTTCGTACTCGAGGCCACCCGATGCGCCCCAGTATTCGGGCTTATTGACCACACTGAAGTGGGTTTCGTCGATCTTGGATATACGCCCGCAAGCAATGGTGCAACCGAAACAGGCGTTGTTGGTCACGAGGTGTGACTTGCCATCGGTGGGACGTTTCTCGACCATGGCTTCAGCTGAAATCTTGCGCGCGTCCTCGAACTGCACATCGCGGTGATTGCGCGTGGGTAATGCACCCATTTCGTTGATAACGTTCATCAGCACCTGGGTACCGTAGGCCGGCAATCCCTGGCCGGTGACGGCATTGTCCGCCAGTACCTTCTTGGCGGCAGTGGATGCGGCCATGAAGGCTTTCGGATCCTTGATGCTGGCCACACCATTCGTGCCACGCACGGCAACGGCCTTCAGGTTTTTCGCACCCATGACTGTACCGACTCCGGATCGCCCGGCCGCGCGATGCAAGTCATTGATGATGCAGGCGTAAAGCACTCCGTTCTCACCAGCGCTGCCAATACTGCAGACGCGAATCTGTGGGTCCTGGTGGGTCTTCTTGATCGTCTCTTCGGTCTGCCAGGTCGATTTGCCCCACAGGTGGCCGGCATCCTTAAGTTCGGCCTTGTCGTTCTCGACGGAAAGATAGACGGGGGTCGGGCTCTTACCTTCAAAGATGATCATGTCCCAGCCGGCAAACTTGAGCTCCGCACCGAAGTAACCGCCGGAATTGGAACAAGCGATGGCGCCGGTCAGGGCGCCCTTGGTAACGACTGAGTACCGGCCACCGGTTGACACCGGAGTGCCGGTCAGCGGCCCGGTGGTCATGATCAGCTTGTTCTCGGCCGCCAGTGGATCGACTTTGGGATCAACTTCCGAGACGAAGTACTTGGTCGCAAGGCCACGTTGGCCAAGATATTGTTGCGCCCACTCCATATTGAGGGGTTCGGTCTTGCAGGTGCCGTTGGTCAGATCAACGCGCAGGATTTTGCGGGTCCATGCCATAGTATTTTCTCCTTCTGTGCGTCGAGAAATTAAGCCGCTGCAGCAGCGCTGTCGGTCTTACCCGCCCAGGCGCGCATCTTGTCGAGCCCGGTCCAGTCAGCATCCACATACGTGATAGCGCCGGTGGGACATGCCGCCGCGCAGGCTGGATCGCCCCCGCACAGATCGCACTTCTGAACCTTGCCCGTATCCGCAACGTAATTCACGGTACCGAACGGACAGGCTATGGTGCAAACCTTACAGCCGACACACGTGCTCTCATGAACTACCTTGGCCCCCGTGGCGGTATCGATACGAATGGCATCGACCGGGCAGGCGAACAAACACCACGCCTCGGCACACTGGGTACACGTGTAGGGAACCTTGCGACCCTCATGCTCGAAACTGAAGATCTTGATTCGTGACTTGGCGATGTTGAATACGCCATAATTTTCATACGAACACGCCATCTCGCACTGTAAACATCCGGTGCACTTATTCGCGTCTATGTGTAGCGATTTCTGCATTGCTCACTCCTCTCGATCGGTTCGTTAGATATGCAGCAGCGAACCTATTCTATGCCTCGAAAAAAGCCAATTGAATAGCAAGTCTTAGATTATTTTTTTGCTGCATCGCACTATGCACGGAGTGAACAATTAGCGCGCGCGCAGACGTGCAAAGCACGCATTCGAGGACGAACGAACTCCGTGCTAGACAGAGTAGACGAGACAAACAGGAGAGGCTCGTCGGCAAAGCAGGCCCCAGACGAGGCCGGTAGCGCCGAAAAACCGTGTCAGGTGGTGGTCGCGACGATGAACGTCACCACCTAACGGCTACGCTGTCGGCGCTGGTTTCTTGGGCTTTGGGAATTTGCGCGGAGCGTGGCGCTTAAAGTTTCCACCGCCACCCGGGCCACCACCACCGGAACCGCCCCCACCGCCACCGCCGCCCTTATTGCCGGTCGGTGAATGTCCCTGGGGTCGCTTGCCGCCCCCACCCTGCCCTTCCTGGCCAATGCGATTGCCGGGCGCAAGTTGCACCTCAAGCTCGATGATCTCATCCCACTGCGGATCGGTCCGCTGGCTCTCGGGAATGGAAAGTAGCTCTCGCAACCGGCGGCGCGGATCAGGCAAGGTCACGACGGGGGCCGGCGGAATCGCAGTTACCGGAGTGTCCTGCGGCTTCTCGACGGGGAGAATTTCGGGATCGGTGGGCTGGTTCATGGGACCATTATCGCCCAACTCTGATTCTTTGGGGAAGCTGCAGACGGTCAGCATATTCATCAAGATCCTGCGGTTGCTGCCGTAATTTAGCCATGCTGTCACCATTGGCCCTTGCAACCTGGATCTCAATTTGCACCCCATGGGCAGAGCCGAGGTTGATAACTGCCCTCGCCCTTGCTGGCTCAGGGGGCGAACCCTTCATGATTTCGGATGCTTCCGGACAGCCCTTTGTCGGAAATTCGCAGGCTGAAGCAACTCGGCATTTTCGCGAGTTGAAACCGGATGCTGAATTATTCATCGGGCTAACCCAAATTCCAGTTTCCAAACTGAGCGCTCTGGGATTGCATGCCGAAGTTGCCATGGATGTTTGTGACAATCTCGAAATTGGCTACTACTTGCTGTTACAAGCTCACGAACAAGCCATCAAGATCGAGAAATCACCTTGGAAAACCCTTTCGGTCGCGTACTCAATTTTTCGAAGCGGAAAACCGGCGATCGACTCCGTGTTCGCCAAGAAAGCCACCGATTACTTGATGTCCGGAGTCACCACCGCTCCTGCCCCGCTATCGAGTCCGTTACGCCACGGAATCATGGGCGAGTGGTCGGCTGCCATGGCCACACGCCAGGGAGCGCGCTACAACACTCCACGACTGGCACCGCTCATTGAATCAGCGGCCATCGTTGAATGGACACGTAAACACTATTGAGTTTGAGCAAGGCGCCATCCGAGACGCCAAATCCCATACAAATATTTTTGTAGAACATGGGGTTGAAAGAGAAACCGCATCCAGTGGTAGAATTAGACGCTTGTCCTCTCCGCCACGAGTCGATACATGTCAGAAACAGCTTTTTGTTACCACTGCAGAACGCATCATCCCAAGGAAGAGATGCGCCTGATCGATACCAAAGCCGGAAAGCGCTGGCGCTGTATCCGCAGCATCGAAGCGACCAAGAAAGGTCGCGCCGAACGGGAAGCCTACGGCAAGCAGGTTACAGCCATGAACAAGGCCGAAGCCCAGCGCAAAGCCCGCCTCGTTTTGAACAGCCGCGCTACGCCACCGCCCTGATGTCGGCTCATTGGCCTCCTCGGCCAAACTGACCCTCATCAAATAGCGCAAATTCACCGCAAAACCGAAACGCCGAGAAAGTTAACCGCTTCTCGGCGTTTTATTTCAGAATTGAGCAATCTGCAATTACGGTTCCAAACGTTGGCATCGTGTGGTTTGGTGACGGTACATAGTGGAGGCGGTACCATCACGACTGCACATCAATAATAATCTTGAGGAGACTGTTCAAATGGAAAAACCGTGGCTTAAACAATATCAGGCGGGTGTTCCGGCCGAAGTCGACCTGAACGCCTACAAGTCTTTGGGCGACCTGTTCGAACAAAGCGTTCGATTGTACGGCCCGCGCGCCGCGTACATCAATATGGACAAGTCGATCAGTTACGACGATCTGAATCGACTGTCCTCATCATTCGGCGCCTATTGCCAGTCCGTACTCAAACTGCCTAAGGGTGCGCGCATCGCGTTGATGATGCCGAACGCACTGCAGTACCCGATCTGCCTTTTTGGTGCACTACGTGCTGGCTACACGGTGGTCAACTGCAACCCACTTTACACCGAGCGCGAGATTGAGCATCAATTGAAGGACTCCGGTGCCGAGTTGATCGTCATCATGGAGAATTTTGCTCACGTCCTGGACAAAGTGGTCAGCCGTACGCCCGTCAAACACGTCATGGTCACGCAGTTAGGTGACATGCTTGATTTCGCCAAGCGGCTCCTGGTCAATATCGTCGTCAAGCACGTCAAAAAGATGGTTCCGGATTGGAACATCCCGAATGCCATTCACCTGCGCGACGCCCTGGAAGAAGGAGCGCGACTGAAGTTGCAGAAAGTCGATGTCGGCCATGAGGACATTGCCTTCCTGCAGTATACCGGCGGCACCACGGGCGTCTCCAAGGGGGCGATGCTGACTCATCGCAATATCATTGCGAACTTGCAGCAGGCCCATGCCTGGCTGGCACCCGTCCTCAAAGACAAGGAAATCATTGTCACCGCACTGCCGCTTTATCACATCTTCGCTCTAACCGCGAACTGCCTTACCTTCATCAAAGTCGGCGCGACCAATATCCTGATTACCAATCCGCGCGATATTCCCGGCTTCGTCAAGGAACTCGCCAAATATCCGTTCACTGTGATCACCGGGGTCAATACCTTATTCAATGCACTGGTTCACAATCCGGAGTTTGCCAAGCTCAACTTCAGTCCCCTGCACGTCACCCTCGGTGGCGGCATGGCCGTGCAGCGCGCCGTGGCCGAGCAATGGAAGCAGATCACCAAGGTTCCTCTGATTGAGGCCTATGGCCTAACCGAGACCTCTCCGGCGGCGACCATCAATCCACTCGATCTTGAAGAATACAACGGTGCCATCGGTCTGCCGATTTCGTCGACCGAGGTTGTAATTCGCGATGACGACGGCAAGGATCAACCGATTGGCGCGTCCGGCGAACTGTGCATCCGTGGCCCGCAGGTAATGCGTGGTTACTGGAATCGCCCGGAAGAAACCGCCATGGTGCTGATGGCCGACGGTTTCCTGCGTACCGGCGACGTTGCCGTGATGGATGAAAAAGGATTCTTTAAGATCGTCGATCGCAAGAAAGACATGATTCTGGTCTCCGGCTTCAATGTCTATCCGAATGAAATCGAAGATGTCGTTGCCCTGCACCCGGGCGTTCTCGAGGCTGCGGCAGTCGGCGTACCCGATGCCAAGACCGGTGAGGCCGTCAAGCTCTACGTCGTCAAAAAGGATCAGGCTCTGACTGCTGACCAACTCATCGAACATTGCCGGGCCAATCTGACCGCCTACAAGGTTCCGCGCCAGATTACCTTCCGCAATGAGTTACCCAAGACCAACGTCGGCAAGATTCTGCGCCGCGAATTGCGCGATGAAAAATCCTGAGCTTAGACCGCAGAACGCAGCAATCACATGAGTGAGATCCTGGTCAGTCGTGTCCATGGCATGACGCTGAAGAAAGCGAAGCAGGCGGCGGAGCACATCGCCGCCGAACTCGCCGAGGAGTTCGATATCGAGTATGCCTGGGAAGGGAATACCCTTGAGTTCAGGCGTGCCGGGGTTAATGGCACTATTGCGGTCGATAAGAAAGAAGTCGAGATTCGAGCGCGACTAGGGTTGATGCTGTCCCTGTTGCACTCGAAAATCGAGAGCGAAATTCACCGCTTTTGCGACGAAAATTTCGGACCGGAATCCTGAGCGTGATCGCTCGATTCCAAGCTTATACGACGGATATCGCGCTCACACTTTACGGCTCCGACGGTAGCCATTGCTACAAGGGCGTTCAGGCCTTCTGCGACGTCACCAGATCGATGTATTGCTGCATCGCATCGTCTCCGGTCAGTCCCTTTACGGCGGCCCAGGCGTCGTATTTTGCGCGACCAACCATGTCGGTGAAGCCAGGACGCTTGCCGCTGACATCGCCTTCCGTACCCTGTTTGTACAATGCGTAGAGCTTGAGGAGAACATCATTGCTCGGACGCTCAGGAAGTGCTTTCGAATCGGCAACGGCGGTTTCAAATTTGGCTTTGAGATTGCTCACGGAGGCTCCTCAGTGGTTAATGGATTTGTATTCGGTTCCGGTAGGAAGGATAACAGCGATGACTAAGCGCGAAAAGATGTCGCCGATCGATACGGCGTGGTTGCGCATGGATCGACCATCGAACCTGATGATGATTGTGGGCATCATCGGTTTCAAGGAGCCGATCAACTTCGAGCGCCTGCAAAAGACGCTGGAGTACCGGCTCACCTCGCGCTTTCGCCGTTTTCGTCAGCGAGTTCATATGGATGCATTGGGCGCCTGGTGGGAGGATGATCCGGAATTTGACCTAAATCACCACTTGATCCGACGCGCGCTGCCGCTGCCAGCCGATCATACTGAACTGCAGCGCCTGGCCAGTGAGTTGGCCGCTGAGCCCTTGCATGGCTCGCGCCCGCTCTGGCGCTACGATTTCATCGAAAACTATGAGGGTGGCTCAGCCATCATCATGCGCATCCACCATTGCATTGCCGATGGCATCGCCCTGGTTGGCGTCATGCTGTCCATGGCCGATCTCGACGCCGATGCCCCGTGGCCCGAACCACCACCAGCAAAGGCGCGACGCGCACGGGAGCACGACGACCCCTGGATGGCGCTGCTCGACCCCGTGAGCCATGCCGCCGCCGTCGCCTTAGGTCTCACGTCCAGATTCAAGAATGGTGACTTCAATCCGATGTCGCATCCTGATCAAGCGTTCACGCTGGGCAAACACGGCGTGGGCTTCGCCACTGAGTTGGCGAAACTGCTGGCCATGCCGGTCGACTCGCCGACCCGTTTCAAGGGCAAGACCACGGGCGTCAAGCGTGTGGCCTGGTGCGAGCCGATTCCCCTGGCCGACGTAAAAGCGATCGGCAAGGTGCTCGAGTGTTCGGTCAATGATGTTTTGCTCTCGGCCGTCGCCGGAGCATTGCGCAGTTACCTGCAGCGACAAGGTGATCCGGTCGACGACGTGGAAATTCGCGCCATGGTGCCTGTCAACCTACGTACTGAAAAAAATGCCGGCAAGCTGGGCAATCACTTCGGCATGGTGACACTGCTGTTGCCGCTGCATGAAGGTAACCCGTTCACGCGCCTGTTCGAAGTCAAAAAGCGCATGACCGCGATGAAAGGCTCGTATCAACCACCGTTGACCATGCTGCTGTTGGGTATTGCCGGAATCGCGCCGAAGATTGTGCAGGAGAAATTCCTCGACATGCTGGCCAATCGCGCGAGCGCCGTCATGACCAACGTGCCCGGCCCCAAACAGCCACTTTATCTTGCCGGCTCGCGCATGGATCAGGTCATGTTCTGGGTGCCGCAATCGGGTGACATCGGCATTGGTGTTTCCATCCTGAGCTACAACAACTTCGTTCAGTTCGGTTTGATTACCGATCGACGCTTCATTCCCGACCCCGAAACCGTCACGCCGCTGTTCCGCGCCGAATTTGAAAATATGGTCACCGCCATGCTGCTGCATGACTGGGACCAACCACTTGACCCGGTTGCCCTGGAGCGAGCTCTGGAACGCGAACTCGGCATCGTTTCACCTGCGCCCAAAGAGAAAAAATCAGCGAAAAAGTCGGTGCTGGCGGGACGGCGTGCAACTTCGGTACCCAAGAAACCAGCCGCAAAAGCAAAACCTGCGGTAGCAAAGTTAGCGCCGGTCAGCCCCCCTGCACCGGTGCCGGCAGAACCGCGCGTACCAAAGCGTTTCCGCAATCTTTAAACGGGTTCAGGCATCTCGCGGGCGATGCCTCATTCGTCCTCGAGTTCCGACTTCGCCAGTTCCACGTCCAATCGCTCCATCGCATCCACGGGCTCGCACGCAGCGGCCTGTTCATAGAGTTTGACGGCATCGTTCATTTTGCTTTTGCCGTACAACATGACCAAGGCGTTGGCGTATTCGATCGAGCCGATGGCCGAGTCGGGCGCCAATTGCAGACAGGTATCGAAGTGCTTGACCGCCGCATCCTTGCTCGCACCGTAGGTTACTTTGCCCACCATCGAGCCCACCTTGTCGATCACCTCGGCATGGTAGGCACCGAGCGCACTATGCGCATCGGCATGTTTCGCGTCCAGCTTTAGTGCGGTTTCGAGCGCCGCCTTGATTTTGCCGCCCAGCCCCTGGGTCAAGGCCTTTACCACCGAGATGCCCTGGCTGTAGCGCCCGAGCGCATAGGCTTGAATGTAGTAGGCATTGACGTTCTTCGGCTGGGCTTTTTGCAGTTCATCGCAGCGCGCCGAGATGCCCTGGAAAATTTCCAGTTTCTTCTTGTCGTCCGTTTCCAGGTAATTGGCGTAAATCATCGCTGCCTTATTGGCGACGTTATAGCCGTCAGGCCCGACGGCTAGACCAGCCTCATGCGCTTTCTGGAATTCCCCCGCATGATACAAACGCCAAGCTTCCTGCACTGCCTCATCGGCCGGGAAAGGCTCGCCATCGCCGCGATGCAGGCGCCCCCAGTTTTTCTTCAGGGCGGCACCGGCGTAGGTGTAGCTCTTCGACGTGTGTGGAAATTTCTGCCAGGCTGCTTTTGCCATTGTTGGTCTCCTCGTATTGGGTAATGCGTCAGGTACTTAAGTAATCTTTGGCCAAGCGCTCGAACAAGGACCGCGAACGCCCCTGCAAGTAGGGTGCCGCCAGCGACATGACCTGAAAGGCGCCGCGAGCGAGGGCCGACGCATCGATGGTCTTGCGCGGTTCGCGGACGAATTCAAACGACAACCAGTAAGTTGCCAGTACGGTCATATTGACCGCCAGAGTCTGGATTTCGCCGGTGCTGGCTTTCATGTCGCCAGTAGCCACCAGGCCTTCGCAAATCGCGGCCGCCGTCTTCACTTTGTGCGCCAGGATGCGCTTGAAATGCACCTCAAGCAGGCGATTGCGCGAGAGCAACTCGTTGATGTCGCGATATAGAAAACGATGCCGCCAAATGCCCTCGAAGACGAGATGCAAATAGAGCCAAATATCTTCGACATTGGAATTACGTCGGACCGGCACCGCCAGCGTTTCTTCGATCCCACGTTCGAAATCGGCGAACAAGGACTCGATGATCTCGTCCTTGCTGTGAAAGTGATAGTAGAGGTTGCCGGGGCTGATGCCCATGTCGTCGGCAATCGATTGCGTCGTGACATTGGGCTCGCCAAAGTCATTGAACAGCACCAAGGCCGTTTCGAGAATGCGTTCCCGCGTCCGGCGTTTCGGCTTGCGCTCCATCCAGCGTCTCCTCCAGACTCGTAGTCTGTCGTGTGATTTTTATCTGCTGCGAGAATAGCAGAAACTGACGCCATCATTCAGCGCATGAACCCCGCTTGCCCGACGAGGTCACGGGCGCGGCGTTTCAGGCAACCCCTACGTTTTCACAACCGCGTTGCGCGTCGCCTTGAGGCGATTGATCGCCCGGGTCAGTTCATCGAGAGCGTCCGAAAGCTGAAGCGCGCTGCGCCCCATGCCGCCGGCACGCTTGCGCTGAAGCATCGCCATATGACGGGCCAGCGTTCGTTTCGGATCAAGCAAAACCTCGCGCCGGATACCGATGCCATGGCGCGCCAATTTCGGAACCAGTTCGTCATAGCGACGCAGCAATTCCTGGCGGGTCTTGCGATAGGCATGTTCCGATAAACGCTTGCGCCCGGAATAACTGAACATGTTGGTGAAAAACATGTCGTCGTCGTCGCTGTTCGGTTCAAACAGGATCACATCGGCATTCGTGTATTCCATCTCGTATTTGGCGATACCTACCTGCATGCGCGAATGAATAATGGCGCGGAAGGTTTGCGCCAGCACCACCGGCAAGCCGCCTTCGATCAGGCGACGTCGTTGCCCATGTTTTAGCCGCGCCGACAACTCGGCATCGAAGGGCACCAGCGGATTGACGCAAAGCACTAGCTCGGCCCCTTCTTTCAAGGCCACCGAGGCATGCATGGTCTTTTTCAATGCCCCATCGACATAGAAATGACCATCAATCTCGACCGGCGGAAACAATCCGGGAAGCGCCGAACTGGCCTGTACCGCCATGGAAATCGGCACGTGGTCACGGCCACGCGATCCAAAGGCAACCGAGGCACCCGAATCGAGATCCGTCGCCACCAAGAACAACTGCCGCCTCAAGTCACGAAAATCGTTGGATCGACCAGGCTCGGAAAACAGGCGTTCAAGAAAATCGCCTATGCCCTGGTTGTCAAAAATACCGGTTGGAATCGCCTGTGCCAGACGCTGGAACGACGACAGGAAACTCTTTTGCCACGGGTTGGAAAAGAAGTCACGGAACGATTCCAGCAACAAGCCCGGAACCGAGGCCGCGCGCTGCCGATATTCGGTCAACGCCGGCTTGAGCAACATCCCGGGATCGAAAGGAATCTCGGCTGACTCGCTATCGATGAACATCCGGCACAGCACCGCTGGCGTCAGGCCATTGGCCAAACCCGCCGCGATGAAACCGCCGGCACTGACGCCGACGTAAATATCAAGCTCATTGAAATCGACACCGTCCAAGGCTTCCGCCAGTGCGGTAATGGTGCCAATCTCATAAATCGCCCCGAGCGGCCCGCCGCCAGCGAGCGCCAAGGCGATTCGTGGATGGGTGCGGGACCGCGTCATTCGGGCAGAAAGCCGATTGGCCTAGGGAAATCGAAGGAAGATCAGGCCTCGGTTTCTACAGGTGCCGGGGGCGTCGCCTTGGGAGCAGCCTTCGGAGCAGCTTTGGGGGCGGCCTTAACGGCAGGCTTGGCAGCGGGTTTGACTGCCGTTTTGGGATCCGCCTTGACGACGGCTTTACGCGCAGCCTTGGGCTTGGCAGCCGCCGATACGGTCACCTTCGCGGGAGCACCATTCAATTTCTCGACCTCGGCCGTCAACTGCGCCACACGCTTGGTCAGCGACTCGATATCACCCTTGGTCGGCACGCCGAGGCTATGCAAGGATTTGGCCACACGGTTCTCGAACACCTGTTCCAGTTTGTCCCATGTCCCAGTCGCCTTAGCGGCCATCTCGGTCACTTTATCTTCGGCGACGCGACGGGTCTTCGACTGAATCGACTCACCTTCACGAACCAAGGCGTCAAACACTTTGTTGCCTTCTTCTTGCGCTTTGGCAAAGGCACCCAGACCCGCCAACCAGATTTGCTGGGCGGACTCGCGGATAGTGGACGAGAGCTTGGTATCGTTACTGAGTGACTTGAGTTTCTTGGCCATGGTGATCTCCAGATAAATTTGTAAATGTCCGGCAGGGACAGGCAACATGCCCAACCAGACTTCCGAACTGGTGGCCTGCCATGCGTCGTAATGTAGTCTCGCAGATTAGAGAATTCACACTAAACTCATAGACTCGGCACCCTAGAAAAATTACTTCTAATCTATAGTATCCGCATCCCTGCAAAAATGCAGCCTGATTCCGGAAAGCGCTTGTTGCTTACCGACCTTCGACACTACGGGAAGAAAGAGGAGAACCCCATGATTTATTTTGTTACCGGAGCCACCGGTTTCATCGGCAAACGACTGGTCGCCAAGCTGCTCGAGAAGAAGGATGCCACGGTTTATTTCCTGACGCGCGACAAGAGCCCCGAACGGCTCGACCCACTCTACGATTTCTGGAAGACCAACAAAACGCGCGCGATTCCGATTCTCGGCGATCTGCGTCAGACTCTCCTCGGCGTCAGCAAGGCCGACCAGAAAAAGCTCAAGGGCAACATCGACCACTTCTACCACCTGGCCGCGATTTATGACCTCGCCGCCGGCGCCGACGAGCAAATGGCGGTTAATGTCGAGGGTACGCGTCATACCGTGGCGCTGGCTGACGAACTCGATGTCGGTTGCTTCCACCATGTCAGCTCGATTGCCGCCGCCGGTTTATTTGAGGGCATCTTCCGCGAAGACATGTTCGAGGAAGCCGAAAACCTCGATCACCCCTACTTCGGCACCAAACACGAATCCGAGAAGATCGTGCGCCAAGAGTTGCGTCGGCCGTGGCGAATCTACCGCCCGGCAGTCGTCGTCGGCGATTCACGCACCGGCGAAATGGACAAGATAGACGGTCCGTACTACTTCTTCAAAGTTATCCAGAAGATGCGCAAACTGTTGCCGCCGTGGATGCCGACCATCGGCCTCGAAGGTGGGCGCATCAACATCGTTCCAGTCGACTTTGTGGTCGATGCCTTAGCCTTCATTTCGCACAAGAAAGGTCTGGACCAGCGCTGCTTCCATTTGACCGATCCGCATCCGCGCCGCGTTGGCGATGTCCTCAATATTTTCGCCCGCGCCGGGCACGCCCCCGAAATGGCTCTGCGGGTTAATGCCGCCTTGCTCGGCTTCATTCCGCGCAGTATCAAGAAGACCATGATGGCGTTGACGCCCGTGCGGCGCATTCGCAACGCCATCATGAAGGATCTCGGTCTGCCCGAGGACATGATGCAGTTCGTCAATTACCCGACGCGTTTCGATTGCAAGGAAACCGAGAAAGTCCTCGCCGGCTCCGGCATCAGCGTGCCGCGCCTGGAGGATTACGCCTGGAAGCTGTGGGATTACTGGGAGCGCCGGCTCGATCCGGATCTCTTTATCGATCGCACCCTCAAGGGTCGCGTCAGCGGCAAAGTGGTGCTGATCACCGGCGGTTCGTCGGGCATCGGTAAAGCAGCGGCCTTCAAGATCGCCGAGGCTGGAGCCATCACCATCATCGTCGCCCGCGACATGGAAAAGATCAACGAAACCATTGCCGAAGCCGCTGCCCGTGGCCTCACCTTGATCGCCTATTCGGCCGATGTGTCGAACGAAGAGCAATGTGCCGAGATGATCACCAAGATCAACGCTGAGCACGGCGGCGTCGATATCCTGATCAACAATGCCGGTCGCTCGATCCGTCGCGGTATCGAAAACTCTTTTGACCGCTTCCATGATTTCGAACGCACCATGCAGGTGAACTATTTCGGCTCCTTGCGCCTGACCATGAGCCTTTTGCCCGGAATGCTGGCGAAGCGCGCCGGACACGTCATCAACATTTCGTCGATCGGTGTCTTGACCAACGCCCCGCGCTTCTCGGCCTATGTCGCATCCAAAGCAGCGCTTGATTCCTGGACACGTTGCGCGGCGTCCGAATTTGTCGATCGCGGTATCGAATTCACCACGATCAACATGCCGCTGGTGAAGACGCCGATGATCGCGCCGACCAAACTCTATGACCATGTGCCAACACTCACACCGGAAGATGCCGCCGATCTGATCGTTGAAGCCATCGTCCATCGTCCGGCACGCATCGCAACGCGCCTGGGCATCTTCGGCCAGGTCTTGCATGCCATGGCACCACGGGTCGCCCAGATCATCATGAACACCACCTACCGGATGTTCCCCGACTCATCGGCGGCCAAAGGACTACCGGGCAGCGCGCCGGCGCTCCCATCGGCCGACCAGGTTGCCTTCAGCCAGATCATGCGCGGAATTCACTTTTAAGCCGTATCCATCAGCATATCCACCACAAACGGCGCCTTCGCAGGCGCCGTTTGTCGTTCTACCGCAAGGTAGAATCGTGCGATCACCTGAACCGCACATCATGGACAGACGAACCCGAAGCCACCACCATGCAACAAACTGAAAACATCAATATCGAAGCCTTTGACCCGATGCCGACACCGGAGGAAATCCATGCCCGCGTGCCGATGACCGAGGCGGCAGAAAAGTCGGTGCTGGCGGGACGGCGCACGATAGAGGCCATTCTCGACCGGCGTGATTCGCGTCTGTTCGTTGTCGTCGGCCCGTGCTCGATCCATGACCCGGTCGCCGGCCTCGACTACGCGCGGCGCCTGAAAGCCCTGGCCGACCTGGTCAGCGAGACGCTGGTGCTGGTGATGCGCGTGTATTTTGAGAAACCGCGCACCTCGACCGGCTGGAAGGGCTACATCAACGATCCGCGCATGGACGATAGCTTCCATATAGAAGAAGGCATCGAGAAAGCGCGCGAATTTCTGCTCGCCGTCAATGAAATCGGCCTGCCCGCCGGCACCGAAGCACTCGATCCGATATCGCCGCAGTACCTCGGCGACCTGATCGCCTGGACCGCCATCGGCGCACGCACCTCCGAATCGCAAACCCACCGCGAGATGTCCTCTGGCTTATCCACGCCAGTCGGTTTTAAGAACGGCACCGATGGCTCGCTCGACGCCGCCACCAACGCCATCATCTCGGCCTCCAAGCCACACAGTTTCCTCGGCATCAATGCCCAGGGCCGCTCATCCGTCACCCGCACGCGCGGCAACCGCTATGGCCATCTGGTTTTGCGTGGCGGCGGCGATCGGCCTAATTACGACACGGTCAGCGTCGCCATGGCCGAAGCCGCGCTGGCCAAAGCCAAGTTACCCTCCAACATCGTCATTGATTGCTCGCACGCCAACAGCTACAAAAAGCCCGAGTTGCAGCCCCTGGTAATGCAAGACGTCGTCAATCAGATCCGCCTCGGCAACAAATCGATCGCCGGCCTCATGATCGAAAGTTTCATCGAAGCCGGCAACCAGTCGATTCCCACCGATCTGAGTCAACTCAAATACGGCTGCTCGGTCACCGACGCCTGCGTTGCCTGGGATACCACCGAAAAAATGATTCGCGAGGCCCATGAAGCCTTGCGTGGCCCCCTCTCGTCACGGAAAACAGCCTGATGGACAACCTGATTACCTCCTTGATCACTCCCTTCCGCGGCCTGCGCCCGGCCCCCGGCTACGCTGCCGATATCGCCGCGCCGCCTTACGATGTGCTGTCCAGCGACGAAGCACGCGAACGCGCCGCTGGCAAGCCGTGGTCCTTCCTGCACATTTCCAAGCCGGAAATTGACCTGCCGCCATCGATCGACCCCTACTCGCCCGTGGTCTACGCCAAAGCAGCCGATAACCTCGCCGCCATGCAGGACGCCGGCGTCCTGCAGCGCGATGAAACCGCTTGTTACTACGCCTATCGGCTGACCATGCCGACCGCCCACGGTGAGCATGTCCAGACCGGCCTGGTCGCCGTCGCCTCGGTTGCCGACTACGACATCAACCGTATTCGCAAACACGAATTCACTCGTCCGGACAAGGAAGATGACCGCGTGCGCCAGATCGAAGCCCTGAACGCCCAGACCGGGCCGGTTCTGCTCGCTTATCCGGACGCGCCCAAGGTCGACGCCATCATTGCCACCGCCACCCAACACGCGCCGGAAGCCGATGTATTGGCACAAGACGGTATCCGCCACCAGATATGGGTACTGCGTGACTCCGAACAGATCGACGCGCTGACCAAAGCCTTCGACGCCATGCCCGCGCTCTACATCGCCGATGGCCACCATCGCTCCGCCGCCGCCTCGCGCCTTTCCAGCGCCCGGCGCCAGGAGGGCTGCTCACTGTCCTCGGACTTTTTCCTGTCGGTGATTTTCCCGGCGCACCAGATGAAAATTCTCGACTACAACCGCGTCGTCAAGGATCTCAACGGACTCGAAAAGTCGGTGCTGGTGACACGGCTCTCCACCGCATTTGCCGTCACCCCCAGCGACGCGCAGGTCGCCCCCGAGCAAGCCGGCGTATTTGGCATGTACCTCGCCGGCCAGTGGTATCGGCTCACCATCAAACCCGAGCTGGTGCCAACTGATCCGGTCGCCAGCCTCGATGTCTCGCTACTGTCGGACCATCTGCTGGCCCCCATCCTCGGCATTGCCGACCTGCGCCGCGACAAGCGCATCGACTTCGTCGGTGGCATTCGTGGCCTCGGCGAACTCGAACGCCGCGTCGATTCTGGGGAAATGGCCGTCGCTTTCTCGCTTCACCCGACCAGCATGACGCAGCTCATGGCCGTCGCCGACAGCCACAATGTCATGCCGCCAAAATCCACCTGGTTCGAGCCAAAGCTCGCCGACGGCCTTGTCAGTCACGTTCTCGATTAACTAAACGCAAACGCTCCCATGCCCGCCCCCATTCTCATCTTTGCCTGGGGCAATCCCAGCCGTGGCGACGACGCCCTTGGACCGATTTTCATCGAACATGTCGAAGCCCTCGCCGCCCGCCATCCCGAATGGGGCGAGATCGACACCCTGACCGACTTTCAATTGCAAGTCGAAAACGCGCTCGACCTTCAAGGCCGACAACGCGTACTGTTCGTCGACGCCAGCATCAATACCCCTGCACCGTGCCAGCTCGAACGCATCAGCCCGCGCAAGGACGACACCTTTACCACCCACGCCATGAGCCCGCAATCGGTCATGCAAGTCTTTGTCGACATCGAAGACGAAGCGCCGCCGCCGTGTTGGCTGCTCTCGATCCGGGGCGAACGTTTTGAGTTAGGCGAAGACCTGACCGAAGCGGCACAGGCAAACCTGCAAGCCGCGCTGCAACGGGCGGCCGAGTGGCTGGACGGCGCGGCCTGAGTACTCACGCCGCGCCTTGCTCTTCAATCACGCTGCCACCCTCCCCCTCGCCTTCTGGCTGCTGGCGATTGCAGCAACGATTCTGGTCGGCATGTCCAAGGCCGGGTTTGGCGGCGCTGCCGGAAGTCTGGCGGTTCCCCTGATGGCACTGGCGGTGGCGCCGCCATTTGCCGCTGCGGTCATGCTGCCGATTCTGATCACCATCGACGCCATCGGTTTGGTGGTTTTTCGTGGCCGTGGCGATATCGCCAATCTGCGCATCATCCTGCCCGGCGCCATGCTCGGCATTGCGTTCGGCTGGCTCACGTTTGGGTATGTCGACGCGCGCTGGATACGCCTTCTGATCGGTATCGAGGCCATCCTTTTCGCCTTCGACCGTTTTGGTGCCGCACGCACGGCCCTGACCGCCGTCCCGTCAGCACCGACTTTCTTGTCCGGTGTCTTCTGGAGCGCTTTGTCCGGTTTTACCAGTTTCGTTTCGCACGCCGGCGGACCACCGATCATGCAATATCTGATGCCGCAGAACATGGACAAGATGCGTCTGGTCGGCACCACGGTGATCTATTTTTCAATGGTGAATTTCGTCAAGCTCGGCCCCTACGCCCAACTCGGCTTGCTCGATTTATCCAACCTCGGCGTCTCGCTGCTGCTGGCGCCGGCGATTCCTGTGGGCTACGTTATCGGCTATCGCCTATTGCACGCCGTGGATATGCGCGGCTTCAATCTGGTGACCGCGTGGACGCTGCTGGCCGCCGGCAGCAAGCTGGTCTGGGATGGCCTAGCCTGATTCGGCACCCGCCTGCTTACGGTCACGCGACCACCGCTCCAACATCAACAGCAACTGATTCGCATCGACCGGTTTGGGCATGAAATCATCCATGCCGGCGGCGGTGCAGTTCTCGCGATCCTTATCAAAGGCGTTCGCGGTCAGGGCGATGATCGGTACCCGGCCACCCGCCGTTTCTGCCTCGAAACGGCGAATCTGACGAGTCGCTTCGAGCCCATCCATAACGGGCATCTGCAGATCCATCAACACGACGTCGGGCCGGACACCCTCGCCAGTGAAAATATCGAGCGCCTTCTGTCCGTTTTCTGCCATATCGACTACAAACCCGAACTTTTCCAGGAGACGCAAAACCACTAATCGGTTGAGTGCATTGTCCTCAACCAACAGCACGCGCGCAGCGGCCACCGAACTGGAATCGGCAGACGATGCGCCCGGCACCAGCTGACTTCGCATCTCGCCACGCATGTCCGCCTCGGCGGCGACCACTGCCAGCGGGATCTCAAACCAGAAACGCGAGCCCTTGCCCGGCTCGCTACTGACTCCCACCTCGCCGCCCATACGCTCGGCCAGCGAGCGCACGATCGAGAGCCCGAGCCCGGTGCCACCAAAGCGGCGTGTATCCGAGCTGTCGATCTGCGAAAACGCCAGGAACAGGCGATCAAGTTTGTCCGCCGCAATCCCGATCCCGGTATCGGTCACGGTGAAACGCAGACGAGCCACCTGGGCGCCGGAATCGACGCTTACTTCGCGGACCTCGACCAGCACCTGGCCGTGATCACTGAACTTGATCGCATTGCTCACCAAATTGCTGAGCATTTGCCGGATGCGGATCGGGTCGCCACGGTAGTGTGCGTCTTGCGCACCTTTCCAGTAGGCGCCCAGCGCGATGCTTTTGCCGGCGGCGTTTTCCACCATCAGGGCAGCGATCTCGGCCACCAGCTGTTCGGGCGCAAAGGTCGCCATCGCTAGTTCCACTTTTCCGGCCTCGATCTTCGACAGATCAAGAATGTCATTCAAGAGCGCCAACAAAGTGTTGCCGGAATTCAAAATCGTGCGCGCAAACTCTTGTTGTTCGGTCTTATCGAGATCAGGCATCAGCAGCAGTTGCGCCATGCCCAGCACTCCATTCAATGGCGTGCGGATCTCATGGCTCATCGTGGCCAAAAACTGGCTCTTGGCTAGATTGGCTGCCTCGGCCTGAGCCGTGCGTTCAAGCAGCTTCTGATTGCTGGCCTCAAGCGCCTCCTGCGTCTGCTGGAGAAAAAGCTCTTGTCGCGCGCGTTCGACATCATGGGCATGCCGTTCCGTGACATCGCGCGTTACCGCCAGGTGAGCGGTAATCTGGCCATCGGCATCACGCATCGGCACCGCATGCGTTTCCAGCCGCCGCCGCCCGCCGCGCAATCCAACAACGTCAAATTCCAGCGTTGCCCTGGAGCCCGCGATGACCGACTGATGCATGGTACGAAACGCCTCGCGGTGTTCTGGGGCGATGATCGAAAACACTGGCTGACCAGTCACCAGTTCGGGACGATCTGCCTCAATCATGGCCAGACCAGCGCGATTCATCTGCAACAAGGTGCCATCCGGTGCCACCAGCTTCACGCATTCCGGCTCGTTATCCAGAATCATGCGCAGTTGCTGTTCGTTCGCCGCCAACGCCTGGCGGGTCTCCGCACCATCGATGATGGCCTGGGTGAACAGCTGCGAATAGCGCGCCGTGAGCCAACCGACCAAGGAAAACAGCACCACGTAGACGATCGCCACAAACAAGGGCGGCGGCATGTTTGCAGGCGTCACCCCCACCTGCCATCCTGCCTCTTGCGCCAGCCACAGGGCAAGGTCGGTCACAATCGCCAGCGCGGTTAAGCCCAGGCCGGCCTGGGGGCTGATGATGAAACCGGTGAGCAGAATCAGCAAACTCAGGATCGGCAGCGACATGGAATGCACGCCCAGCCCCAGCCGTAGCGCAACACCAATCAGCAGCAGATAAAACACGGCAATGAACATCACGGCCGCCGCTTTGATGTGTCGTCGGCGCAAGAGCCACAGCACACCCACCGCGACGACGGTCATGACGAGGCCCACCATCACCCGCAGCCAGTAGATCGCGATCGCCTTCTTATGCTCTTCGAACGGTCCCACCATCAGAAAGAATAGCGTCGCGCCACCGATGACAACAATCGTCGCCCAGGCGGTAATTTCGAGCACCGATGCGCCGAGTCGCTCCCTTGTGGCCATGAGATCGAGCGGCTGTGTGAATTTTTGTGGCGTAGTCATCATGAAATTATCGCACTGCCACGTTTTGCGCTGCTCGACGGGTGTAATTGAAAGTGGTGGACAATAGATGCTCACGCGGCCCGTTGATCCCAGTAGTCATTCCAGCGGTGGTTGGCACGCAGACAACGGAGGTTGAGCATGGCTTGGGCGTTGCTGGCGTTCCACCAGGCACCGGGAAGCTTAA
>CAMDMZ010000045.1 GCA_945902805.1 Propionivibrio dicarboxylicus | reverse complement strand
CGACCGCGCGAGGCGCGCAATACTTGGGTGCGGCAAGTCGCATAGCAGTGGAGAACGCGCTATGTATTTTTCAATATCAATAGTGCTTTTGGGATTGGCCGAATTAACGGGGTCCGGTTCGCTGTGGCCGGTCTCGATGGGTACAACATCACTTGCGGTTTCAATCGTAGGGGGCATTCCAACGTTCCATTTAGCATATCTGCGTGATGAACACTACACACTTCGGGAATCGGTGTATGTGCGCTGGAACACATACGATGAAGAACAACGACACCATCACGCTCGCAGTATTCGATACATTCTTTGGTTGCCCCGATCTCATCTGGGTTGATATGACCAAGAATGTCGTCGAACTGGCAGCAGCAATCCGCGTACAGACGGGCTTGAAGACGCCGGACGCGCTACAAGCGGCGTCATGCCTCCAACTGGGTGGCGAGCATTTGTTTCTGACCGGGAACAGCCCGTTCAGACGCGTCGCCGCGCTGAATGTGATGCTGCTGACGTGACCCGCACAGGACAGGGCACCCCTTAGGCGGCCAGCACCCCGTGCGCATAGCGTTCGATCAGTTGATTCAAGGCTGTCGCCAGAATGCTGTTCGAGCGGGCGTCGAGCAGGAAGGCCAGGCGGGCGACGATTTGGTAATTGCGGATGGTGAGGCTGATGTGCACCATCAGCACCCGGTCGTTGGCCGCAACCAGCGGTCCGGACAGGATGTTCTTCGGATCGTCACGCACAAAACTTGGAGGCGTGGAACGCAAATCGAGCCGCAACTGGTTGGCCAGGGTTGCGATGCAGGCATTGAGCAGGATGTTGCCGACTTCGGCGATGGCCTCTTCTTCGAACTCGGGCAGATCGCTATCCGTCACCAGATCGCCGACGGCCAGGCGAACGATTTTCCGTGTACTGGATGACGGCGTGATCAGCATGGCGCGGCTTTGGATATCGCCTTCAAAGAACTGGGTGACGACCGAAATCTCCTCGCGATAGAGCTGACAAAGCTGAATTGTGGCGTCATTCAAGCCTAGAAACCCCATGTCCGGAACAGATATCTGGATTTCCTCGCGCAGCAGGTGCGAGAGACTGACGGCTGCCCGCGCGACAGCGATATTGAAGGACTCCAGCAGCGCATCATGTTGCATTGGCGTGAGGTTCATGATGACTTTCCGCCTTTCTCGTAGGGAGCCAGGATGCTGGCGACAACCACTTCCGTAATTGGTTTGACAAAGAAGCGCAGATTCAGCTCCCGCGCCTGCTGGACGATGCTGTCCTGAAAGTTGGCGGTCAGCATCGCGATGTCCAGCGTCGGGTGAGTGGGACGTAAGGCGGCGGCGATCTCCATGCCGCTTATGTGCGGCATATTCAAGTCCAGCGTTACCAGGTCCGGTCGCTCACGTTCGATTGCGCCGATGGCTTCGGTCGCGGTATCGACTTCGACAATCGTGGCGCTGGGCAGTTGGGTTTTAATCAGGGTCGAGAGCATCAGGCGCGACAGGCGACTGTCATCGACGATCAAAATCTTCAGCGAATTACCGGGTGTCTTTTCGAGATGGCGCGTGATATCGCTGGCCGACTGCGGCCTTTGGAACATGTAGCCTTGTGCCGTGGTGCAGCCGCGGCTGGTCAAGAAATCAAATTGCGCGTGTTCCTCGACCCCTTCGGCCACGGTTTCCATGCCCAGCCGCCCCGCCAGCGCCAGAATGGCTTCCACCACGGCCGCTGCGGTGCGCTGCGTCGGCGCGGCCTGGACAAAGCTGCGATCGACCTTGACGACGTCAATCGGCAGCCGCGTCAAACTGACCATGGAGGAAAATCCGGTGCCAAAATCATCCAGCGCCAGACGCAGACCCAAGGACTTCAAACGATGCAACTGTTCAATGGCGGCCAGGTCGTCGTGCACCAGCACCGACTCGGTTAGTTCCAGCACCAGGCGCGCCGGATTCAGGCCGCTGGACTTCAAGGCGGCGGCCACGCGTTGCGAAAACTCCGGATCAGCCAGTTGCAGGCCGGACACATTGACGGCCATTTCATCCAGTTCGATGCCATCCGCGTGCCAGCGGGCGGCCTGACCGCAGGCCTCGTGCAGCACCCAGGCGCCAAGCTCGTGCATCAAACCAATTTCTTCGGCGATCGGGATGAACTCGGTCGGTGTGATCGCCCCGAGTTGTGGATGATGCCAGCGCAAGAGCGCTTCGACACCCACGGGCTGGCGATCGGAAACACGCACCAGCGGTTGGTAATGCAATTCCAGATGACCCTGCGCGAGCGCATCGCGCAGATCTTCTTCGAGTCGTAAACGCCGCGTCAGTGTGGCATCGCTTTCCGCATCATAAAAGTGCAGCGCCCGGCCGGCCTCGCCTTCTTTGCGCAACGCAGTGCGAGCCGCTTTGAGTATGGTTTCGCTGGTATCGGCGTCGCGCGGGTAGAAGGCCAGGCCTCCGGCGGGTTGCAAACGGAACGATTGTCCTGATGACTCGAAGGGGGCCTCAAGAGTCGCCAGCATTTTTTCGGATGCTTCAATGATGCTTTCGGGCTCGGTCGCGCCTTCGAAGATCACTGCGATCTCGTCGCTGGTAATGCGGGCCCGCAGGGTTCCCATGCCCAAGTCATCGCTGCATTTGCTTAGACGACTGGCAGCCGCTTGCATCAACTCATCGGCCACCCGATGTCCAAACCCATCACGGACCCGACGCAGGCGCTCCAGATCAATCAATAACACCGGTAGATCGCTTTTACGCCGTCTCGCCAGAGCCGACATTTTGTCCAACGCGGCGACAAAGCCCTCATGATTAAGCAAGCCGGTCAGCGGATCATGGCGTTCGAGATACGCGGCATGGTCTTGCGCGACGCGCAGATCGGTAATGTCGAGCAGGTTTCCGCGTAAGCCCAGCTTGCCCTCGTCCGCAAACACTTCAATCTGGACGCGATAGCTATGTCCGGTGAGGCTATGCACCTCGGCCATGCGTGATTGGCCGGTGTCACGGGCGTGCGTCGCCAGTTCCAGAATCAACGCCCACTCGTGGTCAGAAAATCCCGGTTTCAGGTCGCCCAAGCGTGCATTTTCGTCACCCGTCATGCCCAACAGTGCAGCCAGATTGGGTGAGGGATGAAACAATCGGGTCGCCAGCTCATACTCAAAGCTACCCAGACCGGCCAATCGCTGTGCTTGGTGCAAGCGTGCTTCGCTTTGCACGATGTCGCGCATGGCACTCGCCGATTGCATGATGAAGCGGACGCGATGAGACAGCATCGGCCAATGAATGGGTTTCGAAATGAAATCGGTTGCGCCGGCCTGAAAGCTTTGGTCGATCGACTCGCGATCGTCCTGCCCGGTGACCATGACGATCGGCACTGTTCGCCCCAGCGGGCTTGCTCGCAGCTGTCGGCAGACTTCGATGCCATTGATACCCGGCATCAACAGATCAAGAAACACCAGATCCGGCGGGTTCTGAGAGAACGCCTGGACCCCGCGCTCGCCATCTTCCGCCTCGACGATGGTGAACCCGAGAGGAACCAGTGCTTCCGCAATCATCATGCGCATCAGCTCATCGTCATCGATGATCAACGCCGACAATGAAATCTTGCTCACGTGAGGTGCTCCTTGAGTTGAACCCATGATTGTTCTGCCAGTTCCGGTAGTGTGGCGACCAGGGCCGTGATTTCATTCACGGAACCAGCCAGGGCCGCTGCTTCGAGATCGCGGCAGGTGTGAGAAAGGCGGACTGCGCCCATTTGCGCCGACGTGGATTTGAGCGCGTGCGCCGTGATGCGGATGGCGTCGAATTCGGTGGCCGATGCCTGGCACAGTGTTTCCACGCGCGTGTCAAGGCCGCGCCGGAAGGTTTCCAGCAAGCGCTGCTGAAACGCCGAGCGGCGTTCCTGGGGCAGGGCGGAAAGGGTTTCGTCGACCATCTTGCCGACAAAAATGGGCACCTCCGTCGTTTCTAAGGACGGGGCCACCGGTGTCGGCAATGGTGCGGTGGTGGCAGCGGTGGCGGTGGTGGCAACGGTCGATTCACTGGCCACGATCCGCTGCGGCAAATGGCGGCGGATGGTTTCGGCCAGGACTTGCAGCAACAACGGTTTGGTCAGGAAGTCGTCCATGCCGGCGTCGAGACAGCGCTGACGCTCCTCCGCCAGGGCATGGGCCGTCAAGGCCACGATAGGCACTCGGGGTAAGTTTTCAGCGCGCTCCAGTTCGCGGATGTGGCGGGTTGCGGCGTAACCATCCACGTTTGGCATCTGGCAATCCATCAGGATCAAGTCGGCATCCCGCCAGCCCGCAATGGCTGCCACACCGTCGACGGCAACCGCGACCTTATTGACGCCAAGCTGATTCAGCAGGGCTTCGACGACAATCAGATTGGTCTCGTTGTCCTCGGCCACCAGAATCCGCGTGTCACACTGGAACTGAATGCTTTGCTGGTTGGCGCGGTGGGTCACCACATTTTCGGCCCGCGCTGGCAGCATGGCGACGCGCACGCTAAACCGTGTACCTTGCGTCAAGCTTTGCACAGCAATCGTGCCGCCCATGATCTCAACGATCTGGCGGCTGATGGCGAGCCCCAGGCCGCTGCCTCCAAAACGCCGCGACATCGATTCATCGGCCTGGCTAAACGGCGTAAAAAGTTTTTCCTTGGCCTGGTCACTGATACCAATGCCGCTGTCGGCGACGTCGAAGCACAGTTTTACCTTGCCCTCGCCGGCAGTTCCTTCGGCACTGACACGCAGTCTGACGTAACCCTGGTCGGTAAACTTGATGGCATTGCTCAGCAGATTAGTAAGCACCTGACGCAGACGCAGCGGATCACCGACGACATAACGCGGGACGTCCGGCGCCAGTTCGTGGCCGAAGCCGATCTCCTTGTCAGTCGCCGACTTGGCGTAAAGGTCAACCAGTTCCACCACCAATTGATGCAAGTCAAAGGCGATCTGTTCAACCGTCAGGCGACCGGCATCGCCACGCGCGAAATCGAGCACATCGTTGAGCAGCGCCATGAGGTTCTCGCCGGCTCCCATCAGGGTCTTGACGTAATGGCGCTGGCGCGGTGTCAAGTCCTCGTCCTGCAACAACTGCGCTATCCCGATCACGCCATTCATCGGCGTTCGGATTTCGTGGCTCATATTGGCGAGAAACTGGCTTTTGGCCAAACTTGCCGCTTCCGCTCGCTCGCGGGCGAGATTGGTTTGTGCCAAGGAGTGTGACAGGCGCAGCTCGGTTTCGACCAAGGCACGCGTGGAGCGACCGGAGATGAGGCCAACCACCATAATCGCCGCTGTACCAAACGCCAGCACCCCGGCCGCGATAGGTTCGATGTCACCTCCGGTCATCACCAGAGCCAGACTGGTCGGCAGCAAGGTCGCGAGTTGAAAGCCGAGCATCGCGCGCGGCTGTGACACTTGCGTCGTCATCGACACCGATGCAACCAACATCACGATCAGCGTCAGCAATAACGAGCCGGTGTGGCCGGCTGCGGGCATGAGCATGACCGGGCCGAACGACCAACCCGCGCCGGCGCAGAGGGTGCCGATGAAGTAGGCTTGTGTCCAGCGGCCGTGCCTCCTGGCGTGTTCATCGGCCGCAGAAAAGTTCTGCCACAAGCGGTAGCGTGCCGCCGCAACCAACAGCATCAGGCCAGCCCAGATCCCGATCCCGAGGCTTGGAAAATAGGGGGACAGGATGCCCCAAAAAACGAGGATGACGCCCATCGACATCAATACGCTCAGACGCAAGCGCACAAAGGCGTCCTGCACCAAGGCGGCATCGACTTCCGCTGCCGGAACGGCGACTTCGCCGATCTCCGCAATTTGGGAAAAATCTCCCCTCATCATGCGACCCTCAAGCCACCATCACGCCAGCCACTTCAGCAAGACCTGGTACAGCCGATTGGGCACCACCGGTTTTTCGATGCGGTCATTCATCCCGGCATTCCGGCAATCTTTCCAATCGCCTGCGGCGGACATCGCCAGAATCGGCGTCTGCGCATATCCGGGCAGCAGCCGAATCGCACGTGCGGCATCGGCGCCGTTGAGCATGGGAATCTTTGGCGCGATCATGATCACGGCGTAGGGCGTGTTCTTGGCCATCATCACGGCCTGCTGGCCATCGACGGCGATGTCGACGATCAGGCCAGCCGACTCGATGATGGCCTGCGTCACCAACTGGTTGGTCGCCTCATCCTCGGCAAGCAGGACCCGCGTTCCCGCGAAGCCAGCTTTCAAGTGTGCGCCGGCCTGATCCGCCGTTTCCGGAATGTCAGGATCGTTCCGCCGCGCGCTTGGGGCATCCATTCCGTCCGTGGCAACGGAGTGCATCCGCGACAGGCGGACGGTGAGCGCGAACAGGCTGCCTTTGCCGGGTTGACTAGTCACCGCGATGTCGCCACCCATCATGCGCGCCAGGCGTTTGCAGATCACCAAACCCAGACCCGCTCCGCCATAGCTGCGGGTGCTGGAAGCATCGGCTTGTTCGAAGGCAACGAAGAGGCGCTTCAAGTCGTCGGCCGAGATACCGATTCCGGTGTCCTGGACTTCAAAACGCAGGACAACATCGGCCGGGTTGTTTTCAACGAGACGAGTTCTCACCGTAACGCCGCCGGTGTGGGTGAACTTGATGGCATTACTGGCGAGATTGAGCAGGATTTGGCCCAGGCGCGCAGGATCACCCATCAGCGCAAGATTGCTCACGTCCGGGGATTCCTCAATAATGAATTGCAGGCCGCGATCGTCGGCCTTCTGGCGCATCGGGGTGTTCAACGAGACCAGGATCGCCCCCGGAGACAGACTGACGTGGTCCAGCACCAGACGCTCGGCCTCGATTCGGGAGATGTCGAGAATGTCAGTGATGATATTCAGCAAACGTTGCGAAGCGAGATCGATCTTGCTGAGGCGATCGGCGAGCTTGGGGTCAGTCGTTTCCATCAGCGCGAGCGATGTCATGCCCATGATCTGGCTCATCGGCGTGCGCAGTTCGTGGCTCATATTGGCGAGGAAGGTGCTCTTCGCCCGACTCGCGGATTCGGCGGCATCCTTGGCGATCAAGAGTGCGGTGGTACGCTCGTCGACCATACGTTCAAGTCGGGTCTGGTAGGCGTGCAATTCGGCTTCCGCGTGCTTGCGCGCCGTGATATCGGTGTGTGTGCCCAGCATGCGCGCGGGCTTGCCGTCAGCGCTCAAGCCCTGAATTTGACCCACCGAAAGAATCCAGACCCAACCGCCGGACTTGGTGCGCTGGCGAAACTCGACGCGATAGTCGGGTATCCGACCCGCAATGTAGTGCTCGTAAGCCCCATAGACGCTGGCCTGATCGTCCGGATGCAGACGCTCGCGCCAGGCCGCATTGGTCTCGTGGAATTCCTCTGGTTCGTAGCCCAGCATGCGCGCGTACTCGGGGCTAACCACCGCCTCACCGGTTGTTAGATCAATGTCGTAGAGACCCTGATTAGATGCGGAAATGGCCAGCCGCAAGCGCTCTTCGCTGTCGCGCAGCGCCTGTTCTGCCAGCCGCTTGTCGTTGATATTGAAGAAACTGCCGACGATACGCACCGGCTTGCCGGTAGCGTCGCGCTCCACCACGTTGCCACGATCCTGGACCCAGAAGTACTCGCCGTTCATGCTGCGCATCCGGTGTTCGGAACGGTAGTCGTTTGCCGCACCGTGCAGCAGGCCGCCGATGCGGCTTCTGACCAGGGCCTTGTCATCGGGGTGGATCAGGTCGAAAAAGGCATCTGCGGTGTCGGGCAGTTCGCCAATCTCGGCACCCAGAATCTTGTACCAGCGATCATTGTGGAACACCTGTCCGCTGGGAATATGCCAGTCCCAGATGCCTTCGTGCGTGACGTCCAGTATTTCCTGCAAACGACGTTCGCTTTGCGCGACTTTCTCTTGAATGCGGATCACGTCGGTGATGTCCTGGGCGATGACCAGAATCTGGTTCTCGCCGGCGGCATTCTTGAAGGGCTTTTTGATCGACTTGAAATGACGGACTTCGCCACTTTCTGCGTCACGACTGTCTTCGAAGACGATTTCGGTCTTGCCTAGAGCCATGATGCCGAGCACGCTGGCGCGGAAGAAATCGGCCATTTCCTGAGGCACGCCAAAATCGCCATCGTGCTTGCCGACCATTGCGTCCGGCGTCGTGCCGTAGAGCTGGGCGACGGTCCGGTTGGCGAGCAGGAAGTCGCCCTTGTAATCCTTGACCACTAGCACGTCGGGCATTTCGTCGATCACGGTGCGCAGCAGGTGCTCGTTGCCCGCGATGGCGTCCTCGGTCAGCTTGCGCGCCGTGACGTCGCGCGCGATGCCATACAAGCCAACGATTTCGCCCGCTTCGTTGCGTATGGCGTGCTTGCGGTTATCCACCCAGCCTTGGCGGCCATCCGTGCGCAAGAACTGCTGAATTTCCTGCGCCACCGGCAAGCCGGAAAAAATCTGCTTTTCGAGGGCGTAGTACGAGTCCGCAAACTCCTCGGGGAGCACGTCGTAATCGGTCTTTCCGATTAGCTCGGTCCAATGTTCGATCGACTCGGCGATCGAGACCAGTGTTTGGCTCGCGCCGGTAAAGACGTGATTGCGATCCTTGAAAAAGATGAAATCGTCGGTGTTTTCCATCATCGCCCGCAGGCTGGGCGTGAGGGCCGCTTCGGCCAGAGTGCGCGGCAGGCTCTTGGCGTCTTGTAGTTGCAGATCAAGTAGCGCTGGGCCACCGCTGGTAGGCATGGTCTTGGTGAACTCGCCACGCACGCAACGAATCCGGCCATTGGTCTGACGCAGTCGCAGATTGACGCTGCCAGTCTCGGCCGCACCCGGCGCAAACAGGGTGTCGGCGATGTCCTGGTCGGCAGCGTGAATGCGGTCCTTGAGGAGTACCCGGCCACTGCGAAAATCTTCCGCCGAATAGCCGAGCAAGGACTCGATGTCGTCGCTGACCGAGAGCACCGGCAACGGCGCCGAAAGCTCGATCTGGAAGTGTGCCGCGAGAAGAGGAGTAGTTGGCATGGTCTATGTCCTTGATTCAGTGCTTATCTTGATTTGCAGCGCCGTCCCGCCAGCACCGACTTTTTGATAATTCATCACTCCGCATCGGTCCATTGTGGATTGGCTTTGAACTGGTAGCACCACAGCACGATTTCTTCCGGCGGCATGGGTTTGGTGACGCCGTAACCTTGCACCAGATGACAACCGGCCGAAAATAATCGCGCGCCTTGCTGGGGCGAGGCCATGCCTTCGGCGACGACCTGATTGCCCAAGGCATGAGCGACGGCGACAATGCCTTGAACGTACAGAAAGTCATCGTGGTTTTTCATCATCGAATCGACAAAGGTCGAGTCAATCTTCAGTGTGTCGACGTGCAAGAGCCTGAGTTGGCTGAGCGACGACGAACCAGTACCGAAGTCGTCGATGGCAAACGAAACCCCGAGGCCACGGCATTGCGCGATGACCTCGCGCACGCCTTCAAACCCATCGGCTGATGAGACTTCCATGATTTCGATCTGCAAGTGGCTGGGCGGAAACGCCGGATGTAGCGCAAGCATGCCTTTCAGCTTGGAATAGAACTCCGGGTCGGCGATCTGCCGTGGCGCGGCATTGATGCTGATGGCGATATCGAGACCGGCTTCGCGCCAGGATTCCCAATGATTCAAGGCGTCGGCGATGACCCAGTCGCCGAGTTGGGTGATCAGGTCATGGTTATCAATGACATTGAGAAAATCACCGGGCGAGAGCAAACCCCGGCCCGGGTGCTGCCAGCGCACCAGCGCTTCGACGCCGATCACTTCGCCGCTGAGCATATTGACCTTGGGCTGAAACCAGAGACGGAATTCGTCGTTTTTCAAGCCCTCGGCAATGGCGCTGATCAATTGCCGGCGCTCTTCGATTTGACGATCGATGGCCTGATCGTAGAGTTCGATGCGATTTTTTCCGTGGCGCTTGGCGATGTACATGGCCTGATCGGCGCAGCGAATCAATGTCGTGCCGTCTGTCCCATCGACCGGATAAACGGCGACGCCAACGCTACCCGACACGCTCGTCACCTGATCGCCACCGACCGTGATGGGCTCCCGCAGTGCATCGAGAATGCGGGCCAGAACGCGCTGCACGTCTTCGATATTGGCGATATCGGTCAGCAGGATGGCGAACTCGTCGCCACCCAGTCGCCCGACGCAATCGCCGCCGCGCAGTTGCGGGGTGATGCGCTGGGCGATTTCCTGCAGCAAACGATCGCCGGCGGAGTGGCCGAATTTGTCATTCACCGGCTTGAAGCCGTCGAGATCGAGATAACAGACGGCCAGCCGCTTCTTGGCCCGCGCCGCCATATTGATGGCGCGATCAAGCTGCTCAAAGAACAAGCGGCGATTGGGCAGGCGCGTCAGCGGATCGACTTTGGCCAGGTCTTCGATGACGCTATGGCGTAGCTTCATCCAGGTGACGTCGGTCAGAATGGCAACCACCGCCGCGCACTTACCCTGGCCCTGGCTCTCGTTGGCGAGCGGCAGCGGGTTGGCGCTGATCTGATACCAGCGCAGGGTTTCACCCTCCTCACTGCGGCGTGCCATCAATTGCCGTTGCGGCAATCCGGTGGCGGCGGCAAGTGCAATCGGGAAGTCGCTGGCGGCACAGTCGTGGAGTTCCTGGTCGAACCACTCGACGATGCTGGTGGGGCTTTGCGGGTGGGCGCCAGTCGCTGGCAAACCGAGGATCGCGCGTGCCGCCGCATTGGCGTATTGAATCTCGGCGCACCCGCTGACGACCACAATTCCGTCGTCAGTCACATCCAGCAGCCCGGGAAGCGTGGTCGGCAGCAGGGCGGCAAGGGCTGGCGAAATCGTGGATTTGATAACTGGCTGGCTCATGGAGGTTGGCTATTTCACGCGAAGCCACCAACTCTACGCACAAAAAACATGCATTGCCAATTCGCACCAATCCTCGCATTGGGCGTCAAAACTGGCCCGAATCGGGTTGCAGCCCGAACGGCGCGCGTATCAGTCAGCGTTGGGGTGAGTGCCCTGCAAGCCCACTACGAAGCTCATGAAGTCGGCGGCTGCCATCGGACGGCCGAACCAGAATCCTTGCGCTTCGGTACAGCCGGAACGCCTCAGCCAATCGGCCTGAGCGGGTTGCTCGACGCCTTCAGCGATGACTTCAATGCGCAGGCTTTCGGCCATTTGGACGATCGTGCGGACGATCGAGGCGTCGTCCTGGTCATCGAGCATGTTGCGCACGAAGGACTGATCGATCTTGAGTCGGCGCACCGGCAGCATGCGCAGGTAACTCAAGGAGGAGTAACCGGTGCCAAAATCATCAATGGCCAAACGGATACCCAGTTGGGCCAGCTCTTTAAGGCTCTGCACCACGGTATCCGGGTTTTTGATCAGCACGCTTTCGGTCAGTTCGAGTTCGAGATTGCGCGGGTCGAAGCCGCTGGCCTCCACGGCTGCGCGCACGCTCTTGACGACATCGCCGTGCTGAAACTGGACGGCCGACAAATTGACCGATAGGTTGAGCGGCCGAGGCAGCGTGTCTTGCCAGATGCGTCCCTGACGACAGGCTTCGTGGAGCACCCAGTCGCCGATACTTACGATCAACCCGCTTTCTTCGGCGACGGGAATGAAACGATCGGGGCCAACCAGCCCCAATTCTGGCGAATGCCAGCGCAGCAGGGCTTCGGCACCGAGGATACGGCCATCGGTCAGGTCCATCTGTGGTTGATAGTGCAGGGCTAGTTCGCCGGCCGCCAGGGCGCCGCGCAACAGATTCTGGATCTGCATGCGTTCGGCGGCGCTATCGTTCATCGATTGGGTAAAGAAATGGTAGGTGTGGCGCCCGGCAGCCTTGGCGGCGTACATCGCCGTATCGGCCTTTTGCAACAGGGTGTCGAAATCCTGGCCATCATCGGGCAGCATGCTGATGCCGATCGAAAACGAGGTGTGCAAATCCTGGTCGCCGATGGTGAAGGGCGAGGCCAGCGCATCGATGATGTTTTGCGCCACCTGGGCGGCCAATCCGGCATCGGGCAGGTTGGTCAATGCGATCAGAAACTCGTCACCGCCCTGCCGGCTGACGATATCGCTGTCGCGCAATTGGGCGCGCAGACGCACCGCAATTTCCTGCAACAGCAGATCGCCGACATGGTGACCGAGCGTGTCATTGACGTCCTTGAAGTGATCCAGATCAAGAAACAACATGGCCACATGCGTGCTGTTGCGCTGGGCATTGATGGCCGCGCGCTGGAAACGCTCGCGCGCGAGGTTACGATTGGGCAGTTGCGTCAGCGCGTCGTGCAGCGCCAGATATTCGATTTGCGACTGCGCCAGATGTTGCTCGGTGATGTCGGCCAGGCTGCCCACCATGCGCAATGCGGTGCCATCGGCGTCGCGCTCCACCACATTGCCACGGTCAAGCACCCACAAGGTGCGACCATCGCGGCGGTGCATGCGGTGGCGACTTTGGTACGGTCCCTTGCCATCACGACAGGCTTGCAGGGCGTTCATTACGGTATCGCGATCGGCATCGTGCAAGAGCGATCCCAAGGTCGCCGCCGAGTGTTCGAGCATACTTTCGTCGAAGCCAAACAGTTCGCACCAGCGCCGATTGTGCGTAATGATGTTGTTGCTCAGATCCCAGTCCCACAGACCTTCGCCCGTCGCATCGAGGGCGTAGGCAAGGCGCCGTTCGCTTTCGCGCAAGGCAGCCTGGGCGTGTTCGAGTTGGGAGAGATCGACGTCCATGCAGAACAGCAGGGGCTCTTCGCCTTCAACGCGGACGATGGTGTGGCTCGACCACACCGGTACCAGATGACCGGCCTTGTGGCGGAGCATCAGTTTGCCGGCGGGAATACCCTGGTTGCTGTCGAACATCCAGGTGATGGCGCCGCGCACGTCGTTGTGCATCTCGACCGGAATGATGAGATCGAGCAGGTTGCCGGCCAGCGCTTCCTCGGCGCTATAGCCGTAAATGACTTCCGAGGCGTGGTTCCAGTAGGCCACCGAACCATCCGGTCGATAGCCCTGAATCGAGAGCGCATCGGCATGATCAAACAGCTTGTGGAAGCGCATTTCACTGGCGGTCAGCGCTGCGAGCGTGCGTTGACGTTCGCTAATGTCGGTCGCCAGGCCCAGCACATAGTCTTGACCTGCATAGTCGAAATACACGGCGTTGATCTCGACCGGGAAGGTGCTGCCATCCTTGCGTTGATGGCGGCTGGTAAAGATCGCCGCGCCCGTCGCCTTGATCTGGGTATACGACGCCAGCCAGGCCTCGGGCGTGGTCTCGGCATCGATGTCGGCGACCGTTTTGGTGAGCAATTCTTCGCGGCTATAGCCCAGGCTTTTGCACGCCATCGCATTCACGTAGCACAGACGTCCGGATGGCGCAGCGAGGAAAGTCGCCACTTCAATGTGCTCAAGGGCAAATTCGGCCAGCGCCAACTCTTGCCCCGCCGGGAGCAGGGGCGTGTTGCTGGTGGTCAGATCGTCTGGGGTCGCGTGCATACGGGCTACACCTTATTGATGGGGATGAAGATCCTCACCGCATCCTAGCAAAAAAATGCGAGGTACATCGGGACAAAACCGTTGCTGACCGCTGTCGACCGCTATGGACTAGCGGCGGTCGCAAAAGTCGGTGCTGGCGAGACGGCGCTTGAGGGTGCAAGTCGCAGTTCGAGCGCAAACACGGTTTGCTGGTTTTCCCGGTGATAGGTGAGCGAACCACCGTGGAGTTTCGCGATACGTGTGGCGAGGATCAGGCCAATGCCGAAGCCGCCATGCGGGAGACTGGCCGGATTGGCGTCGTGGTGCTGCTGGAGATTGATGAGGCGTTCCACGACCTCGGGCGGGATGCCGGCGCCGTGGTCGATGACGCGATAAACGAGCCCGTTGCGAGCCGCGTCGATCACGGTTTCGATCATGATCGGGCGTTCGGCGGGCGAGTATTGGGCGGCATTGGTCAACAGATTGACGAGGCAGAGTTCAATTAAATCCGGATCGATGCGAACGCTGGTCGGAATATCGCCATCTTCGAGTCGCCGGACAACCCGCGCCGGATAGGCATCAGACACCTCGGCGACCGCGCCGATGACGGGCAACAGTGGACTTTCAGCCATGCGCTGAAGCACATAACCAGAATCGACCAGGCGCTGCAACTGAAGATGTCGTTCGATCATGGCGCCCATGTGCTCGGTGGCACGTCTGATGCGGCCAATGCGTGCGCGATGCCCCGTGAGCGCATCGCCACTGACAGCGATGGCCGGAAGCTCGCGCTCCAGATTGACCAGACCGGTGCGAATGGCGCCCAGCGGGGTACGTAATTCATGGGCAACAAAGGCGAAGAACTGGGTTTGTTCCGCGCGCAGGTCGTTTTCCTGGGCCGCCAGGGCGGCGAGGCGCAGCGTGTCCTGTTCGGCATCGACCTGTCGTCGACGCGTGGCGCGCGCCTCCATCCAGGCACCCACTTGAGAGAGGAATAACAAAGCCGCGACGCCAGGAATCCAGGCATTCAGCAGTCCAGGCCAGGGCGGGAGGGCACCGAGGATGGCCAGCGGACGGAGAACAAACGTGGTCAAAAGCGCGATTCCGGCGGCAAAAAAATAGACCATGCCATCGACTCCACGTCGCCACTGCAGCCACGATACCGAGATGAGAACCACGGCACTGAACATCAATATCGCTTGTAGGAAAGGACCGCCTATCGTGCCGTACCCGCCGAACACCCGACTTAGCGGCGCCAGCATGGCCAGTCCGGTGGCGGCACCCAGTAGGCGATGGAGCAATGGATACGATGTCCGTATCTGCAACGGAGTACGAAAAATCAAGAGCATGCACGCCGCCGTGATCGCCAGCGTCCATGGCACGGCATGATCGACAAGCCACGGCGAATCGACAAAGAACCATTGCGTCAGGTAGCCCAGTTGCAGAGGCAGATACAGCAGCATGTAGGCCGTAACGCCAGCAAACGTCAGCAATACACGGTCGCTACTCCACCACCAACTAAGGACGCCGATCAGGGAGGTGACCAGTAGCATGCCAAGCAGGCCACCAAAGAGAAGCATTTCTCTTTGTGCTGTATTACGCAATGCCTGGGGTTCCCAGAGGATGAGACCGGCAGCGATGGACGAATCCGAGGCAATGCGCAGGTAGAACTGGCGCGAGTCGGTTTCAGGCAGGTCAATCGCAAACAAGGGATGGCGATACGGCAGCGCGCGAACAGTAAATGGAAAACGATCGCCGGCCTGGGATTCGCTAAATCCGGAATCTCGTGGCGTGTAGAAACGGACGTCATCAAGATAGGATATGGCCACTTCCAGCCACCATCGTGCTTGCGCCGCCGTCGATCGTTGCAGAGTAAAACGCAACCAGATGACATCCTGGGTGTAACCAAAGTTCAGGCCGTGCGCCAGTGGCTGAAAGTTGCCCTGGAGCGCGGCAGCACTGACGTGGGTGATGTCGAGAGTGCCGTCGCGGTCGCGCAGGTAGGCAACTTCAGTACCGTCCAGCGTGCGACGTGTTTCGCCTGCCGCCAGCGGTTCTGCACCCGCCAGGCTCGGCAACAGGGCGAAGAGCAGAAGAAAAAGCGGGATCAGGCAAGCGCGCAAAAAGTCGGTTCTGGCGAGATGGAATGCCCCGCAGCGGGTACGGCGCCCGGGCTCAGACCAGCGCCGCATGATCGGTCAATGAGTAGCCTTTGCCATAAACCGAAGTCAGCGGCAACTGCTGGCCGGTGGAATCCAGCACCTTGCGCCGCAGACGACTGGTCATGGTCTCGATGCGGCGACCATCCATCGCCGTACCAGCTGCCTTGAAGGCGGCGAGCAGGGCCAGGCGCGAAATCTGGTGCTGTGGTGCGTTCAGCAGGGTAGTCAGCAACAAGGTTTCGCTGGCAGTCAGAACCAGACTGGCGCCATTCGGTGAAAACAGTGTGGTGCGGACGCTGTCGAGCCGCCACTGGGCAGGCGGCGGCAAATTGAACAGTGGCGTGGGTGTAGGCAGGGTGCGTCGATAAACGCTGACCAGGGTGGCGACCAATTCATCGGGATCGACGGGTTTGACCAGATAGGCATCGGCGCCGCCCTTGAGGCTGTCGATGCGCAATTCGCGTTCGCTGCGCCCGGTGCACATGACAATGCCGGAGCGCAGATAAGGCCGCAGACGATGGCAAAGTTCGAAACCGTTGCCATCGGGCAGGTTGATGTCGAGCACCAGCAGATCGAAGGGCCTGGTCAGGGCGTTTTCCGCTTCGCGCACGGTGCCGACGTCGGTGACCGCGTAGTCTTGGCCGCGCAGGAAGTCGGCCAGTTCTTCACGCAAATCGACATCATCTTCGACGATCAGGACCGAAACGCTCATGGTGGGGGTAATTCCAACTCCAGGATGAAGACCGATAGTTCATTCACGCGGCGGTAGCCGAGCGAGCCACCATGGAGTTTGGCGATTCGCGCGGCGAGGGTCAAGCCAATGCCGAAACCGGACTGGCGTGCCGGGGCGGCCGGGTTGCGCTGGTAAATGCGGAACAGGCGATCTTGCTCCCCGGGCGGGATGCCGGGACCGCTGTCGATGATGCGATAGGCGAGGGTACGGCGTTCGTTGTCGGCGCGGATTTCAATGTGGATCGGGCTATCCGCCGGGGAATACTTGGCGGCATTGCTCAGCAAATTGATCAGGCAGAGCTCCATCAACTCGGTATCCATCGGCAAGGTGGCGGGCAACTCGCCGGCAACGTGATGGCTGATCTCCCGGTCCGAATAGAGCTCGGCTACCTGGGTCATGGCGCCGATCACTGGCAGCAGCGGGCTTTCCGCATGGCGCTGGAGGCTGAAGCCAGGATCAGTCAGGCGTTGCAGTTGCAGGTGGCGCTCGATCATACCGGCCATGCGCTCAGTCGAGCGCTCCATTCGTGCCAGTCGAGCGCTTGTTCGCGTGTCGACAGCGTAGTCAACATTGCTACGGGCGATCAGGTCACGTCCCAGATTGGCCAGCCCGGTACGAATTGCCGCAAGGGGTTTCCGTAGCTCTTGGGTGACAAAGGAGAAGAACTGGGTCTGTTCCTCGCGCAACCGTGTTTCCTGCCCGGCCAGGACCTGCATCCGCTTTGCCTCGTGCTCGGCCTCGAGTTGTCGTCGTCGCGTTGCGCCAAGCGCTGTCAATACGCTCACTTGTGCCAGTAGCAGGAACAGGATGAGTCCACCCAGCCAGGCAAATTGAAGCACCGGGTAGGCCGGCAACAGCGTGGCATCGACCAGGGCGCTGATCAGCGTCGCCACGTAATAGACGCTCAACCCGCCAAATATGAGATACCCGGCGCCGGCCGCCGAACGCGAGCGACGCCACGCCGCCCACAGCAGTAGTGGCACCCCGAGGACAAACCCAAGGCGAAGGAGCGGTCCGCCCAACAGGTGGTAGATGTCGAACTCACGTGTCAGTGGTGCCAACACACAGACCGCCATAAGTAGTTGCATCAAACGATCGAGGTGCGGATGCGTGGCCTGTAGGTCCAGAGATCGGCGTTGAATAAACAAGACCAGGAAGAAATACAAGGCGAGGGAAAACGGAACGGCGCGATCCGCGAGTCCGGGCAGGGTGGGAAAAATCTGTTGCGCCAGAAGTCCGGTGGTGGCCGACACGGCGAGCAATCCCGCTGCAGCCATGGCGACGTAGGAAAGCAACTGGGCGTCGCGCGTCATGATCCAGCCCAGGAATGAAATCAGGCCGAGCATCAGGATAATTCCAAGCAACATTCCGAGCAGCGGCAACTCGTTTTGCGCCGCGACCCGAAAGTCGTCAACGTGCCACAGCACCAGTTGTCCGCCGGTTACTGAATCGGTTTCGATGCGCAGGTAGATGGTGTGTGGCGCCTCGTCAGTCAGAACAATCGGGAAGAGCGGATTGCGGTAGGGCAGGGGGCGCTCGACAAAGGGGAAGCGGTCGCCAGCCTGGCTGATGCTGAACCCATTCGGCGTCGGCGTATGAAAACGCACGTCATTCATGTAAGGCACGTTCAGTTCCAGGCGCCAGACCTGAGGTGCGTCCACCGTGCGAGCCAGCGTAATGCGCAGCCAGATCGCATCACGTGTAAAGCCGAAGTTCATTCCTTTGGTCAAGGGCTGGAATCGCGACTTCAGCTCGGCAGAGTCAATTTGAGCAATGCTCAGTGCGCCACTCGGGTCACGCAGCCAGTCGACTTCAGCGGCACCGAGAACGCGCTTGTGTTGCTCGGTGCCGAGGGTGATGACGTGTGCTGCCGGCGTTGCCCAGCTTGCCGAAGATAGCAAGCCGACGATGAGGATGAGTAGCAGCCAACCCAGGGGGAAAAGTCGGCGCTGGCGGGACGGCGATTGCCTGCCGAAAGATTTCTCAATCAGGCCATCAGTCATGCGCGAGTGGAAAAATCCTGAGTCGATGACATTCACGTGGCTATTGTACTTGCCCCATTCTGCGGCCGGAGCACGAACGACCACGTCTGTGTCATCTGAGCAATCCAATGTGAGGATCGGTGAGGATTGGTGAGGATTGGTGAGGATTTGACGGTCAAAAATATGTCTGCCAAGATAAACGCTGATATGACCGAGCCCCCGCACTGGCGCGGCTATCCGGGCAATGGCCGTAATTTCAAGCATCAAGGGAGAAAGCACATGAATACAAAATTGGTCGGCAAAACTGCGCTGCTCGCGCTCTGGCTTGGTGCCGCCAGCGTGCAGGCGCAAACGAATAGCAACGATCCATCGCCATGGACCTTCAGTGGCTACGGCACACTCGGCTATAGCCATGAAGACGAGCCCAATCTGAAGTTTGTCCGCGATCTCGGGCAGAAAGCCAGTTCGACCCATTCCGGTAGCTGGAAGACCGACAGCCGCCTGGGCCTACAAGCCGGCTACCGCATTAGCCCGCAAACGGACGCCGTGGCGCAACTCGTGCTCCGCGACAAGACCGATGCCACGCTCGGCAATTCGGTCGAATGGGCCTACCTTTCACATCGACCACTGCCAGAACTCAACCTACGGGTTGGCCGAGTGGGTATCGATGTCTTTCTGCTTTCCGACTACCGTAACCTCGGCTACGCCCAAACCACCGTGCGACCAAACTGGGACTACTACGGCTTCATGCCGATCTACTCGCTCGATGGTCTGGACGCAAGCTACACCCTCAACACCGACGCCGCACGCTGGAACTTGAAAGCCCAGCTTGGCCGTGTCGAGGCCGCCGTACCCATGATGGCCGGCAATAACTATCACTTTGTCGCCGATAACTTCGTCGATGTCTCGGTAGTCCGTGAAGCGGGACCGTGGCGGCTCAAGGGCGGACTGGCCTCAATGAGCCTGGCCAACGAAGCCCCACTCGGCGCCTTGACTCAACCTTTGGCCGCCGTCGCCGGATCAGGTATCCCCGGCATCAGTAACGAGGCCAACAGCCTGCTGTCGGGCCTGCGCTTCAAGGATGGTCGCATCAGTTACCTCACCGTCGGCGCCAGCTACGATGACGGGCTCTGGCAAGCTCAGGGCGAGCTCAGCCGCGTCAGTGGCAATCGTCAAGTCTATGTTCAAGGTACGGCGGCGTATCTGAACGTCGGCCGTCGTTTCGCGAGCTTCACGCCTTATGTCGGAATTTCTGCCTTTCATCCCCGCGATTCGGCAGCCGTCGCCACGCATGACTGGGCCACCGTCCTGGGCAATGAAGGTGGCGCGCTACAGGCCATGGCGATCGGCGCCACGAATTTGGTACGCATCAATCAACGCACCGTTTCACTTGGGATGCGCTGGGATTTTCATAGCCAAGCCAGTCTCAAGCTGCAATTTGATCGAATCCACATCCTGAAGAACGGCAATGGTCTGTGGGGTGGCAACGACAGTGCACCCGTGGCGGACGAACGGGCAAACCTGGTCACGGCGACCATCGACTGGGTGTTCTGACCATGCGCGGCCTAAAACTACTCCTTGCCGCCGTCCTGTCAGCACCGACTTTTGTGCTGGCCGACATCGCCATCATCGTCCATCCAAACAACCCCGTGAAACAGATGACGGTACAGCAGGTCTCCGACCTCTACCTCGGACGCGCGCGCAACTTTCCCGGCGGTGAGTTCGCCCTCGTTTTCGATCTGCCGCGCGATGACGCGCTGCGCGAAAAGTTCTTCCAGTCACTGGCTGGCATGAGCCCACAACAGGTCAACGCTTATTGGTCGCGCCTGATGTTTACCGGCCAGGTGTTGCCCCCGCAGCCCATGCCCAATGATCGTGCGGTGCTCGACATCGTGCGCCGCAATCCGGGTGCCATTGGCTATATCAAGGTCGAAGCGCTCGACAATGCCGTGCGCGCTGTCCTGACGCTCAAGGAATGAGACAGCTTGTCACCATGGTGATATCTGCAATTGCTGGCCGACTTTCCCGCCTTGCCCTCGTGCCAGCTAGCCTGATTGCCCTGAGCATGACAGCGGCTTCGTCCGCGTTCGCCACGACGTCCGTCGCCTGCCCACCCCAGCCTATCCGTGTCGCCTTCGACAATCGCGGCCACAACTATTACCAGGGCAAAGGATTCGACCTCGACTTGGCGCAGGAGCTCGGACGCCGCAGCGGCTGTCCCCTGACGGTGAGCGAAATGCCACGTGCGCGCATTTTCGCCGGCATCGAGCAAGGCGACGTGGATATGGCCTTTTTTGCCATCCAGACCCCGGAGCGCAAACGCTATGCCTGGTTCGCCCCCTACATGAAGCAGAAAAACTTCGTGTTGATACGGCCAGAAAACGCGCACCGCTATTCCCGCATGCTGGATTTCGAGCAGGATAGGCGGGCCGTATTCGGGGTGATACGCGGCTTCACCCATGGCCCGGTCTATGAAGAATTTCTCACCCGACTGCGCGCTACCGGCCGTGTGTACGAGGTCAACTCGACCGAGCAGTTATTACGCATGGTGGCGGCGGGTCGGGTCGATGCGGTGCTCTCTTTGCCGGCGGTGTATGGGATGTACGCCCACACCAGTATCCCCGAAGCCCATGCCCTGGCCAGCCTGGACTGGGATGCCGGATCGGCAGCACCGCCCCACGAGGTGATTTTTTCCCGCAAAACGTTCTCGGCGCAAAGCATCGTTCCCTGGCAACGATTGGTCGATGAAATGCGCAAGGACAAAACAGTCAACAAACTGCTGGCACGCTACCTCGATGGTGTCGATCTGGAGCGATCAACACTGCCATGAGTAATCCTGTTGGAGAATCAGTCGCGCCAGTCGTCGCCACCAGCGCCCGCTTGAGCAAGAGCCTGGCAGCGGTCACGTTGCTGTTTGCCGTTGCCGTCGCCGTACTGATCACCGGGCTTGAGTTCTGGAATGAACGCTCCAACGAGCGAGCCATGACGCAGCAACGTATCCGCCAGATCGAGCAATCGGTGGCAGCGCCAATGGCTGATGCGCTATGGAGTTTCAATACCCCTGGCCTGCAACTGATGATGGAAAGTGTTGCCCGGTTACCGGATGTCGCCAAAGTTGTTGTGTTCGATCAGGACAAGATTCTGGTTGAAACGGGCAGCGTTCCCGCCGGAGCAATCGTCAGTTCCATCCCTCTGCAACTAAAAACCCTTCAGGGACAAGAAACGCAGGTCGGGCGTCTCGAATTGTCCACCGACCAAGCGGCTATCGAAGCCCGTACGCTGGCACGCTATCGCGGCATCCTGCTAACCAATCTGCTCATTCTGGTACTGGTCGCCGGCTTCCTGCTTTTGCTGATCGAACGCCAGGTGGTTCGTCATGTGCGTCACGCTGCCCACTTTGTCCTCGGCCGGAACGGTTTCAACCTGGCCGAAAAACTGCACTTCCAGCGTCGCGCGGTGAACAATCGCAGCGACGAACTCGACGATCTTGGCAAGGGCATCGAGCGGATGCAAAGCAATCTGCGCCAGGCCATTGGCGACCTGAAGGAGGACATTGCCCGCCGCGAAACCGCCGAAAACGAAGTCAGAAAACTCAATAGCGAGCTGGAAGACCGCGTCGCTGCCCGCACCCGCGAATTGCACGACGCCCATTTGGCGGCCGAGCAGTTGTGCGATCTGACCTCGACAGCCCACTGGGTACGCCAGCGGACCGATAATCCGGACGATATATTTTTCAATGAACGGACGATTCGACTCTTTGGACTGCTGCCACGGCCCGACGGACACTATTCGCTGCAGCGCGATATTCTTCCCGGCATCGCGGCGATTGACCCGGACAGTGTGGATCTGGTGCTTGTCAGACTGGCTGAAACTGATGCCGGTATCGTTCATCCCTTGGGCACGACTTTCCCGTTCCGGCGCCCCTGTGACGGTCGGCATATCTGGCTCCACGGCACCGGCAAAGCCGACAGCGATTCACACGATAACCCACGCATGTTCATCGCCTTCCAGGACATCACCCTCCAGAAGGAAACCGAAGCGGCACTGGCCGAGGCCAAGCAACTGGCCGAAGCAGCGGCACGCGCTAAAGCGGATTTCCTAGCCAACATGAGCCATGAGATTCGCACGCCGATGAACGCCATCTATGGCATGAGTCACCTGCTCCAAAAAACCGATCTCAGCACACGGCAACGCGACTACACGGGCAAGATTCTGCAGGCCGGCGAGCATCTGCTCGGCATCATCAATGACATTCTCGATCTATCCAAGATAGAAGCCGGAAAGCTTTCGGTCGAAGCCACGGAGTTCGAAATCGATGCCGTACTTGCCAATATCGCCAATTTGATTGGCGAAAAGGCGAATCAGAAGGGGCTCGAACTGGTTTTCGACGTCGCGCCGGAGGTGCCATCGATTCTGATCGGCGACCCGTTGCGGCTGGGACAGATCCTCGTTAACTACAGCAACAACGCCGTGAAGTTCACCCACACTGGTGAAATCAAAATCAGCGTCGGCGTGGTGGAGCAGACTGCAAGCGACATCGTCCTGCGCTTTGCGGTCGAGGATACCGGCATCGGTTTGTCGCCGGAACAAATCGGCCGACTGTTCCGCAGCTTTGAACAGGCCGACACCTCAACCACCCGCAAATACGGCGGCACCGGGCTCGGTCTGGCCATTTCGCGCCAGTTGGCCGTGTTGATGCAGGGCGAGGTGGGCGTCGATAGCAGCCCCGGAAAGGGGGCGACATTCTGGTTCACTGCCCGGCTTCAACTCAGCCAAAACCCGCCCAAGGCATTGCTGCCAGCGAAGGACTTGCGCGGGCTGCGCATCCTGGTGGCAGACGACAATGACAGCGCACGCAACTCGCTGACCAGTCTCCTGACCCAATTAATGTTCAAGGTCGATGCCACCCCGGATGGCGCCACCGCCGTCACCGCCGTACAAAACGCTGCAGCGCAGGGCGATCCCTACCGCATGGTCCTGCTCGACTGGAAGATGCCGGGCCTGAACGGACTGGAAGCCGCTCAGGCGATCCGCCAACTGAATCTGGAGCAAGCACCGGCGATTGCCATCGTCACTGGCTATGCCCGCGAGGAAGTGCTGCGCCAGGCCGAGGACGCCGGCGTCGATACCGTGATGATCAAGCCCGTGGCACCGTCGCTGTTGTTCGACACCCTGATGCGCATGCTGGGCCGCGAACACGGCGGCGCCTCGGTACGCACCGGTGCCGGTTACGACAGCGTGGCGCTGGCCTCGATCCGTGGTGCTCGCGTGCTCCTGGCCGAAGACAACGCGATCAATCAGATGGTGGCCACGGAGATCCTGGTCGATGCCGGTCTTTGGGTTGACGTTGCCGACAACGGCCAGCAAGCGGTTGAAATGGCCGCTGCGACCAACTACGACGTGGTCCTGATGGACATGCAAATGCCGGTGCTCGACGGTGTCGAGGCCACCTTGCTGTTGCGCCGTAACGATCGACTTGGCACGCTGCCCATCATCGCCATGACCGCCAACGTGATGGAGGAAGATCGCGAGCGTTGCCGCGCCGCCGGGATGAACGATTTTGTCGCCAAACCGATCGAACCCGATGACCTGTTTGGTGCGCTGTTACGCTGGGTCACACCGCGCGGCGTCCTCGCCGCCACCGATGGCCTGGCGGCCACAGAACCAGCACCGGTTTCCGCCGCCACCCCGGTGCAGGAGTTCCCGGCCCACATTGAGGGCATCAACCTGGCCGTCGGCTTGCGCCGCATGCTCGGACGCAAGCCGCGCTATCTGTCCATCCTGCGCACCTTTGCCGAATCGCACCTGACCACGCCGCAGAAGATTGCCGGCGCGCTGGAAAGCAAGGACATCGCCACTGCCGAGCGCATCGCCCACACCATCAAGGGATTGGCGGCGCAACTGGGAGCCGAAGCACTGAGCGAGAAGGCGGCACTGCTGGAACAAGCAATTCATGGCCAAGCCCCGGGCGCCAGCCTGGATCGTATCCTCGCCGAATTCACCGTCACTATGGAGCGCCAGATGACCGCCATCGCCACGGCCTTGCCCGTGACCCCGGCAACCAATGCGATTGTCAATACCAGTCCGGCCCAGCGCGCGGCTCTGCTGGCAGAATTGCGCGAGATGTTGGCCAACGATGATGCCAAGTCAGAACGACTGATCAACGAAAACATGGCACACTTCGCCTCGATCTTCTCGCCCGACGCTTTTCACAGCTTGCGGGCAGCGATCAGAGAGTTTGATTTCGAACGCGCCACCGCCGTACTTGCCGCCGAGGAGAGTCTGTGACGACTACCGCTGCTGAACTTCCCGCGACCGGCATCAAACCTCTGGTGCTGGCCATCGACGACACGCCGCAGAATCTGGCCCTGATCGACGAATTGCTGGCGGACGACTACCGCGTCAAGGTGGCTCCGAATGGGCTGCGCGGCCTTAAGCTGGCATCTGGAACACCGGCGCCGGATTTGATCCTGCTCGACATCATGATGCCCGACATCGATGGCTTCGAGGTCTGTCGCCGGCTCAAGGCCGACCCAGTCACGCAACACATTCCGGTCATCTTCCTCACCGCGAAGAGCGACCTGGCCGACGAGCAACAAGGTTTTGCCGTTGGCGCGGTGGATTACATCACCAAACCCATCAGCGCCCCGATCCTGATGGCGCGGGTTCGCACCCAGTTGATGCTCAAGTCGATGACCGACTTTCTGCGGGATCGCAACGCCTATCTGGAACAGGAAGTCGAGCGGCGCACCGAGGAATCACGGCGGCGCACCGAAGAGTTACGCATCAGCCACGAAGTCACGATGGTGGCGCTGGCATCCATCGCCGAAACGCGCGACAACGAAACTGGCTACCACATCCTGCGCACCCAGCACTACGTCCGTCTGCTGGCCGAACACCTGCAGCATCAGCCCGGATTCGCCGAGTTGCTGGATCAGGATCTGATTGAGCAACTGTTCAAGGCCGCACCGCTGCACGACATTGGCAAGGTCGGCATCCCCGACCGTATTCTGCTGAAGCCCGGCCGTCTCGATGCCGATGAATTCGAGATCATGAAAACGCACACCACCCTGGGACGCGATGCGATCGAGAATGCGCAGCTTCGCGTCGGGGTTCGTGTCCCATTGCTCGAAACGGCGAAGGAGATCGCGCTGTCGCACCAGGAAAAATGGGATGGCAGCGGCTACCCCGAAGGCTTGTCCAGCACCGCAATTCCGCTTTCGGCGCGACTGATGGCGGTAGCCGATGTCTATGACGCACTGATCAGCCGGCGCGTGTACAAGGAACCGATGCCGCACGACCAGGCTGCCGCCATCATCATCGCGGGTCGTGGCACGCATTTTGACCCGGATCTGGTCGCTGCCTTTGTCCAGCTTCAGGACCAGTTCAAGGACATCGCCACCCGCTACGCCGACAGCGAGGAAAATATCGCCCGCCTCGAAGCCACGGCGCAACGCGCGATGGATCGCAAGCCATGACCATACGAACCTTCCGTGTCGAAATGGTGAGGATTGATGCGAATTTGAATTTCGTCGCAGTTGCTATATCTTTCATATCTAAACCACAACCCAAACAACCCAAGGAGCACTCATGACCATAGCCGCTCGCCTTTTCCTGCTCAGCCTGATGAGTGCATTAGGTTTGCTCCTTCTCGGGGTGACCGGCACCTTTCAGCTATCGAGCCACAACCAGCAGCAGACGGCTGATCTCGATGAGATCGGGACGGGTATCCACAACCTGGTCGACATCGAAGCGGCGCAGATTGCCTTCAAGACCCAGGTGCAGGAATGGAAGAACATCCTGATACGCGGCAACCAAAAGGAAGATTTCGACAAGTACCTCAAGCAGTTTGGCGAGGAAGAAGCCAAGGTCCAGAACCTGCTGACCAAGGCGGCCAAAGGACTGCGCGCCAACGGCGATGATGCGTTTGCCACGGATGCCGAGGCGCTGGCCAAAGAACACCTTGCGCTGGGAGCCAAGTACCGCGATGCCCTGAAAGACTTCGACATTGCCGATCGTGAAGCCGGGCGCAAGGTAGATGTCGCCGTCAAAGGCATGGATCGCCCCGTGGCGAGCGGCATGAGCAAGATTCTGGAGAAAGTTGAATCCGGTGAACTTGAACACTTGAAACATCAAAAAGCCGAGTCACAAGGCCGCTTCACGCTGATTCGCAACACGTTCATCGCCATCGTGCTGGCGGTGATCATCGCGATTGGCGGATTCGCCTTCGTGACCGTGCGACAAATTCGCCAATCCTTGTCCGCCATGCGCAACACCGCTGAAGCCATCCCGAAAAACTGGGATTTGCGCACACGGATTCCTGTGACGGGAAAAGACGAAATCGCCGATTCGGGACGCGCCATCAATGCCTTGCTGGAAAGTTTTCAGGATGTGGTCGGGCGCATCGTCGTCAACGCACAGCAGAACGCGGAATCGTGCAAGCACATGGCCCATTCGCTCTCGGAAATCGAACACGCTGTCGGTAACCAGAACGACGCCACGAGCGCTGTCGCAGCCGGTGTCGAAGAGTTGGCCACCAGATTTGCCCAGATCAGTAGCAATGCCAGCGATTCCTTGGCGGCCAATGGCACAGCCACGCAATCGGCAGTCACCGGCGGGCAGGTGATCAGTGCCGCCTCGGACGGCATGCGCGGGATCGTCGGCAGCGTGCAGACCACCGCCACGGTAATCGAGCGTGTCGGCCAGCAGTCGCGCGATATTTCAACCATCGTGCAGGTGATCCGCGAGGTCGCCGATCAGACCAATTTGCTCGCGCTCAACGCAGCCATCGAAGCGGCCCGTGCCGGCGAGCAGGGTCGCGGCTTTGCCGTCGTGGCCGACGAGGTACGCAAACTAGCGGAAAAGACGACGACTTCGGCCCAGGAAATCACGCGCATGATCGACGCCATCCAGCAGAGTTCGGGACAGGCGGTGATCGATATCCGTCGGGTCGTGGACCAGGTGCAAACCATCAGCGAGAGTTCCCGTCAAGCGCAGGAGTCGATCGACGTCATTCGCGCCAACACGGACAAGAGCGAACATTATTCGCGGGATATTTCGTATGCGCTGGACGAGCAGATGTCGGCCAGCACCTTGATTGCGCAGAAAGTCGAGACGATCGCGCAGATGAGCGAAGAGAACGCCAACAGTGTCGCCAAGGCCGAGGAAGCCATGCGCGCACTGGAAGAGGAGTCGCGCACTTTGCAAGCGGCGGTCGCACGGTTTGTTGTGTAGCTTCGGGTTGTATTCCGGATGGAACCTCTGCGAAACGAGCACGTCATTCCCGCGAAGGCGGGAATCCAGCGGTGGCTGAACCCCAAAAGCACTGGGTCCCCGCCTTCGCGGGGACGACGCAAGTGGGATTTATAAGTTCCACGTAGCTCGAAACCCTACACAAGTTTGCTTTGCCGTCATTAGCCTTTTGTTTGCCCACTACAAAGAAAATGAACATCAATTCCCTTTTCGCCGCAGGCGTCCTTCTGACAAGCCTCACTTCATCCGTTCTGGCTCAGGACGTCGAAAACTTCAAGGTTTCGGGGTTCGCCTCGCTGATTGGTGGCAAGGTTTTGAGCGGTGCGGCCGACGCCACGGCAGGGTATGCCCATTGCACCCACCCTTGCTATGTGGCCGACTGGAGCAATGGCGGCCTGTATGACCGCAAATTTAGTCTCAAGCCGGAATCGCGAATTGGTATCCAGGGCACCTATGTCTTCAATCCCACGCTGAGCGCGACGGCTCAAATTACCAGCCGTGCGGTGGATTCCGATCCCCGTCTGGAGTGGGCTTATCTCTCGACGAAATTCGGCAATTGGGATCTTCAACTCGGGCGCAAGCGCATTCCGCTCTATTTCTATTCGGACTTTCAGGATGTCGGTGTCGCCTATCCGTGGGTCAGCCCACCGCCGGATTTGTACGGTTGGGAGGTCACTAACTACAACGGCGCGAGCTTGCGCTACCGGAGCTCGATTGACGACATGGGTGTATCCGGTTCGATTTTCACCGGTTCCGAGCACATCAAGGATTCCGCGCTCTACCGGATTTACGAAGCAACGCCCGTCGATATCCAATGGACAAAGCTGATGGGCGCCGACCTTGAGCTGGCCAAGCAGTGGTGGACCCTGCGTTTCGCTTACGTCCAAAACGACATGCGCGAGAGCTATCGCGAGACCAACGAGCATTTTGACCAGAAGATGAAGACCTACAGCATGGCGTTCAATGCCGATTTCGGAGATTGGGTCTACCTGGCCGAAATCGGTGAAAACGCACGCAAATATGTCTACGGTACCGACACGCACTACAAAGTCCTCAGTCTGATGGGAAGCGTCGGCTATCGATACGGCCGCTGGATGCCGATGTTGACCGTGAGCCGCTTCCATGAGCACGCCGCCAGCGCCGATTACGAGGTGGACCGCTGGAATACGTATGCGCTGAGTCTGCGTTACGATTTGGCCGCATCACGCGCGATCAAGATTCAACTCAACAAGACTCAGGACACCACGGGACATTTCACCGGCAACACGTCCTCGGTACGCGTCAGCTATGACGTCCAATTCTGAGTCGGAGCACGACAATGCGACAATTTGAGCTCCGTAACCGAACCAGACGAACCCGGACAGCACGAGCCCTGCTGCTTGCCGCCGTCCTGTCAGCACCGACTTTTTCACATGCCGACATTGCCGTTATCGTCAACACCGCCAACCCGGTGAAACAGATGAGTTCGCAGCAAGTCTCGGATCTTTATCTCGGGCGCACGCGCAACTTCCCGGGCGGCGAATATGCCCTGGTCTTCGATCTGCCGCGCGACGATACCCTGCGCGAAAAATTCTTTAGCTCGTTGGCCGGCATGTCACCACAACAGGTCAATGCCTACTGGTCGCGTCTGATGTTTACCGGCCAGGTGCTGCCCCCGCAGCCCATGCCCAACGATCGTGCGGTACTCGACATCGTTCGCCGCAATCCTGGCGCCGTCGGCTATGTCAAGAACGACGGTCTCGATACGTCGGTGCGTGCCGTACTGGTTCTCAAGGAGTAGAAAGTAAATGGCAGCAACCGTCATCCGTAGCCTCCAGTATCGATTGGCCGCCGTAGTTAGTTTCGGTCTGTTGATTTTTGCCATTCTGGCGGGTGGCATCACGTTCTATTTCGAGTTTCGCGCCCAGATCGCGGCGGCGGACGATGTCCAACGCCAACTGGTGCGTACCGTACAAGCCCAGGCCGAAGTCGCCGCCTTTGCCAGCAACGCCGAAATCGCCAAGGATGTGCTGGAAGGGCTGCTCGCCAACGAAAGCATCGCGCAGGTCCGCCTGACGTCGACCAACGGTTTTGACCAGAACAAGCGGCGCGATGAAAGCCGCCGCGAGCAACTCGTCAGCACCGTCTATGCCCTGCATTCCCCCGTTGACCCTACCGCCGCGATCGGCGAATTGCTGGTCAGTGCCGACGAAACCGTCGTGCGCGGACGCGCGATTCGCAACGCTATCGGAAACTCATTGCTGCATGTGGTGCAGATCTTCCTCACCGCCTTGCTCCTCGGCATCGTGTTTCGCCGCGTTGTGGGCCGACCGATGTCGAGGCTGGCGCAAGACCTGGCGTCGATTTATCCCGGCAGCGGCAAACGGCTGCCCGTGGAAGAACGCCACGCGCGGGACGAAATCGGTCTCTTGTCGGCGAGTGCCAACAGCCTGCTCGACGCCGCCGAACGTGCTCTGAACGAAGAGCGCGAACTGCGCTTCAAGGTCGAGACCATGGAACAGCATTACCGACGCATTTTTGAGAGCACCAACGTCGGCATCATGGTCCTGCAACCCGGCGGCAACCTGATCAACAGCAATCCGATCCTGATGAAAAAGATCGTCGGCATCCATTTCGACGGCCAGTACACACCGGAAAGCGAGGATTTCATCTCGGCCATTTTTGTCCAACCGGAGATTGCCTGGGCCATGGTCAGCGAAGCCTCGGCACGAGGTCGCGCCGTGGCGGCCGACCTGCAGTTGAAGACAGCCAACGGCAAACCGCGCTGGGCGCACTGCATCCTGTCGGTCAGTCACGATGGCAAGGGCCGCATGGAGCTGATCGAGGGCGTGCTGTATGACGTCACCGCGCGCCGCGAGCAGGAAGAAGACGCGCGCAAACGTGCCGAAATCGACGCACTGACGCGTATCCCCAATCGCCATGGCTGTGAGCTATTCATCGACCGATCGCTACGTCACGCCGGGGACGACAACGTCAGCGTCGGCCTCATGCTGATCGATCTGGACGGTTTCAAGGCGGTGAACGACACCCTCGGCCATGCGGCGGGTGACGTTGTGCTGGTGGAAGTCGCCAATCGTTTGCGCCACCTCATTCGCCGCTCGACCGATCTGGTCGGTCGCCTCGGCGGCGACGAGTTCGTCGTCATTGCCTACAACTGCGGCGACGGCCGGGAGTTGTTGGCGGACATGGCGCAAGAGATTGTGAGTGCTTTGTCGCGGCCGATTCCGCTCGAATCCGGTGAAGTCGCCCAGATCGGCGCCAGCATCGGTATCTCGCGCTTCCCCGACCATGGCGTAACACGCACCGTGCTTTTCGAACAGGCCGACCAGGCCATGTACGAGGTGAAGCGACACGGCAAAAATAACTTCGAGTTTGCTGCCGAAACTAGGCGAAATTGACAGGCGGAATTGACCGTCGCCCCAAGCCATCACCGGCATCTACCTGTCCATCAGGATCAGGTCATTCGTATCATTCGCCATCGGTTTAGATGCTGGTGTAACCGCCATCGATCGCGATGGCCTGCCCGGAAATATGGCGACCGGCTTCAGAAGCCAGCAGAACGACCAGACCCTTGAGGTCTTCCGGGCCACCGACACGACGCAGCGGGGTGCTGGCAATGATCTGCTCGCCCAGTTTTTCAATCAGGCCATCAGCCATGCGCGACGGGAAAAAGCCGGGGCAGATGGCATTCACGTTGATGTTGTACTTGCCCCATTCCGCCGCCAGGGCACGGACGAAATTGACGTCGGCGCCCTTGCTGGTGTTGTAAGCGATGGTGTGCAGGTTGGGTGGATTGCCGCGCAGTCCGGCGATCGAGGCGGTAACGATCACTTTGCCGGATTGTTGCGGAATGAATGCGCGTTTGCCGACTTCCTGCGTTAGCAAAAACATGGCGTTCAGGTTGAGGTTGATCAGCTTCATCCAGGCATCAACCGGGTAATCCTCGGCCGGTGCCGCCCAACTGGCACCGGCGTTGTTGATGAGGATATCGATCTGGCGGTAGTGCGTCAGAACCTGGTCCACCAGGCTGGGGATTTGATCGAATTTGGCGAGATCGTTGGCGATCGTCAGCACTTCGATGCCCTGTTGTTCCAGGTGCGCCTTGGCGTGCGACAACTCGTCGGCCTTGCGCGCGGTGAGGGCCAGCCTAGCCCCCATTTCGCCCAAGGCCTCGGCCATTTGCAGGCCAAGGCCGCGCGAACCACCCGTGATCAGCGCGACCTTGCCAGTCAGGTCGAAAAGTTGCTTAACGCTCAATTTGCCCTACCTCAACAAACCTCGAACAATCCGGCCGCACCCTGGCCACCGCCAATACACATGGTAACGACGACATACTTGACGCCACGCCGCTTGCCTTCAATCAAGGCATGGCCCACCAAACGGGCGCCGGATACTCCGTAAGGGTGACCGACGGCAATAGCGCCACCATTGACGTTGAGCCTATCCATGGGAATCCCCAAGGTGTCGGCACAGTACAGCACCTGCACGGCGAAGGCTTCGTTGAGTTCCCACAAACCGATGTCGGCGACCGTGAGGCCAGCTTTCTTCAACAGTTTAGGAATAGCGAAGACCGGGCCGATGCCCATTTCGTCGGGTTCGCAACCGGCCACCGCAAAGCCGCGATAGACACCCAGTGGCGCCAGGCCGCGCTGTTCGGCCAACGTGGCGTTCATCACGACAGCGGCGGACGAACCGTCGGAAAACTGGCTGGCGTTACCAGCCGAAACCACACCACCGGGCATCGCGGTGCGCAGCTTGGCGATGGCTTCGAGCGTGGTATCGGTGCGAATGCCTTCGTCGGCAGAAACAGTGACTTCCTTGGTCATCAACTGGCCACTGGCTTTGTCGGCGACGCCCATGGTGACGGTGATTGGCACGATTTCATCGTCGAACTTGCCGGCGGCCAGCGCG
>CAMDMZ010000044.1 GCA_945902805.1 Propionivibrio dicarboxylicus | reverse complement strand
CCGAGCGTGTCATCGACGAAGAGGCTGAAGGTTTCGGTAATGCCGACACGGGTGCCATCGGTCGCCAAGGGCGCAAGGCCGATGGTGGCAGTGAAGCTGATGAGGCCCAAGGGCATGTCGACGCCGGAGGGGAGGTCGGCGGGGGCGTCTTTTTGACTGAAGCCGGTAATGCTCGCGGTATTGCCATCAGTGCTATCGACCATGCCATCGGTGCTGTCGGACACGAGGGAGACATAAGTCGCCGGGGTACCTGGAGATGCGCCAGTCCGCTGGAAGGTCGCCGTAACCACCTCGGCCTGGGCGCTGTCCTTCAGGCCATCACCGTTGCCGTCGCCGGTGATAGCGGTGCCACCGTTAGCGGTTGGTAGGCCGGGGGCCGCGTCTTCCATAGCATCCGGAATGCCATCGATATCGGGAAGAGGGCTCGGTGTTGGGTTAGGTGTTGGATCGGGAGGTGTAACGGGCGGCGCATTGACGTTAGCTACGGTGACCGTAAACGTCTGGCTGGCGCTCAGACTACCGTCGCTGGCGGTGACTATAAAGGCTTCCGAAGTGGATGCATTTATCTCTTCGATCGCCGCATCATTCGGGGTATAGGTCCATACGCCAGTGGTTTGCTCGACAAGCAAGTTGCCATAGGTTCCGATCTGCCGTGCAAAACCGTTGACCGGGAACAATTCGCCAATACCGTAGCTGAGCGCATCGCCATCGATATCGGTGCCGACGAGGGTGCCGCTGACCGCAGTAAAGCTGTCGTTGGCATCGGTGTTGGTAAAAGTCGGTCCCGACGGGACGGCAAGCGTCAGGCCGTCGTTGGTGCCAGTGACGGTGATGACGACCGTCTGCGTGACCCCGGTGGCGCTGGCGACGGTGAAACTGTCGGTGACGCTTTCGTCGGCTTTGAGTGCCTGGACGTTGGCAGCGTTGTTGTTGAGTGTGTAGGACCACTGGCCGTTGGTACCGATACTGAATGCGCCGAAGGCGCCAGCGATGGCGGTCCGGGCGACGGTGGCGGTATCGACCGTGTCGCGGTCATTGACGATCATGGTGCCGCTGGCAATGTTTGTGCGATCTTCGACGACGCTGCCGGTGATCGCCCCGCTAAGGGTTGTTGGATCGTTCGCGCCGACGAGCTTGATGGTGAGTGGCTGCGTCGTGCTGACCGAACCATCAGAGATGCTGACGGTGAACGTTTCCATAGCGCTTGCCTTGACTCCTTCGATCGCCGCATCGTTGGGGGTATAGGTCCATGCCCCGGTAGCGGCGACGACGGAGAGCGTACCGTAGGTGCCAGGCTTGCTCACGGCGGTCCCATTGTCAGTACCGCCATTGATGCCATAGCGCAAGGTATCGCCGACATCGACATCGGCGCCAGCGAGGGTACCGGTTGCCGGCGTGAAGTTGTCATCCGCTGTGGTATCGGTAAAAGTCGGCGCTGGTGGGACGGCGAGAGTCGGGGCGCTGTTAGCGAAATAATGCAGCGTTGCCGTGGTTGGATTGGCGACAAAGCCATCGGTGATGCTGATGTCGACCTTGGCTTGGCCTCCCCTGCTGGCCGTGAAGCGGGCCGAGTTCAACGCGGTATTGATTTGCGCTGCAGTCCCGATCAGTTGAACACCGGCGGCCGAGGGGTCGGCATCGGCAACGTCGCTGATCGTGCCATTGGTTGGCATCAGCGTGACGGTCAGGGTGTCACCGTCCTGGTCGGCGACGGTAAAGTGAATGGGCGCGGTGTTGTTGGCATCCAAGCGCTGCAGCGGGGATTGGGCCTGATTCAGCCAAATGGAAGCGGTGTTGTCGATGTCGGTAGTGGCCACCATATCCACCAGCCCGTCACCGTTGATGTCGCCACTATTGACAAAACCGACCTCAAAAATACTTGAGCGAACAAATGTACCGTCGCCACTATTCAGTAGCAATAAGTCATTGGTCCGTAGATCGAGGTCGCCGTCGTTATCGACGTCGAAGCTGGTCATGCTGTATGGGCCATACGGACCGCCGCTCGCAGCGTAATCGATCCGGTTGGCAAACGTGCCGTTCTTGTTGTTGAGCAGGACCGAAACAGAACTCGTTCCCCAATTTACGGTCGCCATATCGGCATAGCCGTCGTTGTTGAAATCTTCGGCGATGATGCCCACGGGGGTGGCTGCGACGACAGGCTGTATGTTGTTGTTTCGGCCGCCTACCGAGTATTGGACTCCTTGGCTTGTATCAAAGGTTCCATTACCTTCATTGCGCAGAACCGTGACAAACCCGCCGTATTCGTTCGCAACCAGCATGTCCAGCCAGCCGTCGTTATCTACATCGGCCGTGGCGACATACTTGTTTGTATATGTGCCGAGCCAGTAATCCGCTCCTGCGGCGAAGGTGCCGTCACCCTGGTTCATCAAGAGCGAAACTTTGTTCGCATAGTAATAACCGACGACCAGATCGGCATCGTCATCGTTATCAATGTCCGCCGCTTGTACCGAATAGGGATTGGTTACGGTCGGATTTGCCGGCACGCCCGATGCTCCCAGGCTGTAGTCGGTCTTGGTTCCGAAAGTGCCATCGCCTTGGTTGAGCAATACGGAAACGGTATCGCCCAAGAAGTTCGGGGTCGCCAGGTCCGGCTTGCCATCGCCGTTCAGGTCGGCTGCGGTCACCGGAAACGGGCGGCTGCCGACTGTGTAATCGACCTTGTCGGCAAGCCTGCCGTCGGCGTGGTTGAGCAAGACAGAGACCGTGCCGGCCACAAAGTTGTTGAGTATCAGATCAGCGCGGCCGTCGCCATCCAGATCGGTAACGGCGATCCCTTTCGGGAAGCCTCCGGCACTTTTAACGCTATCCAGCTCGAATGAGGCGGCAAGCGGGCCGATGTCGATGCTCGGTTGATAGTTTTCGAGATAGATGTCCGTCCCCAAGGCGCGGATATGATTGGCGTCAACGCCTTCGAGCAGCACGCTCAAGTCTGCCCCGGGGGTACTATCGGAGCCAATGTGCAGCGTGACATTGCCGCCTTGCGTGCTCATCTGGATAAAGTTCTGGCCGACGGTGCTGCCATCGCCCACGCGCGGCATGACCGAAAAATTGGCACCGGAAACGCGCAGGATGTCGCCGCGCGCGAAGTCGGTAACGGTGTTGGTCGTGCCGGCCACACCAGGGATAATCAGGGTGTCTTTCCCGCTACCACCCGTCAATGTGTTGTTGCCTGTGCCCGCATCAAGGAGATCGTCACCGGCAAAGCCACGCAGAACATCATTACCGCCAAGCCCCATTATTTGATCAGCTTCGGCGGTGCCGTCCAGCGTATTGGCGAGTTCATCTCCGCCCATGCCATTCAAGCCAAGCTGAATTGTTGCGCTTGAACTATCGGTCCCAACATTCAGCGAAAAGCGCTTTTCAAAGATATCGGCGCCGACTGCGTCAAGATCGCCTTGCTGGCGTAACAACGGCCCCAGTTCGACATCGACCAGGGGTACCTCGACGTCCAGCCAGGTGACCGGGATGCCGAGCAGATCGCTCAGCGCAAGGGTGACGCCAGCATTGACACTGCCCTTGAGGAAATCCAGTTGATAGCCCAGGCTCAGGCCGATTTCGGTGTCGTTGGAGAACATTGCCGTCGGCGTGATGTCGAGCGTGTAATCCAGATTTCCATCCTGGTTTGAGTCGTGGCTACTGGCGTTGGCGATCTGCAGGCTGTCGGCGCCATTGGCGGTAAAGGTGAAGGGCGCGCCATCTTCCAGGGTAACGAGGTAGGACATATCCTCGATCGAGAGCGAGAACTCCTGTGAGAAATGGGCATCGGTGCTGACATCCAGATCCGCCTTCTGGAAGTTGTAACCAAACTGCACGTACTTGGAAATTTTGTCGGCGGTTTCTTTGGGGACATAGGCCAACTCAAGAATCTGCTTGATGTCGGCCTCGATGTTGAACTGGTTCATGACCGGCAGGTTCAGGGCATTCAGGTCGACGCCGGTGACCGCCAGAATCACCTTCTTGACGATCTCGTTGAGAATGATCGCTACCGTCTGATCGACGTCGAGAGTCGCCTTGACGACTGGCCGGCTTTCGCCGTAGGAGGCATAAAACCCGAATTGACCGACATCGGCGCCGATGGTCGCCGGGTCGATATCCGCCACGGTATTGATGTGCGCCAATACGGTATTGTTCTGATCGGTCTGGTCGATGAGGAAGACAGGAACCGCCTCGCTTTGGCCATCTTTCAGGGCATCGAGAATGTGTGCCATGACTCCTGCCGCCATGGTCTGGACCAGTTGCTGAATATTCTGGGTGGGAAACAGCGGGTCAAAGCCATACTTCGCCATGAATTCCGGGCTGAAATCGAATTTCGTCGTGACGGCATTCATGAAGGCGCCCGTGATCTCGGAAAAATCGACGCTGATTAGTCCGCCTTCGTCGTAATAGCCGGGTTCGTAAGTCGCCGCCTTGCCTTCCGTCTGAATCGTTGGCAAGGCCAACTCGATAGAAAGGGCACCATCGGTGAGCGATTCGATCAAGGGCACCTCGATCGACAAGTCGGCTTGCGCCGAATCAAAATTCACCAGCTCGATTTCATCGAAATCTTTTAGAACGCTCTTCCCGGGCTCGATAGCCTCTTGTCCTGTCACCAACGCTACCACGCCGTCGTCCTTCATTGACTGCAACGTGGACGTCATTGAAGCCAGGTTTGCATTGGAGATTATCCCCAGAGAATTCGCCAGCACCAACGAATCTTGAATGGCGCTCAGCGTATCCGTGAAAACGCTGCTGGGCGTCATCGTCTGGGATACCGTTAGTCCATTCGAAGCCGGGGAAATGTCATAGATCGTATTTCCGTCGATGGCCAGCTTGCCATCGACAAACGTCGTGACATCGGCGCCCACATCGTAAAGAACGGCGGCATGAAACTTGATATTCGGGCTGATGGTCGTGAAGGCCACGCTGTTCCCGGTGGTCAAATCGGTCATGGTTGGCGTGATGGCCAACATGTTGGTGGTCTGGTTGTATTGTGAATCCGAGCTTAGTTTGTAGCTAAGTGAGGTCGTAACCGAGCCAGAATCGATCACGGCATCGACCTTCAACCCGAGCTGTGCGAAGATGTCCGCATCGATTTTCAGTGCGGCGTTGAAATCTAGTTTCTCTGAGATTGACTGAAGATTGTCCTGGATTGCGTCCTGGGCCGCATTGAGAATACCCAGCTTGTCGGTGCGGATCTTGTTGATGTTGACGTTGTAATGGGTTTCGGCCAGCTTGAAGACACGGGTCGCTTCATCAAAGACGGCGCGAAGCGGCGCTTCGATTGCTTCGGCAACCGCCACATAGGCCGCCAGCGCCCTGTCGTAGGCCACCTGATGAATGGTTTCAAACGTCGTTTCTGCCAGTTGCCAGGCATCCAGGGCCAAGTCATACGCGCCCACCGCCACGTTATGAACAAGAGTAGCACCCTCATAAAACAGCCAGGCGAAGGCTTTTTCGACGGCGTTTAATCCTTGGTACCAGGAATCGATGGATTGCCAGGTGTTGTCGGCAATGAAATACGCCTTCTCGGCAACGGTATGAAAGACGTCGGCCGCTTTGTCATAGATCTCCTTGGCTTTTTCGTAGGCGATGCGCTCCAGCTCAAATGCCCTGGTGATCGCGACATCAATCGCCCGGTTCGCCGTCAAATAGACAGTTTCTGCCAGCTTGAATGTTTTCACGGCGGCATCGTAGGGCGCCCTCAATACCGCATCGAAAGCGCTTATGATTGAATCAAACGAGCGTTGTGCTTTCGCCAGCTCGGTACTGGCGGCAGTGTTAACCTGCTCGATAATCTTGTCTGCATCAATGCTGACGTCGATCAAGTTGATGTTGCCGCTGCGCCAGGGGTTGTCGCCCGTGACATCGTCCCATTGCCCGGTACCCGCATTCCAGGTGATAGGCGATTCGCCAAGCAGCGGGATGTATTCATGCCAGGCGGCCGTGCCGTTGAAATTTCCCCACATGCTCCCGGATGCGCCGAAGGCGATTCCGGCATCGCTGACTTGAGCTACATCGTAGGCCAGGCTGAGTACGCCTGCTGTCGAGAATGTTTCAGTTGGAAACCCATACACACTCTCAGGAAGTCCTGCCGCCGCTTTATATCCGGTAATGGTGACGGGGAGAGTGCTGAAAACATCCTTATCGGTCGGAAACACCATCCGTAGCGGCGTACCTGGAACATAGTTCGCGATGCCGGTCGTGACATCAACCGCCCCATTCCAGATCGATACGCCTGCGGGCAGACCGGTGTATTGAATGCCCACTTGCTGCGTATCGGCAGTTGGCGTACCCGTTATCGAAATCAGCAGTTCGTTTGCCTTGGCACCGGGCAGAGTCGTAATTGCAAACGCTGGAGATGGCAATGACATCATGCATCCTCCCCGGTGAACCCGCGTTGAAGATCAGTTGGATGGCAGAAGGCAACACGGGTGCATGTAGACATGGCAAGGCTTTCCTGGTCTGTTGGCGGATATCCCCTGGGGGCATACTGCGTCGCGCAAATGCTAGTTTTTTCGCGTGCGGATGTATATGGTCCAAAAAGACCATATCCGCTTTGCGGAGATGGCGGCGCGGCTTCGCCGCCAGCCTGCCACGGCGCTACTGCACCTCCCGAAAACCTGGCTCAAAAAGTCGGCGCTGGCGGGACAGCGCAGGGCCGTTTAGGAAAGGGATTGCGCTATCAGGAAGACGATGCTTCGCTTGGCACGGCGGCTTGCGCCGGTGCCAGTAGCGCCGACAACGCGCTGTGCAGTTCCTCCAGCGTGACCGGCTTGCGCAGCACGGGGAGGAGGCCGGCCGATGATTGGTGCTCGTATTTCAACGCGATATCGCCGGTGATCAATAGCGCTGGCAGATCATTGCCCACTTCGGCACGCAGGGCGGCAATGGCGTCGACGCCGGTTTCCTTGCCGCGCAGGCGGTAGTCGCTTATCACGATGGCGGGCGGGTGCTGGCGGGCGCTGGCGAGGGCGGCGGCGATGGTGTCCACGGCGTCGCACGGGCAGCCCCAATCGGCCAGAAGGTGCTGCAAGCTGGTGCGCACGGCTTCGTCGTCATCGATCACCAGCATGCGCCTGCCCTGCAGCAGGACCGCGCGTTCTGGCGCCGAGGCAATCTCCGGTGGTACCCCCGTGCCGCTGGGCAGGGTCAGCCGGAAGACGCTGCCGCGCCCGGGCCGCGAGACGAGGCTAAGGCGATGCCCCAGGCTCTGCGCCAAGCCATTGGCGATGGATAACCCGAGCCCGAGCCCCTTGTTCCGGTCGCGCTCGGGATTACCCAACTGCATGAACTCGTCGAAGATTTCCTGTTGATGCTCGGGCGCGATGCCGATCCCGGTATCCCAGACTTCCAGCCACACCTGCGCACCGCGATGCCGGCAGGCCACCAGCACGCCACCCTGCTCCGTATAGCGGATGGCGTTGGAGACGAGATTGCGCAGGATCAGCTCGAGCAGGGCGGGATCGGTATGGACGACCCGGTCGGTTTCGCGACTGCGGAAGATAAGATTCCGCACGTCGGCCTGGGCGCCGAATTCGCGCTCGATCTTGTTGAGCAGGAGTTGCAGGCGGAAATCCTGCGGCACAGGGTGGATCACACCGGCTTCGATGCGCGAGTAGTCGAGCAGCGTGTCAAGCATTTGTGACAAGGCCGTGTTGGCGGTGCGGAGGTTGTCCAGCAGTTTGCGCTGGTCGGCGTCGAGCGAGGTGCGTGAAAGGATATCGAGAAACAGGCCCTGGGCCATGGCCGGCTGACGCAGATCATGGCTGGCGGAAGCGAGGAACCTCGACTTGGCCCGCGTCGCCACATCGGCCTGTTGGCGCGCTGCGTTGGCCTGTGCCATTTCCTCGTTCAAGCGCTGATTGACGATCTCCAGTTGCGCCGTGCGCTGCTGGACGATGTGTTCGAGGTTCTCGGTAGTGTGCTGCAAGGCGTGCGCCATTGTTTCCATGGAAGTGGTCAAGGTGGCCACCTCGCGTATCCGACCCCGAGCGGCGGGAATCACATGAAAGTCGCCCGCAGCAATGCGCTTCGAAAAGTCACTCAGGACGCCCATCGGGCGCGACATCCAGCGCGTGGCAACCGTGGCGACCAGCACGCCGAACAGGATCAACGCCAGTGTCAGGACCACGATATTGCGCAGCATGTTTCGGCTGCTCATGTCGAATTGAGCACGCGGCAGTATCACGCCGATGAGCAGGGTCGGACCGTTGCCGAGTTGATGACTATGCCATTGAATATGCTGATGCTCGCGACCGATGGTGATATCGCCATTCCCGCTGACCTGCCCCGATGCCTTGATGAGTTGTGCGGCGCCGTGGATGAGGGGGTTGTCGTTGTTGAAGATGTTCTTACGTTTGAGCGGCCTGTTCTGCGATTCGAAGATGGAGTTAGACGACGACTGAGCCAGGAGGTCGCCCCCGGTTTCTGCAATAAAGTACAGACCGCCATGAATCGAGGAGTGGGCTTGCAGTACATTCCCCAAATGCGCGAGCGAAACGCTCGCTGCAGCGACGCCAATCAAGCCCCCAGCGGCATCGACGATCGGGGCAGATACGGAAATACCCATGGGGCCATACATGGGCACGCTTGACTCTGGGTAAAGATAGAGGGGATTCCAGGTGAGATGCCCGGTCTGAACAGCCCGTTTGAACCATGGCCGGCTGCGGGCATCGTAGAGCCCTCCCTCAATATTCAAAGCGGGGCAGTCGTAGTTCGACTCATTGATGCGACAGACGTGGATCTCGCGCTTGTTGGCAATCAGTGACCTGTCGGCCAAAAGGCCTTTCTCATCGCCCAATTGGGGTTGGTTGACGGCATAGTATTCGCCGTCGGCCAATCCGATCCCGACCATGGTCACTTTCGGATATTGACGGGCCTGGATAGCCAGAGCCGCGACAAACTTGTCGCGATGTTGCGCATCGAGCAAGCCGGCGCGAAATTGGGCGACATTCAGCGAGACCACTTGCACGGGTTCGTCAAAGAAGGCGGCCAGGTCTCTTTGAACGCTTTCGCTGATCTGTATTGCCTGCGAATGGATGAATTCGTCGGTCGCGTGTTGCACATTGCGATAGGCGAACCCGCCTGAAATGATCACCCCCGGCAGGCTCACCAGCAACAAGGCAACCAACAGAAACTGTTGCAGACTGAGACCAGCGTAACCTGACCTGACCGAAGGCACTTGCCGGGGAACCAGATTGGGTGATTCGGACATCAATCGGTCAGCCCGCGCCGACGTGCGCTGACAATTACTTCCGAACGACTTTCGACCTGAAAATACTGAAGAATATCCTGCACGTGGCGCCTTACGGTGTTCTCTGAGAGTTCCAGTTGCCGAGCAATCAGTTTGTTCGACATTCCCTGTCCCATGAGAATAAGGACGTCGTGCTGCCGCGGCGTCAGGGTTTCATGCGCCGATAAGCTTTCCTCGATGGGCGCTCCGCCGCGCGCCAAGGCATCAGTGATCAGACTGAGCATCAAATCAGGACTGGCGGCTTTCGAGACGAAACCCGCCGCGCCACACGCCAGTGCCTCGCCCATGGCTTCGGGCGTATCGAGGCCAGTGAGCATGACGACGATGGCGTGCGGCCAGCGCCGCTTGAGCGGAACAATACCTTCAAGGCCACAGACCCCGGGTAGCTTGAAATCAAGCATGACCAGTTCCGGTGGAGGAATCTCCAGCACCATGGCCTGCTCGACCGATTCGGCCTCATTGATCTCGGCTCCCGGATTCGCCTCGCCGATCAACATGTGCAGTCCACGACGAAACAGCGCGTGATCATCAATGAGCAGAATGCGCAGGTCTTTCATGCCGAGTATTAAAGCAGGGGGATAGCTGGAGAAGCAATAGCACGGTTGGCAACCCCGGTACGATGACGTCTCGCTTGTGCTGGGTAACGTCTAACGGCAGCAAACTGCAGCACACCAGCCCGTCAAAATCAACCGGGCCAACGATATCGTCGCTGGGGTTCTATCACCCAGTCATTTTTTCCGAATGAGTGCTATCGCTGCGAAGGGGCCGCTGACAGTACCTCGCCCCGACACTACAGGCCACCCGCTTAGTCACGGCGCTCGAAACAAATCCCGCCAGCGCCAACCTTTTCGCTTCAGCGCTGGTTGCGGGAGGCTGTGCTGCAGTCTTCCTTGATGAACTCCATCCGACCGTCAGGCCTGCGCACCATGTCACCGTTGCGACAGGGGCGCGCAGGTTCCGTGGAGGGGGGCGTCGTGGCCTCTAGCCGACGGGCAGTCCGCGCCTGCTGCAGTTGTTGCTCGATAGCCTGTACATGAACCTGCGACGGAAACACCGCTCCGGCGGGTAAGGTCTGTGTCTGTCCCTGCGCCAATCCCGCCACGCTGAGAGATACAAGGAACGCCGAAAGTTTGGCTGATAAGCCAAAAGTAACTGGGCGAGGGTGTTGGGATAGGGAGAGTGTCTGCGGGGTTGGGGACAGTGCTGGCTTTCGCTGCTGTATCGCCGTAGTCAGCCTTCTCATCAAGAATCTCCATTTCTATAGGAAAGAGGCATCCGTTACATTCTAGATGGCAAAGCGGCTCGCCGCTTCCGTAACTGGCACGAGCGACGCGAACCTTCCTCATCCCGTCACATCCACGACCACGGCGCTGGGTCGTTCGACTCGAAGACCGGCAGCTTGGAGTTCTCGCGAATTCGGTTCTTCTGAAATATTTCAGCCAGCTTGCCGTGCTCCTTAATGACTAGACCAAAAGTTCCCTGATCGGTGACAACAGTAAACGTGTCATCGTGTAGACGATAGGACTTGATCGACTTCATCGCCCAGGCCGACTTGAGCCTCGGTTTGTCCCCATCGGAAAATAGTCTGAGTTCGGCTTCATTGAACATGCACGTGCCAAATTGGCGACTTCCCTTGAAACTGTTTCGCACTGGCGCCGAAAAGGTGCAGTCAGAGTCGATGGACAGCGATGACACGTCAGGTGTGAATTGACGCGAGAGAGCCGCAATGGTCTCCGGGGATGACCTCGGGGTGGCACAACCCGCGATCACGCCGCAGAGCAGGATCAGCGCAATTCGATTGCGTGCGCACTCCCAATGGACAATCGGAATTCTGGTTATTGCGGTGTCTCCCGTCGGTAACAAAACGGATTGCCGGCGCCCCTGCTTTGAGAAACTTCCGCCGGCGTGAAGTTTCGGGTGTGCCCCGTCGCAGTCACGCTCGTCTCGCTTCTGGAGCCATTGCTCACGGTTCATGACGTGTCCCTCTTTATCGAAAACCACTATCTGGCAGGGACACACTATCCAACCGGGAGACACAATCATCAACTGTCGTCAAGGCCCGACACTTTGAGACGAAGGCCAGCGCCTGAGTTTCTCGGAATCGATGGCATTCTCCTGACAGCAAGGGAAGAATGAGAGCGCATCCCTGTGCGTGAGATAAACGCAGTAGCACGCTGGAGGGGAACACGCATGCTCGAAGTTAAGGAGATGGCGGAACCGCTGGCACTTTGTCCGTCTTAGACTGATTGCTGTCACAAAGGAATCCCGGGGGGCGATCAGGGTTATGCCAAAGAAATGTTGCGAGACTTCGATGGTGAGTGTCGGCATACTAACGCACAACGGACATTGCCCTCGTTCATGCCTGGAGCAGCAGAGCTCAGCCGCTTGGTGCCGTCATCCTTGTCGATCAGACCGCGCTCAGGTCACGGGGCCGCACACTGGCCGGTATGCCACGCACCATGTCGGCAAACGCCGCCACATCGAGGTATTGGCAAGGACGGCGGGCGGCTCGACTACGCCGTCGATGACTCTGCTATTCGAATCTGACCCAAGGTAATAGGGAGCACGTGGTCATTCAGGCTGGGGCCAAACCGGTGGATGAATGTGAATCTCGCACAATCGATTCGTCGTTGGCGCGGCTGAGCTTCATTCCAGCGTTTCGCGCTGCACCGCATCACACCGCTCGGTACATTGGATGCTGAGAACGGAGTCGGAGCCGATCCAAAAGCCTGCTCAGTCAAACCGCTGGCCCTGAACCCCGCTTGCCGCGGAGCATTCAATGAGCGATTAGCAACATCGTCATCGCAAACCACTTGGTGCGTAGCAACTACAACGCATCGCCCGGTTGCGACGATTTAGCGCGAGAACCAGCTGCCGGGCACCACTTGCTACGGACTAACGAATTACCAATCAAGCCCGATTACTTCGTGCCAGAGGTAACACCAAACCACTCTTCATACTCAGCATCGGAATAACCGCTGCAATCTGGGCAAAGTGACTTGATGGCCTGATCAAAATAGTCTGCGTAACCAAATTTTGCGTCATTCAAATCTATCTTGCCGGTTCTTAACTCATCGCTCGTTTTCACGAAACTCGCCATTGCCTTTTCAGTGTTGAGGACCAGTTTGCTTTGACCCATGATTTCGCTACCAGAATTACCGGAAAACCGAGCCATCCGACCCAATAGCTTTCCGATATAACCGAACAAATCATTAACGCTACTACCACCCGAATAGTTGTCCTTATCAGCTTGGTGTGTTGCACTCGATACAGTCTCAAAGTTAGAAAACACATACACCCAGGTGTCGCCAAGCGCAGTTCTTATGGTGAATACTCCCGGTTTCGAGCCAAGGACGTAGTTTGAGCTGACGAGGCTAAGGCTGCTGATGTCGACGGTGATGGGGTAAGTCGTCAGCGCCCACGACTTGAGGTTCGCCGTAGTCACCAGCACCGGGGCGCCACTGAGTCCTACCGACGTTGCGTCTTCTCCCGGCACATATCCGCTCACCGTGTAGGTCAGCTCGGGATTGACTTTGCCGAAAATTCGTCCCTTGTTATCGGCTGCCACGGTCAGGGTCTTCGGCGTGATAGTGGCGGAGAGGTTCGTCAGGGAGTAGTTCCCGCTGCTCAAGCTCAGTGAGGTTGGCGCGAGACTATAGGTGCCAACATTGGCGCTAGACGTGGAGGCGCTACCGGTCACGCTCACCGTGTCGCCAGCGATAACACCGTTCAGGTTGAAACCACCGCTAAAAGCCGACGTTCCGTCATAAACCTTGCTCGCGCTGAGGGTCACGGGTTTGGGCGAGATGGTCGCCGTTAGGCTGGTCAAACTATAGTTGGCGTTGCCAAGGCTCAGGCCGGACAGGCGATTGTAGGTTCCGGCGTCGGCGCTGGGTGCCTGGCCACTGAGGGTAAAGACGTCATTGTTGACCAGGTTGGAAACAACGAAGCCGCTGTTAAACGTGGCGTTGCGATCATAGGTTTTGCCCACCGTGACGGTGATCGGACGGGGAGTGATGATCCAGGTCACGGCCGGGTCGGGTTTGAAGGCATAACCGGACAGCGAAAAGCCGTTGGAATAGCTGACCGAATAGGTGCCCGCAGCGGTCGTAGCGGTTAAGGGTGTCGTCCAGGCAACCGTGCCTTGCGGAGAAATGTTCAGCGGACTTCCACCAGAAAAACTGTCATAGATACCATACGAGGGATTTGGGTTATCCCCATAGACGCTGCTGCCAGCGGCTAGACGAACATAAGCGTCAACATCGGGCGGGGTATAGACTAGGTTTCCCAATACCGGATAGGAAGGAATTCCATGGGTGATGAAGTTTCCACCCTTGACATTGGTGCCAGCACCCGTGGTGCCACCACCGGGATTCACGACAATTGCCCCCGGCTGCCCCGCGCCTTTCATTCCATACCAGAGATACAGGCGGGTATCGCCATCGCTGTTGACGGCAATCTGCGAGTTGAAATTAATATTGCGGTAGGCCGATAAGGTCAGAATGAAACCTGCGCCGATGGTCACCCCGGTGTTGACATTGATGTCGCCGTTGCCCGCCGTGCCGACGGTGCAGCCGCCGACGCCGACGCAGGTGGCATTCCCCGCCGTCGTCGTGATGGTCACATCGCCACCGGCCAGGGCGGCGGTCAGCGCGGCGCCGGTGATGTCACCGCCAGCGGCCGCAATGGTGAAGTCGTTGGGGTCGAGCAACCATTGCCCGGCCTTGCCGTTCGGCGCCAGGGTGCCGATCCTGGCGCTGTCGCGCACCGTCAAATGATTGGCGCTGGTTTCGATAAAGCCGCCGTCGCCAGCCAGGCGACCGCCGGTGGCGCTCCAGGAGCCGTCGACCACCGTGCGGCTTTCAGGGTTGCTCAGGTCGGCAATGGCGAACACGGTACCGCCCTTGCCATGGTCGCCGGCATTGGCGCTGACCGAGCCGGTATTCTCAATCGTGGCGCTGGCGCTGAAACGGATCGTGCCACCGTCGGCGACGATGCCGTTGGCTTCCACTTTCCCGCTATTCACAACCTTGCCGAGCAGCCCCTGAGCCGACTGGGCGGAGAGTATGACCGTGCCGTCATCCGCGCGGATCAATTTACGATTGTCCACCAGGGTATCGATACTGGCCTTGTCGATCTGGACATCCACCAGATCCTGGCCGGTGATGTTCAGTGTGATCGCCTCGCCACCGGCCAGTGCCACCGTACCGGCCTTTGCGCTGATGAAGCCTTCGTTACGAACCTCGGGGGCGAGTAGTGCGACATAGCGCGCGTCGATTTGCCCCTGATTGACGATGCTGCCAGTCGCACCCTGGCGCTGGAAACGATAGCGCCCGTCGAGAAAGTCCTGATTGCTCAGATTGAGCGTCGAGGCCACGAGACCGCCGACGTCAACGCGTGCTCCCTGTCCAAACAAGATCCCGTTGGGGTTGATCAGAACGACCTGGCCATTGGCGCTGAGTTGACCATGAAGGGCCGAAGGGTCGCTGGACATGACGCGGTTGAGCGCTATCGCACCGGCACCCGGTTGCCGGAATGTGACCGACGCGTCTTTGCCAATATTGAAGCTTGACCAGTTCAGGATGGCCTTGTCACTGCCCTGATCGATCGTCATGCGGTTGCCGACCTGGACGACCACGGCCTGGCCAGCGACGACCTGACCACCGCTTGGCAGTGTCTGGAGGGATGGGGCGGCGAGGACAGCAGCAGTTGCCGGCGTCAGAAGCGAGGCCATAGCGAGCGCCAGAGTGTGGCGGCGTGGATATGACTTAACGGAGTTGGTCGTCATCTACGTTCCTTAAAAAGTGGCCACCAGGCTGACCCATAGACGGGCATCGGAGCGGCGTCCGTCAGCGTCGCGGCCATTGCTGTTGCGGCCGGGATTGTTCCCCAGAGGGGTGGCCAAGGTCAGCGCCAGATTCAGGTTCTTTTCGACTTTCCAGTCCACACCGCCGCCAATACCGGAGAGCGCATAGCGATTCGGCAGATTCGGGTTGCCGTCGTTCCAGTTCGCCCACAGCGTCTTGTTAAGGCGCACCTCGCCGTGGTCGAGGAATATCCTGAGGCGGGTGGTGTCGTTAAGCGGACGCAGAAGGTTGACGGTCAGCAGCCAGCCTTCATCTCCCTGGCCTTCGCCTGCCGGATAGGCGCGTACGCCATTGGGACCACCCAACGCGAAGCGTTCGCTCGACTCCAGACCGCGATTGGCAAACTGGCCGGACAAGCCGGCTACGAGGTTCCAGCGCTCGCCGAGTGGCGCCATGTGACCAAGTCTCCAGGCCAGCTTGGTGAATTCGCCATTCGTCTGGCGTCCCAGTGCGTCTTGATTGAGGTCTCCTGCGTTTCGGGAACGGTCGACGCGTCCGGTGCTGAGATCGGCGCCGAACCGGGATATCCCGCCAATTGCCGGATTGATGCGCCAACCAGAAAACCCAACACTGCCGACGTTGACCGTGCGGTTCGCGGTTTCAATGCCCGTTACCTCGTCGGTCATATGCTTTCGATTCAGACTGGCATTGAGCGACAGGCTCCCATATGTATTGCGTTGCAGCGGGTAGCTTGCATTGATTCCGAAAGTACTGGCGTCGCCTTTACTGCCAAAATCACCCGTTGCGGCCTGGATCGCGCGGTAGCGTAATTGTGATGCGTTGGCGCCGACGCGCAATCCACGGTCACCGACCGCCAGACTGTAGTCGCCGCTGACAAAAGCAACACCTTCGGCGGCATTGAGTACCAGCGCGACCTGGTCAAAATGGCCGGTGGGGTTGCTGAAAACTGCACTGCCACTGAGTTGCTGCTCGCCAGTGGCGCGGTTTCCGTTGTTGTTGAATTGCAATCCATAGCTGGCGAGTGGTGTCGCGGTGGCGCTCAACAACACGTCGACTTCGCCTTCCCCCCGACCAGGTCGCAGGGTAGAACGGGCTGCGATGCCGGGTTGTTCGTTGAGAATGTTCAATGCTCCGCCAAGTTCCCCCAGTGTGAGCGTTTTGCCAGGCTGAACGCGTGCGCTGATGAAGCGCTGCATCCGGGCAACGTCGATGCGGTTGGTGTCAATCGTGTCGTCAAGCTTAAGTTGCCCCAACCGGCCCTCAACCACGGTGAGCGTGACAACGCCGTTAACGAACTCCTGGGGCGCAATGAAGACCCGGGCCATGTAGCCCTTGTACGCGTAGTAGGCCGCTAGTTGCAGCACTCGGTCCTGCAGTTGCGAAAAGCGCAGCTCCTTACCTATAGCATCGGCCAGGAGTGCTTGGAGTTCGCTCTCGGGAACCAGGCTCGCGCCGACGATGCGAAAGCCTTTGACGAGGATGGTCGGACCAGACGACTCGGCCTTGGTTTCAGCTGGCGGCTTTGCTGCTACGGGCGGCGCTCCAATCGACGGTACCGGTGCCGTGGGCTGCTGTCGTAGCAGTTGCCCTGCATCCGGAATTTGTTGTGCCAGCGCGGGAACCGCAGCCGCAAGCAAAGGCAGCAGCCCGGAAGCAACGGCCCTACGGGTGTTGAAGGGTTTCATCGGAGGGGTTCCTGAGCTCTCTATAGATCAAATGGCACGATTCTAGACCTGTTACTTTGCCTTGATGCATCGCAATATTCCGACAATTTCCTGCCGGTGGGTCGAGTTCTCGAGCATTCCAGATTTCGGCGAGGTGTGTATCCCCGCTTCTTCTGTTGCTCTCTAGGTCGCAGCGGGCTTGCTAATACAGCACTAAGTGCCAGCGCCCGCTATCGTTCAATACCTTGCGGCCGTCGAACCGGCGACGGCGATCTGTGGGTGTTCCATGCTGGGCCAACAGTGATTCTGTGCCGGCAAGGAGAGGAAATGAACGCGACCAGCAGCAGTGCCTTCTCACTTGGCCACTCGCGTCAAACGTCGATTTCGCACGGGGGTGCATCGGGCGTCGCCACAAAACGTCCCGGATCGAGATGCCAACACGCTCTGCAGCCTGAAGAGTGACTGAAATACGCAGACAAGCGGCCGTTCAGAAATCCGAGCTCAGCCGGTGTCGCTGCCCGGATCAGATCCATCAGTCATTTCCACTCACCGGTCGGTTTCGCTGCAAAGCGGCAGTTCAGACTAACGAGATCGGGACCTCACCCGTCATCTCCAGCAGAACGCTCAACGCCAAATTTCTACTGAATCTGACCGCTGCCAACATAGGTTTGGCAGTAGATCTCCCTGCCGCCACTCCATCGGGGGTTTTCTTCATATCCGGCCCCGCTCGTCATCGCCGTGCGGGATAAAAACGCATCCGGGAGTGCTTGTTTTTTAACGTCTGCGGTACAGTTGCGCCGGTCTGAATGCCCCTGTTCTCATTTCTCCGGCAACAGGTTCAAGTAACTCCCGTTCGTCGAGGCGTCGCCGGAAACTCGACTTATCCAGGCGTCGTCCAAGGATTGCCTCGCAGCAAGACTGCAGCTCACCAAGGGTAAATGCCTCCGGAAGAAAGCCAAACGGTAGTTCAAGACGCTCGATCTCGGCGCGAGTGGCTTCCATTGCCGAGCGAATCAAGTCCGCGTGATCAAAAGCGAGTTTAGAGTCCGCTATGGCTTCATCGACAGCACACCACCGGATGGCTTCCAGTCGCTTGCCTGCCTTTGGATCTATCGCATCCGAAGGGAGCAGTGCGCGATAAGCGATGCTCAGCGCCCAAGGCGCCCTGGAATCCCGTGACTTGCCGCCGACTGCCTGTAATTGGCGCAGATAAGGCAATGTCACACCGAGACGCTCCCCCGCAATGCGCTGCGCCGCACCTTCTAGGTCACGATCCAGATCAATCCTGAGAACGCCCCCCGGCAGTGCCCACTTTCCCTTGTGTGGAGCACCCGCGCGTTTGCCCAGCAACACGGCAAGACGGCCATCGACAATCGACAGGATCGCCAGTTCAATGCGCGTGAATGGCATCGGGTGGAGCTGGGCTGTTGCCGGAATATCACTTGATACTGCCAATGTTTCGATCATAGTTGCAATTCACCACTAAGTAATCTATAGTTAGTAGTGTAATGCCACTAAGAGAAGAAGGCAACAATCATGGGCTACGACATCATTGGCGATGTGCACGGGCAAGGCGGAAAAATGAAGGCACTGCTCAAGAAGCTCGGGTATCGGATCAAGGATGGCGCTTATCGTCATCCCGAAGGGCGTCAGGCACTCTTTCTGGGTGACTTGATTGATCGCGGCCCCGAACAAGTTGAAGTCATCAACATCGTCCGCAACATGATCGAGGCCGGTAGTGGTCGGACGATAATGGGAAATCACGAATGGAATGCGCTCGGCTGCGGCATGCGCGATCCGGAAGGCTCGGACTACCTGCGCCCGCGTATCGAGGCCAAGATGAAAGAGCACAAGGAATTCCTGCGTCAGGTTGGCATGGATTCGCCCCTGCACATGGAACTGGTGGATTGGTTCAAGACCTTGCCCCCTGTCCTTGACTTGGGATCGATCCGCCTCTGCCACGCCTGGTGGAACCCCGACAGCATCGACGTGATCAAGGCCGCGCAGGACCGCAATGGGAAACTCGGCGACGCGTTTCTGATCGGTTCCTACCGCAAGCGTACGGCGCCCTGGCAAGCCATTGAGTATGTTACCAAGGGGTATGAAGTTAGTTTGCCGGGCGGCGACACCTTCCTCGATCACAATGAAGTGCCAAGGAAAGAGATTCGGGTTCGCTGGTGGGATGACTCGGCCACAAGCTATCGCAAGGCAGCACTGGTGCCTGAGGGAGAGCGGAGCCGAATTCCAGATATACCGATGCCGAAGGAAGTGAAGCTCGGCGCGTCGAGCAACGTACCAACATTTGTCGGGCACTACTGGCTGACCGGTACGCCTGGTGTGCAGAACGCCACAACGGCTGTGCTTGATTATGGTGCGGGCATCAATGGGCCGCTGGTGGCCTATCGGTGGGATGGCGAGATTCTACTGAATAACGATAAGCTGATCTGGGTAAAGGGTTGAGGGAATCATGAGCAAATCCAGAATTGAACTGATCCGGGAAAATGAACTGCAACAGGAAGCCATCCGGCTTGCCAGTGAGGCGCTTGACAAGGCATCTGCTCCCATAGCGAGCAATGTGGCTCAGCGGCATGTCTATCTGGCGACCAGCTTCAAGCAGCGAGATGATCTGCCGGTGACTGCCTCGATACGCAAAATGTCAGACACGGTAGTGAGCAACCTGGCCAAGCTTGGACTGCATGAGCCGGTGTCGCTGCGAATGCTGCCAGGGCGCTGGTGGAAGGCCAACACCGACGCCGCCGAGGTAGGAGAGCTGCGCGAATATGGTTGTGGTTACGTCACACTACTTTTGTCATCTGAACGACTGGCAGAAATCGGGTTTGAGGTAGCCGATGGGCCGTTTGACGACTGGGCAAATATCGAGGTCGCCACGGCGATGTTGAAAGAGAGCAAGGGCAAGTTTTGGGATGCCTGTATTTCCAATCGGCCGTTGCTGCCGGTGGTCATAGGTACTGAGTCCTATGCAGGCTACGATAATGCATACACATCTGAAGAACTGCTGGCGGCCCTGGATGACGAAAAAACGATCAAGGTGTATAGCGGGCCTTACGACACCAAGGACGCCGCTCATTACCGGCTCGACGTGCGCTGGGAATCGCCGGAATGAACGCCAAACTTGGGGATGTGGCCATCGTCATCAAGGGCCGCTGGCCGAATGTCGGGAGGATCGTCTATGTCGCTCGAGAAACGGAGGACCGGGATTACACCGCCATGGGATACGGCATTCTGTCCTCATGGATCGTCGAGTCGCTTGGTGGCGATCTGGATACCGATGCCGGCCCAGCGCAGAGAGGATTCACCCCCGACATTTCATTGCGGCGGCTCGACTTGACGCCAGAGCAGGCCGAGGCCATGCGCAAGGCCAAGGCTGACCACGATTTCAAGGCCGCGCTGGATGAGCTGGCGGTTGTTTTCGCCAACTATGAAAGGGAGCAAAACCGAAACAAGGAGCGCGCGACTGCCGACCTGCCTGGGTAGCAGAAGCGCTATTCCTTCTCGCGCCGTGATTTGCCCCGAGTCACCGACTCAGCCTACGGCGTGGCTGATCATCAATGGGTGCCTAATTCGAGCGAATGAAGAAATGCATGGCGTCCTTGGTCAACAGCTTGTGCCCCTGCGGACAACGCCAAACGTGAAAGGACCACCCCGATGTCACCATGTTCATTGGCCCCGAATCGAGGGTAAGCCGGTCTTGCGGAATGATCTCGCCGCATGGGCCGCACCGCACCTGCCCAAGTCCGCGATTCATCATTCCAACGGCGATATTGAGGAACCCGCCATTCCAGGGAGCCGGTACATCGACGGGATCGAGGCGGGCGATATCGCGCCGGCGCAGCCAGTCGAGTATTCCTGGATAGCGGCCAAGCTCGTCGGCCGGCAACTCGGCCAGGCGCTTTTCCATGATCGCCAGCACTTCGGCGGCATCGAAAACAAATTGGCTGTCGCACTCTCCGGATTCATCGCGCTTGGGCGCATAGCGGATGAAAGCGGTGCACTGTGGCAAATTCGCTTCCAGCCGATCAAGCTCGCGCTCGGCCTCCGCGCGCCCTTCGTGCCAGAAAGATTCAGAGAATTTCGGATTGATCAGGCTGTCGGGTTTTAGCAGGAGCAGGGGCCACAGGATTACCTCGAACCAGAACGTCGACCAGACATCGCTGAATATCCGGTCATACTTGTCTAGCCTTTGGCGGATATGCCAACCGATGCGCAGCGCCACCAAGGCGGTGCCCGCAACGTAGATATAGAGCAAAGTCCAGGCGCTCACCCTTGCTACCCCTCATCCCCGGCCGGGCCATCGTAATGCACCTTGCCCGTTAGCCTGCCGACGGCAATAACTCCGCTGCTGCGAATCATAAGACCATCCTTGCCGTCACCCCATGCGGTGACGATCAACCAGCACGGTTCCGGGATGTTGGCGTAAATGTTGAAATTCTCTGGCTTTCGACCCAAGCAGACCAACGATTCCATCGATGCGGGAGGCGATAGAACCTGCCGCGCGATGTCGAGTGCCGCGCTACGGGTCACAGGTGGAAAAAGGCGGACTTTAGGATGGTCAAGCCAGTTCATACGGAAATTTGTCGGTTGCATCGTGGAACATGATCGCCGATAGCAAGCTCATGAAGTGAGCCTGTAAAAATATTCTACGATTCATGTGACATGATACTGACACTCTTGCCACAGTGTAGGCGAACAGTAGCAAAGGTCGGTGCTGGCGAGGCGGCGACGATACGTTGAAAGGGCTGCCTTACTTTGCTGCCCGTTGCCGACGCAGCAGCAAGGCAACGAACTCGTCAGTGAGCTCCCGGTGTTCCGGTGTTAGTGCCGCATATTTCGCAGTGAGTGCACTAGCAGATCGTTGCCCCGGCGTCCCTGGATCGGACTTTGCCCCGGAGCTGTCTACCGTTTCAGCTTGCACATGTAGCTCGGCAACCGTGACCCCGAGGGCGAGTGCAATCCGCTCCAGCACCTCTGGGGAATATCCCTGCTGCCCACGCTCAATACGGGAAAGGTTGCTGGCATTGGTGTTTGCGGCGAACGCTATTTCCTCAAGCGTCGCCTTGCGTGCCTCCCGGATAGCTCGAATAACTTGCCCAATGTGCATGGGCTGAATGTTGGTGTGCATTGACGCCTCGCGCAAAGCGCACAACGTCAATTACAATGACGTCACACGTCAATTCAACGTCATTCTCAGGCGCATGATCCTGATCGCCTGGGTTTGATCCAGAAAACTGATCGCTCCTGCCGAATGGCTGACAATTACGACGACAACACCAAGGACCAACTTGGCCGCCTATTGTGCGAACGCGACCGGTGGCCGTGCGTTGAGCCGGTGTGGAATCGTGACGATGACGACCAATCCCTTACCGATACTTGGAGCGCCTCCACGATCGTCCGCTTCGCCATTAGGGTTATTTTGCTTCGCAATATTGTGGAAGTGGCGCGCTAGTCGATGAACGACGTCTCTCAGCAGACAGCCCAAAGTTCGAACAAGATTCTTCTCTTAGAGGCCGGGACGACGTTATTTGCACTCGTCGAGTGGGCACGGAATGTGTCACCTGACTTGCTGAAGCGAGCCCACAAATGGGGATCAGATGGCCACAGCTATTCGGTGCCGATCCAACTCCAGGAAGATCTCTTTCTCGTTATCAAGAAGCCCAGCCGAGTTGAGCTCAATGGGTGCAAGTGTTCGGTTTTTCTGCCGACAGAGCAGCAGTGCATCAGTCTAAACCACGCTTGTACCGCTATCCTGCGTGCCTTCAAGCCCGACTTGAAAGCATTTTCCGGGAACGCTTTCCGGATGATTCATTACGAGCGTTATAGCCCGAAGGACCAACAGGAGTTTTTCGCAACGCTCGCGCCCTTGGGCGATATGCGCGACGAGAAGGTGCGTGAATTCGAAGCATCGCTGCGCTTCCGACGGGCCATCACCGCCGCGTTGAACTTCCACCGCGAACAAACCCGCAAAGGTGGGACGGTGCCGTACATTGCGCACTGTCTGGCGGTTACGTCGATCGTGCAGGAGTACGGCGGCACCGAGGACGAAGCGATTGCGGCGCTGCTGCATGACGCGGTGGACAATGGCGGCGGATGGGATGCCTTGGGCGAGATCGGTCGGAAGTTCTCGCAGAAGATCGCCGACATCGTGCTGGGCTGCACCGACACCATGGCGTATCCCAAGCCGCAGTGGCAAGAAAGAAAAGAGGCGTTCCTGCAAGGTCTGCCGAAAGTGTCGGACAGTGCTCGCCTGGTGATCGCGGCCGACAAGCTCCACAATGCGCGCTGCCTGCTGGCAGACCTTCGCAGCCAGGGCGATGAGATCTGGGCGAGGTTTAGCGGCGGAAAATTGGGCACCCTCTGGTACTACCGGGCCGTTGCTGAAACGCTCAGGGCAACCGGCCCACATCTTCTGGCCGCCGAGCTTGGGCGCGCGGTTGGCGAACTGGAACAGGTTGCGCAGCGCACACGCCCGAACGTGCGCCTGGATAGCCTGACCACTGAATCGAACTACCAAACCCTGCTCGGACTGACGGGACTGGAACCCCTCAAGGCCATTGTCGAACGTGACATCAGTGTGGTTCTGCACAACCAGCAACTGCGTAAGCTGGGCATCGAGCCAGCCGAGGATGTGGACCCGCCAGTTTCGCTTGTGCTCATGGGCAATCCGGGCACCGGCAAGACCAAGGTAGCGCGTTTGCTCGGTGCCATTTACAAGGGGCTAGGGCTGCTGTCGAAGGGCCATGTTGTTGAAGTCAGTCGCGCCGACCTGGTTGGCGAAGTGATTGGCGAAACTGAAAAGAAGACGCGGGAAGTCATCGCCAAGGCGCAGGGCGGCTTCCTTTTCATTGATGAGGCATATGCACTGGCTGGCAAGAGTCGCAACGATTACGGCAATGCAGTTATCGAGACCCTGCTCAAGGCGATGAGCGATTCGCGGCGGGACTTCGGGGTCATCGTGGCCGGATACCCTGAGCCGATGCAGCAGTTTCTAGCGAGCAATCCGGGGCTGCGATCGCGATTCCGCAGGCGTGAGGTTTTCTTGGATGACTACACACCGGTGCAGCTTCTCGCCATCGCTACAGAAACCATCGGCAAATTGCAACTCACCATCGATGACGATGCGCTCCGATACCTGCAAAGTCGTCTGGAGGAAGCCTATCGCGACCGGGATGCCACTTTCGGGAATGTGCGCTACGTCAAAGGGATCGTTCGCGACGTGAAGGCGGCGCTTGCCCAGCGGCTTCGTGGGTCTGCCGCAACGGCGTCATACCGCGAGCTGACGAACGTCACCCTTGCCGATGTCGAGTCGGTGTTTCGTAGCGGCATCGCAGAGCAGGTGCTTATCCCGATCGATGAGCAGCCCTTGGCAGCGGCGCTTGCGGAACTCGAAGCCTTGGCAGGCATCCCTGCCGTGACGCAGGAAGTCGCCGAGCTTGTCGATCTCGTCCGGTATTACCGGGTCGTTGGCAAAGATCCGGGGCGATTCCTAAACTCGCACTTCGTGTTCACCGGCAATCCGGGCACCGGGAAAACCACCGTGGCCCGCATCCTGGGGAAAATCTATCGCGCCATGGGGCTGCTTGAGCGTGGCCATCTCGTCGAGTGTGACCGACAGGCATTGGTCGCTGGGTTTATCGGACAGACAGCACCCAAGACCAATTCCCTGATCGATAAAGCATTAGGAGGGATGCTCTTCATCGATGAAGCTTACGCACTAGCGTCATCGACGGAACAGGACTTCGGCTCGGAGGCCATCCAGGTGCTGCTCAAGCGCATCGAAGATCAGCGAGGGCAATTTGTCGTCGTGGTTGCCGGTTACCCGGACGAAATGGAGCAATTCCTCGCATCCAATCCCGGACTGAAATCGCGCTTCGACACATTCCTTGCCTTCGAGGACTACAGCGGCGATGAGCTTTCAGCGATTGCGGAGCGACTGTTTGCGAGCGAAGACCTGGCCCTCGATCAGGATGCGTTGCGATTACTCCGGGACTACTGCCACCGCTACGCCAAAACTCGGGATCGCTACTCCGGCAACGCCAGGGACATGCGCAAGCTCGTCTTGAAATCCATTCGGAACCAGAACCTACGTGTATCTCGATCAGTGGGCGACGATGCCCGGCGGGTCAAGGTCGATGATTTGTTCAACTGGCAGATGAAGCCTCCGCTGAAACATCGGTCGATCGGTTTCGTCACAGAGGAATGACACTGAATACCATGCTGCCGTAAGCTGGCAAGCGGTTTTATCGCTTGCCTCCGTTGTAACAAAGCGGTGCGGTTAGAAGGGAAGGCGATAGCGGGAGCGATAGAGCTTAGGCGAAGCCTTCGGCGTGGTTTAGCCAGTGACCACAGTAGCGACGGTGCGGGGCTTGCGGGGTTTGATGCAAACGCCGTAACGGAGCGGGCAAAGCTCGCTGCCAGGTCAGAGCCGCATGTCGTCGAGGAACTCGGACGCCGGCTCAACACTCGTCACCAGCAACTGATCCCGCGCTCGCGTGCAGGCGACGTAGAGCAGGTGCCGCTCGGTGTCATACACCTCTTGCAGATCGGCATCATCGCCCACCGTCTCGATGCGCTCTTGCAATGGAATGATCTCGTCGTCGCAGGCCATCACCGCCACGGCGCGGAATTCCAGCCCCTTGGCGTGGTGCATGGTGCTGATCGAGACCTGATCGCTACTGGTCTCAACGTGCTCATCCAGAATCTTGAAGGGCAGCCCAGATTCCTCCACGGCGGCGCGGGCGCGGTCAAGTTGCGCCTCAGACCGGACGAACACGCCGATCTCGTGCAGCAGTATTCCAGCCTCGGCGCATTCCGTGATCCAGTTGCCGACCGCCGAGATTTCCGCGCCCTCGTCCTTGAAGGTTCTAATCACTGGGGGCGGTCCGTTGAACACCGAGACGGTATCGCTGCGGTCTTCGCTGTTGCCATCCACGTCAGTCACCACAGGGCCAAGCAGACGGTCCGCCTGCGTGCGGATCTGGTGGGAGGTCCGATAGTTGATGCGCAAGGTGCGCGAGCGCCCCCGGATGTCGACGCCAAGTGCCTTCCAGGAAAACGGCTGCTGAAAGATGCGCTGCCCGAGGTCGCCAGCAAAAAACAGCGCATTGGGCCGACCGCCGCCCAAGGCAGCAAGGAAGCGCAGATGTGCCACGCCAATGTCCTGCGCCTCATCGACCACCGCGAAGTCGAACACCACGTTCTTGTTCTTCGAGAACGCGGCGGCCATTGCGGTAAATAGCTCCGCCTGCGTGATCAATTTTCGTTCACGCAACTCCGCCCGCATCCGCTCGAAGATCGACCACAGCACGGCGCGCTGCGCTTCCGGGAGCCGCGTCTTGCGGCCTAGGCGCGCCACGTCGCGATACCCCTCCCAGGTCGCTAACTGCCACGCATCGACCACCTGTTCCCATTCGGTGAGCAGAAAATGGAGGCCAAACTTATGGCCACCCACGGCACCGGTAGATTCCTTAAGCAATTCGCGGACAATCTCACGGCTGGCGATAGCCGCCGGGCCGCTCAGTTTTTCCACATGCGCTTTGTAGAGCCGCAGACCAATAGCCTCCAGCGAATACACATCGATACGTTCCGCAAGGCGCGGCTCATGCGCCAGCAGTCGCTTCAGCTTGGTGTGCAGCGCACTCGCCAAGGTGTCAGAGAAGGTAGTCAGCAGCACGCGCGCATCAGCATGCGTGCGGGCTAGATACGCCGCCCGGTGCAGGGCGACGATGGTCTTGCCCGTACCTGCAGAACCGGAAACCCGGGCCGGTCCGTTGTAGTCGCGCTCCACCCACTGCCGTTGTTCGGGGTGCAGAAATACAGTCCATTTTTCCCAAGGGAAATCGAGTGCCTGCTGCAACTCCTCCACATTACTCATCACGCGGAATCGGCGCTGCGCATCGGGATGATCGAAGGGATTCGCCGCCATCGTGGGCTTTGGCACGCGGGGCTTGCCACCCGTCGCCAGTTCCAGCAGCGCTTCGGCCGCCTCGGCGGGCAGATGGTCGGCCAAGGCCAACAGCGTGTCCTCGGTCGCCTGCTTCACGTCGGTCAGCCACTCAGCGGGAACGCCGTAGCCGAGCAGTTCGTCATCGGTACGGTCGGTAAACAGGGGCTTCAAAACACGCACCGGCTCAGTTGCCAACTTAGGAGCCAGAACAAGCTCCGCCTGCACGTACACCGGAATTATGATTTCCTGCACCGTCTCTCGTATCTCGACCAACTGCGCGGCGCCCGTCTTGGGGTGAGTTTCGAGCTTTCGGCGTTCCGCCCAGTCGTATGCCTTATCGTGATGATCGACATAGCAGAGCAACAGGCTGGCGTCACTCTTGTGCACAATCAGCCGAATGTCGCTGCCCACGCGCACCGACCAGAAGTTCCTATCCCTAACTTTTTCGATACGGTGAAAATTCATCCCCGGACTGGACGGGTTCAACTGCAAGTCGAACGCGGTGGTCTTGACGGACTTCTGCTCGTCGCCGGTCAGGCGTGCCAAGCTATCGGTGAAGGTGTCGGCGATACGAAATTCCATAAAACCATTAGTCCCCATGCTTGGGTGGATTGAACACATCCAAGTGCTCGAACATCGATACCCGCTTTCCTGACGCCTTCACACCCTCGATCAGTTTGAAGTCGAGGGCATCTTTAAACAGCATTCCCCGACCACTCATCGACGATTTGGCGATGGGGTCTTTAAGGGTTGGCCTCACTTTCAACAACTTCCCGAGATCATTGCTCGCAAGAAAATATGCAATCCAGGAAATGAGATACTTGTTTCTGGGTTCGTCGCCGGACAGTTTGTGCAAGTAAGCTTCAAGATGGCTGACAAGCGGCTCGGTCAACGCATTTCCCGAGTCGCTCCGAATGACTTGCTCAAGTATGGCCATGATCTTTGGGAATGCCTTGATCCGTAGCGGTCCAAGCATCAGCAACATGCTGACAACCTTCTCCAGATTGAAGCGACCAACAGTTATCTTCAGCTTCCCTTGGCGGGTCGTAATGTCAGCCAGAAATCGGTCAATTACACCCGTACCGGGGTGCATGCGATCAATTTCGACGACGGCAAGATAGAGCTCCCTAAACTGCTTCCATGTCAGGCGGCTTCGCTTTCTTGGATAGGCGAGGTGATAGCGTGATACCCAAGGTCTGAAAAGCCCATCAGGCAAAGCCGAAATCGTCGTTTTCTCGTCGCTTAACTCAAGATTGAACTCCATGAGAGCAGTCTGAAGCATCTTGACGATGCGCTTGCCTTCTGATTCCGACGAAACAAGGATTCGATAATCATCCTTGAATCTGACAGCTTCACATTCGATACCTTTTTTCTTCAAAGCAGAAGAGAGAACTAGATCCACAGCAGAGGCGATAATTTCTGCTGCAATGTCAGAAACCACTGGGCCTATCGGAAGACCATTGGTACATCCATCATTGGCGCATTGAAACAGCTTATCCAGTCGGTTCCCGACGAACCTCAGGTCACGCCTGTTCTTTCCCTTTCCACCCTCGCGTATTGACCTCTTCCCGTGAATCGCCCAAGCAAGGCTATGAGTGTAGATGGATGGGTAGAAGTTCTTGATGTCCGCCTTGACGATGTGCGTGTACTTGTAAGCCACAGTAGCCAAGGCATCGTCCGTCATGGCAATGAATTCATAGATCATTCGCCCACTTCGCAGCTCCCCCATTCGCCCCGGCCGTTTTCGCATGACGGGAACAGGAAAGCTGTATGACGAAACGATGCTGTCTGAGGGGATCATCGCATCAACAATCGTCTTCCAGTTTCTGGTCAAGTGGTAGGCGATGTCGTTGTGAATCCTCGGATCGATAATTCCGAACGTCCGGTCGGTCAGTTCCGTCTTCGGAAAATGAACTCGAACATATTCGGTCTCTTTGAGCTCCTTGAAGCCTTTTGCACTGTAGTCGTAATACTTCTTTTGCGTCTTTGGCATATCCACCACGCGAAAACACGGTGGAAGCACATAAGCCTCTGGAAAATAGCCGTACTCCAGTAGCCAGCGATAGACCTCTACTGGTTTCAACGCGCGCGCTAAATCGTGCGTTGTGGTTCGGTGTTCCTGGATTGGGCTGGCTGCTGGCATCAGAGAATTCGTTTCTCAACTCACCCGGAACACCTTCATCACCTCATCCCCCAGGTGATTGATGACCTTCACCGCAATCCGGCCGGACTTCGGTTTCTCGAATGGCCGTGAGGTGTCGCTGTTTAGGGTTGCCCAGGCTTCGTGATCGATCTCCGCCTTCAGCGTGGTCTTCAGCGTGCTGTAGGGATCGTTGGCGCCGAGAAAGTAGGCGTGGCGAACGAAAAAGCTTTCTTCGTTATAGTCGGTGTCGATGAACCAGCAGGCGATGCCGTCGGCGCCATTGCTGACCACTTCGCCCGTTTGTGGCTTGAACACGTCGACGCCATTTACCTTGATACGCATCTTGCCGTCGTCCTGCGGTAGCAGCGAAATATCCGGCTCGCCGAAGATGACGAAGAGGTTGCCCTTGCCGGTGTTCTTAAGGTCTTCGGCCATGTGCAGGTCGGCATTCATGCGCGCCTTGAGAACGGGGAGGCGGCCCAGCTTGCTGAACTCGGTGGCATGCGCCTCGTAGTTGAAAGCGCAGGCGATCAGCACATCGAATCCGGCATCGCCCGCCTCGCGGGCGGCGGCGACCAGATCGGCGCGCTGCACGGTGCCGAATTCCGGGCCAATGAAGATCGCGGCACGTTTTTCGGCTCCCATCACCGTATCGCCAGCGCCGACTTTTGAGGAACCGCCCTCGATATAGCGCCCCTCGGCGCAGACCAGATCACCGGGCCACGGCGTCAGCGAGGTAAAGGTGATCCGGTCCTCCTTGTGCGCCTGCTGCACCCCGGCGGTCTTGAGGTTGTCCAGAATGATCTGCGGGAAAGTCTGCTTCGCGTTGTAATCGGCGCGGTCTTGCTTGAGGGTGTCGATCAGTTCGTCGTCTTCATCCACGCCGAGCATGCGGTGCGGACTGAGGCTCTCCACGGTAAAGGGACCGGCGACGCGGACGCACTTCTTGTTGTCGTAGGGCTTGTCGTAGAGATATTCAAACTCGGCCTTGGCGGCGATGGAAGCGTCGATTTCCTTCTGCCGCGCAATACGCGCCTGCCACCAGTCGGCGTGCAGTTTCTTCGTGGCCTCCGGCCATGCCTTGTCAGCTTCGCGCGGAATCTCCCACTCCTGCCAGGTCTTCTTGAGTGCGGCATTAAACTTCTCGCGCAAGGGCTCCAGCTTCGCCTGCCACTGTTCCCAGATCACATCGATCTCGGCATTGTTGGCGATGGATTTCAGCGTGATGTGCGGCACGCGCTCATAGACGAATCCGTGACGAATGTTGCCGTGTACCGGTTGCGAACTCGGCGCGGTGCGGGTGACTTCGGATTCCTTGATCTGGCCTTCGCGGGAATCGGCCAGCAGGTAATACGGATAGCGGGCGCCCATAATTCGGGCGCGGGCGAGGGCCAACGCGACGCGTGAGGTGTCGATGGTGATCCAGCGGCGACCCCATTGCTCAGCGACGGTAGCCGTGGTGCCGGAACCGCAGGTCGGGTCAAGCACGAGGTCGCCGGGGTCGGTTGACAATAGAACGCAACGCTCAATTACTCGTCGCGCGGTTTGAACGACGTAGACCTTTGGATCGGCTTTGCTGGCTCCACTACTGACATCATCCCAGTAGTTCGCAATTGGCATACTCGCAAAATCATCTAGGTAGCGCCTGTACTTGAGAATGGTTCCAGCAGGAAGGATTCGATTGGCATTGATAAGGCGGCGAAAGCCAATTTCCCCAGTTTTCCAGTAGCCACTTCTTGGCACGATGGCCCTACCGTGGAACATCACGGGAAAGCTCCCTGGCGGACGCTGCGAAGTGATCGGGTGAGACGCGAAGACGCGACCATTAATCGCTTTCGCTCCTGAGAACTCCTCGGCATTTAGTCGGCGCTCTTCGCCAGACTGTTCAACCACATACTGATACTCACCACCGCCCATTCCGCCTAAGCTCTTCGTGTTGAAGAGCTGCCTGTACTTCAGGCGATCCTTCTGCTTCGCATACATAAGAAGATAGTCCATGGCTCCCGCCAAGTAGTCAGCCGTCTGACTGGTAGTCTTCTTGAACGGAATCAGAGACACGAAATTGTCCTGCCCGAACACTTCGTCCATAACTGACTGAACCCGATGAACGTTTTCGTCACCTATCTGCACAAAAATGGAACCGGATTCAGTAAGCAGATCGCGTGCGACGGTGAGCCGGTCCCGCAGGTAGGTGAGGTAACTGTGGATGCCATCGCGCCAAGTGTCGCGGAAAGCTTTGACCTGTTCGGGCTCGCGGGTGATGTGGCCAGCCTTGCCATCGGTGACGTCGCGGCTGGTCGTTGACCACTGGAAGTTGCTGTTGAACTTGATGCCGTAGGGCGGGTCAAAGTAGATGCATTGCACCTTGCCGCGCAGCCCCTCGCGCTCGGCGAGCGATGCCATGACCTGTAGCGAATCGCCGAGAATCATGCGGTTGGTCCAGTTCTGGTCGTGCTGGTAGAACTCGGTCTTATCCGCGCCCTTGGGGATGCCGTTGAAGTCCGAAAACAGATCGGCGGTCGTTTGCCCGGCCTCGTGCTCGCGCTCTTTAGTGGTGCGCAGCAGATCGTCAATCAGCACCTTGGGGTGCACCTTCTCCTGAATGTAGAGCGGCGGAGCGTGCACGACGAGGTCGCTCCAATCCTGCTCGTCCTTGCCGCGCCAGACCAGTTGCGGGTCGAGGTCGGTATTGCGCGGGTAGCGAATCGGCTTCGCTGCCTCTTGCTCCTTCTGGATGAAAGACTGCTGCTCGGCGGAAGGGATGTTCTTGCGCTTGGCCTCGTCGTGGGTAAGGGATTCGACGGATTTCAGCGTGGGTGGTTTCTTAGCCATGATTACTTTTCCCCTGTCGCCGGATGCGCTGCGGCGGACTCAATCAATTTATTGAACTCGCTTTCGACCTTGGCCTTGAACTCGGACTCGATCTGGTAGACCTCGGTGAACTCGGCAAATGCCCAGCGGCCATAGGTGCCAAGATGATTCACGCCGGGCACCCAGTAGGTATCCATGGTGGATTTCTTTTCTATCGCGTCCTCGCCCCGGTAGCCCTTAATCTCGACGATGAGGTTGAGCAGATCATCGTCACCATGGCCGTCATCCACCCGCACGATAAAGTCGGGCAGGTATTTGCGCATCTCGGAGCCGTAGCGATAGGGCACTTCAAGACCGAGGCCGTGGTTTTTGACATAGGCGCGAACTTTGAGATGTGCTTCCGCGACGCGGCAGAATTCGCCCTCCCAGTCGCTGTCGAGCACCACCCAGTTGATGTGGCAGGATTTGGAACTGGTTTGCCAGCGGTCGGTCTTCGAGGTGTTGAAGCGAACGTGTTTGGTCGAGCCGGTGGGGTTGTAGGCGTCGAGCAACGCCTTGATCGGGCGTTCGTCGAGGAACTTCCGGGTGATGGCGGCGGTGATCTTGTTGCACGCCATGTCGGCCAGTGCCTGATACATGAGCAGTGCGGGGTAGGTGCCACCCTTGCACACCAGGCAGGTGTCGAGCCATTGCTTGGTAATGCGTTTGAGCTGGCCGAAGAGGTGGAGCTTCGGCTCCTCGCCGGGGTCGCGCCATTTGGTGTAGAGCAAACGCTGGGTCAGATTGAACAGCACGGTGGAGGGACGGACATCGCCCAGGTGTTCCACTGTGAAATCTTCCGGCTTGCCGATCAACCCGGCATTAACGGTGGTGGTCGGCCCGACGAGTTCGGGGCTGAGAGTCAAGATGGATTCGGCGTTGAAGTCTGCTGCAAGTCGTTCTTCCGGCAACTCCACGCGATAGCCCTCGACGCGGGGGAAGATGATTTCCAGCGCATCGCGCTCTGGGCGCATGGCCTTGACCTGCACCGTCTCGCGCGGCGGCTGTGGCGGCGCGATGACCGGCTTGGCGGTGAAATCGAAGGGGATGCCGAACACGTCGGCGTATTCGACGTTGAACAGCCCTTCCTCGTTCAAATCGTAGGACTGGCGGCGCAGCGCCCGACCGATCACCTGCTCGCACAACAACTGAGTGCCAAAGGCGCGAATGCCAAGAACGTGGGTGACAGTATTGGCGTCCCAGCCTTCGGTGAGCATGGACACGGATACGACGCAGCGGATAGAGCCGCCGAGCTGCCCATGCTTGCCGACGGTGTTCATGACTTCGCGCAGCAATTCCTGGTCGGTGATGGTGTCGCCAGCACGGGCATCGCCAGCACGCTCCACAATCTCGCGGCGAAAGCGCTCAATTTCGTCGGCCGCCATGCCGCGAAAATTCTCGTCGAGCGCATCGCCGGCTTCGAGCTGCTCGCTATCGATGAGGAGGGTATTCGGACGCGGCAGCGGGTTGCCGGTGGTCTCGTCAAAATTGCGGAACAATGCCAGGCGGCCGTTTTCGAGCGTGGTGGTGCCGTCATCCTTCTTGCGATGAAATCCGGAGATGAAGTCGTAGACCAGCTTGGAGATGGCAGTGTTCTGGCAGACGATGATGAAACAGGGCGGCACCTTGATACCACTCTCCACCCATTTGTTGAAGGTCTTTTCGTAGTGACCATAGAGGGCTTGCAGCGCTGTTTGCAAAAGGGTCGGCAGATTCAGCGGATCAAGTTCGCCGGCGACGGTACGCCCCCCTCTGGGCAATCGGGGTTGAGCGTCCTTGAGGTTTTCCCAAAGGTTGCGGAACATCGGCATTTCCTGCCCCGGGATGTTCTGTGCCACCGGTACGCGCGGCAGCTTGACAATGCCGCACTCGATGGCATCCATCAGCGAAAAGTCGCTCATAGTCCACGGGAACAGCGTGCCTTCGGCGTAGCCAGAACCGCTGAGAAAGAACGGTGTGGCGGACAAATCCATGACGCGGGCAACGCCCAGTTTGCGTTTGACGGCTTCAAGGCCGGTAATCCATAGGCGCGCGGCCTCGTTATTCTTCTCGGCCTCTTTCTTCTCGTCGCCTTTCAGGGCTTCTTCGTCGACGTCTTTCGGTTTCTCGCGGTAGCAGTGATGCGCCTCGTCGTTGATGACGAGGATGTTCTTCATGCCCATCAGGTCGGGCATCACCCGCTGGAGCATCTGGCCTTCGGTTTCGAGTGTCTTGGGTTCTTCCCCGGTGCGGCCCTGGAGCAGTTGGCGCCCGCCCTTTGACAGATCAATGCGCTCGCGCATCTTGAAGGCGTGATAGTTGGTGATGACGATCTTGGCGCGTTTCACGTCGTCGAGCATGTCGCCCGGTACCAGTTCGCGGTCTTTGTAGTAAGGAGCCGTCCATATATAACTTGAACAATATCACGTTCTAAGCTATGCTACGCAGCATGGATGCTCATGCTGAAACTGCGGTACGCGAAAAGCTTGATTTGCTAGCCCCTCTCTTTGATGAGCAAACACGACGGTTATGGGCTGCTG
>CAMDMZ010000043.1 GCA_945902805.1 Propionivibrio dicarboxylicus | reverse complement strand
ATCGTAAGGGGTCGCGTACACGTCAAGCACGTCTTCCATCGCCGCGACAAACTCCGCGCTGACTTCGGGAATGCACCACTCCTGCACCTGCCAGGGTTTCAGGGTGTTTTTTTAACAGCCGGCGGACCGTCTCGTGACTGAACGATTCGATATAGCCCAACTGAACGACTTGGTCGGCCAGCAAGCGCAACGTCCAATGGTCATGCCCTACCGGTGCCGGCGTACAGGCCGTCGCGATGAGATGGGCACACTGCTTGTCGGTCACCGGAGCGCTTGCGCATCAAGTGGGTGACGGCGATGCCCACCACTGAAATCTCTTCCGACCAAAGCACATTCGGAGACTTCGTTGGAACAATTACTCTCGGTCTGCAATATGCGCTGGCGCATTAAGAACGACAAACGGAAACTAAAGCATGACTCCGGCCTGGGGAAGTACGAAGAGCCTACCAGCCTAGGGCAGCAATTCGATTCCACTGGGTCCCTTGCCGCATATGCGTTCTGGCTACCACAACGTCCCCCTATGGAATTTGCAGAAGGGTCTCTCAATCACTCGAGCTTGTCTTACCCGAGGATTACCAATCTGGAGGGGGTAAGAATGAACCGTGGTTTGTGCCATGTTGGATCAGAACACCTGAACATTTCGCAGCTTCACTACCGCCCGCATCGCCAAGCAGCGACAGCGCCGTCAGGGCTGCGAGATGTTAAACCTACGCGTAAAACTGCAAACCTAGGTCAAAAGTGAGCATTAATCCAAGATTGAGGTCTCTGGACGGTGTGCGAGGATGCGCAGTCAGTTTCGTCTTTCTCAGTCACGCTTCGCAGCGTGGAGCGGGACCGGTAGAGTGGCTGCGCTTTGATGGTCTTGGTCATGTAGGCGTTTACCTTTTCTTTAGTCTGAGCGCTTTCCTGCTGGCCACACGATTGGCGTCAGGGCAGCCTCTCGCCGCTTATTTCATCAATCGCTTTTTCCGAATTGCCCCTCTCTATTACGTAGTTGTCGTAGGCACATACTGCCAACAGCAGTTCTTTCCGGCCAATGAGTTGTCTCTGTTTCTCAATGGCGGTGTAAAGGGGTTAATAGAAACGTTTCTATTTTACCGTGGGGACGGGATCTTCTGGACCATACCAGTTGAAATGGCGTTTTACGTGCTGCTCCCAATACTTTGTTTTGTCGGCCGCTGCAAGTTTGGAAGGATACTGCTGATTACGGCAGCGGTAGTCTATTTCAGCTGGTACTATTCAATTCAGGCCTTTCATGCCGCTTTGCCGCACCCTCATTTCTTGAGGGTGGCTCATGTTGGCCACTTCCTTGACGTATTCATCATGGCGGTCGTCGCGACGCTTGCGCGTACGCCGGGCGCCACTGAGATGGTATCGGTAAATAGTATTACGTCGTGGGGCGCATACCTCTTTTTGGGGTTGCTGGCGATGACTGTCGTCTTGGTATCCCAAAATTTCCTCGGTTTCCACCAGCCGTGGAAGAACCTGCGCGAATTGTCGCTGCTATATGCGGTTATATTTGCCTTAGGTTTGCATACTGTCGTGCATGGATCCAAGGCACTTGACTGGCTGTTTGACCGTCTCTTTCTGCGTCAGCTGGGGCGATACAGCTTCGGCATCTATCTGCTTCATATGCCGGTAATCATGGCCAGCGTTGCCCTAGTTCCTGAGCTGATACCCGGCCTACGTTTCCTTTTCGCCGTGGTGGGCACCCTCGCCATAGCACGACTAGCGCATCGATATATTGAGCTGCCTGGCATTGTTCTTGGGCAACATCTAGCAAGCCACACTTCCATTTTGGTGAAAGACCGACCGGATGGCTACCACAGGTAAGATATTTCATTGTCAGTTCTCAAATTCAACCCAATTCACCGTCGATTGCGGCATCTACGTGCCGACTCAAAGATTCGCCCAAATTTGGGGATGGCTAGCTGGGTACGCTTGGAGGTTGAGGAGAGATAAACCTAGGTGTCTGGCGCTGATCGCTGCCGGAACGGGCTCAAGCTGGGCATGCAGTACATTCGAGAGTTTGCTGGACGTCGTGCTCTACCGCCGCCCAGCTGATGTGCGCTTCCTGCAATTTGATGAATTATTGTCTGTCCGTCAGAAATGTGATGCTGCTTTCGAGAAGCACGCCCTGGCCGGAGCGTTGCGCTACTTTCAACGTGGCTGGATGCACGATGGGGTCGCGGGTGCTGTTCCTCGGTTCCAGTTGCATCTATCCCAGGCTCGCCCAGCAGTCACTAAAGGAATAATCCTTTCTCACCGGTCCGCTCGAAGCCACCACCCGCCCCTATGCCCTCGTCAAAATTGCCGGCATCGACATGTGCTGGTGCTACAACCGGCAGTACGGCATCCGGTATTTGGCCGCGATGCCCAGCAATTTGTACGACCCTGGCGACAACCACCACCCCGAAAACAGCCACGTCATAATGGCGTTAATCCGCAAGTTCCAAGCCACCAAAGTCGGCGACGCTCCTGCCGTATCGGTCTGGGGCACTGGCACCCTGCGCCGCGAATTCAAATATAGCAACGACATGGCCGATGTCTGTATCCACCCCATGAACCTAGCCGACGCCACCTTCAACATCCTGATCGGCAGCGACGAAGCCGCCAGCGGCATCTTCATTCCCCTGGTGGTCAATATTGGTGTCGGCACCGACATCACCATCAAGGAACTCGCTGAAACCGTCAAAGGCGCAGTCGGCTACACTGGCCACATCGAATTTGACACCAACCAGCCCGACGGCACTCCGTGCAAGCTGATGGATGCCTCGCGTCTGCATGCGCCAGGCTGGCAAGCAAAGATCAGGTTAAAGGATGGATTAGTACAATCTTATGACGCATGCCGTATTGCCAAACCATGAAGAATTACCAATCTCATACAACCGGTCTTTCCCTCAGTCGTTGAGCGGGCGACGTCGTTAGTTCGTTTGTGCTTATGCAAGTGATCAACGCGCTGCGGAAAATTGCGAAAAGGTTTGTAGCCGCCCAATCCATTCTTCGATATGTCCGACCGTACTTGGGCGTGCGCCCTGATTGGTTGTGGCTCAGAGATAGCGTAACTTGGCATTGTGCTCGAGAAGCGTCCCGGCAGGGAAAGAGCGTCCTGATTGCGACGAGCACGGGTTCAAACTGGCCGTGCAGCTCTTTCGAAAGCCTACTTGGTGTAGCCCTTACACTTCGGGGCGCTCGAGTCAGTTTCTTGCTTTGCGATGGCGTCCTTTCTGCTTGTCAGGAGTGTGATCGGCAATGGCTATCGGAAAACCAGTTCATGAGGGGAGGCCCGCAGACGGGGTTATGCACATCCTGTTTTGCCCCCGCTTCAAGCATGTTGTCCCCTTTGGGACTTCCGATATATCGCTACAGCGAGTTCCTTGATACCGAAAGTGAGAACCTGATATCAGAACCAGATTTGGCGGCAGGTATGGCCGAACAGGCGGATGCCGGCGCGCTGCGCTATTTTGGACGAGGAACGCTGCCCGATGGAAATGTCGGACGTGAGATTCTGGAGCGCTACAAGCTGGCAGCACGCGAAACAGTACGCGTGATTGCTGGCACGCTGGCCAACTCGAGACCCGATGTCGCAGTTTTTCATCACGGGATCTATGTTCCACAGGGGGTAATTGGCACGGTGATGAGGAAGGTCGGAGTGCCCGTGGTGAATTGGGGACCCGCCTATCGAAAGAGTACGGTTTTGTTCAGTCACGGTGACAGCTATCACCATACCATGGTCGATGAGCCGTATGACCAGTGGGCAAAGGAACCCTGGACGCCATTCGATGAGGCAAGGATTCTTGATTACCTGTCTAGTCGATGGAATGGCGGTAACGACTGGATAAGTTTTCAAGCGATAGATGCGCAGGGTGTTGATGGATTAGCCAAACACTTGTCGCTGGATCCGACTCTTCCGATCATCGGCCTCCTCACGAACGTCATCTGGGATGCTCAGCTCCATTTCCGTGCTTCAGCGTTTCCTTCAATGCTTGAGTGGCTATTTGCCACAATCGACTATTTCATCGCTCACCCTCAGTTGCAATTGGTGATCCGTGTGCACCCCGCCGAGGTTCTAGGAACAGTTCCATCACGCCAATGTGCTGCTGACGAGATTGAACGGCGGTTCGGGGCGTTACCGAAGCACATCAAGATTGTCGGACCGGCCGAAAAGATATCAACCTATGCCTTGATGAGTCTTTGCGATAGTGCCTTAATTTACGGAACGAAGACCGGACTTGAATTGGCCTGCACAGGGCAGCCGGTAGTGGTCGCCGGTGATGCCTGGTGTCGTGGCAAGGGATTCACGATCGATGTGGAATCCGAAGCGGAATATCTAACGGTATTGGATCGGCTTCCGTTCAAGGGACCCATATCCGAAGAACAGGTTAGCGAAGCACGCCGGTATGCGCATCATTTCTTTTTTCGACGCATGATTCCAGTAGATACCTTAAGACCAGACCATATGTTTGGACCGTATTCCATAAATGTGCAAAGCCTGGATGAGCTGCGGCCGGGTGCTGATCGAGGACTCGATGTAATTTGTGATGGAATTTTGAACGGAACCCCGTTCGTCTATACTCCCTGAAATGTATTTTTAGAGAACTCAATGGTGGGCAGGGTCAATGTAAGACGACGTTGAGTCGATTACGGCTTTCATACGCTGAATGAACCCTTCGGTCGAAAAACAGCTTGCCTGTTTTTCACATGCTTCGCGCATTTCAATGCATTGTTTCGAACTCAGCGAACCTACTGCATCAATGAGTATCTCCGGGTTCAGGCAAGGGTCCAGCAGAATGCCAGTTTCGCCCGCTACAACAGTTTCCAGTAGGCCGCCTTCGCTTACTCCAATTACCGGCTTTCCTGCGGCCATGGCTTCGACCGGCGACATGCCGAAATCTTCATCTATCGGAATGTAAATCACGGCCCTTGCCCGCCCGATCAGGTTTGCCAGTGCGTGGTCGTCCAACCATGAGGTGAAAGCAATGTTCGGGCATTCCGCAGCGAGTTTTCTGAATTTCAGCTCCATATTGCCACCGGACGCAATCACAAGCTTCATTTCGGGTAGTTGCCGAAAGGCCTCGATAATGATATCTATTCGCTTGTAGTCTTCAAGTCGGGCCAACGAAAGGAAGTAGTCCCCATCCTCGATCCATCGAAATCGTTTGGTATCAATCGGTGGATACACGACCGTTGCGTCGATACTGAGATAGTGCTTTAGGCGTCTAGCGACATTTTTCGAATTGGCAACGACGATGTCCATTTCCTGGAGTGCTGCTTCGTAGCGCGGTCGCAACCAGGCGTCAACTAGCTGCAACCCAACTCTCTTCAATGGACCTGACTGCGCCAGATAGTAGTCCTGAAGGTCGTACAGGAATCGCGGTGGGCTATGGCAGTAGTGAATGCGCCGTCCAGTGGTTTGGCGTGTAGCCGCAAACAACGAAAGGACACCCGAATAGACGACTGTGTCGGCGCGGAGTTCATGCTCATGGATGTTCGAAAATCGATGAGCCGTCTGGAAATAGCGCAAAGCAAGTCCGTTTACTGGCGAGCCAAGTGCTGTGATCGCTTTACCTTTCGCCCAGTCGGCCAATGACGGATCCACAAAGCCAGTAATCAGAGGGCTTTGCAGTCCCTCCGACAATGTCAGGACAAGTCGCTCTGCGCCACCCTTTACCAGCAGGAAGTCGTGCAGTACTTTGATCATCGCTATAGACGTGATGTGTGTCGAAACGAACTCAACTCCCTGTCGGTCCAGAGATGATGAGCGGCTTCTTTCCAGCTACGTGGGACCCAAGTTCAGTGGCACCACATGATGCATATTACCGTGCGTGGAACGGTCTTCGTTCGCTTGCTCCCGACAAGTACTGCAGACGTGAGATCGTTCCCGTAAAAACTCCGCCAACAATCACGAGAAGAATTAATCCGGATGTCGGATCCAGAACCCAATACTGGTCTCGGCGCACACCTTGGTGGTACGCACCATAGAAGCCCGCCTTTCGCTGCAAATAGACCTGCAAACGGCCATCCGTAGCGTGGGCTATGCCACCGGGCGGGACCTCGCGGACAGGTGTCATTTGCAGTCGATCTGAAAGCACGCCGAATCCAAGGCTAAAGACGAGCACGCTGATGGTGACCAGTTCAGTGCCGGGTACCTTTGAAACGAAACGCGGTGGTGTAAGCGTGTGGATATTGCCGAAATAAACAAGAACACCGGCGACTCCAGCCACCAGATTGACCAGAAAGTCGTTGAAGTCCAGGTAGTCACTGTAACTTCGGGTGATCCATAGATATTGCATGGTTTCGTCTGCCATGCCAAGTAGAGTGGTCCAGAACATTATCCGGCCAACGGGCCAGTAAACCCGCTGAGGATCCATGCACTTCGAAATCAACCAAGCCAGTAGAGCATATTGAGGGTAGTGTGCGGTTTCATTTATCGAGAAAGTCAGGAAGCGGTCGATGAGTCCGACACCAATCGCCCAGAGACACCAACAAAGAATCAGTACGAGGCGCTTTGGATGATGACGGACGTCACGCAGTATCCAGGCTAGAAGAGTGATCGCCGCTGCAGTTGCGATGTAGGGTACGAATTCACTGATCGCAAAGCTCAGTGTTCCATACTCGCGGTTGCGGACCAACCATAGTGAGAACTCCAGGTGCCCAAAGCTCGTGGCAAGAAAATAGATCCCCGTGAAAATGCGCCACGCGAACGGAGAAATGCCGGGCGTTATGGTGCGATTTGATAACGTGGATCCGCTCGCCAACTATGATGATCTACTTCTTCCACAATTTTGTTGCGTGTGGTTAGTGGTCTGGTAAGGATAGGCATCAGGTGCTTGCCATCGATTGCGCCGCCGGCCTCACTGGGTAGGTGAAGCTCCGGATAGCGGCGCGGCCAGGTCCAGCTCGCTTCATCGTGGGCTTGAGGGCAATTGGATGGATAGGTGTCGTCTCCGCCAAGATCGAGAAAGAGAGCCGTATTCGAAATCGACTCCGCAGAAGTTCCCCAAGCATCGAATACGGCAGCACCAAGAGCGCGGCAGATATCTCCGGCCAGGCGATAGCGATCATTGCCGCCGCCATCGATAAACAGTGCGGTGGCATTGTCGTTAGCTGCACCAAGGCCAAGGTTGCCTAGCTCGTAGGTGTCATCACCCGCTTCATCAACAAATACGGCGACCGACTCGTCATGAGCAGCGCCTATCGATGTCGAGTGTGTGGCGGCGTAGCTATCGTTGCCTTTGCCCTGTTTCAGCAAGACAGCCGCCGCTTCATGTGCTGCGGCGCCCTGCACATACCAGCGACCGAAGAATTGGTCGTTGCCTCCGCCGTCTATCAAAGCCCCCAATCCGCGGTAATAACCGGCGCCTTGGGCAAATACCTGGGCGGAATATCGGTCATTCCCTGCTTGGTCAATCAGCAAACCGATTCCACCGGCAAACGAGTGACCATCACTGAAGTCCGCACGGAGCCCCATCGCGGCACCTTGACCCATGGAAAGGCTATGGTCAGGCAATTGGGCGGACGGTAGCACCTGAGGTCTGTCGAGCAATGCGTAAGTATCATCACCTCCGTGATCAAGCAAGACAGCTATTCCAAGAGGCCCCGCGGCCGCCTGGCTGTGGCTGATTGCTTGGTAGTGATCGTTGCCGCCCTTCTTGATCAACAGCGCAAATCCCCCTGTGGCGTGACCCTGGACGAACTGCGCCCCCTCGAACCGATCCGATCCGCCACCGTCATATAACATCGCCGCACCAAACAAAGCAGAAGCCTGAGCAACGTTGTGTGCGAGGTAGGTGTCATCTCCAACTTCGTCCCACAACACGCCGTAGCCGAGAGTTCCGCTCGAGGGGCAGGTTCCATCAGGAGTTGCGCGGTAGCTATCGTTGCCATCCCAGTCAATGAGTACGGCGATCCCCGGCGATGTCGTGGTTGTCTTCAGGAAGCGATACTCATCATTGCCGTGGAGATCCAATTGGAGTAATGGGGTCTCGATAACGTAAAGGCTATCTTCGTGCTGTGTGTTCACAATGACGGGGCCCCATGCAGTTTCCAGTCGCCAATCGAGTTCCGGGACTTCAGGAGACCGACGAAGAAAATCGGTAAAGTCTTCAACGGCGGCAACCAGTATCTGCATTCCTGCCGCCAGTGCTTCGCGATCCACCAATGCCAGCAGTTCGCGATAATCAGGCTTGGCGAACAGCGACAGTTTGCCGCCGACGATTTGTTCCAACAACCGGTCTCGCGTCGCGTCTGGCGGGAGTTTTCGGAAGGCGTGGTCGCGAAAATCCTTGGCTACGACGATGGCACCGATCAAGCGCCCAAGTTCCAATTGCCATGGCCTGGGAAATACCGCAGTGTCCGCAATCAGCTTGATATCGTCCGCCGTCCCTCCTTGTTTTTGCAGCAGAAAAGTCAGGGCCTCGTGCAGCGGCGTGGATGCCGCCAGCAGTCGTTCCTCAAATTGCGCGAGTGGGTTTTCGGCGTGGCCGCGCACCACCTTCGTGTCACCCAACTGCGTTGTGAGGATCAGCAGGCGCAGGGGGGAGCCACTGTTGGCCTTGAAGCTGGCCTCTATCGAACCCAGACGATATGATGCTCGTAGCGGATCCCGCATTACCTTGCGATGCAGACCCAGGCCGTCGGATAGCGTATCGTCGCCCCGGCCAAGTTGCATACTGAGCCCAGTGGTTTCAGCGCCAAGAGTCCTCGCAATGGCATCCTCCAGCGATGCGGCAGTGGCTTCGGCGTACGCGCCGGTAAGTCCTAGAATAATGACCAGAGCAAGGCGTGTCCAGTTTTTGTTACGTTTGAAATTGCCAAACGAACCCAAGAGAGTCTTGATGCCGAGGTGTGGGTACGGAATTTTGATTTTGATCACCGTCAGTAAGACGTCGCGTATCAGACAAGCGTTCTCCTGTTGAGGCGTCCCGCAATTTTGTTTCGTGACTCGGATTTTGAATACGATGCTGAGAGTATATTCTTGAACAATGCGCGTGCTAGGCATTGAATCCTCCTGCGACGAAACCGGTCTGGCCGTCTACGATACAGACCTTGGTTTGCTCTCGCATGCGGTACATACTCAGGTAGCAATGCACGAGGAGTATGGCGGGGTGGTACCTGAACTCGCTTCACGTGACCACATCCGGCGCCTAATTCCCCTGCTGGAACGCGTCTTGGTGGAGGCGGCATGCCATCGTTCCGATATGGCCGCCATCGCCTATACGTCCGGCCCCGGATTGGCGGGCGCCTTGCTGGTCGGTGCCAGCTTTGCCGAAGCCTTGGCACAGACCTTGAACATTTCAGCGCTACCGGTACATCACCTCGAAGGCCATCTCCTTTCGCCCTTGCTGGGGAAATCGCCACCGGAGTTTCCCTTCATCGCGCTATTGGTTTCCGGCGGGCATACGCAGTTGATGCGCGTGGCCGAGGTCGGCGAATACGAACTTCTGGGTGAATCGTTGGACGACGCGGCGGGTGAGGCGTTTGACAAGACGGCGAAACTCTTAGGGCTGGGCTACCCCGGCGGACCGGCCTTGGCGGCGTTGGCGATGAAAGGGACGGCTGGGCGATTCAAATTGCCACGGCCAATGCTGAACAGTGGCGATCTCGCCTTCAGTTTTTCCGGGTTGAAGACGGCGGTACTGACTATCGTGCGGAGCCGATCGCTGGATGAGGCAGACAAGGCAGATCTCGCGGCGGAGTTTCAGGAGGCGGTCGCCGAGGTATTGGCCACGAAAGCGATTGCGGCGTGCCGTAAGCACCGACTTTCGCGCCTTGTAGTTGCCGGCGGTGTTGGTGCCAACCTGCGTCTGCGCGAGCGCCTCGACGCGGCGATGGCGAAGTTCGGCGGCAAGGTGTTTTACCCGGAACTGGAGTTGTGCACCGATAACGGTGCGATGATTGCCTTTTGCGGAGCCCAGCGTCTGTTGCGCGGCATGGTGCCGGAATCGCGTGGCGGTGCCTTCGCGGTACGTCCGCGCTGGCCACTAAACGAACTCGCTCAGGCTTTCTGAGCGACCTTCTTGCCGGAGCCGATGCGGCTCTCGGTGCCGGCGAAGAGCTTTTCGATATTGCTCTTGTGGCGCAGGATGAGCACTGACGACATGATCGTGATCGGCAAAGCAACCGCCAGCTTACCAATCATGAACCAAGCGGCGAAGGGAGCGGCGAATGCAGCCACCAAGGCCGCCAGAGACGAATAGCGCGTGATGACTGCGACGGAAAGCCAGATCAGCAGGGCAAAACCGGCCAGGCTAGAGGAAAACCCGAGCATCACCCCCAGCGCCGTGGCGACACCTTTGCCGCCCTTGAATCCCAGCGTGAATGGATAGACGTGGCCAAGGAAGGCGGCGAGTCCGGCGATGCCCGCCGCCGTCTCGCCAGCGCCGACTTTTTGCGCGATGAACATGGCCAGCCAGCCCTTGGCCGCGTCACCGATCAATGTCAGTATCGCGGCGGCTTTGTTGCCGGTGCGCAGCACATTGGTCGCACCGGGGTTGCCGGAGCCGTGACTGCGCGGGTCGGCCAGGCCAAAGAGCTTGGAGACCACGACGGCAAAGGGCACCGAACCGAGCAGATAGCCCAGCACGGCGGCGATGACGGGGATGAGCAGAGTGTCGAGGGATTCCATAGAATGCCTGCAATTCTAAACGAGCAAGGCGAGGCGGCAGCGTGGACTTCATTTTCATCGACGATATGCGGGTCGAGGCCCATGTCGGGATTTTCGAGCGCGAGAAGGTGACCAAGCAGACGCTGGAGTTGTCGCTGACGTTTGGTGTGCCCGACGAAGCGGCGCGTGACGACGATATTGCCAAGACCATCCGCTACGACGAGGTGATCGAGCGCATCCGCGCCGAACTCGCGGTGCGTCACTTCAACTTGCTGGAAACCTTGGGCGAGTATGTGATCGGCTTGCTGCTCCACGAATTCGGCGCGCCCTGGGTCAAAATCAGCATCGCCAAAATCGGCATCATGAAAGGCGTGCGTCGCGTCGGGGTGCAGATCGAGCGCTCGCGGTGACTTCGCCGACCGATCTCATCTACGCCGTGGGCATGGCGGCGGTAGCGGTGAACGCGGCTTCAGCGGTACTGGAAACGGAAAGCAAGCAGATGGATCTGGTGGGTGCCATCACGGTTGGGCTCGCCGCGAGCCTCGGTGGTGGCACCGTGCGCGATGTCTTGCTGGAACGCCAGGTATTCTGGCTGGGCGACGTCGGCTATCTGATCTGCGGGCTGCTGGCGGTCGGCTTCACCTTCATTCTCGCGCGTCGCGTGAAGATTCACCCAGAACTGTTTGTCCTGCCCGATGCGATCGGCCTGGCCTTGTTCACCGTGGTCGGTTGCCAGATTGCACTGGCCGCCGATGTACATTGGCTGTCGGCCTCGTTGCTGGCGGTGATTACCGGTGTCGTCGGCGGCATGCTGCGCGACATCCTGGTCAATGAGGTGCCGTTGATCATGCGGCCCGGTACGCTCTACGCTACCGCGTCATGGTTTGGTGCCTTGACGCTGCTGGGTAGCTTGCACTTCGGTTTGAGCGATGCAGCCAGTGCCGCCGCCGGTGGCGTGGTGGTGCTTGCGCTGCGTCTGGCGGCGATTCGCTATCAGCTTAGCCTGCCAACCTACAAGTCGCGCTGATCAGTCTTTCAGTCCACACTCGACGATCTTCGGCGCCAATACGCGAAGGATGTCGTGCGGATGAACACCAACCAGATAGCCGCGCTTGCCGCCGTTGATGTAGATCAACGGCAAGTCGAGAATGCTCTTTTCCATATGTACCGGGAGCGCTTTCTTGGTGCCGAAGGGCGAGCAACCGCCGACCATATAGCCGGTGTGGCGCTGGGCATCTTCGGGCTTGCAGGGGCCGACTTTCTTGACGCCGATCTGACGTGCCAACTCTTTGGTCGATACTTTGCGATCACCGTGCATCAGCACGATCATGGGTTTGGCGTTTTCATCTTCCATCACCAGTGTTTTCACCACGGCGTGCTCGCTGACGTTCAGTTCGCGCGAAGACACACTGGTGCCGCCGTGTTCTTCGTATTCGTAAAGATGGTTGGAATGGGCGATGCGATGCTGTTGCAGGAACTTGGTGGCCGGAGTTTCCGGGGCGTGTTCTTCGTGTCTCATGATGGCTTTCATCCGCGTGGGTGATGCTGATGATGCAGTTGTTTGAGTCGTTCGCGTGCAACATGAGTATAGACCTGCGTGGTCGAGATGTCGGCGTGCCCGAGCAGTAGTTGCACCACGCGCAAATCGGCGCCGTGATTCAGTAGATGCGTGGCGAAGGCATGGCGCAAAACGTGCGGTGAAATCCGTTCGGCAGGGATGCCCACTTGCAGCGCGTACTTCTTGATCAGCGTCCAGAACATCTGGCGCGTCATGGCGGCGCCACGAATGGTGACGAACACTGCATCGGAACTGCGCCCGTCCAGCAGTTCGTTGCGCGCCTGAGCAAGGTAGCGCTGCAGCCAGTTGGCGGCGACTTCGCCCAGCGGGACCAGGCGCTCCTTCGAGCCTTTGCCTATGACGCGCACGACATGATCGTTGAGGCTGACTTCGAACAGCCGCACAGCCACTAATTCGGAGACACGGAGCCCGGTGGCGTAGAGCAGTTCCAGCATCGCCTTGTCGCGCAGGCCGAGCGATGTTTCGAGATCGGGAGCGTTGAGTAGCGCCTCGACCTGTTTTTCCGACAGCGTCTTGGGGAATCGCGAACTCGGCATCGGGCGCGCGATATTGACTAGCGGATCCTTGTCCAGTTTGCCTTGGGCAATCAGCCATTGAAAGCAGCGGCGCAAACTGGCGAGAAGGCGATTCTGGCTGGTGGCTTTGATGCCGCCTTCGCGGGTGTGCAGATACGTCAGATAGCCGTTGATCGCCGTCTCGTCAGCACCGACTATTTGCCGTGGCTCCATTGGCGGCCGGTGGCTCAGCCACGCGGCAAAGAGCGTCAGATCGGTGCGATACGCGGCCAGCGTGTTCTTCGCCAGACCATCGGCCAGCCAGAGATGATCGATGAATTCGTCGATCAGCGCGGCGTCAGACTCCTTCATGCTGCAATAGCCAGCGCTTCACATCGAGCAAAAAGCCACCGCGCTGGCGCGCGAAACCGCCCAGTCCATGATTTGCCGCCAGCACGCGATGGCAAGGTACGACCAGCGGGTACGGGTTGGCGCCGCAGGCATTGCCCACCGCGCGAGGGCCGCTGTGAATGGCCGTTGCCACCTCGCCGTAACTCTTGGTGGCGCCACAGGGAATGGCGGCAATTTGTGCCCAAACCTTGCGCTGGAATGGCGTACCGGCGGGTGCCAGCGGCAGGCCGAATTCAAAACGGGAATCCTTGAGATAGGCCTTGAGCTGGCGCACGGTTTCCTTGGCCAGCAGCGACGTGGGTTTGATTTCTGCGGTGGGTTCGAGGTAGACGATTTCTGTAATTTCGTCGTCGTTGCAACGGATGCCGAGCGAAAAAGTCGGTGTTGGTAGGACGGCGGAAAAGGCAGTGGCAGCGGTGGATGTCATGGGCAGGCCCTCAGTTCGATCACGGCGTTATTGTCGATTCCTGGCAGATATTGCGCAAGTGGCTGGCACTGTCCAGAAAAGCAAAGTTCATAGTCCGCTGTGTGTGGCGAATGCGTCAAGCGCAGATGTTGCTGGGGCGGTAGCGGCGGGCGGTAATGCCAGACGCCATCACGCAACACGGCATCGGGCGGCGGCTCCATACCGGCACCGCTGCCCCGGATGCGGGCTTCGCTGATGCGCAAGCGACCGGCCACAATGCGCCAATCTTCTTCCCAGCGAATTTTTTCGATCGAGTGCGTCCAGGCCAGGGTAAAGGTATCGATCGCCAGGCTTGCAGTAATCGCGCCGGCCGCAAGACAGATCATCGCCGCCGCGTGCGGTAGAGATGCCAAGCGACGAAGCTGGCGCACATGGCAAAGCCGATTTCATCCGTCAGCGGGATGGCGACCACCAGCATGAAGGCTGAGGCGGCGGCGATCATTCGTTCGATCATGTTAAGCGGGGCGAACAGATAGCCGACTGCGGCGCTGCCCCACAACAGGATAGCGATCACTGCCTTGATTACGATGTAGGCGACTGCGAGCAGCGTCCAGTCGCCCTGCAGCATGAGCGCGTTGTCATACACGGCCATGTAGGGGATGACAAAGCCGGCAATGGCGATCTGCACGGCCTTCATGCCGATCTTCATCGCGCTTTCTTTGGCGATCGAGGCGGCGGCGAAGGCGGCCAAGGCGACCGGTGGCGTCAGGTCGGCCATGATGCCGAAGTAGAAGACGAACATGTGACTGACGATGAGCGGTACCCCCAGCTTCAACAGCGCCGGCGCAGCAATGGAACTGGTGATGATGTAGTTCGGGATGGTCGGGATGCCCATGCCCAGGATCAGGCAGACGATCATCGTCAGCACGAGCGAGAGGAACAGGCTCTTTTCACCGACGCCGAGAATGAAGCCGGCGAAGCTCGATGCCGCTCCCGTCAGTGTCAGTATGCCAATGATGACACCCACGACGGCGCAGGCAACACCGACCGGCAGCGCCTGCTTGGCGCCATCCACCAAGCTCATCTTCAGCAGATGCAAGGTCTTGATGCCACCCTTGATGGCGAAAGTATGCGCCACCAGCACGGCGATCAGGCCGAGCAGCGGATAAATGCTCCACTGGTCCATCTGCTTGACGAAGACGGCGGCCGTGAGCCCCGTCGCCACCCAGAATACGTAACGAAAAGCGACGGCCGAGATACGTGCGGCAATCGCGGCGCCAAGGATCAAGATCGCCGTCAAGGCCAGGCCAACCATGCCGGCGAACATCGGCGTAAAGCCGTTGAACAGCATCCAGACCAGTACGGCCAGTGGCAGCACCAGATGCCAGTTCTCGCGCATTGCGCGCCAGGGGTTGGGGCACTGGTCTTTCGGCAATCCGACTAGCCCTTTGCGGCCGGCTTCCAGATGTACCATCCAGAAGGCGGTGAGGTAATACAGGATGGCCGGGATCGCCGCCGCTTTGACAATCTCGGCATACGGCACGTTGAGGTTCTCGGCCATGATGAAGGCCACGGCGCCCATCACTGGCGGCATGATCTGGCCGCCCATCGAACTGGTGGCTTCCACCGCGCCGGCGAAGACGCCGGAATAGCCGAACTTCTTCATCAGTGGAATGGTGAATTGACCGGTCGTCAGCACGTTGGCGACGCCCGAGCCGGAAATGGTGCCCATCAGACCCGAGGACAACACCGCCACCTTGGCCGGTCCGCCCTTGGTATGGCCGACGGTGCCAAGTGCCAGCGAATTGAACAGGTTGATCATCCCCGCATGTTCGAGGAAAGAGCCAAACAGGATGAAGAGAAAGATATAGGTTGCTGAAACCAGCGTCGGGATGCCGAAAATTCCTTCGGTGCCAAGCGCGAGTTGATTGATGATCTGGTCGAAACCATAACCGCGATGCGCCAGCGCGCCGGGCAGGTATTGGCCGAAAAGGCCGTACATCAGGAAGATGCCGCAGACAATTGGCAGGGCGAGGCCAAGAATGCGCCGCGCCGCTTCGAAAGTCAGGATCACGAGTGCCGTGCCGACAAACATGTCGACCATCGAGGGATCGCCCGAGCGCTGGATCAGGTCGGCTTCGAAAACCCAGTGATAGGTTGCCAGGGCGAAGGCGCCGAGTGCGAGCGCCGTATCACCAGCGCCGACTTTTGACAGCTTGCCGACGCTCTTGAAACCCGGGTAAAGAATGAAGGTGATGCTGAGCAGGAAGCCGACATGCAGGCTGCGGATGACCAGACTGGACAGCGGATGAAAAGCCGCGACGATCAATTGGTAGACTGAAAATGCCAACGCCAGCCCGGTGAGGATCTTCATCGAGTTGCCGCCGAGCCGGCGTTGCACACCGTGCTCGGAGAATTCTGCCTGGCCGTGATCGGGCGCCACCGCGTCGAAATGCATGCCGCTTCCCTTCAAGGCTTACTTGGTCAGTCCGGCTTCCTTGTAATACTTTTCGGCACCCGGATGCAGCGGCACCGGCGGATTCTTCGCGGCGGTCTCCTTGCTGATCACCTTGGCGGCGGCATGGGCCGAGTGGAGTTCGGCCAGGTTGTAGAACATCGCCTTGGTCATCTTGTAGGCGGTGTCGGTGGAGACGCCTTCGTGGGTGACGAGGAAGTTCTGGATCGCGACCGTCGGTACCTCGGCCGTTTGGCCGCCATAGGTGTTACCCGGAATGCTGGCTGACTGGTACGCCGCATCGCCAATTTTCTGCACCACGTCGGCGGGAACGGGTACCACCACGATCTTCATCGCTGTCGCCAGATCACGCACTGCCGCCACGCCCAGGCCAGCCGAAATCAGCGTCGCATCGAGCTGCCGATTCTTGATCAACTCGACCGATTCACCAAACGGCAGGTACTCGACTTTGGCCATATCCTTGTAGCTCATTCCGGCCGCCTTGAAGATCTCGCGCGCATTGAGTTCGGTGCCGGATTTCGGTGCGCCAACGGCGACGCGCTTGCCCTTGAGATCGGCCAGGGTCTTGATGCCGGAATCGGCATTGGCGACGATCTGGATGTAATTCGGATAGATCGCGGCGATGGTACGCAGCTTTTTCAGTGGCGCCTTGAAGCCGACTTCCTCGTTACCCTTCCAAGCATCGCTCAGACTATCGCCGAGCGTGAAACCAATTTCACCGCGCCCGGCCTGCAGCAAATTCAGATTCTCCACCGAAGCCTTGGTTGCCTGCACCGAGACCTTGGCTCCGGGCAGTGCTTTGCCGTAGATCTGCGACAGGGCCACGCCCATCGGGTAATACACGCCGGACGTGCCGCCGGTCAGTACATTGACGAATTCCTGGGCCTGGACGGCAAAGCTGAGCGACAAGGCGGCGCCGGCAGCGACGAGGGTACGCAGTTTCATGATGTTTCCTCCAGATAGTTTTATTTGTGGTTTGAAGCTTACTACACCCTACCGGCTTCACGTTGAACCGAATTCGCCCACATCGCCACCCCCATTACGGGGTCTTGCCGAGCAGATTTTCCTTGAGGTCGCGTTGCGTCGGGTGGTCGCCTAGCCAGATATTCAGCAAGGCCTTGTAGAAGTCTTCCCCGGCGATGTCTTCGCCTTGGGTCTCGCCGTTGATCGTCAGGCGGGTGATTCCACTATGGGTATCAGGCAACCAGTCGAGGTGCACCTTGGCACCTTTCCGGATGGTGCTGATCGCCATGAGCGTCGCCTTGAGTGCCTGAATGCGAGCGTCGAGCACGGCGACCTCTTGCGCACTGTGATTCTTACGGATTCCGTTGGGCAGTGCGGTGGCAAAGGCTTCACCGGGCGTGTTGATCAAGGGCACGATAATCAGCCGCTTCGGACCGTTCATGCTTAACGCCTCCGTCGCTGTTGTTGTCTTGCGTGGCAGATACATGGCCATCGCGTAGCCTTTGAGGAAACGCACGCCGCGCATGCCGGCGCCGTTTAACGCCGTCTCACCAGCGCCGACTTTTGCGGTCTCGGCGAACGTGACGCCGGCGACTTCGGTCACCGCCAGCGCGGGCAAGGATAGGGTGATCAGGAGTGCAACAAGGAAGTTCTTCATATGACGCCCGTGGAGCGCAATGTGGCGAGGGTCGCCTCGTCGTAGCCGAGTTCGCGCAAGACAGCATCGGTATCCTGCCCCAGCAGCGGTGGCGCACGACGATAGGCGACGGGCGTGGCGGAAAGATGGATCGGGTTGGCGACTTGGGGTGCGCTGCCTCCGGCGGCATGGGGAAGGTCGATGCGCATGCCACGATGCTGCACCTGCGGATCAGCAAACACCGCCGCCAGGTCGTTGATCGGGCCGCAGGGAACAGCGGCGCTTTCGAGGGCGGCGATCCACTCGGCGGTAGTCTTCATGACCGTGGTTTGGCGCAACAGCGGGATCAACTCGGTGCGATGCTTGACGCGTGCAGCGTTGGTCGCGAAGCGCTCATCGGTGGCCCATTCCGCATGTCCGGCGATGCTGCAAAAGCGCGCGAACTGACCGTCGTTGCCGATCGCCAGGATCATGTCGCCATCGGCGGTGGGGAAATCCTGGTAGGGTACGATGTTGGGGTGAGCGTTACCCATGCGTTTCGGTACTTTGCCGGAAACGAGGTAATTCATGGCCTGGTTGGCGAGGCAGGCGATCTGGACGTCGAGCAGGGCCAGGTCGATGTATTGGCCTTCTCCAGTTTTTGTACGATGCGCCAGCGCGGCGAGAATCGCGTTGCTGGCGTAGAGTCCGGTGAGAATGTCGGTCAGCGCGACGCCCACTTTCTGCGGCCCGGCACCTTCTTCGCTCTCGGCGCGGCCGGTCAGACTCATCAGTCCGCCCATGCCCTGGATCAGGAAATCGTAGCCGGCGCGCGGGGCATACGGGCCGTCCTGGCCGAAGCCGGTAATGGAGCAATAGATCAGCGTCGGGTTCAGCGCCGACAAGCTGGCGTAATCGAGACCATAGGCTTTGATCCCGTCGACCTTGAAGTTTTCGAGCACGACATCGGATTGTTGAGCGAGTTTGCGCACGATGGCCTGGCCTTCCGGCCGGGTGATATCGACGGTGAGCGAGCGCTTGTTGCGGTTGGTGCAGAGGAAATAAGCGGCGTCGCTGGTCGCTTGGCCGTCGCTGTCGTCCAGCCAGGGAGGCCCCCAGGCGCGCGTGTCGTCGCCGCCTGGGGGTTTTTCAATCTTGACCACATCGGCGCCGAGATCGCCCAACAGCTGCGAGGCCCACGGCCCGGCCAGCACGCGGGAAAGATCAAGCACCCTTAAGCCGGCGAGGGCGCCTGTCGCCATTACGAGGCCTTGCCGAGCAGCTTTTCCTTCAGGTCGTCCTGCACCGGCTTGTCGCCGAGCCAAATGCGCAGCAGGGCACGGTAAAAGTCTTCGCCAGCGATGTCGGCGCCCTTCTGCGTGCCGTTGAAGGTGAGGCGCGTGCCAGTGTCGGGCAGCCAGTCGAGATGCACCACGGATTTTTCCGGCGCATTGCCGATCGTCAGCATGATGGCGCGAAACTGTTCGATGCGTGGCCCGAGTGCGGCAAACGTGGCGGCGTCGTGATTGTTCTTCAGGCCATCGATCAAAGCGTCGACGAACTGCTCGCCGGACAAGTCGCGCAGGGTGACGATCGCCAGGCGCTTGGCACCCTTGGCCGCCAGCACGTCGGCGGCACTGCCTGATTTCTGCGGCAGGTAGAGGCCGAGCGCATAGACCTTGAGGAAGAGCCGGCTACGCATGCCAGCTCCATTCAGCGCCGTCTCGCCAGCGCCGACTTTTGTCGTGTCTTCAAATTTGACGCCGGCGACGTCCATCACGGCGAGAGCGGGTAGGGTTGTGGCGAACAATAGTGCGGCAAGTAGTTTTTTCATCTTCGATTCTCCTCGTTTCAGGGTGTGGGACGGATGCCCGGTTTGCTTATCGCCAGGGTAAAGCCTGAGCCATCCATGGTAAGGTAAAGTGAGCGCAATTCCTTATGGGGGTGACTATGAAACCAGTGAATTTATGCGTCGCGGTGTTTGCGGCAAGCTCCGCGCTTTCCGTGCTGGCGCAGACTCCGCTACACGACGCGACATCCTTGGCCGCCGAGCGTGAGGCCGTGGCGGTGACGGTTTATAACGACGACCTGGCCCTGATCAAGGAACGGCGTCGGATCGATCTGGCGCCGGGCATGAATCGTATCGCCCTGCGTGATGTGGCGGCCCAGATGCGTCCGGAGACCGCCTTGCTGCGCGCTGTGAGCGGGCCGGCCATTCATCTCTTCGAACAGAATTTCGACTTTGATCTTTTGACCCCGCAAAAGCTGCTCGAGAAATACGTTGGCCGCGAAGTCACCGTGATTCGCAGCCATCCCACGACCGGCGAGGAAAAGCGCGAGAAGGCGTCGGTGCTGGCTGCGGGCAATGGAACGGTATTGCGCTTTGCCGATCGTATCGAAACGGGCGTGCCGGGCCGCATCGTGTATGACAGCGTGCCGCCCAATCTGCGCGACCGGCCTACGCTTTCGGTTGTGCTCGACGCCGGTGGCGGCAAGCAGTCGCTGGAATTGTCCTATCTCACCAGCGGAATATCCTGGAAAGCCGACTACGTGGCCAATCTGTCGGCCGATGCCAAAACGCTCGACCTCAACGGTTGGGTGACGCTGACCAATAAGGCCGGTGCCACGTTTGACAACGCCACCTTGCAACTGGTGGCGGGGACTGTGAACCGGGTACGGCCGCCGGCGCCGCAACGCGCCTATGTCATGGCGGCACCCGCCCCCCGCGCGGCCGCCATGGAGGCGACGCAAGAAGCGTTGATGGATTTCCATCTTTACAGCTTCGAACGTCCAACCAGCGTGGCGGAGAACCAGACCAAGCAGTTGGCACTGCTCTCGGCCGCCGCAGTGCCGGTACGTCGTGAATACCTGTTGGCCGGCAACGACTGGTACTACCGCGACCGCTATGGCCAGATTGGGCAGAAGCTGAAACCGGCGGTGTTCCTCGAATTCGATAACAAAGGAGGGCAACTGGGCAAACCCTTGCCAGCCGGCATCGTGCGCGTGTATGCAAAGGACAGCAAAGGCGCTGCCCAGTTTGTCGGCGAGGATCGCATCGAGCACACGGCGAAGAACGAAGTGATCAAGCTCAAACTGGGGGAAGCTTTCGATGTCACTGCTGAACGCAAGCAGACCAATTTCCGCAAGATTGCCGACAACGTGAGCGAATCGTCGTGGCGCATCGAGTTGCGCAATGCGAAAGACGAGGCGGTGACGGTGAAGGTCCAGGAACCGCTACCCGGCGACTGGGAAATGACCCAGGAGTCGCAAAAGCACATCAAGGAGTCAGCGCGCGTCGCCTCATGGAACGTGAGCGTGCCGCCTGGCGGTAGCACGGTGCTGGAATATACGGCGCGGGTGAAGTGGTAGCTGGCCTCAGCTGCGTACTTCACCGTTGCCGAGCACGATCCATTTTTGCGAGGTAAGCCCTTCCAAGCCCACCGGGCCGCGCGCATGAAACTTGTCGGTGGAGATACCGATCTCGGCACCAAGTCCATATTCAAAGCCATCGGCGAAGCGGGTCGAGGCGTTCACCATCACGCTCGCTGAATCCACTTCGCGCAGGAAGCGCATGGCGGTGGTGTAGTTCTCGGTGACGATCGACTCGGTGTGAGCCGACGAATAGCGCGCGATATGTTCCATCGCGGCGTCGACATCGGCGACGACCTTGCAGGAGATGATGGGGCCGAGATATTCAGTCGCGTAATCCTCGGACGTGGCTTCCTTGGCGGCGGGAACCAGGCGGCAGGTTTCGCTGCATCCGCGGATTTCGACGCCATGTCCGGCTAGCATGCGGGCGATTGCCGGTAGCTGGTCACCGGCGACGCTCTTCGCAATCAGCAGCGATTCGGCGGTATTGCAGGTGCCATAGCGCTGGGTCTTCGAGTTTTCCACAATACGCATGGCCTTGACGGGGTCGGCATCGGTATCGATATAGACGTGACAATTGCCGTCGAGATGTTTGATGACAGGCACCCGGGCGTCTTTGGAGATGCGCTCGATAAGACCTTTGCCGCCGCGCGGGACGATCACGTCAACATACTCGGGCATGGCGATCAGGTGGCCGACCGCTTCGCGATCGGTGGTTTCGATCACTTGCACGGCTGTCTCGGGCAGGCCGGCGGCCTTGAGTCCTTCGCGCACGCAGGCGGCAATCGCCTGATTGGCGCGGATCGCTTCCTTGCCGCCACGCAGGATCGCGGCGTTGCCGGATTTCAGGCAGAGTGCGGCCGCATCGGCGGTGACGTTGGGGCGCGCTTCGTAGATGATGCCGACGACGCCGAGCGGGACGCGCATCTTGCCGACCTGGATGCCGGAAGGGCGACGTTTCATATCCGTGATTTCGCCCACCGGATCGGGCAAGGTGGCAACCTGCTCCAGTCCTTGCGCCATCGCTTCGATGCTCTTTGTGGTGAGGGTCAGGCGATCGATCATGGCAGCTTCGAGGCCGTTGGCGCGAGCTTCGTCGACGTCGGCGACATTGGCGGCAAGCAACTCGGCGCTACGCTGGCGAATGGCGGCGGCCATTGCCAGTAACGCGTCATTCTTGGCCCCGGTCGAGGCGCGAGCAACGTCGCGGGCAGCGGCACGGGCCGCCTGGCCGACCTGTTGCATGTAGTTTTTTACATCCATCATCGTGTCCTTGGTTGAGTCAGACGCAGCGCCAGTTGCAGGAATTCGTCCCAGATGTCGCCACTGGCGAGACCCTTGATCATGCGATCAATTTTCGCTGCATGCAAGAGGGCTGCCCTGGCGGCGACGGCGCGGGCTTCGGTGGCCAGCGCCCAGAGCACCAGCGGTGGCGCCGCGTCTTCGGCCTTGAGCCCTTCCAGGGTGCGGGCGGCGCGGGTGGTATCGCGAGCCTTGACGGCATCCCGCAAATCGCTGACATCGTAACGGGCGACATTGAGCACCGCCGCTTCGATCTGGGCCAGGGACACCTCGCCAGCCGGGTAGAGCAGGCTCAGTTTCTGGATTTCCTGATGCGCGGCGAGCAGGTTGCCTTCAACGTGGGCGGCGATGAAATCCAACGCGTCACGTGCTGCGGTCTGGGCGTTGCGTTTCATGCGTTCGGCGATCCACTGCGGCAGGCGTGCCAGAGGCGGCGCGTTGCATTCCATGACGACACCGGCGTTTGACAAAGCCGTGACCCACGACGCTTTCTTGGCTTGCCAGTCGAGTTCCGGCAGACTGATCAGCGTTACGACGCCGTGGCCGAGGGTCTTGATGTATTTCTGCAAAGCCTCGCTGCCATCGCGGCCGGGCTTGCCTGACGGAATGCGCAGGTCAACCAGTTTGGAGCCGCCGAAGAGCGACATGTTGCCGGCCGCGAGGAACAACTCGTCCCATTTGAAATGATTGCCGACGACGATCACTTCACGTTCCTCGAAGCCCTGTTTGCGTGCGGCGGCACGAATCGCGTCGCCGGCTTCGATTACCAACAAAGGTTCATCACCGTGCAGCAGGTAAAGCGGTGCCAGCGGTTTGTCGAGATGCGCGGCGAGTTGCTCGGGGCGCAATTGCATGATCAGCGCGCTTTGTCGCTTGTCGCAGGCTTGGCGGCGGCCAGACGGCGCAGCAACTGCTGCACCAGATCATTCTGGATATCGCGCCAGAGCAGGACTTCCTCGGCTTCCTTGGACAGCACCTGGGCATCGCTGAAGCTGATGTCGCGGCGGATCACGATCTGGCTCGGCGCGATCATGACACCGCCCTTGGCATCCACGACGCGGAAGCTGAAGGTGCGCACCAACTGGAATTCACGCACCCGGCCAGAGGCATCGAGCGAGAGGATATTCTTTTGTGGCCGATCGCTGAGCACGTTCAGACTGGCCTCGGCTTCCGTGGCTGTGGATACAACCTTGGTCGCCGATCCGGCCTCGACATTGCGCCGGATCTGGGCGTGCAGTTCGGCGGTTTCCGGGACGCCAATATATAAGGTGTTGAAGGGCAGCGCATAGCTGCCGCGCAACTGAAAACCGCAAGCCGCGAGCGTTGTTGTCAGCAGGAGAGTTGCCAGGGCGCGCATCGCGGTGTGCCGATCAAACAACGATATTGACCAGACGGCCGGGAACGACGATGACTTTCTTCGCCGCCTTGCCTTCCATGTACTTCTGTGCCATCTCGTTGGCGAGGGCAATGGCTTCGATCGCCGTCCCGTCAGCACCGACTTTTACGCGAATACTGCCACGATGCTTGCCATTGATCTGGAGCACCAGGTCCTGCTCGTCCTGCACCAGCGCGGCGTCGAGCGGCTCGGGCCAGGGCGCATCGAGGATGTCCTTGCCATAACCGAGTTCGACCCACAGCGCATGCGTAATGTGCGGCGCGATTGGTGACAGTACGCGCAACAGGATGGAAAAGCCTTCGCCGGCATGCGGGTCGCCAGGGGCTTTTTCCAAGGCATTCAGCATCTTCATCGTCGCCGAGGCGACGGTGTTGAACTGGAGTTTGCCGAGATCGTAATTGGCTTGCTTGAGCAGAAGATGGATTTCACGGCGCAACGGCGAAGGTGCCCCGGAATTAGGGGACAGACCCCGATTTTGCGATTTCAGAACGTGACCAAACGCCCAGACGCGCTTCATGAAGCGATATGCACCCTCGACGCCGGAATCCGACCACTCCAGTGTCTGCTCCGGTGGCGATGCGAACATCATGAAGAAACGCGCGGTATCGGCGCCGTAAGCTTCGATCAATGATTGAGGATCGACACCATTGCGCTTGGACTTCGACATGGTGCCGACGCCGCCATAGTCGATGGTGCTGCCATCGGCCTTAAGGGTGGCGCCGGTGACATGGCCGCTCATTGGGCCATCTGCGTTGCGCACCAGATCGACTTCCTCAGGTGCGAAGTATTCAATGCCGCCCTTATCGGTGCGGCGGCTGAATAAATGGTTGAGCACCATGCCCTGAGTCAGCAGGTTGGCAAAGGGCTCGTCGTACTTCACCAGGCCGAGATCGCGCATCACCTTGGTCCAGAAACGCGAATAGAGCAAGTGCAGGATCGCGTGCTCGATGCCGCCGATGTACTGGTCCGCCTGCATCCAGTATTGCGTGCCGGCATCGACCATCTTGTCGTTCGCCGCGCGTGTCGCCGCATCGACGCAATAGCGCGCATAATACCAACTGGAATCGACGAAAGTATCCATCGTGTCGGTTTCGCGCTTGGCTGGCTGGCCGCATTTCGGGCAGGCGCAGTTCAGGAAATCGGCGCGCTTGTTGAGCGGGTTGCCGGAACCATCCGGCACACAATCTTCGGGCAGCGTTACGGGCAACTGATCGTCGGGCACCGGCACCGAGCCACACGAGTCGCAGTGAATGATAGGGATCGGGCAACCCCAGTAGCGCTGGCGCGAGACGCCCCAGTCACGCAGGCGGAACTGCACTTTCTTTTCACCCAAGCCTTTGGCCGCGAGGTCGGTGGCGATGGCGTCGACGGCGGAAGCGTAGTTCAATCCATCGTACTTGCCAGAATTGACGCAGACGCCGTTCTGTTTATCGGCGTACCACTCTTGCCAACCGTCGAGCGAGAAATGTTGCCCTTCAACTGCGATCACTTGCGTGATGGTCAGGCCGTATTTCTTGGCAAAGGCGAAATCGCGCTCGTCATGCGAAGGCACACCCATCACTGCGCCATCGCCGTAGCTCATCAGAACGTAGTTGCCGACCCAAACTTCGACCTTGGTGCCGGTCAGCGGGTGTTCGACGAAGATGCCGGTCGGCATGCCCTTCTTTTCCATGGTCGCCATATCGGCTTCCATCACTGAGCCATGCTTGCATTCGTCGATGAAGGCGGCGAGTGGCGGGTTGTTCTTGGCGGCGTGCGTTGCCAACGGATGCTCTGCGGCGACAGCGCAGAAGGTGACGCCCATGATGGTGTCGGGCCGTGTGGTGAAGACCCACATCAGGTCGCGTTTGCCATCCAGTTCATAGGGGAAGGCGAAACGCACGCCAACACTCTTGCCGATCCAGTTGGCTTGCATGGTCTTGACGCGCTCCGGCCAGCCGGGCAGGGTGTCGAGCGCGGCCAGAAGTTCGTCGGCATATTGGGTGATGCCGAGGTAGTAGCCGGGAATTTCGCGCTTTTCAACCACCGCGCCGGTGCGCCAGCCACGACCTTCGATCACTTGCTCATTCGCCAGCACGGTCTGGTCGACCGGGTCCCAGTTCACCACCTGGGTTTTCTTGTAGGCGATGCCCTTTTCCAGCATGCGCAGGAACAGCCACTGGTTCCACTTGTAATACTCGGGCTTGCAGGTCGCCAGCTCGCGTTCCCAGTCCAGGGCAAAACCCAGCGACTGCAACTGTTGCTTCATGTAGGCGATGTTGTCGTACGTCCACTTCGCCGGCGGCACGTTATTCTGGATTGCCGCATTCTCCGCCGGCAGGCCGAAGGCGTCCCAACCCATCGGCTGCAGCACGTTGTAGCCACGCATGCGGTGGCTGCGGGTCAGTACATCGCCGATGGTATAGTTCCGAACGTGCCCCATGTGTAGCTTGCCGGACGGATAGGGGAACATCGACAGGCAATAGTATTTTGGCTTGCTCGCATCTTCGGTGACATTGAAGGCGCGGGTACTGTTCCAGTGGGCTTGCGCGGCGTGTTCGATCTCGGTGGGTTGGTATTTTTCCTGCATGGCCGGAATGTTTTTATGGCGTTTTTCAGCGCGATTTGAGTGGATTGGGAATTATATGCGCCTGCAAGCTTTGATCCTTGGCCTGTTATGTTGCCTTTCCGCTCTGGGCGGCTATGCCCAGGCGGCAGTGCCTGCGGTAGTGGATAGCGTCCAGGCGCCGGCCTGGATCGATCGCGGCGATCGCACGTGGCCGCTCACGCCCGGATTTGAATTGCAAAGTGGTGATGTCGTGCGTACCGGTGCCGGCGCCCGCGCGTACTTGAAGTTGGCCGAAGGTAGCACCGTCAAGCTGGGCGAAGCGGCGCGCTTTACCTTGTATTCGCGCAGCCTGCATCCGGAGCGCCTGCTCAAAGGCGCACTGGATATCGCTGCCGGTGCCTTCCGCTTTACTACCGATGCTCTGCGCCGGGCGCGTGGGCAGCGCGAACTCAGTATCCGCGTGGTCACCGCCACCATCGGCATTCGCGGTACCGACGTCTGGGGGCGGGCCGATGCCGATCGCGATCTGGTGGTGTTGATCGAGGGCCATATAGAACTGAGCCGCGCCGGACAAATGCTGGAACTGGTGCCCATGAGTTACATGGATGCGCCGCGCGGTCAGCCGGCCGAAATCGATAGGATTGATCCAGCGGTTCTTCACTTCCTGGCTCGCGAAACAGAAATTGAGCCTGGCGACGGTGCTAGTACGCGACAGGGTAAGTGGACATTGGTGCTCGGTGATTTCGGCAGCGAACAAGAGGCGCTTGATCGTTACGATGAATTGCGCTCCGCCGGCTTTGCTGTGCGCGTGATGCCGCGTGCGGCGGAGGGCGGCTGGCGTTATGCGGTGCGCCTGTCGGGCTTTGCCAATGCACACGAGGCGCGGGCCGCCGCCGGCCGTCTCAAGACCGTGACCGGCGTTGAGGCGACCGTACTGTCTGCGCGCTAGAGATGCTTACGCACCGGCGGTGATCTGCCGCAGGCTGCGCGTGGTGGCGACACTGCCCATTTCCATCACATGTACCACGGCGCCCCACAGCCGACGTTGGGCACGTGCCCACGGCCGCCAGCCGAATGACGCCGCGTCGGCACGCAGCGATTCCGCCGCGACCAGTTCCAAGAGGCGATCGATGGCGATCTTGAAATAGTCGCTGGTATCGGGTGTGGCGTGATTCGCGGCATATCGACTGGCGTCTTGCCAGAGTTTTTCGGCAAGGCGCATGTCGATCCCGGCTTTTTTCGCCAGCCAGGGCAGCAGCTTGGGAGCATGGGTAGGTTTTACGGGCTTCATATGATTCTCCTTGTGTGCGAGTACCTGGTAAGTGCAATTCGGTCGAAATGGTGCAACGCAACAATGCGTATTATAAAGACAGGTAGGTGTTCTTTGTTGGTTTTCAACTCTAATTGCGGCAGTGCAGCATTTTTCTGTGGCATTGCTGTCATGGTCGGCAATCGTATAATCGACGCATGAATATTCTTTCAGGTCTCAATGAACCGCAGCTGGCGGCGGTTACTCTTCCCGCGCAACATGCACTGATCCTGGCTGGTGCCGGTTCTGGCAAAACGCGGGTGCTGACGACGCGGATAGCGTGGCTGATCTCGACCAATCAGGTGTCGCCGCCCGGGATTCTGGGCGTGACTTTCACCAACAAGGCGGCGAAGGAAATGCTGACGCGGCTGTCGGCGATGCTGCCGATCAACGTCAAAGGTATGTGGATCGGCACCTTCCACGGCCTGTGCAACCGCATGCTGCGCGCTCATTATCGCGACGCCGGCTTGCCGCAACTGTTCCAGATTCTCGACTCGGGCGACCAGATGGCGGCGGTAAAACGCCTGCTGAAATCGCTGAACGTCGACGATGAAAAATATCCGCCGCGCGAAATGACGTGGTTCATCAATGCGCAGAAAGAAGCCGGCTTGCGCCCGGCAGCGGTGGAAGCTTGCGATGACTGGACGCGCCGCCGCGTTGAACTGTACGAAGCCTACGAAGCGCAGTGTCAGCGCGAGGGGGTGGTGGATTTTTCCGAACTGCTCCTGCGCAGCTACGAGCTGCTGGAGCGCAATGAACCGCTACGGCGGCATTATCAGGATCGTTTTCGCCACATTCTGGTCGATGAATTCCAGGACACCAACAAGCTGCAATACCAGTGGTTGAAACTATTGGCCGGCGAGGGTACGCAAAATCGGGCGTCCCTGTTCTGCGTTGGCGACGACGATCAGTCGATCTACGCCTTCCGTGGCGCCGACGTCGGCAACATGCGCGACTTCGAGCGCGAGTTCAAGGTGACGAACATGATTCGCCTCGAACAGAACTATCGTTCCCACGGCAACATTCTCGACGCGGCGAACGCCATCATCAAGAACAACCCGCAGCGCCTGGGCAAGAACCTGTGGACCGAAGCCGGCGCTGGCGAGCCGATCCGCGTCCATGAGTCGTATGCCGAGACCGACGAGGCACGCTTCATTGTCGAGGAAGTCAAGGCTCTGTCACGGGACGGTCACGCCCGCGCCGAGATCGCGCTGCTCTATCGCAGCAATGCGCAATCGCGGGCGCTCGAACACGCGCTTTTCAATGCCGGCCTGCCCTACCGTGTGTATGGTGGCCTGCGCTTCTTCGAGCGGGCCGAGATCAAGCATGCGTTGGCTTACCTGCGCCTGATCGCCAATACCAACGACGATACCGCCTTTGCCCGCGTGGTGAATTTCCCCACGCGCGGCATCGGTGCACGCAGTCTTGAAGCCCTGCAGGATGCGGCGAAGGCCATGGGCGGGAGCCTGCACGCGGCGATTCCGGCGGTCGCCGGAGCCGGTGGCGCCAAGTTGGCGGCCTTCGCTGAGCTGATTGCAAAGTTGAGCGGCGCTGCACATCTGCCACTGCAGGAACTGGTCGAAAACGTACTCGACCTCTCCGGTCTGCGTTCGCACTACCAGAACGAAAAGGAAGGCCAGGAACGGCTGGCCAACCTCGACGAACTGGTCAATGCCGCCGCCAGTTTTGTGGCCGAAGAAGGCGCCAAGGGTGATGGGGGCGAGGAGGGCGAGCTGTCCTCCGATCTGGCTTCCTTCCTAGCCCACGCTTCGCTCGAAGCCGGTGAGCATCAGGCCGGTGAAGGCGACGACGCGCTGCAGTTGATGACCGTGCATTCCGCCAAGGGCTTGGAATTCAACGTGGTTTTCATCTGCGGTCTGGAAGAAGGCCTGTTCCCGCACGAGAATTCGATGAACGAGGACAAGGGGCTGGAAGAGGAGCGCCGGTTGATGTACGTCGCCGTCACCCGCGCCCGCCAGCGGCTCTATCTGTGCTTCGCCCAGACCCGCATGTTGCACGGCCAGACGCGCTACAACCTGCCCTCGCGTTTCGTCGAGGAAATCCCGGAAGATCTGCTGAAATACCTGACCGCGCGCGCCGGCAAGTCCGGTTTCGCCGTCCCGTCAGCGCCGACTTTTTCGAGCGTGCCCCGCCGTAGCGAAAGTCGCAGTGGCGGTGGCTTTCGTATCGGTCAAAGTGTGACCCATCCCAAATTTGGTCTGGGCGTCATCGTCAATGCCGAGGGTGGCGGTTCGGATGCCCGCGTGCAAGTCAATTTCGGTGCGGCCGGCATGAAGTGGCTGGCACTGTCCATGGCAAAACTGGAGGTGGTATGAACATCATCGACGTCAATGGGATTTCCGTGCGTTATCAGGTTGAAGGCACAGGACCGTGGCTAACGCTCGTGCATTCGCTGACCTGTGATCTGACAATGTGGGACGAACTCGCCGTCGCGCTGGCACCGACTTTTACGGTATTGCGTTACGACACGCGCGGCCATGGCCATACCAGCGCGCCGGATGGCGATTACAGCTTTGCGCAACTGACGGCGGATCTGGTGGGCTTGCTGGATGCCCTGAAAATCGAGCGCACGCACTACCTTGGCGTATCGATGGGCGGCATGATCGGCCAGCATTTCGCCCTCGCCGCGCCGCAACGTCTGAACAAACTGGTGATCGCCAACTCCACCAGCCGCATTCCGCCTGAAGCGGGTCCGTTGTGGGACGAACGCATCGCCATCGCCCGCGCGCAGGGCTGTGCTGGCGTCGAAGAAGGCACTCTGGCGCGCTGGTTTACGCCGGGATTCCGTGCCGCGCGTCCGGATGCCATGGAGCGTATCGGTCATTTGATTCGCACCACCCCGGCTGCGGGTTACATCGGTTGTGCGTCGGCGATTCGTGCGCTCGATATCACGGCCAGAATTGGCGCCATCACCGCACCGACGCTGGTCATTGCGGGTGCCGATGACCCCGGTACGCCACCGGCGATGAGCGAAATCATTGCCCAGACAATTCCTGATGCGCGGCTTGAAGTGATTTCCTCAGCCTCCCATCTTTCCTGCATCGAGCAGCCGGAGGCATTCCTGCGGCTGGTGGCTGACTTTCTGAACGCCTGATTATGGATCTTGGTTTGCGTGGCAAAGCGGCGCTGGTGTGCGCCTCGAGCAAAGGCTTGGGGCGGGCGTGTGCGTTTGCGCTGGCGGGCGAAGGTGTGAATGTCACGCTGGTAGCGCGCGGGGTCGAAGCGCTCGAAAAGACCGCCGCCGAAATTCGTGCCGCAACGGGTGTGGTGGTGACCACCGTCGCCGCCGATATTGTTACGGCAGCCGGCCGCGAAGCCGCATTGCAGGCCTGCCCGCAACCCGACATCCTCGTTAATAACGCCGGCGGCCCACCGCCCGGTGACTTCCGTAACTGGGATCGCGACACCTGGCTCGCCGCGATCGACGCCAACATGCTGACGCCCATCGAGCTGATCAAGGCGACCGTCGACGGCATGATCGCGCGCAAGTTTGGTCGTATCGTGAATATCACGTCCGGTGCGGTGAAAGCGCCGATTGATGTCTTGGGCCTCTCGAATGGCGCGCGCTCCGGCCTCACCGGTTTCGTGGCCGGCCTCTCACGCAAGACCGTGGCGCACAACGTGACCATCAACAATCTGCTGCCGGGATTTTTCGATACAGAGCGCATGGCGACCGTCATCGGTGGTCAGGCCAAGGCGCGCAACATTTCTTTCGACGCGGCGATGGCAGACCGCGTGGCGACGATCCCGGCCGGACGCATCGGCCATCCCGAAGAATTCGGTGCCGCCTGTGCCTGGTTATGCTCCGCGCAGGCCAGCTACATCACCGGGCAGAACTGGCTGCTGGATGGCGGCGCGTATCCGGGGACGTTTTAGATAATCATGCGTGACCGGACGGGAGTTCACACCAGAACTTCAACCACCGCCGGATGACCGAGAAAACCCTGCGGGCTGGCGCTGGCACCATAGGCTCCCGACTGGAAAATCACCACCAGATCACCTGGTTCGGCGTGCGCCAGTTCCATGCGATCGGCCAGCAAATCTAGCGGTGTACATAAGGGGCCGACTATCGTGGCAATCTCCTTTTTCGTCGCGCCCATGCGATTCCCGATGGTCACGGGATAATTCTTCCGGATCACCTGACCAAAATTACCGGAAGCCGAAAGGTGATGATGCAAGCCGCCATCCACCACCAGAAACAACTGCCCGCGCGAGATCTTGCGGTCGACCACGCGCGTGACGTAAATACCGGCCTCGCCGACCAAATAACGACCAAGTTCGATCACCAGTTCAGCGCCCGGCATTTCCGTACTCGCCTGTTGCGAAAGGGCGGCGAGATTGGCGCCAATCGACGCCAGATCAAGGCGCTGCTCACCAGGAAAATACGGAATTCCGAAGCCGCCGCCCAGATTCAGGAAGCGCACCGGGGCCGGCGCCCGCTCGGCCAGTCGCCGCGCCAGTGCATAGGCTTTGCACTGGGCATCGACAATCGCCTCAGCCTTCAGGTTTTGCGATCCGGCAAACAGGTGAAATCCCTCAAAGGCGAGCCCTTGCCGACCGATCTCGGTCAAGGCATCCGGCACGTGCTCGGCGTCAATACCGAACTGCTTGGGACCGCCGCCCATCTTCATGCCGGACGACTTGAGTTCGAAGTCGGGGTTGACCCGTACCGCGACACGTGCCGGCAGGCTCAATTTCTGGGAAAGGGATGCCAGCTCATCGATTTCGCGAAACGACTCGATGTTGATCAGAATGCCAGCAGCGACAGCCTGGCGCAGTTCTTCGCGGCTCTTTCCCGGTCCGGCAAAGCTGATTTCACGCGGATCGGTACCTGCATCCAGCGCCACCTTCAATTCGCCACCTGAAGCGACGTCGATGCCATCGACCAGGCCGGCCATATGGCAGACCAGCGCCGGCATCGGATTAGCTTTCATCGCATAGTGCAGTTTCACCGTCGGCGGTAAGACGGAACGGAGTTTTGCCACACGCTGCGCCAGCAAGTGGCGATCATAGGCGTAGAACGGAGTGCGGCCGACTCGTGCCGCCAATCGCGATAAGGGCATACCACCGACAACCAGTTCGCCATCCGCCGTTTCAAACGGCGTCATCGGAGCGTGAACCGGCTGGGAACGCTCTACTGTCATTTGCTCGCCCCCCACTCAGTCGTCAAGGACTTCCGATCGATCTTCCCATTCGGATTTCTCGGCAGGGGCCCTTGGCGGACGTCGATCCCCGCCGGCACCATATACGCCGGCATGCGCGCCCGACACTCGACGAGGAGTGTCGCCGCATCCAACGTCCCCCCCGGTGGTGGCGTCGCAATCACCTGAATCACCTGCCCCAGTGTCGCATGCTCGACCCCGAACGCCACACACTCGCCCACCAACTTAGTCTCATACAGAATCTCCTCCACCTCGGTCGGACTCACCCGATAGCCCGAGGTCTTCATCATTTCATCGCGCCGCCCAACGAAATACAAAAAGCCTTCCTCATCCATCCGCACCGTATCACCCGAGAACACCGCCAGCTCAGGCAACACCAGCCCCGCCTCACGACCCGGCGCATGCACCGGCAGCGGCTTGTAGCGCTCCGCCGTTTTTTCCGCATCATTCCAATAGCCCATGCCGACCAGCGCCCCGCGATGCACCAACTCCCCCGGCTCATTCGCCGCACACGGTGTCCCGTCGTCACGTAACACCAGAATCTCCGCATTCGGGATCGCCTTGCCAATCGAATCCGGCCGTCGCTCCACCTCCGCCGGTGGCAGGTAGGTCGAACGGAACGCCTCCGTCAGCCCATACATCAGGAACGGCTGCGTCTTCGGCAGGCGCGCACGCAAGGCCGCCAGCGTCTCGCCCGGCATGCGCCCGCCGGTATTGGCGAAATAGCGCAAATGCTCGGTAATGCCCGCCGTCCACTCCAGTTGCGAGAGCTGGATGTACAGTGGCGGCACCGCCGTCAAACCCGTCACCTTCTCCCGCTCCAGCGCCTTCAACACATCGCGCGGCAACAAGTAATTGAGCAACACCACCCGCGCCCCGGCATGAAACGCCGTGGTCAGCTGGCTGAAACCGGCATCAAACGAGAGCGGTAGTGCCGCCAGCAAGGTGTCCCCCGGCCGGTTCTCCAGATAAGAGGCCACGCTCTTGGCCCCCGCCACCATATTGCGGTGCGACAGCACCACCCCTTTCGGTTTGCCGGTACTACCCGAGGTATAGAGAATCGCCAGCATATCGGTATCGATCACCCGATGGCCGGTACGCACGGGAGCCGCCAACAGCTCGCTCCAGCGACTGATGCTTAGTCCCGCCACGGCGGGTAGCGGCGGGTCCGAATCCAGCACTACCACTTGGTGCAGATCATGGCACGCGGCCAGCACCGGCGCCAGCAAGGCCAGACGTTCCGGTGACGTCACCAGCACGCGCACATTACAGTCGCGCAGGATGTAGGCCACCTGTTCGGGTTTCAACAAGGGATTGAGCGGTACAAACACACCGCCTGCCGCCGGCGCACCAAAGCTGGCAATCACCGTCTCGAAACGCTTTTCCAGATAGATCGCCACCCGTTCGCCGCGTTGCAGGCCAAGATCCATCAAGCCGCTGGCAAAGCGGGTCACGGCGTCGTGCAACTCGCCATAGCGCAGTGACTGTTGTTGGTAGGTCAGGGCGACGGCATGCGGGTCGCGTTGCGCCGAGAGCGCAATCAGTTCGGGGAGCAGGGTGGCATCATGCAGCATAAAGGTGGGGGCTCGACGGCGATGACGAAGATCAGTATCGCATGCTCTCGCCGATGGCAATAATCCTATAATTCTGTCCATTCCAGCCCACTCAGACGGGAACTCCCTTGAACACCCAGCACGAAGTCCTTGCCCTGCTCGATGAGATCCTCAGCCTTAACGGTCGTGCCGCCGCCTTCACCACCCACACGCCGTTGCTCGGTGCGATCCCCGAACTCGATTCGATGGCGGTCGTGGCCTTGATTACCGGCATGGAGGAACGCTTCGGGATCACCGCCGAGGATGACGAGATTGACGGTGCCATCTTTGCCACGGTCGGCTCACTGGTGGAGTTTGTCGATTCCAAGCTCGCCGGCTGAGTGCTCATGAGCCCGCCGGCGCCCGACGCTTTCTTCCTCCGGGTCGCTGACGGACAACGCTTCTGTCTCTATCACGCGCCGGTTATCAGCAAGGCCAGCCAGGGAAACCAGGCCAAAGGGGCGTTGATCTACCTGCATCCCTTTGCCGAAGAGATGAACAAGTCGCGCCGGGTGGCGGCCCAACAAGCGCGCTTGTTGGCCCGGCACGGCTACGCTGTGCTGCAAATCGATTTGCACGGCTGTGGTGACAGCAGCGGTGACTTTGGTGAGGCGAGCTGGCAAAGCTGGGTCGAGGATGTGCTGGCAGCGCACGTCTGGTTACGCGAGCGTTGTGATGCGCCGTTATGGTTGTGGGGCTTGCGCGCGGGATGCCTGCTGGCGGTCGATGCGGCCAGGCAGCTCAATAGCCCGACTAACTTCCTGTTCTGGCAGCCGGTGACGGCCGGTAAGTTATTTCTGCAGCAGTTCTTACGCCTCAAAGTCGCGGGGGAAATGCTGAGCGGCGACAGTAAGGGCGTGATGGACACCCTGAAGCAAGCCATCGCTCACGGGCAATCTGTGGAAATCGCGGGTTACATGCTTTCATCCGAATTAGCCCGAGGACTGGAGGCCACCGACCTTCAGCCACCCGCAGAGGCAGGCAAGGTCATCTGGCTGGAGGCTTCGACCCGCGCCGATGCCACGCTGGCGCCGGTATCCATCAAGCGTCTGGAACACTGGCAAGGCGCCGGGTATAGCGTCCACAGCGCCGTCCTGCCAGCACCGACTTTTTGGCAGACCAGTGAAATCGAGGAAGCACCGGCCTTGCTGGATGCGACGTTGGCGGCGCTGGATGCGCAAGCGGTATGACGCCATGACGGTGACCGAAGAAGCCTTGGCTTTCTCTTGTGAAGGTGAGCACCTGTTCGGCGTTCTGGCGCGACCGGAATTACCGGCCGAGGTCGGCGTCGTCATTATTGTCGGGGGGCCACAAACGCGAGTGGGGAGTCACCGCCAGTTTGTTCTGCTGGCGCGTGAGTTGGCGGCGGCGGGCTTGCCGACCTTGCGTTTCGATTATCGGGGGATGGGCGATAGCAGCGGCGAGCCGCGTGATTTCGAGGCGGTGACCCCGGATATTCGGGCGGCGATCGATACGCTGCAAGGAGCTTGTCCGAGCGTGACACGCGTGGTTCTCTGGGGCCTGTGCGATGCGGCGGCGGCGGCCTTGCTGTATTGCGATGAGACGCAGGATCGGCGAGTGACGGGGCTATGTTTGCTCAATCCGTGGGTGCGCTCCGAGGCGAGTCTGGCGAAGACGCAGGTAAAGCACTACTATGGTCAGCGTCTGTTGCAGAAGGAATTCTGGGTGAAGCTGTTGAGTGGGCGCCTGAATATTCTGACGTCGATTGGCGAGCTTCTGCGCAAAGTGGGGCAGGCGTCGAGTCAGGCCAGCCGCAGCGGCGAGCAGCTGGCGTTTCAGGAGCGCATGGCGCGGGGCTTGACGACCTTTGCCGGGCGGGTGCTGCTGATTCTGAGCGAGAATGACTACACAGCGAAGGAGTTCCTGGAGTACGTCGCTACGGCGGATGGATGGCGGGGGGTGCTGGCGCGGCCCCAGGTGACGCGCGTAACGATCGATGGCGCGGACCATACGTTTTCGTCAGCCGCGTGGCGCAAGGATGTCGCCGTGGCGTGTACGAAATGGAGTCAACTTAGCCTGGAATGCCAACCGGCGGCACGATAAGTCGTTGAAGTCGGCAGGATATGCGTTAGTCATTGCAGCTTCACTTTTTACGCGTTGATAGGTCGCTTTTCGATGGCCGTGCATTTTTGCGATCTTTACCGGCTACCTTTTTCTCCGCAGCCTCTTTCATTCTCAAAGGCGGTGGCGGCAACTACCAGGATCGTTAGGCGCGCGTTTTGCTTTATCGGACTTGTTCTCCCTTAATTGTGGCAAAAACGCCACATGGGCATCAGAGTGGTGCGGAAATACTGCATTTGGGGTTGTCTCGCACCAAGGTGGGCGGCGAAAATGCCCCCAGCTTCCCGATCAGGGGTAGGCGCAACAGGCAGTGGCCGACCACGTGGAGTCATTGAATGTTGTTTAACTCTCTCAATTATTGGAGAAATTTATGCAAAAGAAAATTATCGCTTTGGCTGTCGCTGGCCTGGTGTCGGGCGCTGCTTTCGCCCAGTCGAACGTCACCATCTACGGTGTTGCCGACGTTGGTATCGCTAAGGTTGATGGTAAGTCGCTGGCTGCTTCTGCAAATGGTACAGCTAACAACGGTTCCAGCCGTCTGGGCTTCAAGGGTTCGGAAGATCTGGGCGGTGGCTTGAAAGCCAACTTTACAATGGAAGAGCAGATCAATCTGGCCAACGGTGCAGTTGGTTCTGCCACTGATGCTAATCCGTTCTATCGCCAAGCATGGGTTGGCTTGAGTGGTGGTTTCGGTGAAGTTCAAATCGGCCAAAACTATTCTGGTGGCTTCAAGGCACTGGGCCAGTTCGAAACAAGCCAAACTGCTAACTACTCACCTGTCCTTGGCCGTTTCGGCGCTACTGGTGGAACTCGTAACGCAGCTCAAGTCCTTTACATGACCCCAAGCATGGGTGGTTTCACAGTTGCTTTCGGCCACGTGCTGAAGGGTAATATGGCTACCGACAAGGCCCAGAATGAGCTGGCTGCCTGGTATAACAATGGTCCGATCGCTGTTGGACTTGGCTACGCCGACAATGGTGATGGCTTGGGCAAAGACAAGATGGTTGGCGGTTCGTTCAACTTCGGTATGGGCCGCGCTGTTGCTGGCTACTATGACCCAGCTGGCGACAAGAAAGGTTATTCCTTGGGCGTTGCTGATGTCAAACTAGGCCCAGTATTGCTGGCTCTTGACTACGCAAAGAATACCGCTGCCTCGATGGGTAAGCCGCGCACCACGATGCTTGAAGTCAAGTATCCGATGTCGAAGCGCACCTTCGTGTATGCCAACTACCTTGACTACACCGAAGCTAACAGCGACTTCTGGGGTGCTGGCATCCGTCACAACTTCTAATTCTCAGTCGGCCTAGTGCCGAATTTGAAGAAGAACAGAGCGGCCACCTTCGGGTGGCCGTTTGCATTGTTGGGTCCAACTTGTCGGTTCTACCGACAACTACCGCAACGGATCGAGCTTGAAGTACTCTCCCGTCAGTCGTCCCACGTTCCAGCATGAGATCAATTCTTCG
>CAMDMZ010000042.1 GCA_945902805.1 Propionivibrio dicarboxylicus | reverse complement strand
TCCATTCGCGCATACAGCAGCGACATCGTTGCGTAAGTATGCCGTAGCGAATACAGCGTTCTGTTCTGGTCCGTGCGACGATCTACCAGCAGTCCAGCATCCTTCAGCAGTATTTCGAAGGTCTGCCCCAAGCTAGTTGTCGCTTTGCCGTCTGGTAGCGTGAAGACGAACTTGTTGTGACCTTGCGCAATCAGTTGGTCAAACGGGATCTGCGAAAGTAGATCGCTGCGTGCGTGAATGCGGTGCAGATAGCCTGCGACATTGTGCCGTGCTACCAGTTCGCGCTTACCCGTCTTGCCGTCGACATTCATCATCAAGTAGCGACGCCCATTCTTGCCTGTGTGATAGCTGATGTGCTTCCACTTCAGTCCATAGCTTTCTGTGCCGTGTCGCATCCCCGTATTAGCCAGAATCAGCACATAGTCGCGCAGCAGTTCGCGCATATGGCGCGATTTGCCTTCTTTGCCTTGCTTCACCCAACTACGCATAAAGCGAAACAGCTGACGATATTCGTCAAGTGTAAAGTCTGGTCGCCGTTCACTATCCACGCCTTTATTGATCAGCAGCGGAATCTGCGACTTGCTGAGATAGTTGTGTTCTAACCCCACCTCAAAAATGCGATTTAGCGTGCTGTTGTGCGTGTTGATCGTGCTGGCTTTAGGCTCGCGCCCCATCTTCTGCTTGCGCCACTCTGCAAACGCTTTGATCAGCTTGTAATCAATCCCTGTAATGTCGTGCTGACCAAAAAACGGGATCAAGTAGCTGTCAATCGCTGTCACATAGTCCTTGTAGACTTTCTTGCCCGTGTCAGCATCAATTTCCGCTTGCAGACGGCCCCGCGCGACGAGTGCGACGGACTTGAAGCGCTTGCTAACGACGGGCAAGCCATCGTCGTTGCGATACTTGGCACGCAGATAAAGGTCAGTGGCAGTGACCTTAGCTTTATCTAAGTCTTTCTGCTTAGTTGTCGCACGAATCCACTTGGAACCAATCTTGTATCGAGCTTGCCACGCAGAGCTGCGCTTGCGCTGTGTCAGCACCACAGCACCATCCAGTAGTTGAACTGATGTTTCTGCTAATACAGGCATTTACGCTATTCCTTAGGTTCGCACTGTATGAAAAGTGCGTGAGAAAACTAAGGAAACAGTATGCGCTAAAAAGCAGAAGTGTGCAACGAGTGTGCAACGCACAAATAGCATAAATGAAAACGCCCAATCGAGCGTAAGTGCTTGATTGGGCGCTGTATTCTGGTGGTGATGAGTGGACTTGAACCACCGACCCCCGGATTATGAATCCGATGCTCTAACCGACTGAGCTACATCACCGATGCTGCAAGGGGCGAGATTATCCTTGCTCATTCATGGCCTTGTCAAGGAATGCTGTGCTGGGTGACAATGCGCCCATGAAATTTGATGTGATCATTGTCGGAGGTGGGCTGGCCGGACTGGCTTTGGCGGTCGGTTTGCGCGATAGCCGTTTGTCGGTGGCGCTGGTCGAAGGGCGGGCGCCGCTACGACCGGAGGGTTGGGATGCGCGCATTTATGCCATCAGTCCGACCAATGCGCGATTCCTTGAGCGGATCGGTGTTTGGTCGCATCTGGATCGGCAGCGCATTGAGCCGGTGCGACGGATGGCGGTTGCCGGTGATACCGATGGTCGGCTGGATTTTTCCGCTTACGACAGCGGGGTCGAAGAACTGGCCTGGATCGTCGAGGCCTCCCTGATGCAGTGTGAACTGTGGGAATCGGCCAAGCGGCAGGCGAATTTGCAGTTGTTCTGCCCGGCGCGCCCGGCGGCATTGTCGATGACTGACGATGCAGCGAACTTGTCGCTGGCAGACGGCCGCCAGCTTGTCGGGCGGCTCATGGTGGCCGCCGATGGCGCTGATTCCTGGACGCGTCAGGCGGCTGGCATCGATGTAAGTTTCAAACCCTATGGTCAGCACGGCGTCGTGGCCAACTTTGAAACCGGGCTGGCGCATCGCGGTACGGCATTTCAGTGGTTTCGCGCCGATGGCATCCTGGCCTGGCTGCCTTTGCCGGGCGATCGTATTTCCATTGTCTGGTCGACGTCGCAGGCGCATGCCGAAGAATTGCTGGCGCTCACGCCTGAAGAGTTTACGCAACGGGTTGCCGCTGCCGGAGACCACCGCCTTGGTGCCTTGCGTCTGATCACTTCGCCGGCTGGTTTCCCGTTGCGCTTGATGCGGGCGCCACACACGGTGCAGCCGCGTCTGGCGCTGATCGGCGATGCGGCGCACGCGATTCATCCACTGTCAGGCCATGGCATCAATCTGGGCTTTCAGGATGCGTCTGAGCTGGCCGACGTGCTGCGCACGCGCCCCGGACATATCGATTGCGGCGATTTCAGCCTGCTGCGCCGCTACGAGCGGGCGCGGATCGAAGAGGTCGTCGCCATGCAGAGTGTGACCGACGGCTTGCATCGACTGTTTGGCAGCACGACGCCGCCTCTGACGCTACTGCGGAATCTTGGAATGAACTTAACCAATGCTGCGCCAGTCATAAAAGACACCTTGGTGCGCTATGCCCTGGCATCCTGAAGCCTTACCCATCGATCCTTACTATCGAACTGACCCCTGGAGATTGCATGAAGACTACCCTGATCGCCGTTGCGCTGGCCGCATCGAGCCTGTTGGCCCACGCTGGCGAAGCCGATGTGAGGAAAGCCGTTGAAGCCAAGCTGGGCAAGGTTGAAAAACTGACCAAAGCGCCGATCAATGGTTTGTGGGAGGTCGTGGTCGAGGGCCAGGTGCTGTACTCCGATGACACCGGGCAGTACATGATGCTGGGCAATGTCGTTGATTTGAAGTCTGGCAAGAACTTGACCGCCGAACGGCAGTTCGCGTTGTTGCCGCTGGAGCTGGCAATGAAACAGGTGCGTGGCAACGGCAAGCACGTGCTGGTGACGTTTGAAGACCCGAACTGCGGTTACTGCAAGAAACTAGCGAAAGAAATTCAGAAGCTTGATAACGCCACGGTGTACACCTTCCTCTACCCGGTGCTGGGCGAGGATTCGTTTGACAAGTCAAAGGCGATCTGGTGTTCTGGCAACAAGATGAAAGCCTGGAACGACTGGATGATCGACGCCAAGGAAGTCGGCAAGGCATCGGCCAAGTGCGATTCGGCGGGACTCGAAAAATCAATCGAGACGGGCCGTCGTCTGCGCCTAAACGGTACGCCGGCGATGTTCTTTGGTACCGGTGAGCGGGTTCCGGGTTATCTGCCGGCCGAGGAAATCCAGAAGCGCTTTGTTGCCGGCAGCCTATAGCGAGTGAGCATCCGGCGGGCGCCGTCCCGCCAGTCCCGAAAAGGGGATTTCCTTCGGTCACACCGACTTTTTATGGTCGGCAATCGTGGCAAATTGACGATAGTCGCGGTCGAGCGCGTCGACGTGCGTGGCCAGTTCGCTGAATGATCCGTTGTTGTCGATCACATCATCGGCCACATTCAGGCGCTGTTCGCGTGTGGCTTGGACTGCCAGGATGTGTTCAACATCTGATCGCGGCAGTCCGTTGCGTTCGATCACACGGCGAATCTGGGTTTCCGGCGCGCAGTCCACGACCGCCACACGCTGTACCCGTTCGCGATAGCTATTGCCCTTGCCAAGCATCGACTCAATCAGCAGTGGAACGACAAGGATGATGTAGGGCACGCCTGTCGCATCGAGCTGCGCAACGCGGCGGTCGCTTTCGGCGCGAATCATGGGGTGGAGGATCGCTTCGAGGCGCTGACGTTCGGCGGGATCGGCGAATACGCGTTTGCGCATCGCGGCCCGATCAAGGGCACCATCGGCTGACGCAATCTCTGAACCAAATGCCTTCAGGATGGCGGGCATGGCTGCGCCACTCGGTCCCGTGAGGGCATGGGCGATGGCATCGGTATCGACGACGCCGGCGCCGAGTTCTGCAAAGTGCTCGCCCGCCGCGCTCTTGCCGCTACCAATACCGCCGGTGAGCCCGACAACGAATGGTCCGTCGCGGCTCACTTAGGGTGTGGCAGCGGGTACGGCAGTGGGTGTGATAACGGGGCAGTCCGCCAAACTGGAGCCGGGATAGGGCGTCAGCATCTCGGGCAGGCGCTGCAATTGTTCGGCTGCGCCACGAACTTCGAGCGCCACCTTATGACTGGGTCGTTGGCGAATCTCGACTTGGGCCGAACGCACGCCTTTTTTGTTCATAGCCGCCAAATAGTCCTGGGCCAACTTGTCAGTACTAAAAATACCCAGCGAAATGATTACCGGACCCAGAGTTTCATTTTCTACTATCTTGGCATCATCCACGCCTAATTTACGTATTTCAGCGAGCTTCTTGTCGGCAATTGGACGAGTTGCCAAGCTTGGTATCAAGACCCAGTACGTGTTGACCGGAGTGCCAGCCAGAACCTTGGTCGTGACCCCCGCGCTGCTCGTCAGCGACTTCTCAAGAAGAGCGGCGTCGTCGCCACCCAGATTGCTCACGAGACGACAGCCGGCAAGGGGTTCAGCTTCATATTTAGCCGATGTTGCTGAAGTTTCGGCGACGATACGTATCTTTTCAGGCGAAATCTGCTGACTTAAGCGTTCCGGCTCACGTCCCGAATCCTGCGTTCCAAGATACCCCGCGCTCCAGACAAGGAACGCGAGGTTAAGCAGGATCAGAAGAAAGAACGTGAGCCGCATCGGGAAAGAAATGAACGCTTAACCAACCTTGGGCAAATGCGCCAGCGAAGCCTGAATTGCCTCGGCCGGGTACTCGAAGTCCTCGAGCTTACCGGCGAAATAGCTTTCATAAGACGCCATGTCGAAATGACCATGTCCCGACAAGTTGAAGAACAGCGTCTTCGGCTCACCGGTCGCCTTGCAACGCAGGGCTTCATCGATACAGGCGCGAATGGCGTGAGCCGATTCAGGGGCCGGAATAATGCCTTCGGCCTTGGCGAACATCACGCCGGCCTCAAACGTTCCGGTCTGCGGCACGGCAACGGCTTCGATCAGCTTCTCGTGATAAAGCTGCGAGATCAGCGGTGAATCGCCGTGATAACGCAGACCGCCCGCGTGGATGCCGGGCGGCATGAAGTCGTGACCCAGTGTGTACATCTTCATCAACGGTGTGAAACCGGAGGAGTCGCCGTAGTCGTAGGCATAGACGCCTTTGGTCAGCGTCGGGCATGAAGCCGGCTCGACCGCCACGAAGCGGATTTTCTGTGCGCGCTTGTCGCCGGCGGCCGCATCGCCGAGGAAGGGGAAGCTGACGCCGGCGAAGTTGCAGCCACCACCGCACGGCGCAAAGATCATGTCCGGGTATTCGCCGAATTTTTCGAACTGTTTCTTGGCTTCCTGGCCGATGATGGTCTGGTGCAGTAGCACGTGGTTCAACACAGAGCCCAGCGCGTATTTGCTGCCCGGCGTGCTAACCACCTCTTCGACAGCTTCCGAAATCGCGATGCCGAGGCTGCCGGGATTGTTCGGGTCCTGGGCCAACAGATCGCGGCCGGTCTTGGTCAGGTTCGACGGGCTGGCAACCACTTCCCCGCCCCAAGTCTGCATCATCAGGCGGCGATAGGGTTTCTGGTCATAGCTAACTTTGACCATGTACACGCGTACTGGCAGGCCGAACATCTGGCCGGCGAACGACAGCGACGAGCCCCACTGGCCGGCGCCAGTTTCGGTGACGAGGCGCTTGGTGCCGGCGATCTTGTTCAGGTAAGCCTGCGGTACGGCGGAGTTCGGCTTGTGCGAACCGGCGGGCGAGACGCCTTCGTACTTGTAGAAAATCTTGGCCGGCGTGCCGAGCATCTGCTCCAGGCGCTCGGCGCGGCACAGCGGGCTCGGACGCCACAGGGCGTAAACCTTGCGCACTTCGTCGGGAATCTTGATCCAGCGCTCGGCCGACATTTCCTGCTCCAGCACCGGGCCGGGGAAGATGGCCAGCATCTGCTCCGGGCCCACCGGATTGCCGTCCGGACCCAGCGGCGGTGCAGGCGGGTTCTTCAAGTCGGCGACGATGTTGTACCAGTGGGTCGGGATTTCGGATTCATCAAGAACGATGCGCGTCTGAGCCATGTTGTCTCCCCTTTTATGCGGTGATGGTGGAATAAAGTTGAATTAAAGAAAGGTGCAGAAGTCGTGAAACCGGGAAATTAACGCATTCCAGCAGGTGCGGGCTGATGCAGGTCAACTTCTCCGCGTTGAATGTCGCGGCGGACCACGTGCTGCGGCTGAAATGCCTGTTGTAGCGCGCGGAACGCGGCCTCTGCCGTGGCGCGATTATCCTGGCTGAAATTGCATACATAGAGATCCAGCGTGACCGAGCTGAGTTCGGGCCAGGTGTGGATCGCCAGATGCGATTCGGCCAGCACGACAGCCCCGGTCGCGCCGGCGCCGGCAAACTGGTGAAAGGCTTCGGCGACGGGCACCAGTCCAGCCTCGCGACATACCCGGCGACAGAGCCCGGCGAGTTCGTCGGCCTGCTCCAGGCAGCGCCGTTCGCCGGCACAGGCGTGAAACTCGGCGAGGATGTGCAGGCCTTGCATGCTGGACGGATACTGGAAAGATGCGGGTCAGGCTTTGGGCGGGGCGCTACGGCCAAAGTTACGCAACGACCACGCCATGCCGCCGAGGACAAAACCGCCGCTGGCGACAAACCACAGCGAGAAGCTGTCGCTGGCTGGCACCAGAAGGCCACCACTGATCAAGAACTGCGCCACGGTAGCGATCAGCGCCAGCAACAACAAGGCGCCGCCGGTAATCATCGAAACCAGCCGCACTTCGGTTGGCCCGCTGCCCGAAATCAGCAGTAAATGGCCGGCCACGCAGCCGCAGGGAAAGGTGAACCACATGATGGGACCGGCGGCCAGCGGCGCCATGCCGAAAGGTTTGAGCAGAAGAACTACACCGGCGACGATACCGATGAGCTGAAAGACGGCACCAATAAGTTGTTTCATGCGTTGTTTTCCATGGCAAAGATGCCGAGTAGTCTAGCCCAGAGCGTTGCCGATGCGCAGACCAAAACGACGCACGGTATTTTCGGCTGCCAGCACGCCGCGGTGCATGGCTTCCTCAAACAAGGAAAGACCGGATACGTCGGCATGGGCAAAGTGGATGTGGCGACTGCCGCGCTTTAGCGCGGTGCGCGCCGGATCCCAGATCGTGCCCGGTACGGGTCGTATCATGGCGTGGCCGTGGCTATGGACATGAATTTCTGTCACCAACTCACGAATCTCGGGGTGCGGACGCGCCAGATCGTTGAGTGCTGCCTCGGCCCAGAAATGAGGATCGGTTGCAAAAAGTCGGTGCTGGCGAGACGGCGAAATTGAGGGTTCATGCAGCGCCCGATACCAGGTCAGCACCGTTGGCCCCGGCGCGTAGCGCATCGCCTGATGTGTGGCGACGACGTAACCCAGAGAATCGCTGTCGTAGATCACATTGTCCCAAGCCAGGGGCGCGCCAGTCCGCCGCATCAACGGTGCGGCCAGTGTCAGATTCACTACCACCCAAGGCGCATATTCGGACCGCCGTGCCAACTCCTGCCACGCTCGTAGCGGATTGACGAAGGTGTGCGGAATCAGGAATAGCGGCGCTGCCCAGATCAGGGCTTTCGCCTGCACCCGCACGCTACGATTTTCCGCCGCGAGATAGATGTCGCAAGTCACTCCAGTGCGGTTTTCCTCAACCCGATAGGCCATCGCCGGGGCAATTACCCGCTGTGCCCCGGTGCCCGTCAGGCGGCGCCCGAGGCCTTCCGCCAGCCAGGCATTGCCGCCCGGCGTGGTCAACATGTGGCCGTCCAGATCGCTCTCTTTACCATCGCCGCGACAGGCGAAGTAATGCAGTCCGGCCCAGGCCGAGGTTTGCGTGTAGTCAGTACCATAATCGTCGCGCGTCGCATAGTTGGCCAGCCAGTGCAGGCCGGGCGCGGAATAGCTCTCCCGTTGTAGCCAGTCACGGAACGACATACGATCCAGCGCGCGCCATTCGCCGTCGGTCGCCGAGAGTTCCAGCGGCAGGGCAAACGGTCGCCGCCCATGGATGTCGCGCATGGTGCGCAGTTCGCCGACGAAAGCCTGGAAGCGGGCGTATTGCACCCGTTCATTAGCCGGCACACGATGGGTCGGCCACAAACCTTCCTGCCACCAGCCATCAATGAACAATCGTTCTTGCGGTGCGGCAGCGATCAGAGTTTCCTCGTAGTCCGCCAAGCGCGACCCCTCACCGTGCAAGGCACCGAGTTCGCGCAGCAATTCGCGCACGGCGATCGCCTCGCGGGGTGGCAGCGGCAGGTAATGGGCGCCTAGTGGAAACGCCGAGACGGCATTCTGTCCGGCACGTGAATTGCCACCTAAATCGGTTTCCAATTCGACCAGCAGAAAGTCATCGACGCCTTCGCGGGCCAGGCGCCAAGCCGCCGCGAGCCCACCGATCCCGCCACCGACGATGGCCACATCGACGTGTCGCGTTTCGGTCGGTGCCGGAAAATCTGCGTCTGAGTGTGCGCCGGATTTACGCAAGCGATGGCCGAGGGCGAGATTCGCGCCGCTGAAAGTCAGTGCGGGTTGATTGGTGGCAGTCGGCGCACCGCAGGCGGCCAGTACGCCCGCAGCAGTTGCACCGACCAGAAAATCGCGCCGCTGCATCAGCGACCGCCTCGTGGCGAAAATTGCATCATGTCAGCGGTGGGCATGTTCAAGACCGTGGCGTTGGCGTAGTCGCCCATTTTGTGCGTTCCGCCGAGAGCCAGCAAGCACAGCCACCAAATTCACTGGTGCACTGTTCGGGGGGTGATCCGTGCCAAAATCGCCGCCGATCGGCGCACTCGACGGTGGCTTGTACGGCTGACCGTTCCACAAAGCAGGAGTCACAAAATGAAGAAGCTGTTGCTAAACGCGATGCTTTCCGTATCACTCGCTGGCACCGCCGGGTTGGTTCAGGCGCAGGAAGTGACGTTGAAGATCCATCACTTCGTTTCGCCAACGACATTCATCCAGACTGGCGTTTTCGAGCCCTGGTGCGCCAAACTGGCCAAGCAATCTGGAAACCGGATCAAGTGCCAGATCTATCCCGCAATGCAATTGGGCGGCACGCCACCGCAGCTCTACGACCAGGCCAAAGACGGCGTGGCGGACATCATCTGGACGATTGCCGGCTACTCGGCGAATCGCTTTCCGATGACGGAAGTGTTCGAATTGCCCTTCATGATGACCAATGCCGAAGCCACCAGTCGCGCCGCCTGGGACTTTTATCAGACGTATTCCAAGCACGAATTCAAAGACACGCACCTCCTGGCGGTTCATGTTCATGGCCCCGGTACCTTGTTCACCACCAAGAAGCCGATCAACACCATGGCTGATTTCAAGGGCATGAAACTTCGTGCGCCGACGCGCCTGACCAGCAAAATGCTGGGCATGCTCGGCGCCACGCCGGTCGGCATGCCGGTGCCTGCGGTTGCCGAAGCCATGTCCAAAGGGGTGATCGATGGCGCCGTGCTGCCGTATCAGGTGGTTCCCAGCATCAAAGTGAATGAACTGGCCAAGTTTGCGGCCGAGACCGATCCGAAGTACAACGCCTTGTACACCGCCGTGTTCATCATGGCCATGAACAAGGCAAAGTACGAGTCATTGGCACCAGAATTGAAGAAGGTGATCGATGACAACTCCGGGTTGGAGCTGTCCGCCTTCGCCGGCAAAACACAGGAAGCGGACGACTCCCCAGGGCGTGACAAGGTCAAAGCGTCTGGCGTGGCGATCAACGTCATTCCGGCCGCCGAACTCGACAAGTGGAAAAAGGCGACGGACACGCTTGATGATGAATGGGCCGCCAACATCACCAAGCTCGGACACGATGGCCCCAAGACCTTGCAAGCCGCGCGCGATCTGATCCAGAAATACACCAGGAAGTAAGATTGCCGCGCCGTGCCGGATACTTTTTCTGTTGATTCCGAGGCGCAACCCGGTGCGCTGGTCGGCAAGCTCCTGACCTCGGCTTGCCGCTTTTTTGCCGTCTGTGCCGGCATCATCCTGATCCTGATGGCATTGATGTCGCTGGCCAGCATCGTTGGACGGACCTTCTTCGGCAAACCGATACTCGGCGATTACGAGCTGGTGCAGATGATGTCGGCCGTCGCCGTCGCCATGTCGCTGCCGTTTGGCCAGATCATTCGTGGCCATGTCATCGTCGAATTCTTCACCAGCGGACTGCCAAAGCGGGCCAACAAGGCGCTTGATATCGTCGCCAGTATTGTGTTGGCGATTGCCGCCTTCGTCCTGTCCTGGCGCATTGCCCTCGGCATGATCGAATTGCAGGGTAACGGCGATGCCTCCATGTTGCTGAATCTGCCGACCTGGTGGGGCTACCTGCCGATGGTGCCATCCTTCTTCCTGCTCGGTTGTGCCGCCCTTTACACCGCCTGGATCGACTTCAGCGGAACATCTTCGGCATGACGGGTATTGAACAGGGGATGCTGATTGGCGGCTTGATGCTGCTGCTCCTCGCCTTGCGAATACACATCGGGATGGCGATGTTGCTGGCCGGGTCAATCGGATACATCTGGATTGCGGGCGCCGCACCCTGGCTGAACTATCTTAAGACCGCTGCCTGGGCGCGTTATTCGGTCTACGATCTTTCGGTCGTACCCTTGTTCCTGCTGATGGGGCAATTCGCCACTCATGGCGGACTTTCGCGGGCACTCTTCCAGGCGGGGAACGCGTTTATCGGTCACTGGCGCGGCGGCATGGCCATGGCCGCGATTGCGGCGTGCGCCGGCTTTGGCGCGATCTGTGGTTCATCCCTGGCGACAGCGGCCACCATGGGCCAGGTGGCGCTGCCGGAATTGCGCAAGCAGAAATATTCGGGCCGCCTGGCGACCGCCGCCATCGCGGCGGGTGGCACACTGGGCATCCTGATTCCGCCCTCGGTCCCGCTGGTGATCTACGCCATCCTGACGGAGCAGAATATCGCCAAGCTGTTTGTCGCCGCCTTCATCCCGGGGCTGATCGCGATGACTGGCTACATGTTGGTGGTTGCCATCATTGCCCGCCTCGACCCGGCGGCTGCGCCGGCCGGGAACCAGGCAGACTGCTCGCAGCGCTTGGGCGCGCTGGTAGCCACCTGGCCGGTGCTGTTGATCTTCGCCGTGGTGATCGGTGGCATTTACGGTGGTGTGTTTACCCCCACCGAAGCCGCTTCGGTGGGAACACTGGCGACCGGTTTCGTGGCATGGAAGTCGGGTGGTCTCGATCAGAAAGGCTTCCTGTCATGCATGTACGGGACGGCACAAGCCACCGCCATGATCTTTCTGATCTTGCTCGGCGCCGACATCATGAATGTTTTTCTGGCGCTGACGCAAATGCCCGCCGAATTGTCGACGTGGGTGATCGGCCTGGACATTTCGCCCCTGTTGATCCTCTTCGTCATCATCGGCATCTATCTGGCGCTTGGCTGCATCATGGACAGCCTGTCGATGCTGCTGCTCACCATCCCGATCTTTTTCCCCATCATCATGGGCGGCGACTACTGGGGGCTCGATGCGGAAAGCAAGGCCATCTGGTTCGGCATCCTGGCCTTGATGACGGTGGAGATTGGCCTGATCACGCCGCCAGTGGGCATGAACGTGTACATCATCAGCAGCATGGCCAAGGACACACCGATGAAGGAAACGTTCATCGGCATCATTCCTTTTCTGATGTCGGATATCACACGGATTGCGCTGATAGTATTCGTGCCGTCGATTGCCCTGTTTGCGCTGAAGCTCTAATAAGTCGGCGCTGACGGGACGGCGCTAGTCGTTAGTGGCGGTCACTGGGCGTCTCGTCCTCGCTTCGCGTGGCAACCAGAAGTCCGACGATCAGGAGCGTCAGCGATACGGCGGAGACAAAGCCACCCCAAAACCAATAGGGCAGGAACAGCGCCTCGGCAATCCGCTCACTGTCCGATACTTGCGCGACACCGCCGACGATGGCGCGTGCCGAAAACATGTAGTCGAGGTCGCGAAACCACGACAGGCACAGCAGCGCAGCGATAAAGTGGAGCAGGAAGGCGGCGGCGACATCGGGCAGGCGGTGCGCAGCAATGGCGAGCGTGATTGCCACCAGTAACAGGAAGCCGACGGCAAATGGATTGCGTGCCCATAACAGCATCGTCAGCACGACCACGGCGGCACCTGCCGCCAGCAGAATGCGCGCCTGACGTGGCGAACGCGATAGCAGGAGCAGAGCGACGCCGGCGATGGTCGGCCCCAACAGTCCGCCCGCGGCGATCCAGGCCGCCGCCAAGCGGCCTGGATCGCCGCGCCATTGCGCGAGCCCCGAGCCATCGGCGTGTAACAACAAGCGCTCAAAGTCGGCACCAACCAGCAATGCCGCCAAGCCATGGCCCATTTCGTGGGCGTAGGTGGCGAGCAGGGAAAAGGGATAGAGCAGTTGCTGCCCGTACGGCAGTTGCCAGATCACGGCGATCGCCAGCAGCGCCAGCATCAGCCGGGCGCGGGAAGTCATGGGCTTACCAGCTCCTTCCGTATCCATGCGTTGATTGTATCTGCAGGCTGGCTACGTATAATCGGCGGCGAATGTGTGGGATTCACCCCTGTTGCTGATCTGACCATGGAGACGCCATGAAAGGAATAATGGATCTTCTCGCTCGAGTCAAGTTGGTCGAGTTGAGTGAGGACGAAAAACAGGTTGCCGCCGAGACAGCGATGACAATGGATCCTGTGACTGATCAGCCGATCGTCGCTGAACCACTGCCATCGTCGCCAGCGTTAGCGCCCATGGACGGTGCGGCGCTGGAAGAGATCAGCTTCACCGCGATCTTCGATCAGGCAGGTATCCCGCCCGCACCCTTCCCCGCCGAAAAACTGCTGCGCCTGCTCGATGGCCTGCGTGCGATGGACAGCGCGACCCGCAAAGCGGCCGTGCTGGCAATGGACGCCGCCGACGATGGTTGGCAAATTTCGGATAGTGTGAGTGATGCGCAGCAGAAGATCGCCGCGCTGATGTCTCATAAGCAACGGCTGGCCGCACAATTGCAAGGCAGCGAGCAGCAAGCGGCGGCACGGATGACGGAAGTGCGCCATGATCTCGACGCCGCCACGGCGGCCATCCGCCAGCAGATTGCGGAACTGGAGCAGTTGCTCGAACGCAAGATTACGCAGTCGGCCCAGGAAACCACCGGGGCCGAAGCCGACTTACGGGCCACCCGCGAAGCCGTGGCTCGGGAAGCGCGCCGCATGGACACCGAGATCGAGCGCTTGCGCGAAATTCCGTCCCACTTCACCCCTGCGGCACCTGCCGCCAATTGAGGAACGAGGTACACGATATGGCTCAACTGACCCCCCTGGCCAAAGGGCTGATTACCGTCATCGTACTCGGCGCCGCCGGCTCGCTGGCCTGGAATTTCGGACTGAAGGACCAGTTTGCTGGCAAAGGCGGCAGCGAAAAAGTCGGCGCTGGCGAGACGGCGAATGTATCGAATGTATCGAGTGCGCCGGCCGCCGTACCCAAGGTGGCGCCGGCGATAGCCAAACCGGTGGCCGACAAGAACGCCCCGGTCGGTAGCGCAAAGAATCCGCTCCGCGTCAGCCTGGTCAGCTTTCACGGCTACGCTCCGGCGCTGGTGGCCAACGGCAACAACTTGAGTACCCAGCCTGGCTCGCTCTATGCCGGAAAGGATATCAATGTCCAGTTTCTGATTCAGGACGACATTCCCACCCTGTCGACCATCTTTGAATCCGGCGCCGCTCAGTGCGCATGGCGCACATCCGATTTCTGGGCGCAGGAGCAGCCCAATCTGCGCAACGCCGGCATGGACGGTCGCGCGGTGATGATCGTCGATAACACCCAAGGGGGTGATGCCGTCATCGCCCGCAATCCCGACCTGCGCTCGATCGAAGATCTCGCCGGCCGCTCGGTGGCTTTGCTGCAATTCACCCCCTCGCACGGTATGTTGATTGATGCCATCGACAACTCCTCGCTGACGGCACGCAAGAAGGAAAGCATCAAGACCATATTCATCAACGCCGAGGAAGGCACCGCCGGCGTGCGTGCCGCGCTCGAATCCGGCAACGTTGACGCGGCGGTGCTGTGGGATCCGGACCTGGCCCTGGCGCAACGCAATGTCAAAGGTTCGCGCATCGTCTATTCGACTAAAACCGCGACCAACCTGATTTTCGATGTTATGGTGTGCGATGCGCGATTACTCGCCAAGCCCGAAGGCCAGGCCGTGGTGCAAAAGTTTGTCGAAGGCTGGATGGAAGGCGTCCAGGTGGCGCGTGCCAATCCGGACAATGCCGTCGAGGCGCTGGTGCAAACCGAAGAGTTCTTCAAGCTGCTGGCCGACAAAGAGGGTAAGCCCTTCGTCAAGAGCCTGTTCCCGAACGTGGTATGGACGGGGGTTGAGGACAATGCCCGCATCCTCGGTCTGGCGGGAGGCACCAATCATTACGAGCGGGTCTATCGTCGTTTTGACGAGATTTACCGCAAGGCCGGTGCCCTGGCCAATCCGAAGTCGCCCGTCATCACGCCACAGGATAGCTTCGACTACCGCTTCATCAAAGCCATGCTGGCGCGTGACCAGGGCGCTGCCGCCGCCGCGGCCAAGCCACAGAACACCTTTTCGCAAGCTGCTCTGACCGAAGCCACGCAAAAGTCCGCCATCGTCACCAAGCCGGTGATGGTCGGCTTTTCCACCGGTACCGCGCAGCTCACCAAACGGGCGCAGAAGACCGTCGACGAGGAAATGGTGCCCTTCATCGAAAACAACGGCAAAGCCTACTTTGAAGTCAGCGGCAATTCCGATTCGACCGGCGCCCGCGACACCAATCTGCGCCTGTCGGCGGCGCGCGCCAACGCGGTGGTCGATTACCTGGCAACGCAGTGGGAATTCCCGCGCAACCGTTTCAAGATCGTCGGCAATGGCCCGGATCGGCCGCTGTGCAACGAATCCAACCCGGCCGGCGAAGGTTTGTCGCTGGAGGATTGCCGCGCCATGAACCGTAGCACTCGCGTCGCCGTGTTTGGCGGTCGATAGCACCGCGCTGTATCGTGGCAAGGGAACATTGATGAGTGAATTCTGGAATCCCTATCTGCCGCTGGCGCCGGGGCGCCGACGTGCGCTGGGTATCGGCGCGGTGGTGGCCGTGTTGTTGTTGTGGAGCTTGCTCGCGGGCTCCGGATTGGTGAGCCCGGTGCGCTTGCCTGCACCGTGGGATGTGTTGTCGGCGTTTTCCTATCTCGCCTGGCATGAGGGCGAGAGCATGTTGTTCATCGCCACGCTGTGGTCGGTCGGGCGGTTGGCGGTGGCCGGTGTGCTGGTCATTCTGATTGGTATCCCGATTGGTATCACGATGGGCGCTGCGCCCAAGCTGAATGCCGTGCTGTCACCGTTGATCGATCCTTTTCGTTCTGCGCCGGTCGTTGCCCTGTTGCCGATTCTGGTGATGTGGCTGGGTATCGGCGAAGAAATGAAGGTGGCCTTCCTCTTCATCGGCGCCGTGGTCTATCTGATTCCGATGGTGCGCGATGCGATCCAGGCCGTGCCGCAAAGCTACTGGATTGGCGCCCGTGATCTCGGCGCGACACCGTGGGAATGCATCACCAAGGCCGTGGTGCCGATGGCCATGCCACGCATTGCCGATGCCGTGATCGTGGCCTTCTCGGTCATGTGGACCTACATCACCGTGGCCGAATACGTGAATGCCCGCGTTGGCCTTGGCCAGTTGATCCAAAACGCCCGTCGCTTTAGTGCCTGGGACCAGGTTTTTGCTGGCATCATCGTCATCATCGCGCTGGCGCTCGTTACCTATCAGGGGATGAACTGGGCCAAACGCCGCCTCTATCCTTGGGAAACTCAGCAATGAGTGCGACATCGTCGCCGGCAGCGGTCTCAATCGCCATCAAGGATATCGTCCAGGAATACCCGGCGCCCAGTGGCGGCGTCACGCGTGTGGTCGACGGCATCAGTCTCAATTTCGAACGGCCCGGTATCAACATGCTGCTCGGTCCGTCGGGCTGCGGCAAAAGCACCATCTTGCACATGCTGGGCGGCGTGCGCCCGATGGGCACCAAGACGCCGACCTCGGGCAGCATTCTGATCGACGGCGTTGAATGCCACGGTGCGCATGATGACTCCGTGATGGTGTTTCAGCGCTACGCCAACCGCCCCGATCTGACCGTGTTCGAGAACGTTGCCTTCCCGTTCCGGCTCAAGCTCTGGCGCGAGAAAATCGCCGAGAAGGAATGGCGTCAGCGCGTCGCCGAGATGCTGAAGGCCGTAGGCCTGGCCGATAAACAGCAGTTGCGCCCGGCACAGCTTTCCGGTGGACAGAACCAACGCGTAGCGCTGGCGCGCGCACTGGTGTTGCGGCCCCGCATCCTGCTCATGGACGAACCCTTCGGCGCACTCGACGCCCAAACGCGCGAGGAAATGCAGCGTTTGCTCATCGATCTTTACAAAGCCGCGCCTTGCCTCGTGGTATTCGTTACCCATGACGTGACCGAGGCGCTGATGCTTGGCGATCGTGTCATCGTCCTGTCGACCCAGCCGGCGCGGATTGCCGATGATTTCACCATTGATGCGCCGCGCCCGCGTTCCACCGAATGGCAACGTTCGGCCGAGGCGATCCGCTTTGAGGAGCGCATTCTCAGTCAACTGCACAAATCCAGCGCTGGCAAGGGTGCTGTGCGTGTAACCATCTGATCGTCCGGCCATGTCCGCAGAAAAGAAACCTTCCTATCTGCGCGAGATGCTCACCCACCAAGGCAATGTGTATGCCGGATTGGGCTCGCTGGCCGCAGCGACCATGTTGTCGATACCCTTCGGCTTTGGCATTGGCGCGATTCCGCTGGTGGCTTTTGCAGCCGGTGAAATCATCGCCGCCATGTACGTGCCGGCATCCATTGCTTTCCGCGACCGCGTCGATCGCCAGTGGCGCAACCGTGAGCGAGTCACTACTCGCCATCGTTTGCTGGCCGAGATTGACGCACGGGCAAAGCGTACCGGTCTGCAGCAGCAGACCATGAATGCCTATTCGCGCATGGCCAGTCGCGTCACCTCGCTTTACAGTCGCGCGGACGACGCTCAGTCACGGCTATCGGCCGCCGATGTCGAGCGGCTCGACGACGCCACGATCGAATACCTGTATATGTGGTTGGCGTCACTGGTGATGGAAGAGCGTGGCGACGCGTTCAAGCCGAGCGAAATCGAAGGCCGCATCAGCTTGCTCGACAAAGATATCGCTAGCCCCAAGCCGGGTGCCGACCTGCGCCAGTTGCAAAAGGCGCGTACCGACTACGTGACCATTCTGGAACGCCACCACCGCATGCAAAGCCGCCTGCGTGCGCTGGATGCCGCCATGCTGTCGATGCCTGATCAACTCGAAGAAATCTACCAGACCATCATGACCACGCCGCTGTCGGAAGACGTCGGCACGCGCCTCGAAGAGTCGATCGCCAAGCTACGTCTGCAAGAAGACATCGAGGCCGAACTGGACGGCGACCTGGCGACCGCTGTTCCTGGCCTTGCTGCTCGACCACGTCAGTCTGCCAGTTTGTCGAACAACGCGATCCGATCTCCGCGCCTGGCCGTCGTGGCTGGTGGGCGCACCCAGCAGTCCAAATAATTCACCCGCAAACAGTAACCAGGAAGGGAACGCCCCCATGAGCACCATCAACCTGATCGACCGCCTCGGCAACCTCTGGCAAGGCTTTGTCTCACTCTGGATCAGCGATGTCGAAAAGCGCCATCCCGAGATCGCTTATCAAAACGCCATCGATTCGATGATCGACAAGTATGGCAAGCTCAAGTCGGCGACTGCGGCCATCATGCGCCGCCGTGAGGAAATCGCTGCCCGACTGGCGACCGAGAAGGACGAGCTGGACGCCGTCACGGCCGACCTCAACTCGGCACTGGCGACCGGCCAGGATGAACTGGGGATTGTGCTGATCCAGAAAAAGAACGCGCTCGACGCCAGTATCAAACTACTGGACCAGGATATGCAGCAGGCGCGCGGCGATGCCGACGAGGCCAAGAACTCGCTGTTACAGGTGAAGAGCGAGATCCAGAAACTCAAGGATGAAAAAGACCGCATGCTGGCGCAAATGCTCAGCGCCCAGGCGCGACTGAAGATCCAGAACCAGCTTGACGGTTTGTCGGTCGATGCCGAAGTACGTGCCCTGGATAATGTGCGCGAACACATCAAGAACACCGTGGCCGAGGCCAAGATGGGCTCTGAATTGCGCGATTCCGATCTTGACGTGCAATTGGCCAAATTGCGTCAGAGCAGCGGCTCGATCACCGCCCGTCAGCAACTGGATGAAATGAAGCGCGCCCGTGCTGGCCAGGCCGCTGCCACTCCTTCCGGCAAGACGATGTAACACGGCCATGAGCGATCCCGTGCTGCACCGGCCAGCCCTGCCGGCCTGGGCCGAAACCTTGCGTCAGAAGTATTTGGCGGGAGAGGCGGCGGTCTTCGTCCTCTATCGCAATGTGTTCGACCGTACTCTGGTTGGCAACACGCCTTACGGCATGATCGCCTTCCTTGCCGAGGTGCTGCTCAAGGACAACAAGCAGCGCATCTTTGAACTCAGTGTGGATCGTGGCGTGCGCCTAGTGCAAGGCGGCAGCACCGACGAAAAGACTGAGCTGTATCGTCACCTCGAAGGTAAGGGGCTCGGCGGCGTGTTTGAAGCGTTGGAGCGGCGTTTGCGCGATCAGCCATCCAACGCACTGTTGATTCCTTACGCCGGTGCGTTGTTGCCGGCCACTGAAACCCAGTTCCTTTCCCTTGACGAACGCAGTGCCTACACCGCTCTGCATCGCTGGTCGCTCGACGATGAACTGGCGGCCAAGGACAACGTCATCATTCTGATTACCGAATCGTTGGCCGAGATCAACCCCGGTTTGCTCGCCAATCCGCGTGTCGCCGCTATCGAAGTGCCAATGCCAGATCGTTCTACACGTGAAGCGGCGATTCACCACTACGCACCCAGCATGCCGCCGGCACAGGTTATGCGCCTGGCCGACCAGACCGCAGGGCTGCGCGCCATCCAGCTCGCCAGCATCGTTGCCGGTAATGGCCCGGACGGGTTGAACGAAACCCAGCGCATCCAGCTCATTGGTAGCCTGCTGACCGGGACGCCTAATGCCACCGAACGCGCCGCTAAGCTCGCCGGCATCACCGCCGGCATGACGCCAGACGAAATCCGCCAACTGGTCGACCCCACGCGCAGCCTGCCCGAGGCAGACGATCCCTTTGAGGAAATGAGCGAAGTTGTCAGGAAGCGCAAGCGTGAGCTGATCGAAAAGGAGTGCGCCGGCCTGATCGAATTCATCGAGCCGCGCCACGGTCTTGATGCCGTTGGTGGCAACGCTCACATCAAAACCGAACTGCTCGAGATCGCGCGCCTGATCAAGAGTGGTGAGCGCGCGCGCGCGCCCATGGGCTTGCTGGCTGTTGGCCCGATGGGTGCGGGCAAGACTTTCGTCATCAAGGCTTTCCTCAAGGAGGCTGGGCTATCCGGTGTGGCGCTGAAAAACTTTCGCTCGAAATGGGTCGGCTCGACCGAATCCAATCTCGAACGCGTGCTGGCCACCGTCAAGGCGATGGGACCGATTGCGCTGGTGATCGATGAAGGTGACCGCAGCTTCGGCAACCAGGGTGACGGCGATGGTGATGGCGGCACCGGTTCGCGCGTCATCGCCCGGCTCAAGGAATTCATGTCCGACCCGGAAAATCGCGGTGAGGTGCTGTTCATCCTGATGACGAATCGCCCGGACAAACTCGATACCGACATCAAGCGCCCCGGTCGGCTCGACCGCAAAATCCCCTTCTTTTATGCCGAGACCGGTGCCGAGCGCGCTGCTATCATTCGCGCCATCCTGCGCCGCTATGGCATCCAAAGCGACATCGCCGATGATGTTCTGGAAACCCGTTGCGCCGGTCTGGAAGGCTATTCCAACGCTGATCTCGAAGCACTGGCGTTGCTCGCAGCCGAATTTGCCGAGCGCAGCGGTGATCAAAGTAGTGCGGGTGACGTGGTTACGGAGGCCCTCTTCGTTAAGGCCATCGACGACTTTATGCCGCCGCGAGAAATTGCCATGCTGCGTTATATGGAAATGCTGGCCGTACTCGAAACCTCACGTCGCTCGTTGCTGCCGGATCGCTTCCAGAATCTGACGGCTCAACAGATCCAGACGCAGCTAAACGAACTACGCCACCACATCAACCGTTGAAGGAGAAATCGCCATGTTTCCATTGATGACCGAGACCCCGCTGTCCCCTGCGCAGATCGTTGCCGCCACACGGTTGATGTTGGGCATTGCTCATGTTGATGGTGCTCGCACGGTGGAGGAAGAGGCGCTGATTCGCCAGTTTTACGACGGGTGCCGTACCGCCAGCGCCGACTTTTTAAGCTTTGATACGCTTGCCGCCGAGCGTGGCGCCACAAGCGTGGTGGCGAGTGATTTTCCTGACATCGGCCAACGCGACATGATCGTTGCTTTGTGCATCATGGTGGCCTACGCCGACGGTGACTATTCCGCTGCCGAGCGCGCCGCCGTGGAGGCAGCGGCGGGAAGCCTTGGGTTGAACGTCGAGCGCGTCGAACAGATCCTTGCTCAGGTTAAGGACTACATGTTGGCGCAACTCGCCCACCTGCCGGACGCGGCTTCTGTCGCCGTGGTGGCGAAGGAACTGGGCTGATCAGGGTACGAATGGCAAATCCGCCGTATTGAGCTAAGAACATGTTCTTAGCCTTGAGATTGGGATTTTTATGAGTAGCCAACCGAGTTTTAACTGGCAAGACCCCTTGCTGATGGATCAGCAACTGACCAACGACGAACGCATGGTGCGCGCTACCGTTGCCGCGTATGCGCAGGACAAGTTGGCGCCGCGCGTGTTGGATGCCTTCCGCCACGAACGGACCGATCCGACCATCTTCCGCGAAATGGGCGAGCTCGGCCTGCTCGGTCCCACGATTCCCACGGAATACGGCGGCGCTGGTATGAACTACGTCAGCTACGGGCTCGCCGCGCGGGAAATCGAGCGCATCGATTCTGGCTATCGCTCGATGATGAGTGTGCAAAGCTCCTTGGTTATGGTGCCGATTTACGAATTCGGCAACGAAGCTACGCGCCAAAAATATCTGCCCAGACTGGCGACCGGTGAGCTGATTGGTTGCTTCGGCCTCACCGAGCCGAACCATGGCTCCGACCCCGGCAGCATGATCACCCGTGCTCGTAAGGTCGATGGCGGCTACCGGATTTCTGGCGCCAAGATGTGGATCAGCAACAGTCCGATCGCCGACGTCTTTGTGGTCTGGGCCAAAGATGACAGCGGCCAGATTCGCGGATTTGTGCTAGAAAAGGGCTGGCAAGGGCTATCCGCGCCGACAATCCATGGCAAAGTTGGCCTGCGCACCTCGATCACGGGTGAAATTGTCATGGACGAGGTGTTCTGCCCGGAAGAGAATGCGTTCCCCGACGTTCGTGGTCTCAAAGGCCCCTTCACTTGCCTCAATTCAGCGCGCTTCGGTATCGCCTGGGGCGCCTTGGGGGCCGCTGAATTTTGCTGGCATGCAGCGCGGCAATACACGCTCGACCGCACACAATTCGGCCGGCCACTGGCGGCGAATCAATTGATCCAGCTGAAACTGGCCAATATGCAGACCGAGATCACGATGGCGCTCCAGGGTTGTCTGCGCCTGGGGCGAATGAAGGATGAGGGCACGGCGGCCGTGGAAATCACGTCCATCATGAAGCGCAATTCCTGCGGCAAATCGCTGGAGATTGCGCGCATGGCGCGCGACATGCTCGGCGGTAACGGCATCTCCGACGAGTTCGGCGTGATCCGCCATGTCGTCAACCTTGAAGTGGTTAACACTTACGAAGGCACGCACGACATCCATGCCCTGATTCTCGGTCGAGCTCAGACGGGAATACAGGCATTCAGTTGAGGAGCCGAGTCGGCGGCAACGACAGGAAATTCCGGGGCGGAATCGCGGAATCAATTACCGGCTACAAGAGAATTCTTCTGGTAACATCCGTCTCCTTTCGAAGATTCCCTAAGGAATATCTGGTGAAACCAGAGACGACAAAGGTATTCAGTGAAAGTTAAATTTCCAGCACTTACCAAGTACCATTGGTCAATACTGCGAAATGGGCTGTTAGCTCAGTTGGTAGAGCAGCGGACTCTTAATCCGTAGGTCGAGTGTTCGAATCACTCACAGCCCACCAAATACATCAAGTAAATCAAGCACGTAGCGCAAGTTAAGTGCTTTTTTGCGTCCAAAATCTGCTTACACACTGCTTACACACTTTGTCTGTAGGTAGAGCGCTTACACACTGAATTCGTTTTGGACCATACCTGCTGATTTTCGTCATTCCCGCAGGGGTACGCGGAAATCCAGTGTGTTCTTCAAACTGGCTCAAGAACGCTTAACCAGATTGACGAGTCTGGATTCCCGCCAACGCGAGAATGACTGCGTCGAATCGTGTGATGAACCGGCCGAATTCGCAACACGTGCTGTTAGCTTGCGGCAAATCGAAAGCCGCCCCACCCTGACAGTGAGCCGTCACACCGCCGCTGCATTCGACCAACGGATTATTGCTTGCGCGCAGCAACATCGGCGGCAATCAGGCAATCCACCAGACGCATGCCATAGGGCAGGCCCGAGGCACCGGTGAGGGCAAGAAAGAACCCCGGCGCCAGAAATTGGCCAAACACGATGCTGCCGGCAAACACCCGCAACAAACCAACCCAGGCCGCGTCCCGCCAACCATAGCGCATCAGCACCAACAAGACGATGATGTTGGCCAGGCCGGGCTTAACTCCGGGCAAGGGTGACGGAATCGCCGCCTCCGCCAGCATCAGTGTGATCGCGGCAAAGGTGTATGCAGCGATGCTATGGTCGTCAATCGTGGACCGCAACTCGATGGTGGATGGCGGTGTGATTGGACGATCCTTATGAACGAGACTGAGAAACTGAGTTGCGGCGTAAGGTCGGGGCAGAAGGGCTTAAGTTATCACAGATGCGTGAAGGATTTCCGGTCCGCGGGTATTTGGCGATTCGAGTCGCCGGCGAGATCTGTAGTCGAACGCGAGACGCCATTCACGCTCAGTTCGGCTGCCTTGCCAGCTTGCGACGATTGCAATTTGCAAATCCGTTGAACCCTGTTTTTGACTATCCATAGATGATCGGCACGCTGCCCACCAACCAAAAGGGCGCCCACGGGCGCCCTTTTGGTTGATTATGAGACTCGGCTTACTTGGTGATGCGGCGGCGCGAAGCCATTAATCCCAACAGCCCAAGGCCAACCAAAACGATCCCGGCGGGCTCGGGAACGTCAGATGAGGATACCTTGCCAGCAACGGCCAGCAGCTTTACATAGTCATTTGAAGCCGTCAATAATTTTGACGTGACCCCATTTATTGTCACTTCGTCACTGGTCGTATTGCCACCATGAACAGTTGTCCCTGCCCCAAAAGCCGAGTTGAACGCACTGATCAACCACCAACTCGATGCGACCGCGTTATCAATGTCCGCCGTCTTAATAGGAGCAATGGTGTCATTCTGCAGATTAGCGTAATGCCCGACCAACTCCCAACCCCCAGTCGTTGTTAAACTCTCAAGCGACACGCCAGAACTTGGAAACGCTGCTGGTGTCCCTGATTCTTTATAACGGAGGACACTAATGTCGGCATCCGTGCTCGTCCAGCCCAAACTCACTTGGGTTAGCGATACGGCCTGATCGAACTTCATGGCAATCATGTCGGTGTAACCAACGTTGTCCATTGAGTGCTGATCACTGCCAGCCACATTCCTAACAGCAAAATCGTACACGGCGGGGTTGGGTGTGGAATAGCTGTATCTTGAAAGCTGCGCAGCCGCAAGAGCAGTAGCGGATGAGTTAGTACCCGTTGATGACCATGCATTCATTGTCATCCCCGGAGCGGGGCCAGACGGCGCAGTACTCGTGCAGGTCCAAGCATTACCGACGTTCGTGATAGAGTTGACTGTACTGCCGGCAGTCGTTTGGCTACACGTTTGAGGTCCGTTGCCATTGTATCCAGATCCCATATTCCAGGTTGCATCAGCGAACGCAGACAACGGAACCGTTACCAAGCCACCAATGATGGAAGCAATTACGATATGTATAGTTTTCATTTTTTGCACCTCAAAAATGGGTCTCACAAAGAGTAAAGCAATAACCCGGCCAGAAACTAATTATTGTTTTATATCAAAATCTTAATTTTCAATCCGACCATATTTGTACCGGCAGTGTAAAAATTCCCGACACAAGTTGCAAAGCAAAACCGCACAATGCTTAGCGAAAGGTATTCAACAATCGGTGCGCCTCGTCAATACCGTCAAATGTCCCACTCTGCTTGATTGCCGCTTCCAACTCTTCCTTAGCCTCAGCCCTCCGTCCAGACTCTGCCAATACCTTTCCCAAATGGTATCGAATCTCTGCACTAGACGGATTCCTCAGCCGTGCGTCGCGTAGATAGGTCAGAGCGCGATCGGTTTGGCCATTCAGAAATAAAGCCCAGCCCAGAGTGTCGATCGTTGCGGCATTGCCCGAATCGCTGGCCAACGCCCTTTCGGCAGTCTTGACCGCACCGATCGGGTCATTGGTCAGGAGTTGGATGTTGGCCAGATTGTTTAAACTGCGCGCGTCTTGCGGCTGCAGCTTCAGGATTTCCTCATAGGTCTTCTTCGCTGCCGGGTAGTTGGCGGCGCGAGCGTAACCATCGGCAAGTGCGCGACGTACGCCCTGGTCATCCGGTTTTCCCTTCAGCCATTGTTCGGCTAGCGGAAGTGCGCCCCGGGTATCGCCTTGCCGCGACATGGCATTGAACAGACGCAGCAAAGTTTCGCTGCTGGCTTCGACCTGATGCGCCTTGCGGTAGGACTCGATGGCGGCCGGCCCTTGCCCGCGTGCCAAGGCGATATCGCCGAGCAAGCTGTGTCCGATGGCCAGTTTAGGGTTGCTCTCAAGTACCGCTCGCGCCCGGCGCTCGGCTTTCGCCGGGTCACCCTGGCGCAACTCGACTTCAGTCATCAAGGCTAGTGCGGGTAGGAAATTGGGGCGCGAACTCAGTGCTTTTTCGAGGCTGTATTGCACCCCCGCCAGATCGGGCGTCTGCAACTGCAGCAAAGCAGCGGCCGTCAGGCGCTCGGGGGTGAACTCGGCGACGCGGGTGGCGTCTTTGAGTGTTAGCGCCGCGCCGCCTGGGTCATTGTTGGCAAGACGGATGCGGGCGTAGGTCATCAAAACATTGAAATCCTCGGGCGCTTTTGAAAACGCGCGCTTGGACGCTTCGAGCGCCTCTGCGGGACGACGTTGGCGCATGTGGTGATCGACCAGCATCAGCGCCGCTTTCACCTGCTTGGGGCCCTCGACATCGCGCGCTTTTTCCAGCGCACGCAGCACCTCAGCCGGCTTACCGCGTTGATCGGCGATCGCCGCCAGGGCCAGGTGTGCGCCGACGTTACGTTCATTTTCGGCGATCATTTGTTTCAGACGCTGCTCGGCCTTGTCGTAGGCTTTGGCGTCAATTTCGAGACGGGCGAGGTTGAGTTTGGCCGGGGTCAGGCCGGGTTCGAGCTTGAGGGCGCGCTCGAATGCGGAGCGGGCGCCGGCGGCATCTCCTGCTGAACCACGGGCAATCCCCAGCAGGTTGTGATGAGTGGCGACATCGGGCGCACGCTTCACCACGGCCTCTGCGACCGTTACGGCCTTGCGCGGTTGTCCAGCGCGCAGATAGATGCCACTCAACAGGAAACCTGCCTGCGACTGACCGGGATCTTTCTGTAGAGCTTTCTCCAATTGCGTCACGGCGTCATCCACCTTGCCGCCACTGAGCAGACTCTGGCCGAGGGCGGCGCGCGCCTCCGGGCTATCTTCAAGCGTCAGTGCTTCTTGCATCAGCGCGGTGGCACGCACACTCCGGCCCTGCGCAAGCTGGGCGGTGGCGAGCAAGAGAATGGCGCGGCTGTCTTTTGGCGCCACGCGCAAATAGTTTTCCAGCACGGTTTGCGCTTTGCCCGGACTCTTCTCGTTGAGATAAATCTGTGCCAGGAGCTTCATCGCCGGGTTCATGCCATGCTTGGCCAACTCTTCCAGATAGCCCTTGGCCTTTTCCATTTCGCCCTGGGAAAAGTGCGCCAGACCATTGAGCATCAAGAGCTGCGGCCGGAAACGGATGAAATCGATAGGAACCGGATCGAGCAGGTCGGTAATCACCTTCAGCGACGCCTTGACCGTTTCGGTATCGCCTTCGCGCTCGGCCAGCAAGGCCCGCAGGTAGGCAGCGCGGGGTTCTTCCATGGCTCGCTCGGCAACGCTTTCAGACTTTTCAGCCAGCTCTTTAAACCGATCCTGAACATAGGTGACGTCGGCGGCGGCATCTTTATGGCGTTGCAAATCCAGGTAAATGCCGGCGCGGGCGATACGGGACTCGATGTGGCCGGGAGTGATCTGCAAACTCTGGTCGTAATTCTTCAGCGCTGCCAGGGCATCGCCACTGGCGTGGGCGACGGTGCCTTTCTGGTACCACGCCTCGGCTGAATTTGGTGCTAGCGCGACGGCCTTATCCGCAGCAATGGCGGCTTCGCGATACTGCTTGGCACGAATGCGCAAGGAGACTTCGCTGATCCATGAATCGACGGCCTTGGGATCAATCGCCCGTGCCGCTTCCACCGACTGGATGGCTTCACGCTGATTCCCCAAGTCGGAATACGCGCCGGCGCGAAGCAAGTGCAGCGGCATTTGCACGGCGGGCGGTAGCCCGTTCAGGCCCAGCTCAGGGCGATCGAACAAGGATTTATGCTTGCCCTGGTCGATCAAGGCACGCGCCAGCGGTAGCACCACTTCGGAACGATTGACGCCAAGACGCAAGGCTTCGGTGAAAGCGACTTCCGCCGCCGCGACTTCGCCACTGGCCATCAAGGCCTTGCCCAGCAGTAGTTGCGCCGAGAGCATGCTTTTATCGACTTGTAGCGCGTTCTTGAGCTGAATCACCGCGCCGGGCAGGTCGTTCTTGTTATAGCGGCTCAGGGCGTCTTCGTAATACTGGCCGGCTTTTGATTCGACGGCGGCGAGGCTCGGTGCGGACGCCAAAGCCGCCGAGAGGCCCAGGCTGAGGCCTAACAGCGCGCGGGTAACGGGATGAAGGGCTGGTTTGCGATTCGGGCGAAATGGCATCGGCGGCATCCGGCAGAGAGGTCAAGGTTGCATTTTAGCGCTGCGTCTATTCGCCACCCGCAAGCTTGAGCCCCGCAATGCCGGCGATGATCAGGGTGATGCTGCCCAGACGCACGGCATTCGCCGGTTCGTTGAACATGGCGATGCCCAACAGCGCCGTGCCGACAGCGCCCATGCCGGTCCAGACGGCGTAGGCGGTGCCGACCGGCAAGGCTTTGAGCGCCAAGCCGAGCAGGACAAAGCTGGACCACGCGGACGCTAGCGTCAGCACCGCTGGCCAGAGCTTGGTGAAGCCATCCGAAGCTTTCATTGCGCCCGCCCAGACGGGCTCGAGCAAGCCAGCCACGACAAGCAATATCCAGGCAAGCCCGATGCTGGGATTGAGTAAAGACATGATGTCCTCCAAAGAAGTGGTTGGAATGAAGAGGGATACTACCGCGAAGCGGAGTTGGCCGTATCATCACGGCATGTCGAAAGTTCAACAAAAAGTCGGTGCTGGCGAGGCGGCGCTGGCGCTACTGATCGCGCTGCCGGTGTTCATGCATACGTCGCTGCATGCCGCCGATGCGCTTCCGGTCGCGGGCGACTTTCTGGGTGAGATTCGTCGCGATGCTAGCGGCCAGTTGATCGTTGTGCCGCCTGCGAAGCCCGATGCAAGCAGTCAACACGTCATGTCGGAACCTGTCGCCGGGGCCAGGACGATACAGGTAGGCCCCGGGCACGCGTTGAAAACTATCGGTGCCGCCGCCGCGCTGGCGAAAGATGGCGACACGATTGAAATCGAGCCGGGCGAATACCGCCGCGATGTGGCCGTCTGGAAACAGGACAACCTGACCATACGCGGCATGGGCAACAATAATGCCATTTCCGGTGCTGGCGTGAAGCTGATCGCCGATGGCGCCAGCGCCGAAGGGAAGGCGATCTGGGTTGTGCGCGGTGGCGCGATTACCGTCGAGAACATCGAATTCAGCGAGGCGCGAGTGGCGGACAAGAACGGCGCTGGCATCCGTTTTGAAAAAGGCCGCCTGGTGGTGCGCAAATGTCGTTTTGTGCATAACGAAAACGGCATTCTGACCAGCGGCGGCGACGCCGAACTGGACATTGTCGATAGCGAATTCGGCCATAACGGGCATGGCGACGGCTATAGCCACAATCTCTACGTCGGTGCCTTGAAGCGACTGCGCGTCACCGGCAGCTATTTCCACCACGCCCAGGTCGGCCATTTGCTCAAGAGCCGCGCTGCCGAGAACCACATTCTCTACAACCGCCTGAGTGACGAAAGCGGTGGTCGCGCCAGCTATGAGCTGGAATTTCCCAATGGCGGCATCGCCTACGTGATCGGCAACATCATCGAGCAAAGCGCCACCACTGAAAACCCGACCATCATTTCGTTCGGCGCCGAGGGCTACAAAGGGCCGAAAAATGAGCTCTACCTGATCAACAACACCATCGACAACAACCGCCCCGCCGGCGCCACTTTCCTGAACGTGAAACCCGGCGCCCAGATCGTGAAAGCCTACAACAACCTGTTGATCGGCAAGGGGCCGCTGAACAACGGCATCAATGGCGAATTTATCAACAACCCGAATGTGGATTGGGAAAGTTTTGTCCTGGCGCAGCACCACGATTACCGCATTAAACGAGCGAGCTCCCTGCACCGCAGCTTTCGCTCACCCGGCAGCGCCGGCGCTATCGACCTGACACCAACCGGTGAGTATGTGCATCCGGCGACTAGCCGTCCGCTGTTGACCACGCCAACTCTGCCCGGCGCACGCCAGACCTTGCAACCATGACAAGCCACTTCGATATCGTCATTGATCGCGCCGCCAGCGATTCGGGTAAATGGGCCAAGTACGCCGGGCGGGATGTTTTGCCCTTGTGGGTGGCGGACATGGATTTTGTTGCACCGCCGGCGGTGCTGGAGGCCCTGCACGAGCGCATCGCGCATGGCGTGTTTGGTTACAACCAACCAACTGCGGCGCAAACGCAGGCCGTGGTTACGCATCTGGCGCGGTGGTTTGACTATGCCATCGAACCGGAATGGATCGTCTGGCTGCCGGGTCTCGTTTCCGGCCTGAATGTTGCGTGCCGGGCCGTGGGTACAACCGGTGATGCGGTGTTTTCTGCGACACCCGTTTATCCGCCATTTCTTTCCGCGCCACGCTTCGCCGAGCGGCGCTTGGTCACCGTGCCGTTGGTGCGGGAAGAAGACTTATGGGTATGGAATTTCGCTGCCGTCGATGCGGTGCTCGGCACCAGTCGGGCCAAGCTATTCGAGCTGTGCCATCCGCACAATCCGGTCGGTCGCCTGTGGCAGGAGGATGAGCTCTGGCAGATCGCCGCGCTGGCGGAAAAGCACGATTTGATCGTCTGTTCCGACGAAATCCACAACGGACTGATCCTGGCGCCGTCTCGCCATCACCGACTTTTTGCCTCGCTGGCGCCCGAGGTGGCAGCGCGAACGATCACCCTGATGGCGCCTTCCAAGACCTTCAATATCCCGGGCTTGGGCGCGGCGTTCGCCATCATCAGCGACGCCGGGCTGCGCCGCCGTTTCCATGACGCCATGAACGGCATCGTGCCCCACGTCAATCTGCTGGGCATGGTCGCCACCGAGGCGGCGCTGACGCGCTGCGACGATTGGCACGCCGATCTGATCACCTATCTGCGCAGCAACGCACGGGCCGTGGAGCGAGCGGTCGCGGCGCTGCCCGGTCTGGCCATGACGTCGATTGAAGCCACCTATCTGGCCTGGATTGATGTCACGGCACTCGGCCTGCACGATCCAGTCAAGCACTTCGAAGCCCATGGCCTCGGGCTGTCGGACGGTGCTGATTTTGGTGCACCGGGATTTGTGCGCTTGAACTTCGGCACCCGCCGCGCCCTGCTCGATGAAGCGCTACAGCGTTTCGAGCGCGCTGTCCTCGCTACCTGATCATTCCAGGCGCTTGTTGTCGCGCAAGAAGTTCTCGAACTTCGCCACCGGTACCGGCGGCGAGAACAAGTAGCCCTGGATTTCGTCGCAGCCCAGCCCGCGCAAAAAGGTGAGTTGGTCGGTCGATTCGACGCCTTCGGCAATCACCATGTGCTTGAGCTGCTTGGCCATGCTGACAATGGCGCCGGCAATGGCGCAATCGCTGCCGTCGCGTGGGATGTTGATGACAAAGCTGCGGTCGATTTTCAGCGTGTCGATCGGGAAGCGTTTGAGATACGAAAGACTGGAATAGCCAGTGCCAAAGTCGTCGAGCGATAGAGCGACACCGAGTGCCGCGATGTCGTCCATCATCGCAATCACCTTCTCGGTGTTGTTCATCAGCATGCTCTCGGTAATTTCGAGCTCTAGCCACTCGGGGCCGATACCGTGACGGACGAGCAATTCGGTCACGCGTGCGGGCAATCCGGGCGAGAAATCACGGGCTGACAGATTGACGGCAATTCGCATCGGCGCGAAACCGGCATCCTTCCAGCGTCGTGCCTGCCGACAAGCTTCTTCAATCACCCAGGCGCTGATCTGCACAATCAGGCCGGTTTCTTCGGCCACCGGAATGAACTCACCCGGCGGCACCATGCCGCGTTCGGGATGCATCCAACGGATCAAGGCTTCGGCACCTACGATGCAACCACTGGGGATCGACACCTTGGGCTGGTAGTACAGCACCAGTTCGTTGCGGTCAATGCCGCGCCGCAGATGGGCTTCGAGGTTAAGGCGATCCATCGCCCGCTGATTCATGTCCTGGCTATAGAACACAAACGCGTCCGGCCCGGTTTCCTTGGCTCGATACATGGCGATGTCTGCCAGCCGCAGCAAGGTTTCGGTATCGAAACCGTCATCCGGATAGGTGGTGATACCGATCGCTGCGCTCACCTTGAGTTCCATGCCGTCGGTCACGATCGGCGCATCCAGCGCGGCGAGCAGTTTCTGCGCCACCGTAGCCGCGCGTTCGCGCTGGGCGACATCGAACAGGCCGACGACAAACTCGTCACCACCCAGGCGTGAAACCACATCGGCGCCACGCACCGTGGCGCGGAAACGGTTGGCCACTTCCTGCAACACATGGTCGCCCACACCGTGGCCCAGCGTATCGTTGATCGGCTTGAAGCGGTTGAGGTCGATAAACAAAACAGCGCCATGCAGGCTCAGGCGACGCGCCTCGGTCAGTGCCTGATCGAGCAGGCGATGAAACAGCGTGCGGTTGGGCAGGCCGGTCAGCGCATCGTAATAGGCGAGGTGATGAATGCGGCCTTCGGCACGTTTGCGGTCGGTGATGTCCGAAAAAATCGAGAAATAATGGGTGATCTGACCATCCGGATTGCGCACCGAACCGATCGAAATCCACTTCGGGAAAATCTCGCCGTCCTTGCGCCGGTCCCACATTTCACCTTGCCAGTGTCCGCTGCGCTTCAACTCGTCCCACATCGCGGTGTAGAACGCCGCATCATGCCGGCCGGAGCGGAATTTGCGCGGCGTCTCGCCGAGTGCTTCGGCTTCGCTATAACCGGTGATGCGACAAAATGCGGGGTTGACCGAGACGATGCGTTCGTTGGCATCGGTGATCATGATCGCTTCTTCTGACTGATCGAAGATGCGCGTATGCAGCCGCATATGCTCGGCGGCCTGACGCCGTTCGGTGATGTCGCTCAGGTAGCCGATCAGACCGCTGGGCTGCCCGTCCTGATCGCGCAGAACCGAGAGCAGCAGGCTGGCCCAGAAGACGTCGCCGTTCTTTTTCTTGCGCCGCACTTCCATCTCGCGCCCGCCGTGCTCAAGGAAGACATCGTCGAAGCTGCTGTCATCCGCGTCTTCGTCGGCATAGAGAAACAGCACATGGCGGCCGATCGTCTCGTTCGCCGTATAGCCAAACAGGCGCTCAGCGCCCTTATTCCAACCGGTGATGAACCCGGCCAGATCCATGATGATTACCGATTCCTGAACGTGATCGAGGATCTCGACCTGTTGCCGCAAACGGCTGGTATGGCGTTCGACCTCGGCATTGCGCGCTTTCTGCTCGGCACGCGCATGCAGCAACCAGCCAACCAGCCGTGCCACGGAATCCAGCAGCACGCGCTCGCCATCGCCATAGCCGCCGGCGCGGCCGCTGACGGTCAAATAACCCAGCGCTTGGTCGTCGTGGGTGGCGGCAGCGGTAATCGAGGACGCATCTGAAACTGGCAGCACCGGCGCAGAAAACCCGCTAACCGAATTTGGTGTCACCTTGGAAAACGTCGCCAGCGGACTTTGCAGCAGTTCGCCGACGGCTTGTTCGACGGCGGTGTCGAGTTGGCCATCCGGCAAGGTGAAGGCGGCGCCACAGAGGTGAACACAGCGCACCAGGCCGCTTTTGGGACTCTCGCTGTGGGTGGCGTCAGGCGGTACCGGCGTCAATTCGGTCACGCTTCTTTGCTGATCTGGATCGCCCAATGGAAGGCCTGTGCCTGCTCGGCGGCCCAGGTGGCCGGGCTGATACCGGCGGCGATCATGGCGGCGCGGGTGCCCTCATTGGGCCCCGACTCGGAGGCTTCGACCAGCGCCAGAAAATCACCCAGGACACCCTGGTGCGCCACCAGGGCTATGGTCACTTCGTCAGCGAGATTCAAGGAGCGAATAACCTCGGCAGCGGGCTGTCCGACTAAGGCCTCAAGAAGCGAAAACATGCCGACCATGAAGGCGCGATCCTGCAAATCCTTGTTGCCGCCCGTAGCGCGGACGAGACCTTCCATCAAACTCGCCCGAAGCGCGGCGCGCGGCATCAGCGCACTTGCCTCGTCACCACGGCCGGCCGGATGCGCGTAGAGCAACAATTGCAGCCAACGTTGCAACTGACGGCGCCCCAGCAAAGTGATCGCCTGGGAAAAGTTGCTGATCTTGGTAGTCAGGGAAAACGCCACGGAATTGACCAGCTTCAACAACTGATAGGAAAGATTGGGATCTTGCTTCAGTGTTTTTTCGATATCGTGAGAATCGGCGTCGCCAGTGATCTGCGACAGCAATTTGAGCATGATCGCCCGCCCCGGACTGGTCGCAGAAGTCTTCTCCGTCGCCAAATGCAAGGGATAATTGCCGGCGATCCAGCGAAAACCGGCTTTGCACGCGCGTTCGAAACTGGCACCGTCATTCACGTGAAGCGCCAGGTGCGGTCCGCTCAGGCCAGGCAGCGAGGTGGCCGCGCCAGCGATGTCGGCATCCACCGGATAATCGGCGGCCAGCGCTTGAACAGCGGATGGCAGCTGCGCGCCGGAAGCCAGTTGTCCATGCGCGATCAGGTGAAAGCCCTGGCTGCGAAAGCCGGCCAGAGCGGTGGCATGGGCAGGATTAACGCAGTGCGCAGTTGGCAACTGGAGAATGACTTTTTCGGCAGGTAACAGGTCGGCCAGTGTGGGCGTCAACACCTCAGGCTGCGGCAGAGGCAACACGCAAGGCAAGTGACCGAGCGATTCGAACAAACCGAACTCACCAAACAAACGCACCAGCGCGTCGGTGTCGGTATCGGAATTCACGCCCTGGACGAGCAGACCGACCCAGCGGTGATGGTTATCGGCCACCGGATGCAGGGTAATCAGGGGGTAGTCATCGTTGCTCATCGCCGTCACGCTGTCTGGGTCACTGGTGTGTAATTGGATACGATTCCATTGTTGCGCATGATCATATGTCGTTGTCGCGGCGTCAAGACGTTTGCCGGCCCGGGAGACTAGCCGCATGCGGCTGCCATCCGGCCTCGGTGACGATAACGTCACAGGCCAAGTCATGCGCCTGTGGGAGCACCGTCGCCAAACGGGCCAGTTCGAATCCCACGCCGATCGTCATGGGACGCACGGCACATGCCGCCAAGGTGCGGTCAAAGTAACCGCCACCGTAGCCGAGGCGATAACCGGCGGCATCGAAGGCCACCAGCGGCAGCAGCAGAATCGTTGGTGCCGTACTGACAGCATCGGTATCGGGAATCGGAATGCCATGACGGTCGGTAGTCATCGGGCTTTGCGGTGTCCACGGCCGGAACACCATCGGCGCGGCAGCTTCCACTACGACCGGCATAGAGGCTTGCCAGCCGGCAGCAATCAGACGCGCTACCAGCGGACGCGCATCAAACTCGTTTTGTACCGGCGAACAGAATCCAATGTGTGTGGCCGGACGGGCAAAAAGCGGCGCGGCAAGATGCGTGGCGAGCCGGGCGCACAAGTTGGCGTGCGTCGCCGTGGGCAGCGCCACCCGCGCAGCCAGCTTCTCGCGCCGCAGAGTGGCGCGCAGAAGTGCTGAATCGGCGGAGTGTTCCAACGCTACTCGGTCAGTTTCTGGCATGGCCTTGTGCTATGGTGGAAGCAGGGAAACGACTACTCGGGAACAGGCATCGAATGCAACAAGCGCTCTACTCTAAACCTTTCTGGCTCCGCCGCGCCGCAATGAGTACCATTAGCGCCGTGGCGATGTTCGCGCTCAGCAGCGCCGTCCTGCCAGCGCCGACTTTTGCTGCGCCGAAAAAGGCGAGCGTTGCGGCCGAGTCTGCTAACAAGTCTGCCAGCAAGCCTGCCAGCAAGCCGGCGGTCAAAGTGGTCGCCAAAAAAGCGTCGCAGCCGGCAGCCAGGAAGGCAGTCAAGCTTGCGGCCAAAGCCACCGCCGCAAGCGCAACGACCGCAACGACTGATTTGCAACGCGGCGATGCGGCCTTTCTGACCGCGCGCGACGCTTTCCGTGCCGGTGAATCCGTGCGTCTGGCGAAAAATGTCGAGGCGTTGCGCGGCCATCCATTGCAGCCGTGGGCGGAATATTGGCAACTACAAATCAAGCTCGACGACGATGCTGCTGCGGCCGATCCAGCGATCAGCGCCTATCTCGAACGCTACGCCGGCAGCTATCTGGCCGACAAACTGCGCGGTGATTGGTTGCGCTCGCTTGGTAAACGCGGCGAATGGGAAAGCTTCGAGCGCGAATTGCCCGCCTTGGCGCAAATCGACGACGACGTGCGCTGCTATCGCGGACAGCACAGCGGCGACCACGCCATCGCGCGTAGCCTGTTTGTCGACGGTAAGGATCTTCCCGCCGCATGCAACAAGGTGATCAATGAACTGGCCGATGCCGGTTTGCTGACTACCGCCGAGGTGTGGCAGCGCATCCGGCGTCTGTTCGAGGCCAAGCGCGTTGGCGCCGCACGCAACGCGGCGGCACATCTGCCGACCGACGAGGGCTGGAGCAAATATGCGCGCGGACTCGAAACCATCGCCGAAAATCCGGCACGGCATCTGGAACATCTGCCGACCGATTTCGCCACCAGTCGCACGGGTCGCGAGCTAGCGCTGTTCGCCATCCAGCGCCTGGCGCGCAGCCAGCCATCGGCGGCGGCGAGCCATCTGGAAAAAATCGCTGCCAAGTTGCCGACCGAAGAAAGTGCCTATGGCTGGAGTCACGTCGCGCTGAGGGGCGCCATGACGCATCATCTGGACGCCCTGAGTTGGTTCGGCAAGGCCAAAAACACCGAGCTCAGCGAAGACGCGCTGGCCTGGCGCGTGCGCGCTGCCTTGCGCGCGCATGACTGGAAGGCCGTACAGCAGGCGGTGACCGCCATGCCGGCGACCCTGGCCGCGCAACCGGACTGGATTTACTGGCGCGCGCGCGCGCTGCAAGTACAGGGCGAAAGAGACGAGGCGCGCACGTTATTCGAGCAAATTGCCGGCCAGCCGAATTTCTACAGCAACCTCGCCAATGATGAGTTGGGGCGCAGCATCCAGGTGCCGTCACGCGCGTCCGAACCGACCAAGGAAGAACTGGCGATCGCGGCGGCCAATCCGGCGTTTCAGCGCGCGCTGGCCTTGTTCCGGGTCGATATGCGGCTGGAAGGCGTACGCGAATGGGTCTTCGCCCTGCGCGGCATGGACGATCGCCAATTGCTCGCCGCCGCCAGTTTCGCTCTCAGTCACGAAATCTGGGATCGCGCGATTAACACCGCCGATCGCACGCAAACCCAGCACGATTACAGCCTGCGCTTCGCCTCGCCGTTCAGCGACCAGGTGCGGCCAAAGGCACGCGAACTGGCGCTGGACGACGCCTGGGTCTATGGCCTGATGCGGCAGGAAAGTCGTTTCATCATGAACGCCAAATCTTCGGTTGGCGCCAAAGGCTTGATGCAACTGATGCCGGCTACCGCACAATGGGTGGCGAAGAAAATCAACATGGCCAGTTTCAGCCAGGCGCGGGTCACCGAGATGGATGTCAATGTCACGCTGGGAACCAACTACATGAAGATCGTGCTCGATTCGCTCGACAACCATCCCGTGCTGGCGTCGGCGGCCTACAACGCCGGACCGGGCCGGGCCAAGCGCTGGCGCGCCGAGCAGCCGCTGGAAGGCGCGATCTACGCCGAGACCATCCCCTTCAGCGAAACCCGCGATTACGTCAAAAAAGTCATGAGCAACGCGGTGTATTACAGTGCTCTTTTTGAACAAAAGCCGCAGTCGATCAAGACGCGTCTCGGGACTGTCCGGGCCCGTGGTGAAGGTGAGCGCGGTGTCGAGGAACTTCCGTGAAAAACATTCTGATCATCGGCGGCACCGGCTTTCTTGGCAGCGCAATTACCCGCGAGATCGCGCGCCGTCCCGCCACAGCCGATTTTTCCCTGACGCTACCAACGCGGCGACGCGATCGGTCCCGGCATCTGGCCCTTTTACCGACGGCGAATATCGTCGAAGCCAATGTGCATGACCCGGCGACACTGGAGCGTTTGATGCGCGGCCAGGATGCGGTGATCAGTTTGGTCGGCGTGTTGAAAGGCGGCGAAGGCGAACCCTATGGTCACGGCTTCGCCCGCGCCCATGCCGAACTGCCAGCGAAAATTGCAGCGGCCGCGAAGGCGACCAACGTGCGGCGGGTGTTGCATGTTTCGGCGCTGAAAGTCGCTGCCGATGCGCCGTCCGGTTACCTGCGCTCGAAAGCGGCGGGAGAAGCAGCGCTGCAGGCGGCGGGGCTGGACCTGACGATCTTTCGTCCGTCGGTGATTTTCGGCCAAGGTGATTCCTTTCTCACGTTGTTCGCCAAGATGGCGAAAGTCGCGCCTTTCTTTCCGCTGGCCTGCGCCGATGCGCGCTTCCAGCCGGTGTGGGTGGACGATGTCGTTGCTGCCGTGGTCGATAGCCTGGAGCGCCCGGAAAGCATCGGCCAAACCTACGATCTTTGCGGACCGAAGGTGTACGCGCTGCGCGAACTGGTGTCGTTTGCCACAGCCGCTGGCGGACACAAGCGCTTCGTCTTCGGCATTCCCGATGCGATCGCCTGGCTGCAGGCATGGGCCATGGAGTTCATCCCGAACGGCCCGATGACGCGCGACAACATTCGTTCGATGCGCATCGACAGCGTGTGCGATGCCGGTTGTGGTTTGCCCTTCGGGCGCGTGGCGACACCGCTCGAAGCGGTGGCGCCAACCTACCTGTAAAAAGTCGGTTCTGGCGAGACGGCGCCCCATGCAAATTTATGCTGTCGGCGGTGCCGTGCGTGATCAACTGCTGGGCTTGTCGGTAAAGGATCGCGACTGGGTGGTTGTTGGCGCCACGCCCGAGGACATGCGCAGGCAGGGCTTCAAACCGGTCGGGCGCGATTTTCCGGTGTTCCTCCATCCACAAACTCGCGAGGAATACGCGCTGGCACGGACCGAACGCAAGACCGCGCCGGGCTATGCCGGCTTTGCTTTCCATGCCGCCGTCGATGTGACGCTGGAGCAGGATCTGGAACGCCG
>CAMDMZ010000041.1 GCA_945902805.1 Propionivibrio dicarboxylicus | reverse complement strand
ATCCAACGTGACGACGCCGCAAGCAAAGGCCGTCGTGTTGTGATGCGCAGCCAACGGTTCTGGCGCAGAAAATATCACTGTCCATCCCAAGGAGCCGGCAGTTGCAAGGTTTTCAGGAGCATCGAATTGGGGGTCGGGGGACGGTCCAGGCGCTCCACAAACTCGGCATACGCGTCCGGACTGACGACCAGCAGCGCTTGATCCAGGAGGGCGTCTTCGGCCGCCGCGCGAGCCGCGTCGAGAATGAAATCGGTGCGGTTCTTTCCCCGCGCCTTGGCCGCCCGGTCAATGAGGCCCCGTACTTCCGGCTTGATGCGCAAACTCAGGGTGTCGCGTTGGCGGGTGAGGGGGGTTGTTGACATGGATGATCCAATCGTTCGATGGATTCAGTATAGCAGGCGTAGTGTCATTGTCAGTACACATACGTAGCGCAGCCTGGCATAACGTGGGAGAGGAAATCGCCGGGTGAATCAGTGCGCGCGCTTTTCCTTACCGTTATCTCCTTGATTACATTTCATTTTTGCCATATTTACAGAGAGACTGATTTTCCAATTAACAAGAAACTTGCTTTTTCTTTCTACGCTGATAATTGGCGTTATCAGCGTACAATACACGTACCGCCAAACGAAAGGGTCCCCGATGCAGCCCGCTGAATTCGTCGAGTTCATTAAAGCCGGCCAGATAGACCGGGTGACGATCTACCGCCCGGGCGCCGACTCCGCCTGGTCAATCTACGGCTACGGGGAGTCGCTGCCACCGGAAACCGTGAACCACATCGTTCTCAACGAGCAGGGAAGCAAGCGGCTGTGGGCTGATTTGATCGCCGCCCATCACTTCATCCGAAAATCCGGCTACCAGCAACTCATCGAGATTGATGGCTGACGATGCGCGCTGATCTCACTCGGCGCCGTCCGGGGCAACAGGTGGGCCGGCATCATCTGGCGTTCTTCCGGGGCCACTTGGATGGCTTGCCCTTTGACACACTCGGTGACCTGTACCTCGAGACTGGCGCGGATTTGCGCATGGCCAAGCGCACCTTCACCTGGATTCAGGGCGAACTGGTGGCGGCGGCCAAACGACATCATCAGGAAACCGGCGTCACTGGCGCTAGCTTCGCGCGCCTCTTGCGAGTCAAGCCCGTTGCGCTGGAGCCCCATGAGCGGATCGCCCTGACCGAAACGCCCAGCCTGGAGGACTTTCAGGCTAACTACGACCCGGGCGGCTTCTATTCCGAAGCCGAGCTGATTACCGAGTTTGAGAAGCGGTACGGCGGCGGGGCCGACAGCTTGACGCAAGATGCTTTACGGAAAGCCGGGCAGAACGAACGCCTACGCAAGCGATTACGGAATGCCGTCGATGTCCTTGAGGCGTGGATTGCTACCACCCCGAAACCCACCGATCCTATATCGATCTGGCTGGAGCCCTGGATATCCGCCCTGCTCAACGGGGCAGGAATCCTCTCGATCGAGGACCTGGTTGGCGCCATTAACAGCAATGGCAATAATTGGCATCGGCGCATCCCGCATTTTGGGGTGATCAAAGCGGCGCGCGTGCTCAAGTTCCTGCAGCTCAATCACGTGCTCCCGATTCAGGATCATGCGTTAATTCCCTACCGCCGTCTGGCTCCCGTACTCAAGGCCCGCCGCCAGCCCCAGACCGGGATCGTTCCGCTCGAACACCTGGCTCTGCCAGCTAGACTGGATGGCACCATGGGAAGCAACCGCAGTCACGACAGCCAGATTGAGGCCCGGAATGACCTCGAAGCGACCCAAACCTGGTTGCAGCTCAAGTGCGACAACGCGCACACCCGACGTGCCTACACCACGCAGGCCGAACGCTTCCTCCTGTTCCTGACGATGGAAAAGGGTAGGGCGCTCTCGAATGCGACCCCGCAGGATTGTCACGACTACACGGTCTTCCTTCAGGTCCTGGCAACTCCAGGCAGCGACTGGCCGTGGACCACGGTGCGTCCCGACTGGATCGGCCCCAAGGTCCAGCGCTGGAGCCCGGACTGGCGGCCCTTCACCGGGCATCTCTCTGCCTCGAGCCGTAAAACCGCCATCACCATCCTAAAGGGGCTGGTCGCCTGGTTGACCGAGGTGGGCTACTTGCGTCGGAATCCCTGGGTGACGGTAAAGACCCCGAAGGCGGCCGGCAAGATCAAGGTCGAACACGCGCTGAATGAACGCCAGTGGAAGGCGATCAACGCCATTCTGGAAGTCATGCCATACGCAGAACCGATGCTGCGCAGTCGCTTCATTCTGTGGTTGGGTTACAGCACCGGATTGCGGCAAGATGAAATGCTCCGCCTCACCGCCGGCAACCTGCGCCGGACCCCGGAGGGGGATTGGGATCTGGTTTTTTTGGGTAAGGGCAGCAAGCAGCGTGAAGTGCCTCTCGCCCCAGCTATCTTGTCGTTCATGATCGACTATCTGGAGACGCGAGGTCATGGCGCTAATCCCATGCTTTGGGATTCCGCACTTCCCTTGATCTCGGCGCTGGGAGTCGAGCATCAACAAGTTCAGAAGAAGACGGACCAGCCCCTCGCGGCCCGCTCGTTGGCGCAACTGATCAAGCACCTTTTTGAGGCCGCCGCCGATCGATTGGATGACCTGATCGATGAGTACCAATTGCGGAAAGCGAGTACTCACTGGCTACGCCATACTGCAGCCACCACGATGATCAACAAGGGGGCACAGGTGGCCACGGTTCAGGAAATCCTCGGGCATGCCAGCGCGGCGACCACCGCGATCTATACCCATGCCGACCGGAAGCGGAAGCGGGAGGCGGTGGAGGCGGTGGTCGGGTACCAAGAGCGTCAAAGTATTTGAAGTGCCTTAAATAACCCCCGATGAACCACGACTCGCTCGTTGAAATTCAGTCTTGCCTCTCTATTTTGATAGCGGAAAACAAATCGGCCTGTGCGTGGGGTATTGCCAATAACACTAAAAAGGAAAAGAACCTGCAACACAAACTTGACGTTTCGCTCTTTGATAAACTCCCGATCAACTTGTTGCAAGTAAGCTTTCTCGAGTTCTGGGATTGAAAAGTTCCATTTTCGAAGCTGAGAAATTGCATCAAATATGTTTACTACATCAGGCAAAACCGCGAATAGCTCATCGGTCAACTCCTCCCTTAGATAGTTGGAAAATGCCTTGTCAACTATCTTCACCACGCCTGGAGATATTATCCCATCATTATCGATTGCGTGATGAGCACAATTTTGAAGATATGCAACGAAATCGCGGGGACGAAGCAAGGTACTTCGAGCGATATAGTCGAAAGTGCTGATTTTTTTCTTGTTATTTCCTATTCCTATTGGGCGAGTACCAAAGGCTTTGCTCCAGGCTTTTTCGAAAGGCAAAACATCTTGACAGGCGGGGTCAAGCGCACGCGAAATGCGGAAAGCTAAGACTTTCTTGATCTTGTCAGAATCCCAATTTAGGTCGACCCTAAAATCACCCCACTTGTTCTTATCGGAATCCTGCACAAGCTCGTATATATCGTCTCGCAGAAAGATGACCGGAAATATTCTAAGGGATGGATTGGCTGCCATTGTGAGGCGCACGTCTTGTACTGCCTTAAAGAGGCTTGTTACAAGAGCCGTGTACTGATGATATTGATCTGCTTGAATTACGTCTCTGTAGTCTTCGTCCAATTCATCAAATAGGACAAAGTATGTGGCAGTTCCTGCGTGGCGAAGCAAAATGTCCTCTAGGTAGTTGACGTGCTCTGTCCAATCGCTCGGCGTAGATCCTGGCGCCGACTTGGTTATCTTGAGGGAGACCCCAAAGAGAGATAGACCAAATTCCTTACCAACCCAGCGACTCATTCTTCTGCTTAGAGAAGTGTCATCATCATACAGTGCCGAAAGTTCTTCACGCACTGATGCGTCAATCGCCTGATTCTTGAGCATTGAGCGGCAGACGGTACTGTAAATGAGGTACTTCCAGATTGTTATGTATTGATTAGGTGCCGTATATTTTTGATTTTTATGTGAGTACAAGTCGTTAAACGGGAAATTCTTAAAGCTCAATTTTTCCGGGAATACGTCATAGTCTCTTTGCCGGTTGAAGTGCTCGCAGATCGCCGTTTTCCCAGCACCCTTTCGACCGATGACAAAGTACTTGTCGCCTCGCGAGATTTGATCCACTTCTTGTACGTGCCAGAAATAGCGATCATTGTCTTCTGCTTTCGCCTCACGTTTCCATCTCGACATTTCTTTAAGAAGCGTTTGATCCGTAGCTGAAGTATCAAGTTCTTCGAGCTCTTCCGTCGGCATCAGCGAATCCTGACTAGGCTCACTTTTGTTTTGTAATGGGGATAGGAGGACGTTCGCGGCACTCTTGCCCTTTGGATGATTTTCAATCGAAAACGTGATATGCACCCCTGCAACTAATTCGTCAGGATGTTTCACGTGACTGATGTGCAAGAACACATCGGGAGAGCCATCGTCAGGCGTTATGTACCCAAAACCGCGATTTGGTGTCCATCCTTTAAATACTCCATCCATCATGTTCTCCATATTGTGATTATGTTCGCTTGCTGCCCATGTGATGGATGGTACTGGGCTACACGGCGATTACAAGTTGAACGGCAACTACGAGATCGTAAGCCACTTGGCAATTTCGCGCTTGGAGAGATGAGCGGTATCCTCATTAACGTAGCGAACCTCGACTTCAACACCACGCATTCCGCGGATGGACTTGGTCTTGGCCCGAATGAGCGAATACTCATCGAGGAAATCATCAGGAAGCGAGACGGTGCATGACACAAAGAAACCTACTGCGGGAAAATAATGCTGTAGACGTGCGGCAAGGTTGATTGAAAATCCCACATATTCGGTAGAAGTTCCGTCTACGGACCGAAGCTCAGTTACCTCCCCTTGAGCAATCCCGACACGAATTCGTTTGGGGACGCTGAATACGTTTAGATCATCAAGTTCGTCAATAACCTCAGTGGGATAGATTCGGTAGAGGTTATGCAAAGCAAGGACAATTTGTCGGGCCAACTGTTTAGGCTCTGCGTTTTCCAGCGACCAGACATAAAGCGCCCCATCTCCTAAAAACTTGAAATGTGTCGAATTGTCTGTTAGCCCAGCAGCATGCAGGCTGTCATTGACACGCTCAAACACAAAATTTAGGAAGTGAGCAAGCTTTCTATGGTTGTCTGGTTGCGAGCAGAAGGTCGTAAACCCCTCCAAGTCAATAATGGCGGTAATCGCTTCAAATCGTCTTGAAGGAGCCGGTTCGAACATGGCTATCATCCAAAGAGAACTACGGCTTGCCGCAACCGGGGAAATCGTACTGGATGCTTTTCCGCGAGGCTGGCAAGCGGCAGATGTACGGAATTTGCGAACGGGAGATCCATCTGAGGTGAAGAAGCCAATTCGGCTTGCCGGATCGACAGCTTTCTAAATAGGTTCCGGCGCCTTTCACTAAGAAGCTTCATTTCCTTCTTTCTCAGCTCAGGCTTTCCCGGATCATTGCCTTCATGGCCATTCCAAGCCTCATAGATGGCGGCAAACTTTTTGAAATGCTTTGCGACTTCCCCGTAAGGCGAGGTTGGTCCCGAGGCGTGTTGCTCAAAGGCAGCAATAGCCTGCGCAAGAAACTTCTTCACGTCGTCACACTCGTGCAAGTGAAGTCCACCATTCTCCAGCGCATGTAGATCATTCTGAAACTCAATCAACAAGCGTCTGAGGGCAACACGGACCTTATACAACGGAGTGGACTTGTTGGCGATGTCAATCATTTGATTCTCCTTTAATGTTGTTTCAGTAGCTTATCGATGGCGTTTTCCTACGGCACTATGGCAAAAGGGGAGCCCAAGGTTTGACTTGGGCATCACTGCTGACTGAACAACCAAAGCGTCAGCCCGCCAAGGACAAGTAAATTGCGAGCGCTTTCTTCTTCCTTCCGACGCACTACAGCCTGCTTTTTCTGAAATTGCTTGAGTATGAAACTTTGGGCTTGCGCCATTGCAGCCTCAGGATTACGGAAGACGGGGAGATACTTCAATTCGCTGATGAAGCCAGGGAGGTTGAGGCCCTCAGTTAGAACGAGCGGAAGAATTTGCTTGTTCAGCGAATGTGCCTTCCCGATTTCTTGCGATACCCACTCGGACGTCTTTGCGTTCTCGCTCCAGATAAGAACAAATAGGTCACACGCGGCAATTGCCGAAGAAATTTTCGCGGAGAGATGCTCGCTGGGAAGAACAGCGTGCTCGGCGACGAACACTTCAACCCCGGTTCCGACGAGCGACTGCTGCAACTCAGCAACGTTTCTTAGATCATGCGTCGAGTAGCTGACAAATACCTTAAACATGCCGCTCATGCTCCTGTTGTGATGCCCAACGTGAAGCTCAAGGGTGCGAAGTCGACTTGCCGGCCACGCGTCCCACTGGAGCGCCGGGGTAGGTAATAGCGGTTGTGCAACCATGGGCCGCAATGCTAGCGCGGCGGCTGGAAAAAAACACCTGTCAGAAATGACAGGTGGCAGGCCTGACGAAGCGAGAAAAGTCGACGTCGGTGAGGCGGCAAGATAGACAGCGCCCTGGCGGCGGCAGGACACTTCCGGCTTTGCTTCCGCTCAGGATGCCGTCAGTCGGAATCGATAGAGTCCAACCGGTTAAGAGGCAAGGCGATTGGCATGATCGCTGCTGGGTAAGAGCTGCGGGTGAAAGATAACCCAAGCGAGCCTTTTTTCGTAGTCGGTTGTAGACGATCTCGATGCACTTGGTGATTTCGTGCATGGCCTTTCCGCGCGTAGCGAAGCGCCAATGATGAACCAGGTCGTTCTTCAAGGAACCCCAGCAGCTTTCCATCGGCGCGTTGACGCTCTGGATCGGTCAGATCCGTGAGGATGAGCGGATAGCAACGACACTCTGCTGGGTGACAGCGGCAACGATCAGCTCATCGGCGGGGCCGGCGATGATGGCCTGTTCGGTGGCGATGGCAACGACACCCTCACCGCCAAGGGTAACAACAACCGCATTCTCTACAGCGTGGGCGACGACCCCGCCGATGTCATCCACTTCGAGAGCTTCAACCCGGCCGACACCGAGAGCGGCAATCCCTTCGACCGCCTTGAGTTTGCCGCTGGCACGGTGCTGACGTATGCCGAGTTGCTGCAACGCGACGTCGATATCGCGGGTACCGGAGGGAACGACGGTATCAAGGCGCTGGGCAAGCCGGCCGATGTTGAACCGTGGCGGATGCGGGCCTGAAATTGTCCGCATGAAGGCATATGTCTTTAGATATATGTCATTTATTTTGATTGACTAAAGACCCTGCTGCCGGTAATGTCGAGGCCACGCTGGGTGGTTACACCCTCAATCTGGCTGAGCTCGAAATGGCAAGTGGAGATAAACGGGAGATGTGCTTGGCCGGCTGTAACGTGGATGGAGTCGAGCAAGGACGGGAAAGTCGGCGCTGGCGGGACGGCGAACGCTGGAGTTTTGTCCTGCCAAGAACGATGCAGTCGGTAGGCGAAGAATAAGCGATGGCATTTGTACGTGCCGAGCCGTCGGTTTGTAGTTTTTTTGTGCACATAGGGAGTAGCTGGCTATGTACTTGATTGGGATATTACTTTGGGGAACGGCCGCAGCCCTGATTGCCTGGCTAATCGCGGTGCGATTTGCTCGGCGTACAACGAACCGCTGGTGGATAAAAGGCCTTGCTTTGCTTATGTTCCCGATCGTCTTCATAGCGCCGCTGGTGGATGAAATCATTGGCAAGTATCAATTTGAGCTTCTCTGCGAAGGGGCGACGGAGGTGAAGATTTACGCGACGCACCCGGTAGGGAATGAGCTTTATACGGCGGATGGAATGTGGCGGGGGAGCGACACTGGTGATGATGTTTTTCAGTTGGAAGCGACAAAAAAAAGAATACTTCACTGGGATCACAAATTGTCCGCCGCCGGATCTATAGCTTCAATTATTCCTATTGGAAATACTCACACAAGAGTTCTGGACAAAACCAATAACAACTTATTGCTGGCCGAGTGGGACAGCTATGCAACGCCAGGTGGCTGGCTTGGTAGATATCTTGGTGGCGGAATTGTGGTCCAGCACGATTGCAGCCCAATGTTGGTTAAGCGTAGTCATTTGGAAATGAGCGTACTTCCCTTCAACAAGATTCAAGGAGCGAAACAATGAATACCGATATCCACAATGCGTTCGTCAGTGCACTGCTGGCCGATACATGCTACGTTGAAGGGTTATTGAAGGACGATACCGGTAGTGTGCTGGCGGGAAAATTGACATCCTCAATGAGGATGCCTGATCGTTTGTCGGCTTACATTGGTGACAACTTTAACGTCGTCACGCAGTACACAAACCCTGACCCTCTTATGGGAGGGCTATCAGTTACCGTCTTTGAGGAGCGGTCTTCAGGCCAGCGCTACATCTCCTTTCGGGGAACCGAGCCAAACGATCCCCGCGATTTAGCCACCGATGCCGATGTTGAGATTGGTAGCGGTTTGGCCCAAGCAGAAGTTCTGGATTTGGCGAATTGGTATCAGCGCGTGACTTCCCCTTCTGGTAGCGAGATTGTCCAAGTCAAACCGTCATTGCTTCCGCTGACTTACGAGTCATTTGCGGGAAATGGTGACGGATCGTTGCTCGTGAATGGCCAGAAATATACCGGTAAGTATGTTGTTTCCGGCCATAGCCTTGGCGGGCATTTAACGACTGTCTTTTCACGCCTATTTGCACAGGATGTAGCTACAAGTAATACCTTCAATGGTCTTGGCGTCGGTGGGCTGTTTTCAGGGCAGCAAAAAACAGAATTGCTTCTTGGCCAGATCGAAACCTTGCTCGGGATTGGAAACACCGCATGGCCAAGCGAAAGTCGCCAGAACAATTATTGGGCTGAGCACGGAATAAACGTCACTACGACAGAAGCGTGGCTCCAGCAATATGGATTTCGCATTCCCGTGTTCAACGAGGAAGGCACTGGAGTCCCCAATCATCTACTCTACAAAGTAACTGATGCCTTGGCGCTGTGTGACGCCATGGGGACGCTGGACAATCAACTGAGTTTGGCGATGACCACCGCGCTACTTGATGCAGGCTCCGCTCAACCCGTCTCGTCTTTGGAAAGCATTCTGGACAGCCTGCGCAAGCTCCTCCTTAATCAAACTAGCAGAACTCAAATTGGCGATGCCGGTGATTCCCCCTCCTCGCGCATCGACTACCAAGCCAATCTTGCCGACTTGCGCACCTTTGCCGAAGCGAACCAAAATCTCTATCGCATCGCCCCCCTCACCACCCAAACCGCCTCCAATCTAACCGCGCTTGCCAAAAGCACCGATGCCAACGCCATCGCCTACCGCTACGCCCTGAAGGAGCAGAACCCCTTCGCCATACTGGGCGCCAACTACAGTGCCTACCAAAGCAGTCTGGCACTGTATGACCCTGCCACCAGTAGCGGCACCCTCACCGAAGCCTGGCTCACCGACCGCGCCGCCATGCTCGCCTGGATGAACCAGGCACGGACCAACGACACCGCCTTCAGCGCCACCCAACTCTACGTCGATACCCCTCAACTCTCCGGCCAAACCTGGAACTACCAAGCCAACGACCTGGACCAGAGCGTCCTCGTGCGTGGCACCGGCAGTCTGAATCCCAACCCCGATATGCACCACGTCCTGTTCGGTACCGACAACGGCGGCTTGATGCAGGGCGGCGACTATAGCGACCGCCTCTACGGCATGGGTGGCGACGACACGATGAATGGAAAAGCCGGCGCTGACTACCTCGAAGGCGGCAGCGGCAACGACACCTACATCATCGCTGCCGGCGACGGCAACGACACCCTCCTCGACACCGACGGCAACGGCAGCCTTCAGATTGCCGGCATCACCCTCGACGGCGGCGACTACATCGGCCCCGGAGCCTGGAAGAAAGACGATATCGCCTATACCTTCACCCCCGCAGCCAATGGCCGGGGTCGCCTCACCATCGCCAGCAGCGCCGGCATCACCACCGTTGAGAACTTCGCCAACGGCAACCTTGGCATCACCCTCCCTGATACTCCCGCCGCGAGTACCCCGCCCCCCACCGCCACCCTGACTATCGTTGGCGACCTGACCCCGGTAGACACCACCGAACCCTACAGCACCGACGCCCTGGGCAACATCATCGTCGATCCGACTCTAGCCGCCCCCGGCAGAAATGACCTCCTGTACGACAGCCTTGGCAACGACCGCATCGTGGCCGGCGGCGGTGACGACATCATCATTGCTCATCGTGACGGCGACGACTCGATCGAAGGCGGCGATGGCAGTGACGGCATCAACGGTGGTCCCGGCAACGACCTGATCGAAGGCGGCGCCGGCCCCGACTTCGTCACCGGCGGCAGCGGCGACGATCGACTTTATGTCAACGCCTCCCTCGCCCTCGCCACCGCCTTTACCGATGGCGAAACCCAAGCCACCGACCCTGCTCGCGGCGAAATTCTGAATGGCGACGACGGTCGCGACCAGATCGTCGGCGGCGCCACCGCCGACGTCCTCTGGGGCGGCGGCGGAGAAGACACCCTGATCGGCGGTGGAGGCGACGACATCCTGCGCGGCGACAGCAATGCCAGCGGCCAGGAGCGCAACTGGACCGTCACCCGCACCGTCACCTCGGTCGACGGTGAAGCCATCTATCGAGACGACTATACCGGCGTCTTCACCACCGCCCTCGCCAACGGCGCCGCCGACGTTCTCTATGGTGGTGCCGGCGACGACTGGCTGTTTGGCGAAACCGGTAACGATCTGCTCGACGGCGGGATCGGCACCGACATCCTGTTTGGCGGCGACGACAACGACACCCTCCTGGGCAAAGCCGACAATGACGTCCTTGACGGAGAGATCGGGCACGACTTCCTCGATGGCGGCGAAGGCGATGATTCCCTGCACGGCGGCGCCAGTAGCGACCTTCTGTATGGTGGCGACGGAATCGACTACCTGATTGGCGACGACCGCACCGACGCCGAACACGGTGACGACATCCTCCATGGAGAAAACGGCAACGACAACCTGATCGGTGGCGGCGGCGCCGATACCCTGTATGGCGATGCCGGCGACGACCAACTGAATGGCGACATCCCCGGCGTGGCCGGCAGTCTTCACGGCGATGACACCCTGGATGGCGGTGACGGCAACGACGCTCTCAGCGGCGATGGCGGTAATGACACGCTACTGGGCGGCATCGGCAACGACATCCTGCAAGGCGATGGCCCGGATACCCCGGCCGGCGTCGAAGGCGATGACATCCTCGACGGCGGCGCGGGTGACGACAACATGTCTGGCAATGGCGGCAACGATCAACTCACCGGCGGGGCCGGTGATGACGACCTGTTCGGTGGCGATGGCAACGATATCCTGAGCGGCGGTAGCGGCACGGATACACTGAATGGCGGACTGGGGGACGATACCTATGTGATCGCGACGGGCGATGCCCAGTTGGTCGCCCAAGGCGCCAGTGAAACCCTGATCGATACGGGGGGCCGCGATACGTTGCGGATGGATGGTATCACCGCCCTGCAGGTCGCCCCGACCAGCCAGGGCGGCACCGTGCTGGTCATTGACGCCGGCAGCGATCGCATTGCTATCGTCGGCGGCCTTGCCGGCGCCATCGACAGCTTTGAAACCGATGGTCAAACCCTGAGCCCCAACCAACTCGTCGGTCGTTACAGCGCCGCCGTGCTGATGGGCACCGACGCCCTGGGCAACGCCATCCTGCTCGGTGGTCTCAACGCCGACACACTGACTTCCAGCACCGACGCCGCCACACTCTCGGGCGGTCGCGGCAACGACACCCTCAGCGCCACGGGAAACAACAACCGCATTCTCTACGGCGTGGGCGATGGTACCGACCATGTCACTACCGGTGGCACCGGCAACACCCTGGTGCTCGGCCCCGGCATCGCCTCCAGTCAGCTCGCTCTCGGACTGGGTTCACTGGCCCTGCGCATCGGCGACAACCCGACCGATGTCATCCACTTCGATACCTTCAACCCGGGGGACACCGCCACCGGTCGGCCTTTCGACACCATTGAACTCGCCGATGACAGTACCCTGAGCTACACCGACTTGCTGCAACGCGGAATCGACGTTTCGGGCACCAGTGGCAACGACACCCTGATCGGCACCGACCTGACCGACCGCATCGACGGCGGTGCCGGCGACGACGCCTTGCGCGGCGGTGTCGGATCGGATACCTATCGCTGGGGCCGTGGCTCTGGACGCGACACGATCGACAACACCGACACTTCGTCCGGCAAGACCGATACGCTGCAAATGGGCGCCGGACTGACGCCGGGGGATATCGTACTGACACCAAACGGCAACGATCTGGTGATACGCCTGCTTGGCACTACCGACCAGGTGACGGTAACGAATCACTTCACTGGCGCGCCGATCGACCGTCTGCTGTTCGAGGACGGCACCGCCTGGGACGTAGCCGCGATCCAGGCCCACCTCGGCCCCAACGAACTCACCGAAGGGCCGGATCTGTTTACTGGCACAGTGGGTAATGACGTTATCAATGCGCTGGGCGGGGATGACACAGTGAACGGTCTGGCCGGTGATGACGTCATTGACGGCGGCGCGGGAGATGATGCTTTACGCGGCGGCGACGGCAACGACACATTGAACGGCGGGACCGGCTTCAATGTTCTGTATGGCGATGACGGCAATGATTCACTGCGTGGCGGCGGTACGCTTTTTGGCGGGAATGGAGACGATCTGCTGGAGGGAGGGGTGGGTACCACGATGTATGGCGGCGCGGGGAATGATGTGTTTACTTTCCGTCGCACCTACAGTATCGACACCACGCTGGTTTGTGACGATTGGGCGGCAGGGGCGGTGGATGCCGTCAGTTTTGCGGCTGACATTACGCCTGCGAACATCAAGCTTAATGTCTACCAGTCGACCGGACTGGCTGTGATTGTGACAGATCCGGGGACCACGGCCAGCAGCTCCTTGTTGATCAAGAACTACTTTTCCGCCAATGCTAACCCGGCGTTGGACGAGCTTCGGTTTGCCGACGGGACAACATGGACTTATGCGGATGTGCTGTCTCGGATGCTGACCGGCACAACGGGAAATGACTCGCTGAGCGGACCGGGCACCAACGATACGATGCATGGCTTGGGCGGAGACGATTGGGTGTCAGGCGGCGACGGCAACGACACCGTTTTTGGGGACGATGGAAACGACACGATATTCGGGAAGAATGGTGACGATGTGCTGATCGGCGGCACCGGCACTGATTTGCTTTATGGCGAATTCGGAAACGATACCTATCGTTTTGGGCGCGGCGATGGTCAGGATGTTATCGATGAGGATGGGGACTACATCGGCACCGGCGACCCGGCCTTGAATTGGGGCACCGATACGCTGGAATTGGGGCCGGGCATCACTGAATCCGATGTGTTGTTGTATCACAACAATAACGACCTCTATGTCGTTCTGGATCAGAGTGCCACGCAAATGCGCATTTATAACCATTTCAACTCTTCACCAGCACGAGTTGAGAACATCCAGTTCGCCAACGGTCCGATATGGTCCGTGACTGATATCAATACCCGTGCGGTCAATACAACAACCAACGGCGTGACGGGGACAGCGGGCATCGACACGTTGGAAACGGACGGTTCGGCCACACTGGGTGCCGATATCGAGAACCTGACACTAACCGGGTTGCTGAACAGCTATGGTAAAGGCAATGCACTGAACAATGTTCTGGTCGGAAACCGCAACAATAACGATCTCGATGGCTTGGCGGGGGCTGATAGGTTAGTCGGCGGTGCAGGCGACGATACGTATCACATTAGTCCGACTGAGGATACGGTGGTTGAGTTGCCGGGCGAAGGGAACGATACGATTTTCGCCACGCTATCCTATACGTTGCCGGCCGACTTCGAAAACCTGACCATGACAGGAGGCTATGTCAGTTTGTTGTACGCTTATGGAAACGGATTGAACAACGTCATCCGGGCCCGGCCCAATTACGTTGGTGAAGTCATCGACGGTCGCGGCGGTGCAGATACGATGATTGGTGGAATTGACACAACTTTCTATGTAGATAATCCTGGCGATGTGGTGCGGGGGGCAGGGAATAGCAGAGTAATTGCCACGGTGGACTGGGCCTCCACTGGGCAAATAAAAACGATCGAGTTGGCTGCAAGCGTAGCAGTGACTGCAACTGGCGACGATGGCGATAACATCCTCATCGGCAACAGCAATGCCAACATGCTCTACGGCATGGGTGGTAACGATACGCTTAGAGGTGGTGTTGGCGCCGATACGCTGATTGGTGGAGCAGGAAACGATACCTACGAACTTTTTGCCACCGGTGGCGTGTTGGATGACACGATCACTGAGCTTGCCGGCGAAGGTGTCGATACAGTCGTTGTGACCGGGGCCAGCATTGATCTCGTGACTATCGGTAGCCAACTCGAGAACGCGACGCTCGCCTCCGGGGCAGGCGCCTATGCGCTATATGGCGATGCCAGCAGCAATGTGCTGACGGGCAACGATGGCAACAACGTTCTTGATGGCCGTGGTGGTGCCGACATCATGAAAGGTGGGGCCGGGTCCGATACCTACTACATCGACGATGTGGGTGATCAGATCATTGACAGCGGTGGTGGAACAATCCACGCCTCTATCTCCTATGCGCTAAACACTGCCGGAACATTGATTCTGGAAGGAACGTCGGCGTTGACTGCCACCGGAACGGCACAAGCGGACCAACTGGATGGATCGCAAAATACCGCCGCCAACCAATTGATCGGCGGAGCCGGCAACGATAGTTACGTGGTCGGCGTAGGTGACGTCGTTGTTGAAAACCCCGACGAAGGTGTCGACATGGTCAACTCGGCTACCACTTTGACGCTTGCCCAGAACCTTGAAAATGGTCGTTTGACTGGCAACGCCAATGTCGACTTGATAGGTAATGCTGTCGACAATGCATTGACAGGAAACGACGGTGACAATCTGATTCACGGGGGAGATGGCAACGATACCATTACCACCACCGCCGGCAACGACCAGATCGACGCCGGCGCTGGCAACGACATCATCATCGTTGAAAACTCGAGCCGGACGATAATTGTCGGCAACGGCGATCCCAACGACGTCGATACGCTGCGATTCCTGGTCCCCAGGAGTGCAATGCCATCTGTCCGCACTGGAAATGATCTAGTATTTGGTTCCCTCGGTCAGATTACGATCCGTGACTTTTTTGTATCAGGCAGTCAACCTGCTGTCGATCGTATCGAATTCAGCGACGGCACGGTCTTGGTACCTGCCGACTTTGTCGTCAATGAGTTGAATGGTACGGAGGGTGCAGATATCCTCACCGGTAGCAATGGTCCAGACCAGATTCGTGGCCTGGGTGGTGATGACCAGCTTGCCGGTGGTGGGGGCGACGACAGCCTCGACGGTGGGACCGGTAACGACACACTCGATGGTGGTACTGGTACGGATACATTGACCGGAGGGCTCGGCAACGACAGCTATATCCTCAGCGATGCGACGGATACCGTGCTGGAATTACCTGCCGAGGGGTATGACACGGTATATGCCGCAATCAACCAGACCCTGCAAAGCAATGTCGAGAAGCTGATATTGACCGGAAGTGCTGCATTGCAGGGGTACGGCAACGCCCTCGATAATGAATTGACCGGCAATTCCGGCAACAATTTGTTGTACGGGCTGGTCGGCAACGACCTGCTCGACGGTGGCGCAGGAGCCGATTACATGGATGGTGGCGCTGGCGACGATATCTATATTGTCGATTCGACCCAAGACAATGTTAACGATACTGGCGGCGGAAACGACACGGTCCGCAGTTCCGTCAGTTACGGCATGGCTGGATCGATCGAGAATCTCGTGTTGACAGGGACGGCGGCGATCAACGCGACTGGCGACGTGGGGGACAACGTAATCACTGGCAACACGGCAGCCAATACCCTTTCCGGCGGGGGTGGCAACGATACCTACATCGTAAGTACGGGAGACACCGTCACGGAAAGCAGCAATGCCGGGACGGACACGGTCATGACCGATATCGCCTGGACGCTGGGGAGCAATATCGAGAAGCTAGTATTGACCGGCACCGCCAATATCAACGGCACAGGGAATACGCTGGCCAATCAATTGACTGGCAATGTCGGCAATAACGTATTGAGTGGCGGGACGGGCGCTGACAGCTTAAGCGGTGGTCTGGGTGATGACACGTACGTTGTGGATAACACAGCCGATCTGGCGATCGAGAACGCAAACGAGGGCACGGATCTTGTTCAATCAAGCGTGACATTCACCGTAGGCGCCAACATCGAGAAACTGACGCTGACAGGGTCCAGTGCGATCAACGGCACGGGAAATGAACTGGACAATGTCTTGACCGGCAATAGCGGGGCCAACAGATTGACCGGGGGCGCCGGTAATGATCGCCTGGACGGTGCCGCAGGAAAAGACACGATGATTGGGGGAGCGGGGAATGACATCTATGTCGTTGATGTGTCTACCGACGTCATTACCGAGAGCCTGAATGAAGGAACTGACAGCGTGGAGAGCAAGGTGACCTTGACACTCGGTTCCAACGTCGAGAACCTGACCTTAACCGGGACTTCAGCAATCAACGGTACCGGCAACACGCTTGATAATGTGCTTATCGGCAATAGTGCCGTCAATACCCTGACGGGTGGTGCCGGCAACGATACGCTCGATGGAGCGGCTGGCGCGGACAAATTAATCGGCGGAGCTGGAAATGATACCTACGGGATCGACAACGCCAGCGATACGATTACCGAAAATGCCAACGAAGGCACGGATACGGTTAAGAGTACGTTGACCTACACGTTGGCGACCAACCTTGAAAATCTGACCTTACTGGGAACCTCGGCCATTAACGGGACGGGAAATACCGTGGCCAATCTGCTCGTCGGCAATAGTGCAGCCAACACCCTGACCGGCAACGCCGGCAACGATACCCTCGACGGCGGCGCCGGCACGGATAGCCTGGTGGGCGGTACCGGTAACGACACCTATCAATTCGGCCTGGGTTACGGCACCGACACCGTCACCGAGAATGACGCCACCGTCGGCAATACCGACGTTGCCCGCTTTATGTCCGGTATTGCTACCGATCAAATCTGGTTGCGCCATGTCGGCAACAACCTGGAGCTGAGCATCATCGGCACCAGCGACAAGTTGACGATCCAGAATTGGTACACCGGTTCCGCGTACCACGTCGAGCAATTCCAGACCGCCGACAACAAGCAGTTGATCGATACCCGGGTCGAGAACCTGGTGCAAGCCATGGCGAGTTTCGCACCACCCGCCGCCGGGCAAACCACCTTGCCGCAGAACTATCAGGACGTCCTGGCCTCCGTTATCGCCGCTAACTGGCAATAGTCACAACCCTCCCACCTTCGAGTGGGGAGTCGCCATGACTGAAGCGACCCTGGCGCTTCAGGAATCGAGGGAGACTCTAGGCGTCGGCATTCATCCGGTACTGCCGGAACATCTTCGACGCCCTTGAGCGCTTATACGATTCGGCTAACGGCAAATTTCTTTCATGCAGAACTCCCTCGTTCGAGAATATTTCATTTTTGACCGCCTCTATCTGGCGGGGGAATGACAACTGCGACCCGGTATATATGGACTGAAGTCTCGTGAGAGTTACATCAGGTGGTTATTGAGCCAATTTCGGTAGGGAATCTCGGAACACTCATTCTGATGGCGACGCGATCGCGCCAACCTCACCAATGCTGCAAAGCATCATCCTGAGCTATCGCCTTCGGCATATATCGAATGGACTATGTCATATTGTTTTGATTGACGAAAGCCCCTGCTGGCTGTAATTTCTTTTGCCAATTTCGTGTATTGAGATGAATTTATGGAGTTCTCCAGACAAAGTGGGCGAGGCCCCAAGCCCCGTGACGTGGTGGCGTTTGATGTTGGTCTGTGTAGCGGTACGTACCGTGGCGACCACATTGATTTGAGCTTACTGACGGCGGTGGATTCGTTTAATGGCATGCGGAGAACTGGATTGGCACGCGATCTGCGGCTGGCGGCGAATAATCCGGTTTGGGTTTCGGGATGGCCCTCAAAAAGTCGGTTCTGGCGGGACAGCGATTGGGCGATAAGGAATGGCGCGAAATGCAACTCGAGACAACTAGGATGAAACATCTAGCGATATTGGCCAAGTTGGCATGTGTGTTGTTGTTGCATATGGTTGCATCGGGAATCGCTCACAGCGATGGAGAGAAACTCTACCGAACTGGATTGAGAGTGGAATGTGGCAATTTTGCCATTTCGCCCAACGGTGAATCTCTGATCTTTGATACGAGAACATTCGGTTACAGACTCCGCCTGATTGACCTAAAGTCCGGTGAAAACCGGACTCTGCCCCAGGAACCGGACAGAGATTGGAGAATGGTGCGCTGGGGAAACGATGGTAGACACCTGGTTGCAATATCAACACTGATTCGAGACTCGAATTACATCATTGGAGACCAGCGCGTGATCCTTGTGGATTCGCGTGACTGGTCCCATCGCGTCGTCGCAGAAGGGGACGGGGTAAAAATATCCCCATTTTTTTCTGCCGATGGAAAGTCGATCTACTACTTCAAAGGCAAAGCGCGAACGTCGGGGAAGACTCTTGCAGCCGGCTTTGATTTGTACTCGATCGATCTTGCTTCCCTGAAAGAGGAGAAGCTAACTGACCAAGCGTTCTATCAAGTCTCGGTGGGCGAAATGACACCGGACGGTAACACGGTATTGTTTTCAGGTATCGGTGCCAAGAATTTTCCCGGCCTGAAAAACGCGCTAGGGGTTTTGCGCGATTTGATCTTCGCATTTGACACCCGGTCTAAGCGGCTGACACCAATCACCGACAATATCCCGCCAGCGCTCCTTGGCCAGACTCGGCCAAGGCTTGATGCCAATGGTGCAATCTATTTCAAATCGGCCACCAAAGGACCTCGGCCATTTTATGACTTCTCGGTATATAAGATGGCCAAATCCGGCGAATCGCCGGCGAGGGTCATAACAGAACTGGCAAGTTGGGCGAGTTTTGAGATCGATAAGCGCAGTGGCGATATTTTCACCCCAGAGATGCAGCACGGCGAACTCGTATTCAGACGTACAACAGCGAGCCGATCTGGACTTAACCAAACACTTTCCACGGGGGCAACACCATGAGCATATCACTGGGTTTTTTCTCTACTGATCCAAACAACGTGCTGCAGTTCAAGATCAACGGAACGAACTACTGTGGCAATGGATACTCCGACAAAAAATTCCTGAAACCAGGAGACCCCGTTACATTCGAGTCAGATGGAGTCAACGCACTTGACGAATTGTGCCGCACACATGACATCGAGACGACTTCAGCGATGCTGTCTCCCACCCGTTTTCAGGATCAGCTGGCTGCGGACGACCGATTGTTAGCCGCCATTGGGAATGCATATTCTTCAGGTCAGTTTACTTCGCCGGACGAAAAAATCCAGGCTGCTCTTGTGCTGGGTGCATTCATTAACAAGGGTTTTTGGTATACGGAGCCGCTTGCGTTCCAGAACAACGTCCAGAATCTTGTAGCCGATCTGTTGGCCGGCCTATCACAGGGGCCCAACATACTACGGTTGCTCAACTCACCCGAATGGGCGACCGGCTCATGGACCGAGTTAAGCACACTCCCAAGCCTGAACAATCCTAATTGGTCGCCGGCACAACGTCTCATTGACGCCTCCGCCGCTACCCGCTTCACCACCGCTGTCACCCACAGGCCCCACCCCACCGGCCCCACCACTCCCGCGCCCCTGTTACCCCTGTACGACCCTCTCTCCCTCGACCTCGACAACGACGGCCTCGAGACTATCGGCATCAACACCGCCAGCCCCATCCTCTTCGACCATACCGGTTCCGGCGTCAAGATCGCCACCGGCTGGCTGTCCTCGCACGACGGCTTCCTGGCGCTCGATCGCAATGGCAATGGCACCATCGACAACGGAACCGAACTCTTCGGCGACAGCACCGTATTGCCCGATGGCAATCGCGCCCACGATGGGTTTGAAGCTCTATCTGCTCAGGACACCAACGCCGATGGCCTGGTGAATGCCCAGGACACCGCCTTTGCTGCTCTGAGGGTATGGCGTGATCTGAATCAGAACGGCATTTCCGAAACCAACGAATTGCAAAGCTTGACGACGGCTGGTATCGCCAGCATCACCGTCGCCAAGACCGAGAACAGCGTCTTGCTGCCCAACGGCAACCAGTTGGCCGATCTGGGCAGCTACAACCGTACTAATGGGACGGTCGGTGACATGGGGACTGCGGCCAGCATGGCCGATATCGATCTGGCCGGCAATCCGTTCTTCAGTGATTTTGTCGACACCATCCCCTTGACGACGGTAGCCCAATCATTACCCGACATGCAGGGCAGCGGGCTGGTGAGGGATTTGCGCGAAGCCGCCAGCCTGCCGACGGCCGAAGCTACCGTGCTAGCCAGTCAACTTGCTACTTACAGCGCGGCCACCACCAAGGCAGCACAACAAGCGCTATTGCCTGGATTGGTGGCGGCATGGGCAGCGACCAGCAGCCAAGCGCCACATACGGGGGGATTGTCCACCGTGACATATGGCGGGGGCTGGGTATTGGTTCCAGCGCAGGGCTGGCGATGGTACTCGACCGAAACGGTGACGCCAATGGATCCCACCGGTAGCGCGTACCAGCAAGCCATGAGCGACCTCAATGTCGCTGAAGCCTTCAACGGCCAACGCCTGGATTCGACCCCGATTGTGGATGGTGAGGGCAATCCGGTCACCGTACGCACCAGCGACGAGCAGATCGCCTTTCTGCACCTGACCCGGCTGGCGATCGAGAACTCCGTCTATGACAGTCTTGCGCTGCAGACGCGGCTCAAGCCGTATCTGGACGGGATCAGTTTGACTATCTCGGAGAACGGCATCGGGCTGGACTATTCGGGAATGGTGGCGGCATTGGCGTCGCGGAAGACGACGGATGGCGCGAATGCGGCACTTGATCTGGCTGACCTGATACGGCTGGCACCCAGCCAGGACGTCGAGGTTGCCGGGGCGGACGTACTCACCCAGTGGCTAAGCGATCCCGCGACCCGCGCGCCGCTGTATGCCGCGTTGGCCGCCGACGGATTTAGCAAGGCTGGAATCTGGACCGGTGGGCAAGCGAATGAACTCATGATCGGCGATATCGCGTCGGATACCCTGAGTGGTGGCACCGGTAACGATACGCTGCTCGGTGGCGTCGGCAACGACGCCTTGAACGGCAATGCCGACGACGATATTTTGAAGGGCGGCGACGGCGAAGATACCCTTCACGGTGATGCCGGAAATGACCTCCTGTTTGGCGATGCCGGCACCGATATTCTGTATGGCGACGACGGCGCCGATACCGTGAATGGTGGCGACGGCAACGACACCCTGAATGGACTGACCGGCGACGATACGCTGAACGGTGACGCCGGGAACGATACGCTCAGTGGTGGTGTGGGTAACGATGGTCTTTACGGTAATGCCGGGAACGATACCTTGAACGGCAACAACGGTGACGACACACTGTATGGCGAAGATGACAATGACACCCTCAGTGGTGGCGATGGTAACGACACCCTGGACGGTGGTGCCGGCACCGACACCCTGGCCGGCGGCACCGGCAACAACAGCTACAGCTTCGGCAAAGGCGACGGTCAGGACTGCATTGCCTTGAGCAGCGACACGACGGTCGGCAAGTTGAACACGCTGGTGTTCAAGGCAGGGGTTGCGCCGAGCGAGATCATCGGCAGTCGCTCCGGCGACGATCTGGTGTTTGCCATTGCAGGCACCAGCGACAGCATCACGATGACCTCATTCTTTTTCTATGACAACCCGGCGCATCCGAACAACCCGGTGCAGCAGGCACGTTTTGCCGACGGCACGATCTGGGAGTTGGCCACCATGACCGCCATGGGGTTTGTCGTTGGCAGTGCAGCCTCGACGACCGTGCGTGGCAGTATTGGTGACGACGTGATTCACGCCGGAGGCGGGTATGACGTGGTGAACGGGATGGGCGGTAACGACACGCTGTATGGTGGTACCGGTTACGACACCCTGAACGGCAACAACGGCGACGACACACTGTATGGCGAAGATGACAACGACACCCTCAGTGGTGGTGACGGTAATGACACGTTGTATGGTGGCGTCGGCGACGACGCTCTGACCGGCAACGCCGGCAACGACAGTCTCGACGGCGGCACTGGAACCGATAGCCTGGTGGGCGGTACCGGCAACGACACCTATCAATTCGGCCTGGGTTACGGCACCGACTCCATTACCGAGAATGACGCCACCGTTGGTAATACCGACGTTGCCCGCTTTATGTCCGGCATTGCTACCGATCAAATCTGGTTGCGCCATGTCGGCAACAACCTGGAGCTGAGCATCATCGGCACCAGCGACAAGTTGACTATCCAGAACTGGTACACCGGATCTGCCTATCACGTCGAGCAATTCCAAACCGCCGACAACAAGCAATTGCTCGATACCCGGGTGGAGAACCTGGTGCAAGCCATGGCGAGTTTCGCGCCACCCGCTGCCGGACAAACCACCTTGCCGCAGAACTATCAGGACGTCCTGGCCTCTGTCATCGCCGCCAACTGGCAGTAATCACCGCCCCCCACCTGCGGGTGGGGGAGTCACCATGACTGAATCGACCCTGACCCTCATCGCCGATGCCGCGAGTCCCGATATCGTATCGGGACTCCCACCGAAGCCCGACAGTGGCTTGATCGGCCTCGTCATGCTCGCCCGTTTTCATGGGGTGGCGGCCGATCCGGATCAACTCGCCCACGACTTCAGCGAATCCGGGCGGAACTTCGGTACACCCCAAATCCTCCTCGCCGCCAAACAGCTGGGGCTCAAGGCCCGGGCGGTACACACCGAATGGGACCGACTTGAACATACCCCGCTTCCTGCCCTGATTCGTCACGTGGATGGGCGCTACGTCATCCTCGCGCGCCGGGATGGCGACCAGGTACTCATTCAGGATCCGGGTGCTGAACGCCCTCAGATTCAAACCCGCGAGGAGTTTTGTGCAAAGTGGAGCGGAGAGCTGATTCTCTTTACGTCACGCGCGTCCCTTGCGGGAGAGATGGCGCGTTTTGATTTCACCTGGTTCATTCCCGCTGTCGTCAAATATCGCCGTTTGCTTGGCGAAGTCTTTGCGGCCTCGTTTGTCTTGCAGCTATTTGCCCTGGTCACCCCCTTGTTCTTCCAGGTGGTGATGGACAAGGTCTTGGTGCATCGTGGCTTCACCACACTCGACGTGGTGGCGTTTGGCCTGTTGGTGGTCATCCTCTTCGAAGTCCTGCTTTCCGGGCTGCGCAGTTACATCTTTGCCCATACCACCAGCCGAATCGATGTGGAATTGGGTGCGCGCCTGTTCCGCCATCTGCTCGGCTTGCCTCTGGCCTACTTTCAGGCGCGGCGGGTGGGGGATACCGTGGCTAGGGTGCGTGAGTTGGAGAACATCCGCCAATTCCTGACCGGCAACGCCATCACGCTGGTGTTGGATGTGATGTTTTCGGTCGTGTTTATAGCGGTGATGCTTTGGTATAGCGGTTGGCTGACGCTGATCGTGGTGCTCTCGCTGCCCTGCTATGGACTGCTTTCATTCCTGCTTACCCCATTGCTGCGCGCACGCCTGCATGAGAAATTCAATCGCGGGGCCGAGAATCAGGCATTCCTGGTTGAAACCATCAACGGCATCGACACACTGAAGGCGATGGCCGTAGAGCCGCAGATGACCCGTCAATGGGACAACCAGCAAGCCGCCTATGTCGCGGCCGGCTTCAAAACGACAGCCCTGGGTACTCTAGCTCATGAAGGGGTGTCACTGATTGGCAAGCTGGTCACTGTAGCCACCATGTGGCTGGGGGCTCGCCTGGTGATTGGCGGCGAATTAACGGTTGGCCAACTGATTGCCTTCAACATGCTGGCTGGACGCGTCGCGACGCCCGTGATGCGCCTGGCGCAGTTATGGACAGACTTTCAGCAGACGGGAATTTCGGTACAGCGTTTGGGCGATATCCTCAACGCCCGTACCGAAACAGCTCACGGCAACCGCAACGCCCTGCCGCCTATTACGGGACGTATCGAATTCGATCAGGTCGTCTTCCGGTATCGTCCGGATGGACCGGAAGTCATCCGTAGCATCCAGTTGACGATAGAGCCCGGACAGGTGATTGGGATCGTCGGGCGATCCGGTTCCGGGAAGAGCACCTTGGCCAAACTGGTGCAGCGACTCTATGTCCCGGAACAGGGGCGGATACTGGTGGATGGGATCGACTTGGCCATGGTCGATAGTGCCAGCCTGCGGCGTCAAATCGGGGTGGTGCTGCAGGAGAACATGTTGTTCAACCGCAGCATCCGCGAGAATATTGCCCTAGCCGATCCCGGTATCCCTATGGAAGCCGTGATTGGCGCCGCGCGCCTTGCCGGCGCCCATGAGTTCATCCTGGATCTTCCCGAAGGCTACGACACCAAAGTCGGCGAACATGGCGCTACGCTTTCCGGGGGGCAACGCCAACGCATTGCCATCGCCCGCGCCCTGATTGGCAATCCGCGCATTTTGATCTTCGACGAGGCGACGAGTGCGCTGGACTATGAGTCGGAGCGCGTCATCCAGAACAATATGAAGGCGATCTGCGCCGGAAGGACGGTAATCATCATTGCCCATCGGCTTTCTGCCGTGCGCGACGCCCATCGCATCGTTGTTATCGATCGAGGACAAATCGTCGAACAGGGCAGTCACAGTGAGTTGCTGAGCCATGGAGCGGGCCATTACTCCCGCCTGCATCGGATGCAACAGGGGTAAGGTCGATGAGTCACGCAAGCTCCTTGCGCCTCCAGGCGCTAACTGATCTGCTAAAAAGGTATGGTGCGGCATTCCGCTTTGCCTGGTCGGAGCGGAAGTCGATGGATACGCGTCCTCGTTTGACGCATGAGGCCCAGTTTCTCCCGGCCGCCTTGGAACTCCAGGAAACGCCGGTATCGCCCGCGCCCCGGGTCGTCATTGCCTTGATTATGGGTTTTGCGGTGATTGCGGTGCTTTGGGCGGTGTTTGGCTATATGGATGTGGTGGCGATTGCCCATGGCAAGATTGTGCCCAATGATCGTACCAAGATGATTCAGCCATTCGAGACCGCCACAGTGAAGGCGATTCTGGTAAGCGATGGCCAGCAGGTACGTGCCGGGGATGTCCTGATTGAGCTGGATGCAACGAATGCCGTCGCTGATAGTGCCCGAGTGGGTCATGATCTGGTGAGTGCGCAACTACAGGGGGCCCGGGCGAAGGCGATGCTGGCGGCGGTCGATACTCGGCGGACACCCGTCCTTGGGCAGATTCCAACAATCGATGCTCGTCGTTTGCAGCAGGATCAGCGCAATCTGGAGGGGGTGTATGCCGAGTACCAGGCCAAGCTGGCTCGCATTGATGCGGATATCGCCAAGCGCGAGGCAGAGCTGGCATCCACCGAGGAAATGGTGAAGACACTCGAGCAGACGTCACCGATTGCGCGGCAACGGGCCCAGGATTTGAAAGGTTTGGTCGAGAAGAACTTTATCTCGCGCCATGGTTACCTCGAACGCGAGCAGGTCCGTATCGAGCAGGAAGGCGATCTGGCCCGACAACGCAGTCGTTTGAAGGAACTCGCGGCCGGGATATTGGAAGGCCGCAATCAGCGCACCGCCCTCATCGCCGAAACCCGGCGCCTGGCACTGGACAGTTTGAATGAGGCGGAACAGAAATCCAGTACGTTTGGGCAGGAACTGATTAAAGCGGATTCACGGGGCAAACTGATGACCCTCACCGCTCCGGTGGATGGTACCGTGCAGCAATTAGCGGTACATACCGTGGGTGGCGTGGTAACGCCGGCACAACCGCTGATGATGATCGTGCCGCGTGACAATCCGATTGAAGTCGAGGCGTATATCGAAAACAAGGATATCGGTTTCGTCAATCCGGGTCAGGACGCGGTGGTGAAAGTTGAAACGTTTCCATTTACCAAATACGGCACGATCGCCGCCACCATCACCCATGTTTCCAGTGATGCTGTCAACGACGAGAAACGGGGACTGGTGTTCCCGGCACGGGTGAGTCTGGAGCGATCAACGATCCGCCTGGAGAATAAGACGGTCAGCTTGTCTCCGGGAATGGCCGTCACGGTGGAAGCCAAAACGGCCCAGCGCCGAGTGATCGAGTATTTCCTGGCACCACTGCTGCAGTACAAGGATGAGAGCTTAAGGGAGCGTTGAGACGCCAAAACAGGGACACGGTCGAGCGAGATGTTCCCTTGTGGAAGCACGAAATTATTACCTCGGGAGAGCAACGAGTCTTATAGATCACCCCATGGCGTGTTATATCGCAACGACAGCGGCTAGATCGACAACCAGTACACGATCAGCGATGGACTGAGTTGAGCGTATATTGCGCAAATGAGCCCATCAAACAGTGCAAAGGAGATACATGACAACCGCAAGCACCACCAAACCCTTCCGCATTACCAAAAGCCGTGGAGGACAAATTAGCGGCGGAGGGAGACCGAAAGCAAAGGGCACTCCAAGCACGTTCTCGCAGCAGATACTAAAGGAGACGCTGACGCAAATGCCTTTTACACCACCCGTGGCGTCACGGAAAATCACGCTCAGCAGGAAGGCGATTACACCATCAGCACCCAGTCAGTATGCATGCCTGTTTCAGGCAACACAGAACGAGCGAATCAGCCTGATCCGTAAAGGCGTACCAGCCCATGATGTCGTTGTTATCAGCGATGAAATGGGCATCACCAAAGAGAAGTTCTACCATCTACTTAGATTCATTCGCGCCACTGTCAACCGGCGTATTAAGAGCGATGAACCGCTACCCATCGACTATTCAGAGCGAGTCATTGGGCTACAGAAACTGATCGGTCAAGTGGAGGTGATGGTCGCCGAATCAGGTAGTCAAGAAGACTTCAATGCGGCACACTGGGTCGCGGAATGGCTCGAGGAACCGAACCCCGCCCTTAATCACGCCAAGCCAGCGGAGTTTATGGATACTATCGAGGGACAAACGCTTGTGTCAGCAGTGCTTGCACAAATGCAGTCAGGTGCCTACGCATGATCGTTGCGTGGCGCATTGGCACGGAGACACCCGATTACACCGCAGACGATCTTAGCGGAACGGGGGCCAAGATCACTGGGGGGCGCTGGAATAGAGCGGGTGTGGCGGTAATCTATGCAGCAACGAGCCGGGCGCTCACCTGCCTCGAAACCATTGTGCATTTAGGGGCAGGAAGACTGCCGCTTAACCGTTACTTGGTAAGAATCGATATTCCGGACAACATCTGGGCAAAGCGACAGCAGCTAACAAACAATACTGCCCCAATAGGATGGGATGCGATTCCGACTGGTAAGGTTAGCCTTGATGTGGGAGACCACTGGGTAAAGGGCGGGGCAAGTTGCATCATGGAGGTCCCGTCGATTATTGTTCCCGAGGAAGGGAACCTCCTCATCAACCCCAGCCACCCAGATGCGTCGGGGATCACAGCTACCAAGATTCGCCGATGGGATTACGACCACCGATTGATACCGTAGAGGGCATCGCAAACAAAGCTGTCGTCTTTCCGGAATCACCCGAGGCAAGTCTTCACCATCTGTCGATAGGTATGATCGCTTACTCAAAAGTATGTCGAAGTGGGTGGGTTGAGCGGATACGGGCTATTAATAGCTCAGTTGTTGATTACCACACAGGAGTAGCCTCATGAGATCATCAACCATCGCATTCTGTGCGCAAGTCACCTTTTCTTTGTATGCGGGATGCGCCTTGGCTCAAGAATCTGGGCCAGGGAATGTTTCTTCCTCAATCCCGGTAAATTCGCTTGATGTCCGTCCGCAGACAGTGATGGACGGAACGGACGCAAAATCGTGGGGGCAGTCACCCATGGCTTGCGACGGGAAACTCGAGTATGTTCCTTGGCCGGCTTTTTCTGCCCCTAATTACACGGTCATCGACATGACAAAGGCGAAGCCGGTAAAAACCACCTTGGCGTGGCCAAACACAGCGGATGCCATAAACAAGCTATTGCCGAACATCGCGACGCAAGTCACAACGCGAATAGATAATGCCTCAGGAAACGCTGGTGGCCTCTTTGGCGCCAGTATGCACAAAGAACATATCACCATAGACTTTATGAAGTATCGATCCGAGGAGATTTTCGACAACGGTGGTCAAACATTAGCCTATGGAAGAGTCGGTGCAGGCATGCGACTACTAATTGAATTGGAGACGTCTGAGGGTAGTCTGGGAGGAAGTCTTTTCGCAATTGCCGCCAGCGCAAAGGCCGGACGTACTACCGGAACGATCAGCGCTGACATTATCGGAATGGACGCAAGCGACATAACGCTTTCCGTTCCCTTCACGACCGACTTGTCAGAGGGATCCATTCAGAAGATCGTTGAGGCGCTAGCCGTTGTCAAAACAAAGTTCCGCGATCCCGCTACGACAGTCACGCCCCAATTCATGGCGAAAATTAACTGCGTGACAGCGAGATAGCCCGGTCACGAACTAAACTGCGAAGACCGCTCAATTTTAAGTTGAGTCGATTACATATACAGCCTATGTCACGCAAAGAACTTCTGATCCAGTACCTGAAAGAGCAACTCACCGTACTTGAGCGCAGCGATGGCGATCTCGAGGCCCAACGGAGGATCCTCAGAGAATGGTCTCGCTACTCAATCTGTAACGAAAGGGTTGAATACGATCTTCGCCGATTGGACCAAAAAATTAATACTCTCTTGGAGCGTCCCGCTCTTTCATGTCGGATGCCGAGTGAAGGCGGCAACAACACCCTGCAGCTGATGACTGGAGTTGGAAAGGGAGCACGAACAGAAGCAATCGATAACATGCGAAACGATTTGTCTGGAGCCAAGCACCTTGTTATCTGTGATCCATATTTCTTGCTATCTAACAGCAAGAGTGCAAAAGTAGAGTACTTAGCCGGAATTGAAACAGTCATCCCGAAGACTGTTAAGGCTATCGAGTTATATGTCAAACCAAGAAAACGAGATGCTGACGTTGCAACAGGCTTTACCAAACTATGTCAGGATCGTGGGATTAAATTGACCTGTCGCAAAACTGATGAGTTACACGACCGAGTATGGATCGTCGACTCAACACGCGCATTTGTTGTTGGGGCATCTTTCAACGGGTTGGGAAATAAGTGCGCTTTTATCCTTGAGCTTCCGGACGAGGACAGGCGGAGTTTTATTCGAGAGATCGGCCTGCTTCGAGAACGAACGACGCGATCAAAGTCCGCCTAACTGCTCTTACCACTTGGCTAGTGATGGAAACTCTTATATGCAACAAAGTATTCAATACCCAGTTCATCTGCTTTCTTAGTTGTACCAGTACATGAATGCAGTGATCACAATAACCAGAACTTTCGGCGAATGGGTCAAGTCCGAATAAGGGAAATATTGCCATGAGCCTAGCCGCAGCAATCAATAGCTCTCTTCGCACAGGAGCGATGAACCCCGATTTCATCAATCATCTTCTCACGCGAGACAAGATGAGAGCGAAGAACAAAAATGAGACCGAATATTGGGACTATAAGGAAACCATTGATGTTTCCAGTCCCGAAGATGTTGCCAAGCTCGCAAAGCGAGTTCTTGGGTTTCACAATAACAAAGGCGGAGCAATTATCTATGGCATTTCCGATGACTTTATTGTTCGCGGAATATCGGCCAATCAGTTGTTGGATTCAAAGCAGGTAAACGACAAACTCAGACCTTACGTCGGCCCTCGGGTGACAGTCTTCCAGGACTCGATTGACCTCAAAGGTGGGAAAACATTATGGTTTGTATTCGTTCCCAAGCGGATCGGTTTGCCGGTGGCAATTCAACGGGATGGCCCGCAGGATGCGAAAGGAAAGACTGAGGTTAAGAAAAACAGCTTCTACCTGCGCGTAAACGATGAATTCAAAACTTGCTTAGACCCTGTTGACCTTTGTGCCTTATTTGCTGACGTTGATGCATCGCTTCAATCTGCTTACGCGTTCGACGTAGACGAACCATACTTCAGATTGCTTGCTCATCATTGTGACCGGTTCGTTGGCCGGCAGTCTGTCTTAGATGATGTACGAGAAGCCCTTAGTTTGCGTCACCCAATAGTTTCATTTGACGGATTAGGTGGTGTGGGGAAATCAGCAATTGCAATCGAACTAACCCGGCAACTCTATGAATCTCGTGAATACCAATTCATCATTTCAATGTCTGCCAAGAGTCGGGTTTGGCAAGGACATGTTGCTACCCGAATTGCAGGCTTCTCCGGCATTACCGAATTCCTACGGGAAATAGCATCAGTAATTGGAGTCGAACCCAATCAAGGAATTGACGATCTAAGATCGGACATCGTCTCAGCAATGCGGGGACTTCCTGGACTCATATTGGTAGACAATATTGAGGACGTGCACGACGAACAGATTTTGAAGTTCTTATCTCGGGAGGTGCCGGACCCAGTAAAGACAATAGTAACAAGTCGTATTGACCGGGGTCTAGGTGCCGTTTCGGTGTCGATCCCAGAAATGACCGACTCAGAGGCGCGCGATCTATTCGAACATGAATTGCAACGTCAAGGATTTTCACGAAAATTTACTGATACAAGCACCATCAAGCGAATTCTTGAGGCAACTGGGCTCCTACCATTAGCCATCAAATGGGCGGCATCAATAGCAGCAAAAAGTCAGTCCCTAGTTGCAGCGGAGAGGATTTTTGACGGTTGTCCCGCAGAAAAGAAGGAGTTCCTGTCCTATTGCTTTAAGACGATGTATGACCAGCTACCAACTTTGGCAAGGCAAGTTGGACTCCTTTATCCCTATCTTGATGAATCCTGGACCCTTCCAGTACTCTCAATTGCCCTTGATTCGACAGAGCAGGAAATCGTTGAAGCGCTCCATGAACTTAAAGATCGGGGAATTGCATTAGCAACTAACGCTAACTCAGAGCAAATGCCTCGGATGTTGCCATTGACGAGAGACTTCCTCGCGACCAAGCTTAGAGAGGACAGAAGTATCGAAGCAACAGTAGAAGCTCGTCTTGCAAAGGCACTCGGCGACGCCAACCCATTGCTTGCCGGTATAGGTTCAGCGAGACGAGTAGAGCTTTTGCTAACTGCTATTAAACGAAAATTATCCGAAGGCGATTTAGAGGAAGCAGAGCGACTACTTAAGCACACTGAAGATGTTAGCAATGATGGACAAGGACCGTGGCTAGCATTTCTTTGTGGGCAACTAGAATTTCTTAAGGGAAAACGTTCAGTTGGTCGACAGCTGATGGAGGAAGCCGTACGCAATACGAGCGACAAGCAGTTGTTAAATGAATTGGAGCAGCGACTTGGACTCCTCTTAATAGAAGCAGACGCAAGAGAAGAAAGACAGATCGGCGCGACATACCTTCTCCGCACTATCGCAAAGGGAACAGACGTTCCGATTCCGTCATTTTCTCGAATAGTTGAGATTTCACTACGACAGAATGATTACCAATCGCTGCGAGCTCTATTGTCGTGTCGTCTAAAGCCAGCCGAGGCGCTTGAAATTTTGCGAGCCCTTGAACCTGCGCTAAATAGAGATTTACAGCTTCAATATCAACTAGGTCCAGATCTCATTGAAGTGTATGAAGGTGCGCTTAGGCTACGTGGAGGTGAGGTCAGCGAAGCAGATCGCACAAAATTTAATGCACGGGCTGCGGCATCGCGACGAGCACTAAAATTGGGCGGATAACCATCGACATATATCTCCGTCCTCCCTCCTCGCCCCGTCAATAGTGACAGAAACCTTACTGAGCTTATGTGGTCAAAACAGGTGCGCCTGATGCTGCGTCTGCTCACGATGCCTTTGCTGAGGTAAGCGGCACTGCCTTCAAAAATCTGCTGACCGGATAGAGCAGGGCGCCCCCGAGTTCGATAGTTAAACGCGCAAGTAGTTGATTGTTATGAACCTCGGTTCAAAGACGTGTACTACAGAAGAGAAAGTTGCTGTGGTTTTTCTGGTTTTTTCAAATTCAGTGCGGCAAATACGCGGTTGTGTGTCTCGGAAAGACGCGAGATTCCCGTGATGGGGTGTGCTGACGAGTCGATGCGAATTTGATGATGCTGAAGCCGCTGCAAGTGCTCCAACGCCCGCTCCGGCGACAGATCACTGTCGGCCGCCTTGAGCCGTTGCCGCATCACCCTGTAGAGGATCAAGGCGATGAAGCAGAGGCTGGCGTGCGCCTTGATACGTTCGGGCAAACGGTGAAACACCGGGCCAATCTCGATCTCGGATTTCAACACCCGAAAGCCACGCTCGATGTCTACCAGCGATTTGTAGCGATCGACGATACCTTGAGGCGACAGATCCTTGCAATTGGTCACCAGCAACAACTTGCCATCCATCAGTTCCGCCAGCGCCAGTGCGTCGTGATCAATGTCGTAGGCGAACAACTCGTTCCTCAGATCCACGCGCACGATATGCGCCAGACGCTGGTCTTTGACCGCGTGATACAGCCGTGCCTTTGCGCCACTGTCGGAGAGCTTCTTACCCCGTGCTTTAACGCCGGCATCTTGCGCGTCGAGCTTTCCAACCCACGCCGCGGCTTGTGCTTCCAGCGCATGAATTCTCTCCCGGCGCAATGCTTGAGTCTCGGTGGCCACCTGGGGGCTGTGTGCAACGACCAGACGCAGTTCCCGCCACACCAATTCGCCCACTATCTCTTCCTCGACCTTGGCGCACTGCTGCTCATGGAACGGACGCAGAAGTTCACTGAACTCGCTGTAACGCCGCCCTGGCACCGCCAGCACAAACTCCAGCGGCTCACCACTGTCCAGACGAATCTCGGCCAGGGCATCCAGGTTGTCCAAGGACAACAACCCTCGGTCCGCCACCAGCACCACCCGACGAATCGACGGAAAGCGTTCCAGCACCGTCTTCAAGGTCGGCAGCAAGGTGGGCGACTCCGCGGTGCTGCCGGCAAACACCTCATGGTAAATCGGCAGCCCATCGCCGGTCTGCACCACACCCAGCATGACCTGGCGGGCAATCTGCCCTTCCTTCGCCATCCCGAACTGGCGGACATCCCCATCCTGGTCGCTCAGTCCATCGGCCCGTATTGTCGTCATGTCATAGAAGACGACGGACAGTTCGTGGTCGATCAGGGGGCGCAGCAAGCCGGCGACAACCTGATCGACATCGGCCTGATGGTCCATCAGCGCATCCATGCTGCGCAGCAGTTGCTGATGAGTGATCGAACTGACGTCAATGCCGGGCATCGCCACCGTCTCCAGCCAGCGCAACACACCGAGTTTGGATTCCGGATCACACAGTCGATTGAAGACCATGACGCGAATCAATGCTTCAACATCGATGGTGTGTCGTGTTTTACGAAACACCCGGCGCAGTTCGCCAAAGCCCAAGGTTTCCCACAGTTCATTCAGTGCCCAGACATTGCCCAAGGCACGCGCCGATTCGAATTCGACCGGTGGCAACGGGGTATTGAGAAAGTCAGGACGGCCGGTCACTTTGAGCAGACCGGAGATGACCGAATCAAGGTCACCCGTGATTTGATCGAGACGACCCAAGGTCACCAAGGTGCGATGCTTGGCTTTGCCGGCCTCATCACGAAAGGCTTCGACCAACTGCAGATATTGGCGCGGGCCGGAACGCGTGAGCTTGAGGAACATGCCACGACTTTACTACGCGGCCGCACCATGTCAAGAATATCACCTAAACCGCACGACGTGCCACTACACGACTTTTACAGGAATCGTCCGAAAACCCGCATGGTTACGTGGGGTGCCTTCCAAAAAACGCCGATTTTGGCCGCCAACTGTCGAAGTCGGGAGGTCAGAACCGGCGCTGCGCCGCCTGGAGTAACGACAGGACATCATCCGCGCCCTCGTCGGGCTCGTCGGGCTCGTCAAGTGACGAGTTCTATTTTTCCGCGCCGCCAACCTCGGAATACGCTGCTTTCGGTCTTCATGGCGCAGTTTTTCAGAGCTTCAACAACGTTCCCGAACCCGGTTCAATAGCACTTTTTGGCCTGGCTGCGCTAGTTGGCTTGACATTCAACCGCCGATACACCCGCTAAGGCAGCACTCATCTCGCAAATGGTGTAGCTTCAGCTACGCCATTGTTGTTTCAGTCTTCCATCATATCTGAAGGGCCCCGATGGACACCCAAACTGCTCCAGTTGTGGACACCCCAAACTGCTCCCCGTCCGTAGTGTAGGCGCCTGATCGGGGCGCTGGCGTAGAACAAAGTAAATCTGACACTACCCGTCTACGGCAAATCAATAGGTTAGCGGCGTGAGTGTCATCTTTACTTACGCGGGCTGTGTAAGTAAAGATGACACTTCGCCTTTGACGAAGTAAAGATGACACTTCGCATCTGGTGGCTTTGGGCGGAATTCAGGGTTCTTTGCGAAGCAGGTGCAGAAAGGCAAACATCGTGAGCGGAACCCGGGCCCGGCGCGGAATCTTGGGAAACCCGGAGCCATTCGCAGAGCAAAACTTGCCGTTGTAGCGCCATCGTCCTGTGCCGATAGCGACGGGCAGGGAGCGACAAAGGAACATGCTCCAGTCATTGCCAGGGCGGAGTCACCGCTATTGTTCTGAGCTTATGAGCGCACCCCGTTACACCCAGCCGACAAAGACCACCCGTCCGCGAGGTTCGCGCCTGATCGAGACGTATAGTCCGAAGCTTGGCCGACGGGTCAGTTTCTATTCTCGAGCGGCGTTTGAACTCTGGCTTGGCCTCGAAGCGGATCCTGCCATCAGGACATTTTGCGAACGCCCCGAGATTCTCACCGTTGACGGTCGCGAGCGGGTGATTGATATGTGGGTACAGAGTGCGTCTGGCGACCACTTCGTGGCGTACACGGGCGACACACGGCTGCCGGCAGAATGGAACGGTCTCCCGGTACGACGAATTGTCGACGCCGACCTGGCGGCAACACGCATGTGGGCAAGCAATTGGGAACGAATGCTGCCGGTCATCACCCTGACACGGGATTGCGTATCTCGTCAGCATCTGGCGGATGTTCGTCGCCATATCCGGGAAAGCATGTCACTGATGCGTGTCGAACGTGAGCTGGGTTCTGAAGATCCGATGTGGCTGCGAGGTGCAGTATTCAGGTTGCTTGCGACTGGAATCCTGCTGGCCCCGATGCTGCGTACCGAGCGATTGTCACTCATGACCGCATTTGAACCCGCGCCATGACACGGCGTCAGCCTGATTACGGTGCGATTGACTTCACACACTGGCCAACGGTTGATGTCGTTGGACTCGAGAAAGCGGTCCGGCAAATCTATGACCGACGGGAACAGGCTGTCCGACTCTATGCGACGGGGACCCCTCTGGTTGTTATCGAGGAGACCAGCCATATTGGTCGCAAGCAGATCTACCGATTGCTCGACCGCTGCCTTGGATCTCATGCAGACGGCCACCTCTACGGCTTCCGTGGTCTGTTGCCGCATCAACGTACGCAAACCTATACCCGTAGCGCCCCACTTGATGCGGCAAAGCTCAAAGGGCGAGGCGGTGCGGCAGGTGCCTTCGGCAACCTCATAACCGCCCACCCGACCTTGCAGGAATGGCTGCAGAAAAAAGTCAAAGAGCGCGCGATCGGCATCGAACAACTCGGCACCGACGGACGACTGCGCCTGCGGTTGCGAGGACTGGCCGGCCTGCATGCGGCCTTCCTGCACGAATGCCGGAAACTGGGAATAACGGCCACCGACTATCCTTTCAATACCGAGCAACTGGCGCGCCGCTCGCTGGCCACGGCCCTCAAGTCAGAAATCCTGAAGCACTTTGGCGGTGCCGCCAGAACGGCCGGCGCAACCCACCTCAAGGGTCTGCCCCGCTCTGCTGGACTTCCGGCCAAGACCCCGCAACAGGTGCTGGACATTGTCGAATTCGACGGTCATCGCCTCGACGTTCGCCTCAAGATCGTGGTGCGTGACCCACTGGGATTCGAACAGGAATTCGAGATCGAGCGAATCTGGCTGCTGGTCATCATCGACGTATATTCGCGCGCGGTGCTCGGCTATCACGTCTCCCTCAACCGCGAATACAACCGGCACGACATCATCCGCACCCTGGAACGGACCTTGGAACCGCACCGGCCGCCGACATTCACGCTGCCGGGAATCGGCTATGGCGCACAAGGTGGCTTTCCCTCATCGAAGCTTCCGGAGCTGGCCTATGCGACTTGGCAATGGCTCAAGCTTGATGGTGCCAAAGCCAACCTGGCAGAGGATGTACGTCATGCCCTGACCGAATTCATCGGCTGCCACCTCGATGTTGGCCCGGCCTATACGCCGGACGACCGTCCCTACATCGAACGCTTCTTTGGCTCGGTCGCCGCCAACCTCTCATCGCGACTTCCGGGTTACACCGGTTCCGGACCCAAGGATTTGCGTCGGGCCCTGTCCGACCCGAAGGGCAAGCTGCGGCTCTTTGTCTCCCTCACGGAACTGGAAGACCTGCTCGAAGCCGCGCTGGCCGCCTATAACGCGATGCCGCATAATGGACTCAACGGCCGTACCCCGCTGGAAGCCATTGAACACTCGGTGCGCGATCCCGGCACACTGCTGGTCTGGTTGCCGGACCACAAACGCCGCCGCCTGTGCCTGATGCAGCGACCGCAGCAGGCCACGGTACGCGGTTATCTTGCCCAAGGCCAACGTGGCCACGTGAACTTTCATGGCGTGCGTTACACCAACGCCCTGCTGGCCGCCAGCGCCAGCTTTCTCGGCCAGTCAGTGAAGCTCTACTACAACAGCCAGGACATCCGCACGGTGCGGGCCATCGCGGCGGATGGCACCGATCTGGGGGTTCTCAAGGCGCAAGGGGCCTGGGGCGAAATCGCCCATGACCTGAAGCTACGGCAAGAAATTCTCAAACTGCGAGGCCGCAAGAAACTGCAGGCGGTGCTCAGCCAAAGCTTCATCGAGCAGTTCGTACAGGACAAGATTCACAAGGCCAAAGGTTCCCGCCGTGCAGCCAGCAGCTTGGCTCGCACTGTGCGGACCCTGGCGATGGCACCGGGCAGCATGATGCCGTTGCAGCCGACATCCGCGCCAGAGAAGGTCGTGTCCGTGATAGACCCGAAGCCACAAACGGTTAAACCGCAACCGGTGGTCGGAACCCGTCGGACACCTGCGGTGGTACCGCCGAAGGTGGAGCCCCAGATACTGAGCATCGGGAGCGGCTTTGCCGGCGAGCCGCTGTGGCTGCACCCGCCAGGTGGAGAGCCCTGATGACGTCCGCACTGGCCGCAGAGAAACGGCCACTGGACCTGCGCCTTCATCCGCTTGAATCGGGTCACTACCGGATTGGCACCCCGGCGATCCAGAGCTTTCACGACATGATTGCGCGCTGTCTGCGTTACCACATCACCGGCGCCCTGGCCTACGGACCCTCGCGCATTGGCAAGACGCGCGCCATCGAATACCTGCGCCTGGTGCTGACCAACACCAACCCGAAGATCACCACCTATCACGCCCAGGCCGAACACAAGCCACGCCATGCCGAAGGCCCGTTCTTCGCCAACCTCCTGGAGGCCGTGGGCTACCCGGATCCGGATGGTGGCTCTAACCAGAAGAAGCGCCTGCGTCTGGTGACCAAGATGCGCGAGGCCTGTGCTCGAAACGGCGGTGGCAACATCATTCTCTTCTGCGATGAGGCTCAGCGCTACGACGAAGATGAATACGAATGGTTGCGCGACGTCCATGATGCACTCGACAAGTTGCAGATCCGATTGTTCACCTTTTTGGTGGGCCAGCAGGAACTGCTTGCCGTCAAGACCGCGTTTCAACGTGCCCGTAAAACCCAGATCGTTGCGCGCCTGATGGTTGAGGAACTGGCCTTCTTTGGCATTCGCAATGTGCAGGAGGTGGCGACCTGCCTCAATGGCTCAGGGCAAACGCATGAATGCCAATGTCGTGAACACTTGAAATAGTCGTTCACGATCAAGGCGTTGCAAGGGGGCTGTTCACAACGGTTTGATTTGTGTAGTTTCCTGTCTTTTTGGGGTGGCTTGCGTATTCCAAGCAAACTGGACACTCATTCCAGGCAAACTGGACAGTCGGAGCGTAGCGACGCGGGGTTGTAGGGTTTTACTCTGAGTATGCTTTTAGGGTCAAGTTTTTCGTGCTTCAAGGGCAGCGCTGAGGAACAGAGCGGGTTGAGCGGATTTGAATTTCAGGCATGGATATGCCGGTTTTACGCTTTGCCGCCCGCAGGGCTTTCGGCGGATGAATTGCGTAGCAATTGTCGTCTGGCAAGCGAAGCGCGGCAGCGGTGGGAAACTCGGTGGGAGCGTCAAGGTGATCATTGGGGTTTCTTGCATTTGCGGAGAGATTCGCCATCGAGATCCAGGGTATGGGCTTGATGCACCAGTCGGTCGAGAATGGCGTCCGCCAGCGTTGGGTCGCCTATCGAGGCATGCCAATGCTTGACCTGTAGCTGACTGGTAATGATGGTTGATCGGGTCCCATGGCGGTCATCGAAGATTTCCAGCAAGTCCCGGCGGCTCTCGTCGGTGAGCGGCGCCAGTGCCCAGTCGTCGATCACAAGGACATCAGTCCGCGCGAGTTGCGTCAAGGTTTTTACGTAACTGCCATCGCCACGGCTGATCGCCAGGGCCGGCAAGAATCTGGGCAAACGCACATAGAGTACCGACGCCCCCTGACGACACGCCTGATTGGCCAGCGCACAGGCAAGAAATGTTTTACCGACACCGGTTGGGCCACAGATCAGAACGTTCTGATGCTCTTTCACCCATTGCCCCGAGATCAAGCGTGCAAATAGTGCCCGGTCGAGGCCACGTGGATGCCGGTAGTCCACATCCTCGGGTGTCGCCGCGTGCTTGAGCTTGGCACGTTTCAGGCGCGAGGCATTTTGCCGCGACTCACGTTCGGCGACCTCGCTATCGACGATCAGGCCGAAACGTTCATCGAACGTCAATTGGCCGCTCTCGGAGGATTGGGCCTGACTGGCCAAGGCACGGGCCATGCCGGTGAGGCGTAGCTGGTGAAGTTTATCGACGGTCGGATGGTTCAGCATGGGCGAGGGTCCTTGAGTGATACATCAGTGGTAGTAATCCGGACCACGCA